>JAUWGP010000021.1 GCA_030606335.1 Caldifarciminota bacterium
TGTCACGTCTAGAGTTAATTAAGCAAATTGAAAAAGAACGTAATTCTGCGGTTATTTGTTATATTACAGGTGATAAGAACTAATTCAGCGCTAAGATTGGAGATGATGTAATTCCAATTCTTTTTAGGCATCTTGAATTAATTGGCAATAAAGATAATATTGATTTACTCCTTTATACTCGTGGTGGAGATATGGTTGCGCCAATTAGAATCGTGAAGATTATAAGAAGCTTTTGTAAGAAGTTTAGCATTTTGATCCCTTATAGAGCACATAGTGCGGGGACGCTTATTGCGCTTGGAGCGGATGAAATTGTGATGACTAAATTAGCTGAGTTGACACCAGTTGATCCGACCACTGGGCATCCTTTTAACCCACGAGATCCAGCAGACCAGAAGAAACTTATTCCTATTAGTGTTGAAGACATTACTTCTTATTTCCTTTTAGCAAAGGATAAAATTAAGATAAAAGAAGACAAGATGGCCGAAATTTACGACAATCTTACGAAACATTCCTATCTCGACCCAAGACATCTTCATCCTTTAGCTTTAGGTAATGTCTATAGGGCACAAAGAATGATTAGGATATTGTCAGAAAGGCTTCTGAGTCTTCATATGAATACAACTAATAAAAAGGTTATAGAAAAAATTGTAAATGAAATTACGAGTGATATATGCATTCATAATTATCCGATCTATAGAGACGAGGCGAAGTTGTTGGGACTTAATGCAATTGTCCCTAATGATAAATTAGAGAAGATGTTGTGGAATTTATACCTGAAGTATGCTGCAGATATGGAATTAATTAAACCATTTAATCCAATAGAAGTTTTAGGGCAAGAAAATGTTAAAAATATAAAATACGGGGCAGCTTATATTGAAAGCCTGAAGGCACAAGACACTTTCTATTACGATATTCGTATAAATAAAATTGTAACTCCCCAAGTGCCAGGACAACCACCTTTGCCAAGTGTAAATGTAAATGTGGCAGGTTTTGCTTGGGAAAAAGTGAGGTGAATATAATGAATACTGCAGAAACATCAATTCTTAGCGAAAATATAATTTCTCCTCAGCAAGTAGGATCGGTAGGCAGCATCCCTATTTTTGTTTTTACCGTTGTACCTATGCCTACAATAGAGGATTGGTTTAGAGAGAAAACGGAGGAATTGGAGATAGAAAAACCGGTTATTCCTGAAGACATAAATGTGCTTGAATTAGCTCAGAAATATTATGAAGAACACAAAGAAAGTTTGCTCATAAAATATAAAGGTAGGTATATTGCTATTCTTAATAACAAAGTAATTGGTTCAGGCAAAGACTTTTCAAAACTTGCACAAAGGGTTTATAAAAAATATGGTTACCAGACTATTTATATGCCATTTGTTGAAGCAAAAAAGAACATAGTTAAAATTCCTTCTCCAAGAATAAAGATTTTATAGTTATGCCAAAGAAGAAATTACCTTTAGTTTATTCTTATAATAGAGATAAATTTGATCCTTCAGCGCCGGCTTTGGAGGTTTCTCTAACTATACCTGGTCAAGTATCATATGGACAAATCGTAAAATCCCTAGCATTGATTGATACCGGTGCAGACATAACCGTAATTCCAAAATGGGTAACGCAACAATTACAACTTAAATACGTGGACGAAGTATTAGCTATCGGATATGATGGAGTTGTAAAAAATACTTTTGTATATTCGGTTAAAATTATTTTTGACAACTTAGGAGATTTTATAATTAAAACTATCGTATCAGACAACGATTACACTTTAATTGGTAGAGATATTCTTAATAGATGGTCTTTGTTTTTGAAAGGTCGAAATAGGATTTTTGAGGTCAGTTAGGAAAATTCGTTAGGTACTAATTTCTTGTTCTTCAGACATCAATGAAAATAAGCAAATTTTGCTTCCACCCAAAATTTGCAAAAAAAGGAAATCAACGGGGAAAAGAATTTTGTTTTTATCTTCCTGCTTCTTCCTAAAAAAGGGGAAGCTGGCTCAGATCGCAGGACTAAGTTTTTGTTAATGTTGTTTTAAATATGTTCACCCTGTGTGTAATAACTGCGACCTAAATTTTTTTTATTCGTTTTTTATTAACCTCAAGATACTTATCTTAAAAATTTAGAAGACCCCTATCGAGAAATGGTTTATCCTACCATCAACACCTCACTTTTATTACTCCTGAATTTTAATAAAACTTAATGTATGTCTCTTATATGAATTTAAATAACTTTTTATTGCCAAAATAGAAAAGGTTAAATAATGAAATACGAACTTTATATAGCGAAGAGACATCTTAGATCCCGTGGGGGTCTTTTTAAGAGATTCATCACCTGGATATCTATTACTGGTATCTGCATAGGCGTTGCAACCCTTGTAATAGTTATGTCAGTGATGAATGGATTACACATAGACATCAGGGATAAGATACTCAAGGCAACACCCGATATTATGGTGTTGCAATTCCATGGTGAACCCATAGAGGAGTATAGTACAATCCAGTCAAAAATAGAAAAAATCTCAGGTGTTGTTAAGGTATCACCCTATATATTTATAAAAACAATTATAAGAGGTAGAGATAATAAAGTCGATGGAATTATGGTCAGAGGGGAACTTGAAATTCCAGAGGTAAAAGACAATATTATATGGGGGGAATATAACATAGAAGAAAATGGAGTTGTTCTGGGTAAGAATCTTGCAGATATCCTTCATGTTTTTATAAAGGATACAATAACCCTCTATGGATTTCCATATGGTAAAAGTCCGAGCTTACTTAAAATAAGGTCTAAGAATCTAATAGTCAGAGGAATATTCGATATAGGTCTCTACGATTTCAATTCCTCTCTTGCATATACAAGTCTACCTTTACTTCAGGATTTTCTATCCCTGGGAGACAGGATCACTGGTATTGAGGTAAAGGTGGATGAAATTGATAATGCTGATAGGATAGCAGAAAATATTGAAGATAGTTTAGAGTATCCATACTATGCAACCAGCTGGAAGGAACTGAATACCAATCTTTTTGCAGCACTCTCACTTGAGAAATTTACCATGTTTACACTCCTTATACTTGTTATTATAGTTGCAGCTTTTAACATAATAGCAACATTACTAATGACAGTAATTGGCAAGACAAGAGAAATAGGAATACTCCTTTCTATAGGTGCTTCTGCATCATCCATAAGAAAGATATTCATATTCCAGGGACTTATTATGGGAGTTATTGGAACTGCTATGGGGATTGTAATTGGATGGTTTGCTTGCGTCTTGCTTGCAAGGTATAAGTTTATAAAAATTCCAGCAGATATCTATAACATTAGTGCTCTACCTGTTGATATGCAATTTTTTGACTTTTTTATTGTGTCAATCGCTGCTATTGGCATTTCCCTTCTTGCGAGTCTCTATCCAGCATGGAGAGCATCCAGACTTGAGCCGGTAGAGGCAATAAGATATGAGTAAAAAAGTAGCCTGTCCCCTTCTTTATTTTGTCCACTTCTGCAAAGAGAAGTTGTCCTTTCTATCCCTTGTCCTTACCACAAGATGTCTTGTCTCCTGTTTCAGGATTATCTCAAATTTTTCCTCCATTTGATCAAATATTCCATCTACAGGATATATAGAAACGAATTCAGAGGCATTTTCTGAGTATTCAAGTGATGCTATCTCACTCATATTGTCATTGACAATTACAATAGCCTTATCTCCCTTAATTTCTATCCTCATGAGTGGAGGAGTATTATCTATTCTGTATAAATCAGAAACCTTAAAAGAGGTTAGAGTATATTCAGGTGGATTCGATGGAGCATCAGAGACTACAACCTTGAATTGATAAACTCCATCAGGAAATGCGTCTCTCTCAACACTGATTATAGAATCTGTGGTTTCCCTCTGTAACAAAACCCACTCCCCTCCTATCTCTCTATAGTAAATGTCAAATGAGACTTCATCACCATCAGGATCAAGACCAGAGTATAACAACCCACCACATTCAAATTCGAGTTCTACAAGCTCTATAAAGGGCTTCTGGTTAAGTGGCAAATATGCAACCTGAGTCGATTTCAAATATGATGAGCTATTACTTATTTTTGCCTTCCATCTTATAAATCGATTAGGTGAGGAGCTAATTTTTCCATCTTTAGATAATTCTTTCCAATCCTCCCAGGTAACATCCGGGTTTTCAGTATTACCAGACCTTGTCTGGAATGATATCTTACCCTTTCCTTCATAAGATAGCCTCCCCCACTTACTTACTCCTTCGGCGTCGTAAGAATAGGATTCAATCACGCCCTCTTTTAATCTTCTATCCTTCAAACAGTATAAGCTTGCCAATTTTGATAATCCAAAATATCCATTACTGCCTACTGATGATACTTCAGTTGGAAATTCATATATTATATCATATTTTCCATCCTGGTGTATCCGGTAGATTCGTCTGTCAGAAGCACATAAAATCATATCCTTATAGTCCAAAATTCCCTTTGATATACCTGGGATTTCAACGACCTCCTCTGAAAGACCATCTTCTCTTATTTTCTTTATTACTGATATGGTATCAAGGCAATGTATAAAATAAAGGATATTATCTACCTTGATTACTCCTGAGATTTCACCGTTACCACCATCGTACAGACCTCTTGGTTTTTCATTTTGAGGAATTAAAAATAATAATCCACCATCACCTGTTCCCACATAAATATCACTATCTATCTGTTGAAGCAGTGAGGCATTAGCCGTACCTGTCTTGAGAAGTGTATCAACACCCCCATCCTTTATAGTAAGTACCAGCCCATTTCCACCTGTACCGCAAACTATCTGACCATCAGAACTTATAGATAAATCCCATATAAATTCCTCATCTGAATCAAGTATCTCCTCCCCTCTACCTTCTCTGTCAATCTTGAAGATTTTCCCTCCGGGAGACGTACCAGCATAAATATATCCTCCATACTCTGCAAGTGTGATAATATTTTCATCTTTAGAGTCAAAAAATAACTCACCTTTACCTTTATGAATTTTATATATCTTACCTCTATCTCCAGTTGCAATGTATATATCTGTTTCAGTGTAAAGAATGTCCCACAGAAACATATCCTGTGTCTTGAATATAGAATCTACATCATATGATAGAACGACCTCACCATCTTTTGATATCCCTACACCATGAAATTCACATTCAGAAAACTCTCTTTCCTCCCAATAGGATGTTGTTACACCTAACAAGACTATTATAATGTAAAGCATAAGCCCCCAATAATCAAATTAAATATCAAATGTTAAATATCAAATATACATACGAGCTTCCTTACCGTTTACCCTGTGAAACTACCTTCGGTTTAATGGGGAAAACCCAGCTTTGTATCATTTGTTTTCTAAAGACTTAATATCCTTTTTCAGCAAGATATGCCCTTAGTGAATCTCTCCAGTGAGGCATATTATTCAATCCCAGAGTTTTAAGCTTGCTATTTTCGAGCACAGAATACTTTGGTCGTTTTACATTTGTTTGGAACTTACTTGAGTTTATTGGAACCAAATTCACATCAAAACCCATCTCTTTAAAAATTGCCTTTGCAAAATCATACCACGAGCATTCCCCCTCATTTGTAACATGGTATATCCCATAAGAATCAGTACTTACAAGCTTATATATCTGTTTTGCAAGATGAAGTGTATAGGTAGGAGTTAAAACCTCATCAGTTACTATCTTAATACTATCTCTGTCCCTCAACTCGAGCATCTTATCCACAAAATTTGTACCCTTGGAGATACATCTATGAATACCATAGAGTCCTGAGGTTCTAACTATAAAATATCTATCAAGGATATATCTCACATAGTACTCTCCTGCGAGTTTTGAGAGACCATAGGTATTTACTGGTGCAGTGGAATCATCTTCCAGGTAAGGTTTTCCCTTTTCTCCATCAAAAACATAATCAGTAGAAATATAGAGATGCAAGGACTTTATCTCACCTGTAACAATTGCCACATTTCTTGCTCCTATGGCATTAACTCTTAATGCCCTGTCTGGTTCCCTCTCACATTGAGGAACATTTGAAAAGGCAGCTGTATTAATAACAAGATCAGGAGATTCGGAAGATATTATCTCTTTTAGTTTATTGATATTAACAATATCAACGTCATTTTCACTTAGGGGAACTATATCTTCCCCCTGAAATGCCCTTACCAAATCAGACCCTAACTGTCCTTCAGCTCCAATGATTACTACACGCATAATATACCTTAAAATTCAACCTTTGGGGCTTCTTCCTCAACCTCTTCTGTTTCAAAGTATAGTAAAGCAACCTTACTAAACCATCCTGCAAGTATATTACCAGGGAAACGTTTAATTGTTGTATTATATATTCTCACCTTTTCATTATACCTCATCCTCTCAACGGCTATCCTGTTTTCAGTTCCCTCAAGTTGGTCCATAAGCTTCAGGAAGTTCTCGTTAGCTTTCAGGTTTGGATAGTTCTCAACAAGGGCAAGCAATCTCCCAAGAAACATACCAAGCTCATTCTCACCCCTCATTCTGTCCTGTGGTGGTAGATTACCAGCAAGTTTTGACCTTGCTTCTGCTATATTTATAAAAATCTCCTTTTCATGTGCCATATACCCCTTAGCAGTCTCGACAAGGTTTGGTATTAGATCGTATCTCCGTTTTAGCTGGCTTTCGACCTGAGCCCATTGGTTTCGTACATCCTCTTCCATGCTTACAAAGCGGTTGTAGTATGATATTATGGTTACTACTGGAATTATAATAACTATTAGTACTACAATCACTATTAGCGGTATAAACTTACGCATAAGACCTCCCTATTCAATTGTTCGCCCTTTTACTCCATCCAAGTTTCTTTCTAAGGATTTCAAAAAAGGATACATCAAGATTTATCAACTTTATTGTATGTTCCCCCTTATTTACTTCTATTGGGATTTTATCGTTTACAGTAATCTTAACCTGACCATCGCAACATACGACGGATTTTCCATTTGTTGTGATTATTCTAATGTTGCTCCCGGAGGAGATAATAAGTGGTCTCATAGAAAGGGTATGAGCGCATATAGGAGTCAATATAATCTCGTCTAATAGGGGGTAAACTATGGGTCCACCTGCAGACAGAGAATATGCTGTACTTCCAGTAGGTGTTGAAATTATCAAACCATCGGATGATATATCGGATAGATACTCATCATTAACCGATACTTCAAGTTCTATCATTCTTCCAACCTCATTGCTGGAGACAACAACATCATTAAGAGCGAATAAGACCTTATCTTCTATTTTTGTCTTTAAACTTATACGTTCCTCAATTTTGTAATTATTTTCAAGAACAAGCCTAAGAGCCTTAAATACATCTTCTGAAGTTATATCTGTTAAGAACCCAAAACTTCCAAGGTTTATTCCAAGAATTGGGATGTCCCTTTCAGCTACAAACCTTGCAGCTCTTAGAAATGTTCCATCCCCACCCATTGCAAGTACAATATCTGCAGATAATACATCAGTTTCATCCACTACAGTCACATCTCTCTCTTTAAGCCAGGAGGTAACCTTCGGTACAAGAACCTTACTGGTTGGTTTGTTCATGTTCACAACTAATCCGAACCGCATATACAAATCCTCTCTTTTTTATTGTAATCAAGCACCAATTCAACATTACTGAAATAACATTTAGCTATCTTTTCAACCCTTTTCCATTCACCATGTCCGATTTCAAATATAAGTGCACCTTTAGGTCTTAGATAAAATTGAGCCTCGGATAACAGCCTTCTAATAAACGCTAATCCATCCTTCCCACCATCAATACCTTCTATTGGCTCAAAGTTTCTTATTTCTGGTTCAAGTAATACTATCTGATTAGTTGGAATATATGGTGGATTGGATATTATTAAATCTGCTTTTGGCAACCCATTATATGGTTTAAAAAGTGAACCTGATAGAAGCACTACTGTGTCTTCAACACAAAGAAATTTCCTGTTTTTTCGTGCAACCCTTAGATCAGTTATATCAGAGGCATAAACTGATAAATCAGGAACAAGTTTGGCCAGAGATAAGGCAATGGTTCCACATCCTGTTCCTATGTCATATACTACCTTTGACTTGTGTCTTGATATATAATCAATCGCTTTTAAAACGAGTAGCTCAGTCTCTGGTCGAGGTATAAAAACACTTTTATCAAGATAGAACTTATATTCAAGGAATCCACATTCACCAATTATATACTGGATGGGTTCTCTCTTAACTCTGCGACTAATCATCTCATTTAATCTTGTCATATACGAGATATTCATTTCATTTGTAGAGAAAAGATAAAGTTGGGTACTACCTGTACTGAGAATACTGGAAAGCATATACTCTGCTTCGATGTCAGCATCCTCAATACCTTTCCTCCTTAAAGTTGTTTCAACAAACCCTATAGCTTTACCAACTGTCATAACATACTATGAATTTTCAAGCATCTCAGCTACTATTAGTTTATCTAATATTTCATCAATACCACCATCAAGAATGGTATCTAATTTATAAAGAGTTAGATTTATTCTATGGTCAGTAATTCGGTTCTCTTTAAAGTTGTATGTCCTTATCTTCAGAGATCTATCTCCTGAACCAATTTGACTCTTTCTTTCTTTTCTTATCTTTTCCATTTCCTCTCTTTTTTTTAGTTCATACAATCTTGCAAGTAAAATCTGCATGGCCCTCTGCCTATTCTTGTATTGTGAACGTTCATCCTGACATTCAACAGTTATACCTGTTGGAATATGTTGAAGTCTTACAGCAGTTGACAACTTATTCACGTTTTGTCCACCGTGCCCTGAAGCCCTGAAGAAATCCATTTTAATATCTTTAGGGTCAATCTCAACATCCGTCTCTTTAGCCTCTGGCAGCACGGCAACCGTACAGGTCGAAGTATGTATTCTTCCTCCAGATTCTGTTACAGGGACCCTCTGTACCCTGTGTACCCCACTTTCAAATCTCAGTCTGGAGTATACACCATCACCCCTGATGAGTGTTATAATTTCCTTAAAACCTCCAATTTCAGTTGGCTTAACTACAATAGGTTCTATAACCCATTCCTGTTTTTCAGAATATTTGGAATACATTCTATATAGGTCTTTTGCAAAAAGGGATGCCTCTTCTCCACCTGCTCCTGCCCTTATTTCAAGAATTACATTCCTGTTTGAATCAACATCATGCGGAGCAAGAATATTTATCAGTTTTCTATTGAGAAACTGCATTCTCTCTCTTAATATTGGAATCTCCTCTTCAGCAAGTTTTACAAGTTCTTCGTCTCCGGATTCTATAAGGCTTTTTGTTTCTCTTTCATCCCTTTCTGTCTTTTCATATTCTTTTGCAAGTTTAATTACATTCTGCAACTCTTTCTTCTCCTTACTAAGATTTATTAGTTTCTCTCTATCATTAATAGTTAAGGGATCCTGGAGTAATTTTCCAACCCCTTCTAAACGATTTCTCATCTCCTCTATTCTTTCTTTTATAAAGCTTTCTATAACCATAATTTAATCAAACTATTACCAAGTAAAATAATGTATGATATATTTTGCATGGTAGTCGCCCCGCTTTGGCGGGACGCATGCATAAAGCCTGCGACTACCCGTGCATTTCAAGAAGCTGGCATATGTTAGTTAACAAAGCACTATATATATTTACAATCTTCTCATTGAGTAAACAATCCTTGTTATTAAAGTAGTATATGTAGTAATTATTAAAAATATAAGAAACCATCCAAATATTTCTGGTCCAAACATGCTACCAATTATTAAGAATAGTATTCTGAAAGTCCTGTCAGCCAGGCCAACCTTACATTCGATATTCAATCCCTCCGCTCTTGCCCTCGTATAACTGACCATTAAGGCTCCAAACATAAAAACAAAGGTTAGAGAGGCTAACAACTGATTGTATTTTATATAATATATCGCAATACCAAATAATGGTGCAAAATCTGAAATCCTGTCCAGGTTAGAATCGAGATATGCACCTCTCTTTGTAACTCGTTTTTCTCTCCTTGCAACCTCTCCATCAAGACTATCAAAAAGTCCACCAAAAATAATAAAAATTGCTCCTTTAAAGAATTCACCGTGTGAATAGAAGAATATTGAAGATACTGTAATTAATAATCCTAAAAAGGTCAATAGATCAGGAGAAACATTCTTTACTGCCAAAAATTCAGCTAATGGTGATAATACATTCCTACCTAAATCCTTAACTCTCTTGCCTAAACTCACCCTTCCTCCAGAATTATTACAATTTCGCCTCTTGGGAGATTATCTGAAAAGTATTCAATCATATCTTCGACTGTTCCCCTCTTTATCTCTTCATATTTCTTTGTCATTTCCCTGATTATAGCTATCTTTCTGTTACCAAGTACCTCCATTATATCTTCTAAGAACGGCAATAACCTATGTGGTGATTCATAAAATATTAAGGTACCTTTATAATTTGCTATCTCTTTTAACTTCTTTTTTCTTCTCCCTCTTCTTCTTGAGAGAAAGCCCTCAAATGAGAATCTATCCGTAGGAATTCCAGATATAACGAGCCCATTAACAAATGCAGAGGGACCTGGAACAGCAGTTACATCAATTCCGTTACTTATCGCCTCTCTAACGAGATAAAATCCAGGGTCCTGAATACCTGGTGTACCTGAATCTGTAACAAGGGCTATAGTTTCCCCAGATTTTATCCTTGATATAATCTCTGGTGTACGGTTTTCTTTATTATGGTCATAATAAGATATCAGAGGTTTCTTTATGTTATACGCAGATAGCAATATTTTTGTTCTTCTTGTATCTTCAGAGGCAATAATGTCGACATTCTTCAAAACTTCAATAGCCCTAAATGTTATATCCTTTAGGTTACCTATAGGAGTTGATACGAGATAAAGAGCAGGTTGCATAAAGAATTTAGAAAAAAGGTTCTAAAATTAATTCTATTCTGATGTAGAACTTATCTGCTTAAATATAGATGCTATTCTTTCAATATATTGTTTAGTTGGTTTTATACCCCTTCTTTGCATAACCTTTCTGGCAGTTTCTAAAGCTTTATCTAATCTATGTAAAGAAAGATCGTTGTATGTACCCCATGAGAAAGATTCTATATACCTACCAAATGTCCCACCACCATATAAGTTACAGAATATTCCTATTACACAACCAGTGGTAAGTAGTGTACCAATACCGGTCTTAGTATGTTCACCTATTATTGAACCAAATTTTAGAAGATTTGTATCTATTTTACCAGATGGTAAATCCACTTCTATTTTCTCGTAAGTATTTTTTAAATCAGAAGTTGTAGTAAGTGCTCCAAGATTTACCCATCTTCCTATATACGAGTGTCCTACAAATCCATCATGATGCTTATTTGAATAAGATAGAAATATGCTTTCCTCAACTTCTCCTCCTATTCTACATCCTTTTCCTATCGAACAACCTTCCCTGATTTTTGCACCATCAATTATTGCTCCCTGACCTATATACGAAGGACCATATATTACAGTAGGTGGACGTATTTGTGCACCCCTGTCTATATATATAGGTCCATTCTCTGTATTGAGATAGACTCCCTTGAATATCTTTGATTCATCATCAATAAAACAAAGCTCAATATCCCCATCTATTGAAATACCTTTAGTGTATCTTTGGTTATAATTTGTATGTTCAAAATCCCTTCGGATTATCTCTCCATTAATCCTTATTAAATCCCAAGGATATTTAAATAGAAATGCTTCTACCTGAGTTATCCTTGCTTTACTCGGTAATCTGCCATCCTTTGACCTGAATGAAACTATCTCATTGTTGCTTGTAAATATTTCTTCATCACCCTCTACGGCTAATCTGTCATATAATATAGCCCTTCCATTTATATACAATCCTTTACCTCTTTCATTTCTATGCATCCTTGATACTGGAGTGACCTCGCTATAAATTTTCTTTACTCTCTCTATTACGCTCCATAGCCCACACACAAGTTCAAAAACTGGATTCAGGTTAGTTAAGGGTAGAAGATTTTTCCATCCATCGTCTTCATATATATAAACTTTTGATTTCACCATAACTTCATAAAATTTGAAAACCATCCATTACACCAATTCTCTACTTTATACTTTCTCTACTTCACCTATTGCTGATTACTGATAATATCTTTATACTCTATATTCTTCGTTATACGCATCTATGTCTATTGTCTGTAGTCTGATGTCTTATGTCTTTTACTATTAGTCATTGGTTCTTTGTATTATACACCGAGTTTAATAATTTGTCAAGTTTTTTAGAAGAGATTTCTGAAAAAGTACAGAAATCGAGGTACTGTTGGTGTCTTTAGTGTATAAAAAATAGGGGTACTTTCAAAACGGAAAGTACCCCTTTATGCAGCGAATTTAAATTAGTAATAGGCACTTGGTTGTCATACATAAACAACTATCTATATTTTTATTGAAAATACCTCACAATGAAGACACCGAATCTCAATCTTCATCATCAGTTCTATTTTCGATTGTTTCTATTACTTCAGTTGTTGTTTCAAGTATCTCTTTATCTGTCTCTTCTTCCTCTTTTTGAAGAATCTTACTCCTTCTTGTCAGCTTTATATTCTTATAAGAACTGAGTCCTGTACCCGCTGGAATTAAATTACCTACTATCACATTCTCTTTTATACCTCTGAGAGAATCGCTTTTCGCACTAAGACTGGCATCTGTTAATACCTTTGTTGTCTCCTGAAAAGAAGCTGCTGAGATGAAGGAATCAGTTGTTAATATTGCTCTTGTAATTCCAAGTAAAACCGGGTTGACTATTGCAGGTTTCAATCCTATTTTCTTTGTCTTCTCGTTCTCCTCAAACGCCTGCCATTTATCAACAATATATCCCTCGATAAAAGATGTATCTCCAGCATCTGCAACCTTTGCCTTTGACAACATCTGTCTAACTATAATGGATATATGTTTATCATCTATCTTCACACCCTGTAGCCTGTAAACCTCCTGTATCTGATTTAGAAGGTATTCCTGAACAGAATTTACACCCTTAACACGGAGTATATCGTGTGGATCAATTTCACCTTCACAGAGCTTATCTCCAGCTTTTACTTTTTGTCCGTTATAGACTATCATATGTTTAGAAACAGGAATGCGATAAGTAGGTTTCTCATGTTTACCTATAACCTTGGTTAGCCTACTTCCCTTCTCTACTCTTCCAAAGTCAATTACCCCATCTATTTCTGTCACAACAGCTATATTCTTTGGTCTTCGTGCCTCGAATAATTGGATAACCCTGGGGAGACCAAGTGTGATATCTCTTGTGCGTGAGATATCTCTTGGTAGTTTTGCAATAAGTCTTCCTTCATCTACTTCCTCATCATCCTTTACAAAGGTATAAGCACCAGTTGGTAATATATAACTCCAGGTACTCTTACCATCACTCATAATCGATACTTTTGGGTGAACACGTTTATGCTCCATTATAACTGGTTGTTTACTTCCTATTCGCTCATCATATTCAAGTCTAAACGTAAGATTCTCTATCATATTATTAAATTTAATCTTGCCTTTTTTTTCTGCGAGAATAACGAACGAATAAGGATCCCACTCGAATAATGTTTCTTCTTTCATTACTACATCTTTATCCATAGCACTTAGAATCGCACCATATGGTACATTATATGTCATACTTCTATTTTTACCTTTAAACATTAATTTTCCTGCTCTACTTAGATTTATAAACCTTTCTTTATCAATTTCAACAATTCGCAATTCTTTATACTTAACGTGTCCATCAAATGGAGCTTTCATAATAGATTCACTTGTTACCCTGGTCGCTGTACCGCCAAGATGGAAGGTTCTAAGTGTAAGCTGGGTACCAGGTTCTCCTATGGACTGAGCAGCCGTAACACCTGCAGCCTCACCGATTTCAACTAATCTCCCTGTTGCTAAATTTCTTCCATAACACTTCTGGCATAGTCCTCTTTTGGTCTCACAGGTTAATACAGATCTGATCGTTACAAACTCTATGCTACATTCCTCAATCTCAACAGCTTTGTCATCGGTAATTTCGTCACCAGCAAATACAATTACCTGGGATGTTATTGGATTCACTACATCTTCAAGTGCAAATCTACCTTTAATACGTTCTTGAAGAGGTTCTATTACGTCCTCACCCTCTTTTATAGCAGCTACAACCCTTCCTCTAACTGCTCCACAGTCCTCTTCAGTTATTATAACATCCTGTGCAACATCAACAAGTTTCCGTGTAAGATAACCAGCTTGAGATGTTTTTAGAGCAGTATCTGTCAAGCCTTTTCTCGCCCCATGTGTTGACATAAAATATTCTACAACACTTAAACCTTCCTTCAGATTTGATCGTATAGGTGTTTCTATTGTCTCACCAGCGCCTTTATGTCTCTGAGGTTTTACCATAAGACCTCGTAATCCGGTAATTTGTCTAACCTGATCAATATTTCCTCTTGCTCCAGATTTAACCATAGAGTAAAGAGGATTGAAACCTTCCCTATCTTTAGCAAGAGTATCAATTGAGGATTTCTCAATATCTGATACTGTCCTTGACCAGATATCCACAACTCGGTTGTATCTCTCAGCTTCAGTGATAATTCCAGCCTCTCTTGTTTTATTTACCTTTTTAACCTCCTCGGATGCCTTATTTATCAATTCTTCTTTATTCTTTGGAACAACCATGTCTTCAATACCTATTGTAGCACCAGAAATCGTCGCGTATTCAAAACCTAAATCCTTAACCCTATCGAGAAATTTAACAGCCTCATAGTTTCCCACCTTCGTTATTATCTTTTTTATAAGTTCTGATAAGAATTTCTTATCTACCAGTTTATTTACAAAATCAATATCCTCAGGCAATATCCTCGAAAACAACACCCTTCCTGGAGTAGTTGTAATAGTTTTATCTGGGAGACTATATCTTATCCTTGCATGTAGGTCACATTTACCAGCATTGAATGCATGTTCAACCTCAGAAGCATTGGCAAAAGACTTACCTTCACCTTTTGCATTAATACGTTCTTTGGTTAAAAAGTATATACCCATAACGATATCCTGAGTGGGTGTAGTAACAGGATTACCATCCCTTGGAGAAAGAATATTGTTTGCTGCATTCATAAGTACAAGAGCCTCAGCCTGTGCATTGAATGAAATTGGGACATGAACTGCCATCTGATCACCATCAAAATCAGCATTAAATGGTATACAGACAAGTGGGTGCAGACTTATAGCCTTTCCATCAATCAACACTGGCATGAATGCCTGTACCGATAATCGATGTAATGTAGGAGCACGATTTAGTAAAACAGGATGGTCTTGTATGACCTCTTCAAGTATATCCCATACCTCTTTCGCTCCGCGTTCAAGCAATCTTCGTGCACTTTTTATGCTCTGTGCATAACCCTGTTCTGCTAATCGTCTTACTATAAAGGGTTTGAACAACTCAACTGCCATTACCCTGGGTATACCACACTGATAGATTTTGAGTTCTGGCCCCACTACAATGACAGACCGCCCAGAATAGTCTACTCTCTTACCAAGAAGGTTCTGACGAAATCTTCCCTGTTTACCCTTTAGTGAATCAGATAGAGATTTCAAAGGTCTTTGTCCTCTCCCGAGAACAGGACGTTTTCTCCTTGAGTTATCAAGAAGTGCATCTACAGCTTCCTGTAGCATTCTCTTTTCATTTCGTAGAATTATTTCAGGAGCTCTTGCGGCTATCATATTTTTTAGTCTATTATTTCTTGTTATAACCCTTCTATACAAATCATTCAAATCAGATGATGCATATCTTCCACCTTCCAGTGGAACAAGAGGACGCAAATCCGGAGGAACCACAGGAAGTGCTCTGATAAGCATCCACTCAGGGGATATATTCGAGGTGCGCAATGCCTCAACAATTCGTAGTCTCTTTAATATCGTCCTTCGTTTGTCTGGGCTACTTTCAACTTTCATTAGGGAACGAAGTGAGAGTGAAAGATCTTCTATATTAACAGCCTTGAGCAATTCGAGTATAGCATCTCCACCCATTAGAGCAACGAATTCCTCAGGTTGTTTCTCCTTTATCTTCTCATATTCACTTGTCGAAATAATATCCCCAACCTTGCAAGATGTTTTTCCTGGGGATATAACAGCATAAGATTCATAGTATATAACCCTCTCAAGATTCAAGAGCGATATATCAAGCAGGACTCCTATTCGTGAAGGCGGAACTTTATAAAACCATATATGAACCACAGGTGTAGCAAGCACTATATGACCCATTCTTTCTCTTCGTACCTTCGATAGAGCAACTTCGACTCCACACCTTTCACACACAACGCCCTTATTTTTTATTCCCTTATACTTACCACAATTACATTCATAATCTTTTACAGGACCAAAAATGCGTTCACAAAAAAGACCGTCTTTCTCTGGTTTCTGTGTGCGGTAATTTATAGTTTCTGGTTTAGTAACCTCACCAAATGACCAGGAAAGAATCGTTTCTGATGACGCAAGTTTTATCTTAACGGAATCAAAAGCAATCCCTTTACTCCTATTTAACATATCCTTCCTCCTCTTTAGAGGATATAAACCAAAATTTTTTACCTATTTTTTTTCACAAGGTTGACTTCCATACAAAGACCTGAAAGTTCCTTTAATAAGACATTAAAAGATATTGGAAGTGTGGGTTCTGGCAAAGCCTCTCCTTTTACAAGTGCCTCATATAATTTTTTCCTACCTATTATATCATCAGATTTCACTGTAAGCATTTCCTGTAGAGTATACGCTGCACCATAAGATTCCAGAGCCCAAACTTCCATTTCTCCGAAACGCTGTCCCCCAAATTGTGCTTTTCCACCAAGTGGCTGCTGTGTAACTAAAGAATAAGAACCTATAGATCTTGCATGAACTTTATCTTCTACCATATGTGATAGCTTCATCATATATATATATCCAACAGTAATCCTATCTTCAAAATGTTTCCCTGTTCTGCCATCATACAAGACTGCCTTACCATCGCTTGGTAGATGAGCCTCTCTTAACATTTCTTCTATCTCTTCTATTTTGGCACCTTCAAAAACAGGGCATGCAAAAGTTGTATCGAGATATTTCGCAGCTAATCCAAGCTGTGTTTCAAGTATCTGTCCAACATTCATCCTAGAAGGAACTCCAAGAGGGTTTAGTATCATGTCAATATGAGTACCATCCGATAGAAATGGCATATCTTCTATAGGTACTATTTTTGCAATGGTTCCTTTATTGCCATGTCTACCAGATAATTTATCACCAACCATTACACTTCGCTTCTGCCCGACATAGACTTTTATTACCTTCAGTACACCAGGAGGAAGACTATCACCCTCAGAAGCACTCTTAACATCGAGTTTATCTTGTGTCTTTAACCTTTTAATAATCTCATCTTCTTCAGTACATAATTCTTTAAATTTTATATATAACTTTGAACCGATACTCCTTTTGGTTATATAAAGATTCTTCATAACTTCGTATTTCAAGAGTGGTATTTTCTCATCTTTTTTAACAATAACCTTCCCTTTTTTATCTTTTATCGATACCAATGCCTTTTTCCCTTTCAGAAGACTTATTTTCTTTTCATAAGATATTCTCCTTACCTCGGAGATTTTCTGTTTTGTTTTCTTTCGTATTATATCAATTCTCCTCTTTATTTCCTCTTTAGCTATCTTATCATTGGATTTTCTCGAGAGAATTATAATATCTGTTACAATACCAGTAACTCCAGGTGAAACCCTAAGTGAAGTATCCTTAACATCACGAGCTTTCTCACCAAAGATTGCCCTTATTAGTCTTTCTTCAGGCGTAAGCTCAACCTCTCCCTTTGGAGAAACTTTACCAACCAGAACATCGTCAGGTTCAACCTTTGCGCCTATTCTTATTACTCCGCTTTCATCAAGGTCCTTAACCCCCTGTTCAGAAACATTAGGAATTTCCCTCGTTATCTCTTCTGGACCTAATTTTGTATCTCTCACCTGTATCTCAAATTGCTGTATATGAAGTGAAGTAAATACATCTTCCTTTACCAACTTTTCCGATATAACTATTGCGTCTTCAAAATTATACCCAAGCCAGGGCATAAATCCAACAAGAATATTTTTGCCTAAAGCAAGTTCACCATTCTTTGTCGCAGCACCATCCACTATAACCTGTTTATCACTAACCTTATCACCAACTTTTACTATCGGTATTTGATTTATACAGGTATCCTGATTTGTACGATGGAACTTTATAAGGTCATAAATATCGGGTTCTGACGAAGTATTACTGGGTTCAATGACAACTCTACTAGCATCCACATATCTTACTATACCACCTTTTATCGGGGTTATGACTGAAGCTGAATCCATAGCAACCTTCTCTTCCAATCCTGTACCAACCAAGGGTGGTTCAGGAAAGAGAAGAGGTACAGCCTGTCTTTGCATATTTGAACCCATAAGTGCTCTATTTGCATCATCATGCTCTAAGAAAGGTATAAGAGAAGCTGATACAGAAACTAACTGCTTGGGAGATATATCCATAAAATCAATTTCACTGACCGGTACTATTGGATAATCTTCTCCCTTTCTCGACAGAGCAACCCTCTCGATGAAGTTACCATCCTTATCAAGAGGTGCATTCGCCTGAGCTATTATATAGGGATCCTCTTCATCTGCTGTAAGATGCTCAATCCTATTTGTGACTCTACCTTTTAATACCTTTCTATATGGAGTTACAATAAAACCATACCGATTAACTTTAGCATAAGTTGAAAGGTAAGATATGATACCAATATTTGGTCCCTCAGGTGTTTCGATAGGACATATCCTTCCATAGTGAGAAAAATGTACATCCCGAACCTCAAGTCCGGCTGTGTCCCTTGTCAACCCACCTGGACCTAATCTTGTAATTCTTCGCAGGTGTGATATCTCAGCAAGTGGATTTGTTTGGTCCATAAATTGACATAACTGAGACACAAGAAAGAAACTCATAAGTACATTGGAAAATAATCTTGTGTTTATAAGATCAGTTGGTGTTAGTGTATCCCTGGAGTGAAGTAACATACGCTCCCTTGTCTGCCAGTTTACCCTTCCAAGTGCAATCTTAACCTGATCACTTAGAAGATCACCAACTCTCTTCAAGTACCTATTGCCAAGATGATCAACATCGTCAATAACACTTTTTCCCCACGAAAGATTAAGCATATTCTTAAGTATATCAATAATATCCTCAACCAGGAGAGTATTCCCTTTTCTTTTAATATTTAACTTCTTATTAATTTTATATCGACCAGTGTCCGATAAGTCATAATTACGACTGAAATAGTTGACTCTCAAATACGCTTCTGCAATCTCTGTACTACTTGGGGATGTACCTCTCAGTAAATAATATATTCTATGAAGTGCATCCTTTCTTGATTCAATCTTTTCATCTTTTTTTAATGTGGATAATATCATAGATAAATCCGTTGACTTAGGAATAAAAACCTTATCTATACCAAAGGAAATAAGATTATCTAAAAGCTCCTGATTGAGCTGTGAACCTGCAAATGCAAGTGTAACACCTGAAGCTGTATCTACACAATCTTTACCAAGAATTTTTCCCAGAGCTTTTGAGATTGGCACATCATTCATTTCATATAACACAGATAGTATCTCCTCATTCGACACATATCCAAGAGCCTTGAGAAGAGTGGTTACAGGAAAACGATGTCTTTTGTCAAGATTTACTGATAATACACCACTTGCATCGGTTGTAAATTCTATCCAGGAACCATGGTAAGGAATAATTTCACCCTTAAACATCCTCTTCCCTGTAGGATGAACTGATTCACTAAAATAAACACCTGGTGCGCGTCTCAACTGATTAACTACAACTTTTTCTACTCCATTAACTATAAATGTTCCTCTCTCTGTAATAATAGGAAAATCACAAAGATATACATCCTGTTCTACAACATTCTTTGTATTAGCCTCATCATCGCGAGATATAAGTCTGAACGTAACATATAAGGAAGCTGAATATGTAGTACCCCTTTTAATTGCATCAAAATCCTTAAATTTTGGTTCTTTGATATTATACTTGATATATTCCAGGGAGAACCTATGATGGGGATCTTCAAGAGGGAATGCTTCTCTAAATATTGTCTCTAAACCTATGTTTTCTCTCTTTTCAGGAGACGTTTCTATTTGAAGGAACTTCTTAAATGATGATAGTTGTACTTCAATTAAGTTTGGTAAGCCAAGTACATCTTTTATCTTACCAAATGACTTCCTCATAAAAAGACCTCCTAATTGTGTAAATAGAAATTATTTGGAAAACATCACATATCGAATGAAGGATAAACAAAAATTTATTCCAACCCAATATAGGTTTCTTAAACCATGTTCTATTTTATTTCTATAGTTGCACCAGCCTCCTCAAGTTTCTTTTTTACAGCCTCTGCTTCCTCTTTTGTAACATTTTCTTTTATTACTGTTGGTGCTGCTTCTACAAGGTCTTTAGCTTCCTTTAATCCGAGTGCAGTAATCTCTCGGACCTCTTTTATTACCCTTATCTTTTTATCTCCATAGGAAGCAAGTATAACATCAAATTCAGTCTTCTCTTCCGCAGCTTTTTCTTCGGTAGGTTGTGTTGTTGCGCCTGGTGCAACACCTACAACTTGAGGGACGGCCTGAACACCAAATTTCTCCTCAATGTCTTTTACAAGCTCCGACAGTTCAATTACACTCATATCAGTGATAAGTTTCATCACCTTGTCTTTTGTAGATTCCTTTGCCTTTGCCATAATTTCTCCTTTCTTTTAGTTAAAAAAATATATGTAATAGTCTTCAATACTATAAAAATAGTGATATTTTTTAATTTAATCACATAGTGGATAAAGACATAAGCTCTAAGACTGTTTCTTGGACAGCTGAGTTAATACTCCAGTAATATTTTGTATAGGATAGCACAAAGTATTCCTGAGTCTTTGGAGGGGATTTGACAGCGCAAAAAGAAGTCTCTGTAAAAGTACCTCTCTTGAAGGTATAATGGCTAATTCTTTTATCTCTTCAGATGAGAAGAAACTACCATCAACAATACCACCTTTTATAACAACCTCCTTTTCTTTACTGAAATCCTTTAATATTTTTGAGGGTAGAATTGGGTCTTCATACGAATATGATACAGCAGTGGGTCCTTCTAAAAATTTTAAGAGGTTTTTCAGATTTAATCTTTCCAAAGTCATTCGTACAATTATATTCTTAATCACCTTAATTTTTATGTTCTTACTTCTCATCATACTTCTCAATTTTCTAAATTCTTGTGCATTCAATCCTGTAAAGTCCACTAAATAAATACCAGTAGCGTCTTTCAATTCTCCCATGAGAATTTCAACATTTCTTTGTTTTTCTTCCTTTTTCATATATTCCTCCAATTAATTAAGGAAGTCAATATACTCTATATTAAGCTAACTAGTTATCTTGATTCCTGGTCCCATAGTTGAAGATAGATACAATGACTTCATATAATTACCTTTAAAGTCTTTTGGTTTTGCTAATTTGACTCCATTAATTACCTCTTTTAAATTGGATATTAGTTTTTCATCAGAAAATGATACCTTCCCAACAGGTAGATGAATAACTCCTGTTTTATCCATTCTAAATTCTGCTCTTCCTTTTTTTATCTCAATTACAGCCTTCCCTACTTCATTAGTAACAGTTCCTGCCTTTGGGTTTGGCATCAATCCCCTTGGCCCAAGTATTCTACCAAGTTTTGCAACATCTTTCATTGCTGCTGGTGTAGCAACACAAGCATCAAATTCGAGCCATCCGCTTTGTACTTTCTCAATATATTCTTCATAGCCAACCCAATCTGCACCTGCATCAAGAGCCTCATTTTGCTTATCCTTTGTCAAAACAAGTACTCTTTTTTGTTTCCCAACTCCATATGGCATCAATACTATCCCTCTCACCATTTGATCGGACTTGCGGGGGTCAACTCCCAATTTTATTGCCAACTCAATAGTTTCGTCAAATTTCGCATTGGCATAATTTTTTACCAATTTTATACCCTCTTCCAATGTATAGGTCTTACTTCTATCTATATCATTCTTTATCTCCTTCATTTTTTTTGAAATCTTCATAGATTTCCTCCTTAATCATCTTCGATCTCCAAACCACAGCTTCTCGCAGTACCTTCTATTATCTTCATAGCTGCTTCATTATCATAACTGGTTAAATCATCTTTCTTCATCTTTATTATCTCTAATAGTTGCGATCTCTTAACCTTTCCTACCTTTTCCCTATTAGGCTCTCCTGATCCCTTTGCTATGCCTGCTGCTTTTTTTAGAAGCATTGCCGCTGGTGGGGATTTAAGGATAAAATCAAAAGATCTGTCCTGGTATATAGTTATAATAGCTGGTATTATATATCCTTCTCTCCCTCTTGTTTTATCGTTAAACGCCTTACAAAATGCTCCCATATTGACACCATGAGGACCTAATGCTGTTCCCACTGGTGGAGCAGGAGTCGCATTCCCTGCTGGTATTTGAATCTTAATTTTCGCTTTTATCTTTTTTGCCATATAACCCCCAATACAAACCTTAAATTATTGAATAAATTAAGAGTAATTGAGTTTCTTGAGTATTACATTGGTTCTACCTGAAAATAGCTTAATTCAACAGGAGTAGATCTTCCAAATACAGTAACCATAACCTTTAACCTATCTCTCTCTTGATAGATCTCTTCGATAATACCTGCAAAATCTACAAAAGGACCATCTACAATCTTCACAGAATCGCCTTTTGAAAATGGCACCTCTTCTATCTTTTCCTTATCTTTCTGTAAGCCCAGAATATGCGAAACCTCCTCTTCTTCTACCGGATATGGTTTCCTCCCAAAGCCAGAAAAGGGCATAACACCTGGTACATTAGATATTAGTTTAATTACCTCTTCCTCCGGTTCCATTTGTAATAAGATATATCCAGGATATATCTTTTTCTCAACCTTTATTCTTTTACCCTTACCAATCCTTTGAACTGTCTTAACTGGTATAAATATCTCTTCAACAGCTTCCTCAAGGTTACGCATTTTTGTTTCCCTGAGAATGAATTCCTTAACCTTATTTTCATATCCAACATACACATGCAATATAAACCATTGCTTCATCTTATTATCCCCTTAATTACATTAGCAAACATCAAATCAATCAGTCCTACAAATACTGCTAAAATTACGGAAACTGTAAGAACAATAATAGTTGAGCCCAATATCTCATCTTTTGATGGCCAGGAAACCTTAAAAAGTTCTGTTTTTACCTCTATAAAAAACTTTTTAATTTTCTGCATTAATCCTCCGCTATTAAGATATTGATAAAGATATAGTTTATTAAACATTCGGGCCTGGGAGGATTCGAACCCCCACCCCCTGGATTTGGATTCCAGCGCTCTAGCCAATTAGAGCTACAGGCCCAGTCAAAATATAAATCATAAATATCAAGCACTAAAACACAAATAATATCCAATTCAAAAAATTTCTAAATTCCAAAAAATGTTTAGGATTTTGTCTATTTGGATTTGGTATTTATTTGTTATTTTAATTTACTATCTGCTATTTTGTCTCTTTATGTACAGTATGTTTCTTACAGAATGGGCAGTATTTTTTATAACTTACTTTATCAGGATGTTTCTGCTTATTCTTTGTTGTATTGTAATTTCTCCTACCGCATTCACTACATTCCAAATTAATAAGTACCCTCATAATGTTTCCTATACAATAAAGTTGATTAATTATAAGCCCATGACCGGAATTGAACCGGTGACCTCCTCCTTACCAAGGAGGTGCTCTGCCTACTGAGCTACATGGGCATTGTTAATTAATAAATAAAACACTTAAATATTTTCTTCTTTAAAATCAAAGGACTTGGTCACCTCCCCGCCAAAGGCGGGGTGCTCTTCCTACTGAGCTACATGGGCATTAACTCTCAATCTCATAAATATCTTTATCGCAAATTATTTGTTAATAATACTAAAGTTACATATTAGTAATCGGTTATCTATAATCAGTAACTTCCAGAGTATATCAGGACACCAGTATATCAGTTGGCAGAGTACCAGATTATCAGTGTATCAGGTTAAAACGTACCAGGATATCAGTAGATCAGTAAGCAGAGTACCAGATTATCAGTGTATCAGGTAAAAACGTATCATTACTTCAGCAGATCAGTTAGTGGTTTATTAGATTATTAGCAATCCATGTTATAACTATCTTTAATCTGATATTCTGATTAGCTGATATCCTTCCTACTGATACTCTGATTGGCTGATACACCTAATTTTTCCTTACAAATAACCTGATCACCTATAACCTAATTATCGATTTATCTCTTTGTACATCTGTGGTTAATATACATTATAGCGGGAGACGGGGTTCGAACCCGTGACCATCTGCTTGGAAGGCAGATGCTCTTCCAGCTGAGCTACTCCCGCATACCTAATACCTGAAACCTATTTTTCTGGGGAGGGAAGGATTCGAACCTTCGAAGGCTTCGCCAACAGATTTACAGTCTGCCCCCTTTGGCCGCTCGGGAACCTCCCCCAAGAAGAATGGTAATAAGTTATCAGTAGTAAGAATTTTCGTTTTTATAAAACTAAATTAACTTAAAATTATTCCATTCAGCCACCGGAGGGAATTGAACCCCCGACCAACTGATTACAAATCAGCCGCTCTTCCTCTGAGCTACGGTGGCATATCGAAAAAATATATATACTCCTATATAATCCACCAAAATCCTTTTTTCTAAATTACTGGTGGACATTTTTAATTTCTTATAATATACTAAATATTAATACCTTATGAACTCGAATTATAACATATAAACCCTAAAATGTCAAGAAAAATATAAAAAAACCTAATTTTAATTGACAATTAAATAAACTTATGTTATAATCCGATATTATTTGAATTATACTCTTATCTAATGCAAATAGGAGATAGATTTATAGCTGAAATAGTCGATTTTGCCTATTATCAGGGCAGTGGTGTAGCAAAGGTTAATGGATTTGTTGTTTTCGTCCCCTGGACGCTACCTGGTGATATTGTAGAGGTATATTTAAAAGATGTAAAGGCAAACTTTGGTTTTGCAGAACTTCTTGAGATAAAAAAACCCTCGGTCAATAGGGTCTCCCCCCTATGCCCTGTCTTCTCTGTTTGTGGTGGATGTTCCCTGCAGAATCTTGCTTATGAACAGCAGCTATCTTTGAAAAGAGGTTACGTTCTTGATTCTTTTAAACGATTAGCACATCTGGATACCTCTTCTATAGACATTCTTCCTATAATAAGATCCTCTGAAATTTGGTATTATAGAAATAAGATGGAGTTTGTATTTGGTAAGAAGAATGGAAAACTTATTCTTGGCCTTCACGAGAGGGGTTCTTATAAGAATTATGTTGATGTGAATAAGTGCTTCATTTTCTCAAAATCTGCCCCTCAAATAATGAACATAGTAAGGGACTTTGCTGTAGAAGCTAAACTTACTGCATATAACCCCATTACACATAAGGGATTTTTGAGACATTTAGTTATGAGGGAAGCAAAGTCTACTGGAAAGATGCTTATAAACCTTGTAACAGACTGTGGAGAAATGAATATCAAGGAAGCTATTAAAAATATGCCTGAATGTGTTTCTGGTTTCCTGTGGACCATAAATACAAGGAAGTCTGATGCCGTAATATCTGAAAAGGAGGTTATAATTAAAGGACAGGGTGAAATAATAGACAGAATTGGAGATATAGACTTTTCTATAAATTCATATTCATTTGTTCAACCAAATCCATCTACTGCCTCTATCATGTATGATAGGATATATCAATTACTTAAACTTGAGGGTAATGAAAATATACTTGACCTTTACTGTGGCTCTGGTGGAATTGGTCTTTATCTTGCAAGAAGTGTGAAGAAGGTATTTGGTATAGATTCTAACAAAACATCAATAGAATCAGCTGAAAAGAATGCACAATTAAATAATATTAAAAATATTAAATTAATAAGGGGTGATGTCAGGAGGGTACTTTACCTTAGAAAGGGATGGAGGAACAAAATAGATATTGTTATTATAGATCCTCCAAGGGATGGTGTTTCAAAACGCGCAATGAAACATTTATTATATCTTAAGATTCCAAAATTACTTTATGTTTCATGCAATCCTACAACGCTTGCAAGGGATACATCAATACTAATCGAAAATGGCTATAAGATACAATGTGTTCAACCTATTGATATGTTCCCACATACCTTTCATATTGAGGTAATTACAATGTTTTCTCTATGATTCGAAATCTTTATAGAAGGGGAAAAATAAAGGGAAATTCAACACTATAAAATTTCCTCATCTTCGGACTGCCAGGCAGGGTCAACTATACATAAAAATTTCAGGTCATTCTTCCCTTTATTTCTAATATATTGCACTGAATTCGGTGGAATATAGATAACCTGTCCATAATGAACTTCTGCTGATTCATTTTCAATAAATATTATCCCCTGTCCCTCTAATATGTAATAAACCTCTGAGGTCTTTAGAGTGTGTGGTTTTGAAGTCTCACCTGGTTTAAGGACTGCATGTGCTAAGCTGTAGTGAATTTTCAAATCTTCTTTTCCTGGGTGTATAAGTTCTCGGAGAATTGTATTATCTCCAGCTATAAATTCCTTAGAGTTTTTCAGGTCTTTTATAAACATAGGTTCACCTTATCTTGTTGACCAATTCACCTTATAAGAGATTGCTTCGTCGTCCATACTCCTCGCAATGACGTACGCGGGGATTGTCATTGCGAGTTCCGATGATAATCGGAACGTGGCAATCTCATTACTTATTAACCACATATTCAAAAAAATCCTTGATTCTTTTAAGGGCTTCTTTTATGTTTTCCTCGGAATTGGAATAGGTAAATCTCAGGTAGCCTTCACCAAATTTTCCAAATGCTGTTCCAGGAAGACAGGCAATCCCAGTTTCATTTAATAGCTTGATGGAAAGGTCTTTTGATGAAATTTTTATATCTCTATGACTGGGGAAGACATAGAAGGCACCCTTTGGTAAGAGACAATTTAAACCGGGAATTTGACTCATACCCTCAACCATCAAATCCCGTCGTCTCCTGAAAATTTCAAGCTTTTCTTTTATCTCATCTTGAGGACCTCTTAATGCCTCAATACCTGCTATTTGTATAAAAGGTGGAACACAGGAATTACACTGTATCATAAGGGAAGCAACCTTATATGATAACTTGTCATCCATCACTCCATAACCAATCCTCCAGCCTGTCATAGCATAGGTTTTGGAGAAACTGTCTACAATTATAGTTCTTTTTTTCATACCTGGTAAAGAAGAAATGCTATAAAACTCATCATCATAAACCATCTCAGAATAGACCTCATCTGATAGAACCCAGATGTCTTTATCTCTTAATAAGTCCGCCAGCTCTTTCAGTTCATCAGATGAAATTATCCCTCCTGTTGGATTATTCGGAGAATTTAAAATTATAAGTCTGGTTTTTTGTGAAATTTTAGATTTTATTTCATCAACATCAATGCTGAATTCTCTATCTTCCCATAAATGAACAGGGACTGGAGTGCCACCAGCAAGAATAGTAACCGGTTCGTAGGTAAAGAAACCCGGATTGGGATAAATCACCTCATCCCCTTTCTCAATCAGGGCAAGAATGATAAAAAATATGGTCGGGCTACCACCTGGACAAATTACTACCTGAGAGGGAGTTACTTCAATATCTCTTGTTCTTCCCACATGTTCTGCAATCACCTCTCGTAAATCCAATAAACCCTGACCATCTGTATATTTTGTATGACCCCCCCTAAGAGCTCTAACTGCTGAATCAGTAATATTAAATGGAGTATCGAAATCCGGTTCGCCTATCTCTAAATGAATTATTGATTTACCCTGTCTCGCAAGTTCATTTGCTCTTGAAAGAACTTCAAACGCCGCAGTCGGACCAAGGTGTTCAACCCTCTTTGCATATTTTGCCATATATCCCCCTTCTAAAGACCAGTAATCGGTTATCGGTAATCAGTGCTTCCAATCGTTTGATGATTCTGCATGTCTGTATCCATCTGGGTTTCCAACATCAAACGCCGTTCCACTTACAAGCACACCGAGCATCTTCCCTTCCCTTACCATCTCCTGAAGTACAGGAACATCGTCAAACTCATCTCCTGTTTTATTCCTCAATCTATCCATATATTCGAATAGTTCGCTGGTAAATATATATCTCGAAAAAGTTCTAAAAGCCACTTGTTTGCCATCCGTTGAAAAGAACCCTGGTCTTTTATCATTAAGTCTCTTTATTTCAAATATATCTTCATTACATGCCGAAACCTCAACTCCTCCACAATTACCAAAATATGATGCCTCGTCTTTCTTGACCTTTATGAGAGTTGTAATACTCTTTTTGTACGTCTTCACAACTTCAATAAGCCTTTTTAGTGGAAAATTCCCAATGAATATATTATCCGGAAGTAGAACAGCAAACATAGAATTTTCTATGTAGTTACGACATCGGTAGATGGCATCTGCAAGTCCGAGGGGCTCATTCTGGTATACAAAAACAAAATTCAGGTGTTGTCGAGACCACTTTTTACTCAGGTGTTCTTTTATCTCCTCTTTGTTGGTATTTATAACTATCAGGAGTTTTGATATCCCTACTCCAACCGCTTCCTCTACTGCATAGTCAATCATGGGCTTCCCATGAATTAGAAGAAGCTCTTTTGCTCCTCCTTGAGTAAGACGGGACATTCTCTTTCCGAGTCCAGCTGCTGGAATTATTGCAAGCATTATAACCGCAAAATTTTCCCACGAAGCACACGAATAACACGAAAGTTTAAAAAGTCACCTTCCAACCTATCTCTTTATTACCATCAGTTTATAAACCCTTTTATCCAATATCATAAAATAAACTCCTGAAGATATTTTCTGTATATTACTTCTATCTAATCTTCGTCCCATAACATCATATACTTCAATTTCCTCTCTCTTTGAGATTTCCATTAAATCTGTTAGGGAGAGTATTTTCCCAAAATGTCCTTGAGTATCTTCCTCTGCTATACCCTGTTCGTGATTGGGAAAGATGTCACTCCATTTATACCACTCAGGTGTCTTCTCAGCAGAATTATAGAAAGAATCTGCAAATGATATGGCAAACATTGAATCATTGGGCAAAAAGAGCATGGTCTGTATAGTTCCAGAATGTGAAACTGCTCTCATTATATTCAGCATCCTTTTTGTTGTTATCGCCGAATTACTTTCGATTGAATCAAGAACTATATTATATCTCAAGTCATTAATAGGAGTATAGTTCACCTCTTCATGATTTAAAAGTAATAAATTCCAGGGAGCAAAATTAGTATCGTTCTCAGCAATTCTGAATGTATCGCCAGACTCATTTACACATTCAATCACTGCTGCTGATATTGTTGCTGAATCTATATAAGGATAAATGGTATGACATAACCACGAACCAGCATTCGGGCTATCTTTGGATTTATCAAAGACATCCATGTAATTTATCAAACTATCTTCATTGTAATCCGACAGTTCAAGCACCTCCCTCTGTGTAAACTGATATGGCTCAAATTTGTCAGTAAAATTAATTGTACTATTATGAAAACCCATATTCATTTCAACTACAAGCATATCCTCATTCATCCCTGATATACAGGAAAATATACCAGGATAGGCAAAGGTCACCCAGTTTTTACCACTATCTGGCTCAATTGCTATTATCAAGGCACTATTAAGCATCAATTGTGTATATATAAAATCAAGGTTTCTTCCCATAATGATATTCCCATTTAGCAGTGTATCTGTATTCGTGGCATCACCCCAGCTTGATAAAGAAGAACAATTAAACGGGTTCTTTGTGGTTAAGATATATGAGATGTCACCGAGAGAATTCATAATCATCAAATCTAATGTATCTAAATCTCTTCCAAGTAAGTCTATGTAGATGTCTGTTCCATAATCTATCATTCCGTCGAGAATTCCTCTTGCCTCAGTTAGATATTCTACAGGAACAGTGAAATAACTCCAGTAACACAGGTACATAAGATTATATTCAAATGGAGAAATACCAATCCCAATAAAGAGATAATCGCAGAAGAGCTCAGGAATTCTTTCGTTCAAAAGCCAACCCTGAGCATATCCCATACTGTAGTTATCACCCCACAGATTTAGAATCTCCTGGTCTTCATTAAATTCTATAGAACCATTAACTGCAAAGAGATGTAATGATATCAAAAGAAGAAAAATAATGTGTAATACCTTTCTCATACTCACTCCTTTTATCAGTCAACATTGGATATTTTATATAGAAGAATAAAACGAGAAACTACAAAGTAAAGAAATAAACTCTTTTTTACTTCCTAAATTATAGCAGTCACTTGCTCTTATTATTCTCATATCACTTCGTTAAGTTTACTATAAAAATGCTAATTTGTCAAGTGAAAAGATGATTTAACAGGGAATAAAAGAGTCCGTCAACTGACGGATGAAGAGATAAAAGGTGCTCTTAATTATAAACAGGCATCTTGATAGCACCACAAGGCAGGGACAAGCAGGTTAAATGTATTTTGTGTTAGAGAGAATGTTAAGGCTAGACGGTGTAAATGAAGGACAAGCTAAGAGAAGTTTTTAAATCTCAATCTTTACTTTCTTTTTTACTTTTAATAATCTTACCTATAAATTTTATAAATTCCTCCACTTTTATCAGACAATATGATACTTTCTCTTTTTCAAATTCAATGAAGTCTTCATAATCTCCCATCTGTCTGAACTCAAACATCTCATCATAGAATTTACCCAAATCAGGGGGGATAACACATTTCTTCACAAATTCTTTATGAAACATTGACCTTACTCCCGAATGCTTGGAAGACATTAGATTTTCAGTCCTTAATAATGCAAGCACACTATAAAATACAGAGTAGTACAGTCTATTCATACAGGAGTTATATCTACCATGTTTATAGAGTAATTTTGCATCTTCCAATGTCTTCTGAGCTCTGGTTAATCTATATTCTATTAAGGCAACAATTTCGGGTTTCAACATAGTTTTATACCTTCACTATTTACAAAGTGCTGAATTTCTGAAATATTAAAAGGAAAAGACTCCCATTCTTTTTTGGAATGAATTAGCAAACTTATAATCAGACCATATTTCATTTGAATATCAAATCTTACGTCTTTTATCTTTTTTATTATTTCCTCATCTAAGCTATTAACCAAAACAAGTATATCTATATCAGACTCAAATGTATCATCACCCCTTGCTTTTGACCCAAATAGGATAATTTCTGCATCTGGAGTAATTATCTTTACTTTTTCTACGAATTCTCTTAATTTCTTCTTCACTTCTTTCCTCATTTAATCTCCTTCTTTGATATATTTGTATCCTCTTTATCCTTTCAATTATCTCTAAACATTTCTAAGGACAATTTTTTAGACCATTTCATTAAGTTTACAACAAAAATGTTAATTTGTCAAGGGAAAAATCAGAAGATTAAAATAAAATTAGCAATGCAAGATAATGTTAATCAAAGAATTATTCAACATCCTATATAAATCAGAAAAATCAACTAATATATCTTTATAAACTCTTTCGAGCTCTTCGTTATCTATTGTATCAAAACCTTTTTTCTCTTTAATACTAAAGTTATTCCAGACACTTATAATTCTTTTTAAAACTCTATTTGCCTCTTCTATCGAATCAAACTCTCTTTTACTTTTATAGTCAAAATATTCCCTCATTTTAACATCCTGGAATAAACGACTTACCTCAAATATTCTCTTTCTCCTCTTTTCTGCCTCTTTAATTGTAATTCCATCTTTTTGGGCTCTTATTTTAATGTCGCATTTGAAACATACAACAACTGGTTCTCCAGTTCGTTCATTATATGTCAAACCACCCATCTTTTCCTTCCTGCCACAAAGGTCACATATGCATTTACCGCCATCTAAAATCTTCCCTTTTATGGATTCAAAATCCTTCTTTTTTATCTCTTCTATTTGATTATAAAATTACCTTATTATCTTTGGGTTAAGTTTCTTTTTAGAAACAAGTTTGCTAAGAAAGAACCCTCGAGATTCCACTGGGAACTTCAAACAATCCCCTCCTACAAACTCTAAATGGTCTTCTACCTTACCAATTCTTGCTATTAACAGTTCACCTGCTTGGGCTTGAAATGTTCCTATAACTTCTTTTACATCATACTCCTTATTAGTTTTTAGATTTCTTACCTTGAGACCTTTTCCCGACTTAACTTTTAAGATTTCAAGTAATCCATATTCGTTTTTTTGAAGGTCATAATAGTTTTTAAGTTCTTTATCAGAAAGTTTATAAGGATTCCGAGCACAGAAATCTTCAAGAAGTGTCTTTTTATTATTCAAACGAAAGTCGAATACTACCCATTCATTAAATTCCTCTTCATCTTTATCTTCCATCTCCAGGTTATCACCCGGGAGAAGACTGGTTCTATTAAAAAACTGGCAGAGAGCTTTACGTATTTCCTCTCCAAACTCAGGTGTTTCAAAATAATATTCCAGTAATTTCTGTATTATCCCCTTTTCCATAGATATTGTTTCCTTTCTATATGGTTTTATGAAAAATATAACCACAGATTCACCCTGTACCTGAAAAAATTATTCCTTTAATACGCTTACAACATTATCATCTATCTTGAATCGTACAGGAAGAAATTTCTTGATTACTTCCATATTGGTAATTGCATGACCTGTCAGTTTACTTATTTTTACTTTTCCTCCCACAAGTGCAAGGAAGGGTAGAATCTGGTCTCCTGCATATCTATCTATCCCCTCAGTAGAATAGTCCTCAAGAAGAATCTGTGCTGCCTCTCTCCCTATATCCTCTGCCCGTTTCCTGATCTCTCCAGGCACACTACTTCCTATGGCACCATTCTCTTTTTCAATGTATATAAAGATGCCGCAACCGATACCTATGGTATCTATATAGTTAATGCCAATTCGTGGTTCTGGTAAATCGGATTTTTCAATTATTGAAAGGGCACCTTCTACAAGTCTTGCTGCCACATCTCTTTTCTCTAACTGCCTGGATGCTACAGATATAATATGGATTTTTTCTAATCTTCCAAGGTCGAGAAGTTCAAAACCTGAGAATCTATTCGCTTTTTTTATAAACACCTCTACCTTTGCGCCGCCCTTTGGATAAAATCCATGTCTTACTATATTAGTTCTTATATCCATTCCAATATGTCCTAACAGGCTTCCAAGGACGGTTTGCAGGTAATTCACATAGGGAGCCCATTTTCCATAGGTTGCCCCGCCGTTTATTTTCACCTTCAGATCATTTTTGAATGCGGCGATAAGTAAGGGTTGTAAAACAAGCCCAATAGAGCCTGCAGTGCGAATGTTTATTTTGAGTTCTTTATTTCGAATATCTGTCGGATAGAACTCTATTTCCTCTGATTTTTTATATCCTCCCACAATATGTGCATTACATAAACAAGTTATTGCATTAAGTGCCTGTAGGTGCTGCTCACCAAGACCAGGTTTGGGACGATTTTTCCTTATATTGAAAATACGACAGGGCTTATTAAGTAGACAGGACAATCCAAGTGCTGTCCTTAAAATCTGTCCACCACCTTCTCCTAAGCATCCATCGATTTCAATCAATTTCATTGTAAATTAACCTTTCCCCTTTTTCTTGTTCACTATAAAAAATAATTTTCCATTTAAATCCTATTGTTAAAAATTGTCAAGAAATAATTTAACAGTGATTGAAAGAGTCCGTCAGCTGACGGATTAAGAGATAAAGCCAATTAACAAAGTCCACCGTAGTGTAACGAAGGCGTACAATTTCTATTAGACAACTCAGAGGTTCTTTCTGGAATAAAAAAGTAGCCTGTCCCCTTTTTCCATTTCGAATAAAAGGGAAGATAGAAAAATTGGCATATAGGACATTTAAAATATTCCCGCCATAAGATTTTGTAACATAAGGACTTGGAGAGAACTGACACCAATTTCAGTGACACTGTTGAAAGAACGGGACTTCCTTTGCCAAATTTATCCCAAATCTTTGATAACGAAATTTCATATAAATACAAGTGCTAATGAAAAATCATAAAGTAATTAGCTGGTTGATTTTAACTCTGCTAATCTTTTTTTGGCATCGATCAGTTCTGGCAGATTTTTATCAGCGTCTTTCCAGATGTCGAGGAATTTCTCATACTGTTCGATTGCCTTTACTTTGAGACCCTTTTCTTCGTATAATTTAGCTAACCTATAATGAAATTTTGGATGAATGAGATGACGTTCTTTGCTATTTGGTTCAAAGGTAATTAGTCGCTCATATTCTACAATGGCTTTGTCTAACTCCCCCTTCTGTTGATATGCTCGTGCTAATACATCCCTAATGAAAGGTATATTGCAATCTATTATGTCAGGCCAGGACATAGAAGGTATTGGCAGAAGGATGATGTTTTCGCACAGGGCGATCGCCTTTTCCGTAGAGTCTTGCACAAGCAACACCTCTCCATATAGCAAATCCTGTCGCAATCTTATGAGACTTTCGAAGTATTGACCTACCTCAGGTAAAAGAGACTTCATCTCAGCCAGTCTGAACTTTGCGGAATCAACTTGTCCTTCCTTCAAGTCCACTAATGCTTGATAGAAATCAGAGGAAGCTGCAAGAAACGGTATGAATGACGGGTGGATTTCCATTAGAGCATCGTAGGCGTCTCTGCCATACCTGCTGCTAAGTTCAAGCTGTCCCATGTCATAGTAAATCCATCCTTTCATCCACGCTACATCAGCTTTCAGTTCACTTACTGCGACTTCCGCAGACTTCACACTCCTGTCGAGTTCGGAAAGAGACTGATCTAACTTACACAACCAATAGTGATAGAAACCACTCCACCAATACCCTTTCCCTCTTATGCCTGGAGAAGGGGCCGTTTCAATGAATTGGTCGACCCACTTCATTGCCTCAGGGTAATCTTCCTTCAGAGCATAGACATAGGCGAGTTTCCAGGATGAGCCGAACCCAGGTTTGACCTCCAAGGCCTCCAAGTATTTTGCTATCGCCTCATCAAGTTCTCCCATTCGAAAATAAAGATCGCCCATGGAATCGAATGGATTGGCATCTCCAGGAGAGATAGATGCATACTTCTGAAAATATTCGATTGCCTTCTCAAAATTCCCCAAATTAGCGTATAGGTAGGCAAGGTTATTAATGACATATCCGAAGCTTGGGTCAAGCTCCAATGCTTTGTTGTACTCTTGTATTGCTTCAGAGTACAACCTTCTACTATAGTAATACTCAGCCAAATCAGAGTGAACTCGTTTCTCTTTGGGATATTTCTTTGCGAGTTCCTTGAGGATACGGAACTGTTCTTCTGAATTTTTCTGCGTGGCTGCCTCAATATAGAGCCTCTCTTTCTCCGTTGCCTTTTCCGAAAGAACCTTTGCTTTCTCGTATGCCTCTCTCCTCGCCTTAACATCAGCTAAGCCATAGTATGCCTGAGCAAGGTAGAGGTAGGCAGAAGCAAAAGTGGAATCGAGCTCAACTGCCTTCTCCAGAAATCGTCGGGCATCATCAAAATACCATTTTTCTAAATCCTCTCTTCCTCTCAGGAAATAGTTGTAGGCTTCTACTGACGTAGTCGTGACATCAGTAATCCGTAGTTTAGTTGGTCCTATTGTGCGTTCATATATGCTGACACTTTTGGAGATATCCCGGCTTAATTCATCAATCTGGATTTTTAAAATACTGGCAACTCCTTCACCTTTTGAACTGGTCGTCTTGAGAAGTTTCTTGGTAGTTACATCCAAAACCTTCACATCAGTAACAAACATATCACCGGCCTTAGTAAAACTGCCCAGGATAATAACCTCTATACCTTCCATATAACACAATTCAAAACCTAAATTCTCATCTACTGATTTCACATCTTTTTTGCCCATAGCCTTGAGCAAATCATGCATCCTTTCCCAGGTCATGACACTGAGATACTTTGACTGCTCTAAGTTCGTTATAATGAGATTGGGGATCGCCTCGCAGAGGTAATCAAAACTACTTTCTCCAGTTCGATTCTTGAAGGTTATCACTGCTATGGGTTTTGGTTGTACTGGTGTTGTCTGTAATACTAAGGCTTTTATGAGAACAATGATGATGACTACAACTGCTACTGCAAAAACTGGCATGAAAAATCTTCGTTTTCTCTTTTTCTTTTTTCTGCGGGGTTTCTTCGCAGCTTTTGCTGGCAAAGCTTTTTCAGCACCTTCAACAAAGGGGAATCTTTTTGATAATTTTATCTCTCCCTTTATAAAAGGCACAACAACCTGCAGAAACCCAAAAACAACTGTTGCAATTAAGGCAATAACTGTAAGTAAAAGAAATACGAGTTCCATATTTTTCTGTTTTAAAACAACCTTTTATGTAATTTAAAGTTTATCCACTTGCAAAGTTTTGTCAATACTTACCTAACAACATCGGTTTCTGTTCTCGTTTGGCGAAAAGCGATTCGTTTGGCGAAAGTCGTTATCGATCTGACGAAACCGGTTTGCGAAACCGTTTCGCCTTTCCGTCTCGTCTCGAGCTCATGTCGAGAGAGAAACCGCAACCAACATATGAATCCACTTTTTCATTTCCCTCAAACAGAGGGGTTAAAAAGAGCCAAAAAAAGGGGGGTGAATCTTACCCATAAAGAGTATTGACAATATAGATATTCTGAATATAATACGCAAGATTAAAAGGAGATACGGTGACGAATTTACATTTTAATTACAAAGATGTTTTTTGGGCCGGGAGACTCGGCTTTAGGAATTGGGGGTTAGGCTGAAAACTGAAAAATAGATAATTTGTTATTCAATACAACGCCACCTTTCCCACTTTCACTCCTATTCCATTTGTGATAATTATAGCATTAAATGTGGGAAATGTCAAGAAAAAATATCAGCGCCTGCCTGACGGTAGGCAGGGATTTATCGGATAATGTAAAAAGTAGCCTGTCCCCTTTTTCTTTTTTTATAAACAATCTCATCAATCTTTATCTTCCGCCGCCAACCAAAACATAAAAAACCAGAAACGTCCCTGTTTTCCCCACGTTTTCTCTCACACTTTTCCATTTTACTTAAACATCTTTACTTTTTTTCCACCAGTTATTGAACGGCGGGAAATTCGTTGTCCTTTTTACCTCACTATATTGTCCCCTTGCAACAGTATCAGTTGATGGCATGTTATAACACAAGTTTTTTGAAATAATCCATCTATCATGAATGTCAGCATTCAATTTATTATCGGTTATCCCCCGTAATTCAAGCTTTACACCATTAGATATGAGTTCTTTCTTTAAATCTTTATACAAAGACATAAACTTCTCATCCACCTTTTCTGACGCCATCAGAATTCTAATGTTTTTTACTTTATTGGTGTTAAGTGACTCCGATAACCAATCTAACCCCGCTTTTGAAAAATATTTATCTATCCAATAAATATACTTTTCGCAAGAACTAATTACATCCCTAATTGCTTTTTTATTTGAAAATGGTTTTCTTGGGGATAGTAATTTGGCATCTGGTGGTCTATGGATAACTTCAAAAATGGTTTTTATTTTCTTATCATGTGAATGAACTTTATATTCCAATTGATTCAACTTGTTAAGTATTCCTTTATTTGTAGAAACTAATTTTCTTATATTAACAAATACTCGCATTATACCAATATTTACCAGAATAGCTCTTTCGCTATTAAGAACAGTGGAGAGCATTGCAACTCCTTGTTCTGTGAAGACATAAGGTAAATAACAGCGACCACCCCAACTTGAGGTCGCAAAATGCGACCTCAAGATTTTAAATTCATCTTTTGTTAATTGAAACATAAAATCCTCTGGGAAACGTTTTATATTCCTTTTCACCTGTTCAATCAATCGTTTTGTCGGTACTCCATAAAGTTCTGCTAAAACCTTATCTAACATTACATTCAGACCTCTAATCAAAAATATCTTTTTCTCAATAATGTCCTGTTTGACAATATCTGTCATATTTTTCCTTTTATCTTAAAACTATTTATCCTTTGCTCCAAACCGTTCTGTGATTTTAGGTATTGTGAAAAAATTAACCACAGAGAAGAGAATTGAGAATTATGAATTGAGAATTGGTGTTGTCAAAAAACTAACCAGAGAGCAGGCAGAGAGCCCAGAGTATTTTTGAATTTTTACCCCGTTGTAAATCTCTGATTTTCTTGCGGGGTTGATTTGTCATTTTGATATTTGATTTTTGATATTTAATATTACCCTGTGTCCTCTGTGGTTTCTTTCATATTCTTTCATACTTTTTTTCACAGTAGCAGTTCTACATTATGGAACAGCTGTTCTATATTATGGAACAGTGCTTGTGTCGCCATATACACTTACATATTTTCCTTCTTCTACAATCTCATTAAGTTCTCTCTTCATCAATCCAACTTAATTTCACTAACATCTGCCACATTAGAATATCAGAACCGTCCCCATTCCTCTCCTAATCGTTCACCCTTTATATTGTATCATTTTATAATGTAATAAGTTGACCGTCCTGCTCCGGTTCTGACAATAAGTTCCTTAGAAATTAAGTCTTGCAATTCTCGATGAGCAAAGGTTTTGTTGATTTCAAATATCTCACAATACGAAGTAGGGTCAATTAAATCATCACCCTATAATGTTATCGTTCGCTTATCGTTCGGAAGGGTATAATATGTTTGTCTGCCAACCCCTTTTAAAATAAAGTCTCGTTATAACTCTTTATACAATAAAAAATTATTGAGAACTGACACCAAATTTTTCACCACCAGCTATTATTTCTCCCTCTTCTCTGCTCTCCCTGTCTCCGTCTCCCAGAAAATATCCCCATTAGACAACTTAGAGACTCTTTCTGGAATAAAAAAGTAGCTTATCCCCTCTTTCTATTTCGAATAAAAGGGAAGATAGAAAAATCGGCATATAGGACATTTAATTCCCGCCATAGGATTAAGCAACATAAAGACTTGGAGAGAACTGACACCAATTTCATAGATGATACCCTACAAACGCATGTATAATGTAAAGATTTGACCCCACTTTGTCCTGACCCCACTTTGTCCTATAAACACTGGCACCTAAGGATCTAAGTTTTACACCTAACAATGTACATCATTCGAGTTTCTTAACCGAATTCAGCAAGTCATCCATTTTATCCCATTCAACACAATTTTCAGGAGGTAGAATATCGAAATCTACTAAAGAATCTAAAAGTTGTTCAATAACTTTAAAAATAGTATCGCCCTGTTGCAGACTGACTAGAAAGTTGTACGGTTTGTCATATTTAATTTCTTCCCCAAGCAACGCTTTCTCAAAATTAGGGATGGAAGCCAATAGCCGGACTCGGGTGTTCTTAGGTTTGTTGCTTATTTCACCAAGAATCTTTTCATTTATAGACCATGCAGGATTTATTTTATCATTACCTTTTTTTGTTTTGATTGTCGGCATGTCAGAATCATGGAGTACTGAGTAGTTTGCTGCAAAATGATTCAGTATTTTCACCAGAGCGACTATAGTCGCTTTCCCTCTTGCACGTACTACATGAATATCCTTATATTTCTCAGGTTTAACTGATTTGATATAGTTAAACGCTGTATATTCCGTATCGCCCTCGACAACAACTGAACGGCCACCGAAGAAGAATTCCATAACATATGGATCGCACATGTTAAGCAACTTTAATCGCTTCTTATCATCGTCATCAAGTTCAGCACTGTCTGGCCTAAATACAGTCGTTCCCTGAATCTTTCCTTCAGGTGTTTTCTCAACACGTACGATAGTTGTGTTATCTTTGGAAACATCAATAAAGACTGGACAGTGTGTTGTAGTCATAACCTGCCAATTTCCTGATTTCGGTAAATCATACAGTACGTTACAAGCTTCCCTAATCGCATTAGGATGTAAGCATATTTCAGGTTCATCGAGTAACAGTACGTGAGGACGACCGATAGTATCTCCTGCTTTGCTTTTTTGTATATTTTCAGATATTATCTTTAACGCAGTCCAAAGGAGAGTTCTCCGCGCGCCGCTACCTTGTAATTCAATTTTACTTAAATACCCATCAGAGGGACCCATTAGCAGATCAGAGCCAGCTTTGAACAATACAATACTTTTATCCAAATCCTCTTCCGGCTTTGCATCAAAAAGAACTTTGTAGTCAGGAAATATTTCACTTATAGATTGAGATAATTCCTTTTCAATCTCTTCAATTTCTATTTTTGATTCGCTTATTATTTTTTTCTGTAGATCTTTAACCATATCAAGAAGTTTGTTATAAGCTCCTACTTCATCGGTGGTAGCATCACTCTTCATAGCTTTCACTCTTTCTATTAGAATTGTCATCAATATCTTCTTAATATGATCTGCCTGTACTTCTGGAGCATCAAAGGCATTGACTCTATGAGGCTCTGGACGTCGCGTCTTAGCGACATTCGGTGCCCCCCAAGGTACATGTTCACTCCAATCATTTTCTTCCGTATCCCAGCCTTGTCTTTTTGGACTTCCTGGTATTTTCCATATCCACCGTTCTCTTACAAGCATTTCTCCCTCTGCTGTATTTCCAATCCATTTTTCACCGGGAGTTTTATCATAAACAATTGTGTGAAGCTCAATTACTGGGTATTTCTTATCATCCATTTTCGAATTCGGAAAGTCTGAGATTAATAATTCTCCCGCTTTTGATCCATGAGACATAACTACCTCATATGCTTTTAAAATTGAGCTCTTGCCAACATTATTAGGCCCCACTAATACAACAACATCATCCAAATCGATTTCTACAGGCTGGTCACCGATGCATCGAAAGTTACGGACAATCAACTTCTTTAATCTAGGTCGCGGTACATCGGGATCTGGAGAGATTAACTCCACCTCAGGTTCAGAAATTTTCTTCTTAGCCATTTTTTCTCCTCTCTTCAACATCAATAAAAAAGGTATGCCACCCTAAGGTAATGTTGCACTCAAGGCAATCATACCTTCTTCAAAAGCAAGTCTATATAGAATTCGTTCCTTGTCAAGACACAATTTTTTCATAGATGATATCACTTGCTTCTTTTGTAGCATTTGTCCAATGTCAAGGGCTGACCCCAAATCCCTTTCCCAAATGTCAATGTATAATGTAAAGATTTGACCCCGATTCTCCTTCAAATTTCCTTTTAGAAATGTTCATAAGATAATAATCCTTAAGTAGGTTGAGTTATATTTAATTATAGGTGGGCCAACGATAGAGTTTACCGATCGTCGAACGAATTTAGGGTACACCGCGCGTCGCAGCCATGATGTGTTCCGGTGCAGCGACTGGTTAGTAGGTGAATTTGCGCGTCCTTCAAGCACTAACCTTACTTGCCGAGTACGGCAACCGTGCTTTGCCATAGATTACCGTCCATGTCGCGACTCGTTTCCGTACCCACATGCAAAAGCTTGTACCCATGCTGCTGAATGTAGTGATTGATTAATTTTGCTATATCGTCACCGCCTATTTACTCGTCACATAGTTCGCATTCTGTCTCGCTATTCGTGCTAATGTAAACTATGTGCTCGACACCCTCGTAATAATTCTGCGTTGTCATATTGAGTTCCTCCTAATTTATTGAGTACGCCTAACATAGGTTTATCTATACTAATAAATTAAAAAATCATGACTAATTTGGCTATTGAAACTTTTTATGAATGAATTAACTAATGCTACTAAAAACCGAAAGCAAAATTATAGAACTATTTATATACCAAAGAAAAGTTGGTATTCTATGAGAGCAGACAGCAGAACTTCGGTGTAAAAGTTCTATTTTTTTTAAATAAAGTATTGTTATACCTCTATATATTTTAAAAGATTAATGAGAACTGTCACCATTTTTTTCCTCGTTGTACAAAATTTCCTTTTGTTCTTTCTCAATAACTTCATCGATGTATGATAAAACCCTTGAGGGGTTTTTTAATAAAATATTTCTTCCATATTTTTTTACTACTTTAGGAAACTCCTCATTAGCACAATCTTCTAGATTCTGCATGGGATAAACAGAAAGTCTTCCTATCCTAAGTGTACCAACTCGAATATTTTTACTCTCTCCAATTATCCATTCAGATAAAATACCTAATTTCAACACTGCATAACCTGTTCTATAACCATCTGGTTCTCTCCTCCTTAAACCTTCCACATCTTTCTTTCCCAATTGAATTTCATCTTTTACAGTAGTTTTTACTTCGAGAGCATATTTTTCAACTCCTTTTATAATATCAATATCTACTCCTTCTACAGTCCTCTCCTCATTAAGTTTGAATCCTTTGCGGATAAAAGAGAGTGCTAGAAGTTTTTGAAAAATCTTCCCACCGTATCCTTTTCCCGTATATTTTTTTCTTATGCTCTCCAAGATTTGAATCGTAAAAGAATCCATCCTTTTCCCCCTTTTATTCCAGAGTAATATGTGGCCCAGTCTCTGGAGACCACTTACCCATCCTATAAATATTTTTTTCTCTCGTTATACCCTTTGAAAGTAATTCTTTAAGTTCCCCATCCATAGTTGCTACAATCAATTGCTTGTTCTCAGGGATCTGATTAAATACATTTATTAATCTCTTTTTATGAAGCAGATCAAAACTTTGTGAGGGATCATCAAGAATAATAAAACCTATCTCGTGAGTAGTCCTTTCAAAAACAGCAAGGGCTAGAAAGATACTTAGAGCTGCACAATTCATATCTCCTTGATTAAAAAATCCAAGTACTGGTTTGACTCCACCTTCATTATTTATCGCAATAATTTCAAATTTTTTAGGGTCTATTCCAAGAGTAGAATAATCGGTTCTTTCTACAAGCTGGCTATAGATTCGTGAAATAGCCTCTTTTGTCGCATCTATTCTCTCCCGAGCAGAGTCGCGTAATGTATCTTCTATCGCCTGTTTAATCTCGTTCACAATAGCATTAAACTTTTCTACTACCTTTTTCTTTTTGACCATGTCTTTGAATTCTTCACTTTCTTTTACTTTTTCGAGGTTCTTAATATCCTGTTCTAACCTAAGTACCTTATGAATCAGTTCGAAATTTTTGATGTCAGACTCAATTCCTTTTAATATTTCTTCACCTTTCCCAATCGCGGTATTGATTTCGTTGATCTGCTCGGTAATCTTATCAAGAGTATTCGTGAGTATTGATAGAGGATCATATTGGTCTGGGATAGAAGTCTCTAAAATCTTTTCAACGGTTGGCCTCTTATGATCAATTTCGTTTTTCTTCTCATCAAGTCTATTCTCCAAATTTTTGATTTTTGTTAGATTATCCTGGAGGTCCCTTTCTTCAATCTCGAACTGCTTAATGTTTCCTTCTATGGGTCGGAGTGACTCTTCTAATCCCTTCCTCCATTCCTCCAGCTTCTGTTGTACCTTCTTGACAACCATAGTTTGCTCACAGACCGGACATGGTGTTTCTCCCTTAATTTCAGTGAGCTCGAAATATTTTAATGCCTCGTCAACTACACCAGCTCGAGTGCTGATACTACGGCGCTGACTACGTAACTTCCCTATATCTTGTTCAATTTGGTGTAATCTTCCTTTAATTTTTTTCGTGTCTCCTTTTTCTTTCTTGATCGTTGCTATTCCGTCTTTAAGAGTCCTATAGGCATCTATAAGTTCTTTAAGTTGTGAGTGAAGTTGCAATAATTCTTGCTTCTTTAGGAGATTTGGTCGTTGAGTTCGCAATATTTGTACGCCATCCTTTGCCTGGTCAACAAATGTACCTTGTTCATCAAGCGTTTCGTATTCTGGAAGTTTGGGGGCAGCAACATTGTAAGAATTTGCAAAATCCTGAATACTTTTTTCAATCTTTCTACAAGAATCAAAAGCATGTTCAGTGTTAAAATCCTCGTTACTGAAACCCTTCTGTCTTCCTTCTTCCTTTGAATTTTCCATATCCCCCTTCTTTGATTCTCCAACGGCTTCTATTATTGTTTGGATCTCGTCAATTCCTTTATCAATTTCTTTCATTTCTTTCTTAATCTTTGCTTTCTCAACACCATCCAGCAGATTTCTCAGATCAGTTAAGCCTAACAATCTATCAAGTGCTTCTCTTCTTGAGCTTGGTTCCTCGACAAGTAAAGCTCTGATTACCTCTTGGTGAAGGTATATTGAACTTAAAAAATCCGATGGTTCTACACCCATTAACTTTCGTAACTCTCCTTCTTCGCTGGATTCTCCCTGAGGGGTTCTAAAATAGAATCTGCTTTGTTTTCCTTTCTTCTCACGATATACAGTCAAAATTTCATTATTTCGTTGGAAAATTGCTTCCACTTTGGTTTCCAAGCTCTTAAAGTTGGATACCTCCCATCCTTTACGCTCGGGGATTTCTATTTTCCCGATGTTTTTCTTGGCTATTTCGTCGCCGAATAAGCACCATTCAATCGCGTTCAAGACACTGCTTTTCCCCGATCTATTATCTCCAAGTAATAGAGCACACGGGGTATCGAAGTGCTCCAAGGATTGTTCTTTAGTAAATCCCCTGAATCCTGCTATTTTTAACGACTTCAACCTAAAAGACTTGGGCATAATAACCTCCTTTATTTTCCCATGATTTTGTTTTTCATTATATTACAAACATTGTTGTAATCTCGTATTAATACATCGAATTTTTCCCTTAACGACTCAGTAATATCACCGGAGTAACCTTTATAAGTTTCAAGGATTCCTTGAGCAAATTCCTTTGCTTCTTCAGTCTTGATCTTTTTTAGAATTGACTCTTTTTCTTCTTCTTTCATGATGACCTCCATATTATGTTTCAGAATTAAGGAACAAGAATCGGATTTTCACTGTAAGCTTTACTATTTGATTTTTAGCGTTTTGCCTGAGGTTTTGTAAAAAATACTTTCGAGACTAAATTATAAACCCTTTGTAATATAAAAACTATTTTCTTTTATTTACAAACATATACACCACCCCTCTTTTTTAAGTCAAGCTTATATTTTACCCATAATCTTTTTTAATATTTATCTGCCAATATACTCTCTCTTATATCATAATATGAGCCTTCATTTTATAGTTACTTAAATAGGGAGAATATAGCTGATACCTAAGTAATGTATAAATTAGAAAAATCTTGATATCAGTAGATTGGACTCAATTCTATCTTGCAGCTGTCGTGATTGTAAAAAAGTAGTATTTTTAAAGAACTATTAGCAGATTCACGCTATAAGATTTTTACATTGCCAAATCGTAATATCGTTATAACTCTTTATACTATAAATGATTATTGAGAACCGACACCTATTTTCGACACTTAAACACATATATTGTGGCTCTCACCTTTCCTCTTCGGATAATGATATTTTTATTAACCATGCTCTTTAACTCTTCATAGGCAGTCTTATGCGAGATTTTATAAATCTGCATATATTTGCCTTTTGCTATCTTGCCATTTCCCTTAATATAATCTATTGCTTTTTTCTGCCTATCATTTAATCCATCAAGCGAAATTTCTTCTTTTGGGACTATAACCTCAGCTGGATGTAAAACCGTTGCAGTTGCATCAACCCATTCTCTGTACTCTGTATATTTAGGTTTAAGAGGATGTCTGTTGCATTCTCTCTTAAACAGTTGCATACTTTCACCAATCGATTCAGCATAACCATATCTGGTGTTGTCTTTGCTACATGAACCTTCCTTGTTTTATCATCAACACCGACAATAAGCAGTCCGTCATTGGTATTGGAGAAACTCACCTTTTTCGGATGCCGAATGGCACCATATTCCTGAAAATCAAGGATAAAATATCTCCCTAAATCCCCTATCCTGTGTCCCCATATTCGTTTTGACATCTCAAAATTAAAATAGGTGAAATGTAATCAATCTTCTATTATATACTAACTAACTTTAGTATAGGGATAACCTGCATTTTTTATGTTTCGATGAAAATATTTACCCTTCGACTCTGCATTCATAAGGCCTTGATGAACATCCTCAGGTACTCCAGAATATTGGTAAATGTCACCGCTATGGAATTCAATTTCCAATGTTGTGGTTTCAGGATTATATCCCACTGAAGCCAAATTACTTGACTCAACTTGAACTCTTTCCATCAGATTTACCTCCTCTTTTGTTTTGGCGTATATGCCAAAGGTTATTTCTAAAAAACACTTATTTAGACGTTGCAAAATATCACTGACATTCGGGAGTCATTTATTTTATAACCAAGCCGGGGATTTTCAAACTTTTTATCCGTAACTACAATTTCAGACATTTCAGAAATAATATAAAGCCTCCATGGCGGCTTTTTTCCGGATGAACTATATCCACCAACTTGATAAGCACAAAGAGCCTCATTATTTGTGCTTTTAAGTATACCATAGCAATAAGGTTCAACTATACGCTTACGTCCCTTATAAGAGAACTCAATAACACTTTTGTTTTTAATCGCTTCACAAATATTGCTATTCATTTTTTTTACCTCCTTGTGTTTCCAAAATTTTTATTTCTTCTTCAGTTAAACCGCAGAGTTTGTAAACAAGCTTGTTGATTTCTGCTTCAAAGGCCATCTTTCAAAGATTATTTAATATTATATTTATTTTTTCTTTGTTCGAATGCGATCCTTCCCCCATCAAGGATTTCACATGCGTGTTCACACACTCCTTGTACTTTAAGAGTATCGTTACAATCCTCGTCTTTTGTTTTAGAGTATTCCAAACTACCAGTAAGATAATTGAATTGTCTCTCGTCAGCATTTTTTCTATCAGTTCCATGTCTGTTAGCAACAATAACCTGCTCAGAATCAGACCCAATTACGAGATTTGCATCGTGACTTACCAAGATAATCTGTCGTTCTTTTTTCTTTTTTTTCAAGAATGGAACAATATCGTCGTAAATAGACCTGCTATCCAAATCATCTTCCGGCTGATCAATCAACAACGGCCAAGTATCTTCGGATTTAACGAGGATTAACCTTAAGAGGAACAACGCTCGCTTCCCTGGTGTCATTGTTGGTTCAGAAAATCCACCAATTTTATCACCTTCCATTTCGGCATTGAAAAGAATTTTTTCTGTCACTGATAAGACGTCTCGAGCAACCTGTTTCTTTTCATTACCCTTAATAATTTTTTGTTCCCCAGAATACAGATCCGATAAAAACTCACCTGGGTTTTTTCTGATCTTGTCGATATTCAATTTACTACTCTCAATAAAATTCGATGTTTCCT
>JAUWGP010000003.1 GCA_030606335.1 Caldifarciminota bacterium
CAATAGTCCCTGTTAAGGTTGGGGATAAGGCAGCTATACCACAGGAGCTAAACTTCCAGGGCTTCCTTACAGATGCAGATACAGATACTGCACTCTCAGGTGATTATGATATCATATTCAAGATATACGATGCCAATACCAATGGCAATATCCTTTGGACTGAATCATGGACAGATGTATCTGTAGAAGGAGGTATATTCAATGTCATACTTGGAGAGACCCAGCCCATACCCGACTCTGTATTCTTAGACTATACAGGTCTGTGGCTTGAGCTTACAATAGAGGGAGATGTACTCACTCCACGTCAGAAGATCGTAAGTGTGGGTCGTGCCTACAAGGCAGCACATGCTGATACATCTGATTATGCAAAAAGAGCTAAAGCTGCTACCTTTGCAGACTCTTCCAATGTCTCAGCTAATTCCTATAAACTGGAGGGACACTCACTTACAAACCTTGATACGAGATGGGTGAATGAAGGACAGGCATCTTCAATCACTACAGGTATGATATTAGATGGTGCAGTGGATTCATCAAAGGTAGCTACAAATGCAGTAACCTCAACACATATCAAAGATGGAACTATTCAGCAGTCAGACCTTGCCTTTTCTCCTGGCGATATAACAGGCGTAACAGCAGGTGATGGTCTTACAGGCGGTGGGACCCAGGGAGACGTGACCCTCAATATAGGTGCCGGTGATGGTATTGATGCAGTGGCAGATTCTATCTTTGTCAATGTGAGTGACTTTGCTGGAGATGGATTAGGAGTTGCCAAGGCAAATGACCTCGATGTAAATACAGGAACAGGTCTTGAGGTATCAGGCGATGCAGTGCAGCTTACAGGCGGCTATTCCAGCGGCAGTGCATATGATTCAAGGTTTGTTAATGAGGGACAGGCATCCTCCATTAGCGACTCAATGATAGAGAACAGTGCAGTAACCTCAGACAAGATAGCAGACGGAACAATTGTAAGTGCTGATGCAGCCCCAGACTTCAGAGCACCTTATGCAGATACTGCTGATTATGCTCTCGCAGCCAATGTTGTGAGTGTGGATTCAGCCACATATGCAGATACAGCAAACTATGCAATAAATGCAGGTGCATCTACTACATCAAACTTTGCTGATTCAAGTGATGCAAGTGCCTATGCCCACGAGGCAGGTCACGCAACATATGCTGATACTGCACAGTATACAATTGGTGGCGGGAGTGCTGCCTATGCAGATTCTGCAGGGCACCTTGTGGTACCGGATTCTCTTGAAGCAACTGTTAACGGCGGGCTAAACGGAGTATTATGGATAAAAAACAACGGTACAGGTAGCGGTATTATGGTAGACCGGGCTGGCGCTATAGGCGTATATGTAATGAATGCCGGAAATCAAGGATATCATGTATATCAGGCAGGTAAAGTGGGTTATGGTGTGCAATATGCAGATGTGGGATTTCGCTCATACAACGCTGATACAGGAATTTATGCGAAAGGAACACAGCTTGCCGGTTATTTTGAAGGTAATGTAAAAGTGGCAAGTAATATCACCTCAGATGATTTCTATAAGGGAGTTGTGACTGCTGACAGTGCACTGGTAACAAAAAAGTATGTTGACGACCAGGCAGGCACTGCTACCTATGCCGACTCTGCTGGTGTATCTGCAAATGCACACGCTTTACAGGGTAAGGATACAACGGCACTGGATGCTCGCTGGGTAAATAACAGCATTCCCGATACTATTCTTGTAAATACAACCACAGGACCAGCACTCCATGTAAGAACTTTCCTCAACTCAACTGGTTCTACTTATGGGTTCAGCAGCTATACAAGAAATATTAATACTGGTGTTGTTTATGGTTTATATAGTGATTGTGAGAATACATCAAGTGGCAATGTTTATGGAGGTTTCTTCAAGGCATTGTCATCGGGTACAGGTACACATTTCGGAGTTTACGCGCGTGGAGAAGGTAGCTCACATAACTTTACATATGGCATCAAAAGCTATGGTAAAAACACCTCAAGCGGCAATGCTTACGGTGGATATTTTGAAACAACAAGTGATGGTTCAGGCACTCACTTCGGAGTATACGCAGAATCTGATTCATTTGGTATCTATGCTAAATCAACCTCTGGCACTGGCAACTACGCTGGCTACTTTGACGGAAATGTTAAAGTGGCGAGTAATATTACCTCAGACGATTTTTACAGAAGTTCTGTAACTGCCGATAGTGCACTGATGACCAAGAAATACATCGACCAGCAGACTACAACTGCTGCCAATACTGGATATCATGCACCCACATTAACGGTATCGATGTCCCCGGATTCAACCGGTGATTGGGTATGTGATGGCACTGCAGATGATGTAGAAATACAGGCAGCACTGGACCAGATTAACACCCTGGGTGGTGGTGTCGTTTATTTAAAGCAAGGAACATACAACTTATCGGGTAATCTCACCCCATATTCTAATACCACCTTGATGGGTACTGGACCCGGTACTGTACTTAATCGTACGACAGCAACCGCTATAAATGTGAATAATAAGACCCGAGTAGTTATAGAAAACCTGCGTATAACTGGTAGTTGTACTCAAGGGATACAATTTTATGATGCAACTGACAGTGAGATAAAGCAGTGCTGGATAGATAACAGTGGGATTAATGGAATAATTATTACTGGTTCAGGTGGCGTGAACAATTCACACTACAATGTAATTGCCAATAACATCTGTAGCGGAAGTGTTACCTATGGGATAAATATACACGGATATGAGAATATCATCCAGGGCAACAACTGTCGTAACGCCGCCTCTTCTTGCATATACTTAAATGGTGCAGAGTCTAATGTTGTTGTGGGCAATGTAGTGGATGGTGGAACATCTGGTGCTGGGATTTCTTTAGTAAGCAACTCAATGGACAACACCATCACCGGCAATACGCTCATTAAGGGGCGGCTCTACTTGCACAGCTCAACCTGGAATACCGTGAGCAGCAATACTGTATTTCAACACCAGATATACATCTACGATAGCGATTGGAATAGTGTTGTTGGCAATATAGTTCGTGGATGCACCGTAGGTGCGGGAGTACATCTTGGTGGTGGAAGCGACTTTAATACAATAAGCAACAACATCTGCTGCTATAATCATAATTCCAGTGGTATATACCTGTGTGCAAGTTCTAACAATACAGTGACAGACAATGTCTGTGCCGATAATGGTTTAAGGGGGATTGTAATAACGGGCGATAGTGACTACAATGTCGTGAATGATAATCGCTGCGTCAATAATACCTCTACGGGCATTATGGTTTCATCACCAAACTGTGATGAGAATGTGGTTCAGAACAATATGCTGAAAGGTAATGGTACCAGTTACAGTGACGCAGGCACGAACACTCGTGACGATGATGCTGGTGCTACTGGAGGAGTTGGTGGTCATATTACCGGCGGCACTGCTAACTATGAATAGTAATACTTGATTCTGACACCAATACATGTTATATCGATGCAGAATACATTGTTGTAGTCTACAGCAATAAGGGAGGTATAATAATATATCTTGGCTGCTAAGGTTACCCCGCCACTGGCGGGGTAACCTGTAAAACATCGCTTTCTCGTAAAAAATTGACTTGTAATTATATATATTTATTAACCACAAATGGCAGGGATTTCTAATTGAGTTAGAACTGCAATGTAGGCACGATTTTGAATCGTGATCATACATACCTTGTATACAGACTCAAATTGAATTTTTTACATACTAAATGCTACTTTTTTAACGTTTCTCGTCTCATAGTTATTTTTTTCTTGACAAATCACGATTTTTCTGTTAAAATAATACAAATGAATGGAATAGGGCGGATAGCTCAGTTGGTCAGAGCGTCGGTCTCACATACCGAAGGCCAGAGGTTCGAATCCTCTTTCGCCCATATATAAGTAGGTGCACTTCTATGTGCACCTTTTTTATATAGTATAGTCTGGGATAATTTATTTAGTGGACTGATCTTGAGATTGAAAAAAATGTTCTCTTTTAATCTCTTCATATTCCTATTAAAAAAGGAAAACACACGAACTAAAAGAAGATATAAGAGATAAAAATCCCATTAACCAAGAAAGGAGGTGAAATGCAAGAAGCTCTTAAGAAACTTTGCGAACTTCAGGAGATCGATTCTGAGGTTTCGGAATTTAAAAGAAAATTAACAGAAATCCCTGAAAAGAAACGTATAAGTGAGGAAAAGATAAAAAAGATAGAGGGTGAGGTCCAGGAGTTAAAAGAAATATTAAAAAATAATGAACTGCAAAGGGATGCGCACGAGAGAGATATACAACAGACCCGTATGAACCTCTCCAAGCACAAAACTCAACTCCTGTCAGCTAAAACGAATAAAGAATATTCCACACTATTAAAAGAGATAGAATGGGAAGAAAAAAGTATCGAGAGAGCTGAAGAGGAAACTATAATGAACATAATGGAGGTTGAGAAATTCCCAAAGGAACTTGAAGAAAAGAAAAAGGAACTCGAAGATACCCTTAAAAGAGAAACAAAAGAGATGAAAAATTTGGCAAAACAAAAAAACGATTTAGAAAAGGATATCAAAAAGAAAAGATTAGAAAGAGAGAATATAGCCAGTCACGTCAGCTTCTCGCAGCTCATGACATATGAGCGAATACGAAAGGGTAGAGGCGAAGCCGTAGCTTTTGTTGAAGGCAATATGTGCACGGGTTGCCATACTATTCTTCCATCCCAATTCATCTCTCAAATTAGAGGAAAGAATAAAATTTATACCTGTGAAGAGTGTGGGAGGATTCTCGTGTGGCATGAGGATGTAAAATAAAGGATACAATATTACATCTTATATGCTATTATACCAATTATTATAATTTCCAGAAGAAAATTTTAAATAACCCACCAACCATAATTCCTTGAAATATAAAGATCGCGGAGACATACTTGGCAATATATTATTATGCAGGAGATAACACGCATACTGAGACCTCGCAAGAGAGAAAGGCTTGATAAATATCTGAAAGAGGCTGGTATTGCCCTCTCTCGTAGCAAATTACAGGGATTAATTGAGAATGGAAATGTTCTTGTGAATGGTAGGAAGGCGAAAGCAAGTCATATAGTTCATGAAGGAGAAGAGATAAGGATTCTTTATAAGAAAGCTGTTCCTTTTACAGTAAAACCTGAAAATATATCAATCGATATATTATACGAAGATGAATCTATAATCGTAATTAACAAATCACCAGGTATGGTTACACATCCTGCTCCTGGGCATCTTACAGGTACTCTGGTAAATGCCCTGTTTTATCACTGTACGTTGGCAGGAGGTTCAGGAAAGAGACCAGGAGTTGTGCATAGACTGGACATGGATACATCGGGACTTTTAGTGTTTGCCAAAGAGGAAAAGGCACATCTTGCCCTCTCAAAACAGATTGAAACAAGAAAGATGAAAAGAAAATACGAAGCCTTTGCATGGGGTAACTTAGAATTAAAGAAAGGTATAATAGATGCACCACTCGGAAGACATACCTTAGACAGGAAGAAGATGGCAGTCACACCACTGTCATCACGAACAGCAAAAACACACTATAAGATAATTGAAAAATACGGTGATGTAACCTACATCTCTTTATCACTTGAGACTGGACGCACACACCAGATAAGGGTACACCTTGAACATATTGGACATCCAGTTGTTGGTGACTCGGCATATGGTGGAAGAAGAAAACTTGCATATGTTGATAAAGATAGATTTAAAAAGATTATGTCAATAATGAAAAGGCAAGCACTACATGCTAAATCCCTGACACTCCAACATCCACTAAGCGGAAAGGAAGTAACTTACGAAGCCCCCCTTCCAAAGGACATGAAAAACTTTCTTTCATTCCTTAAAGACATAAAAACCCTCTAAACTATTATATTTTTTGAAGAAGACAAGATATTTATAGTGCTTTAACCATCATAAAGTCCTAATTTTAAAGCAGACTGTATTTTTTTCCTTGACAATATATTTTTTTTATGGTATAATTCTTCATTATTTAATCCAATACTCTACAAACCTAATTAAAAAGCTATGAAACGACAGATTCCTCTTGCAATTGCATTTATATGTGGTATTGGAATGATAATCCAGTTTTTTATCCCACATCCAGTATCACAGAGAACATATCAAGAGGCCCTGCAATGGCAAATCATCGTAGGTATCTTTATGGCTATAATTGCCATAAGATCACTATTTGTTGTTCATATTGACAAGATAAAAAGAAAGAAAGAAGGATGGGGTTATTCATTTATAACCCTTTTTGCTGTATTATTCACCGCGTTTGTGGGTATAAGGATTGGTATAGGGGAGGATTCACTATTCTCTCATCTCTATGCTTATATTATGGTTCCCATGCAATCGACTATGTTTTCTCTCCTTGCCTTTTATATGGCATCTGCTGCCTATCGTGCATTTAAGGCAAGGACCGCACAAGCTACTCTTCTTCTTGTGGTAGCTCTCATAGTTATGTTTGGCAGGGTTCCTATCGGAGAGAAGGTTGCTCCGTGGCTTCCTGCCTTCATTGAGTGGATACTTATGTACCCCAATATGGCAGCGCAAAGAGGTATTCTTCTCGGAGTGGGACTCGGCATGATAGCAACCTCTCTTAAGATAATCCTTGGAATAGAGAGGGGATATCTCGGAGGAGGATAAAGAATGAATTTCTTGGAAAAGATGATGAATATTGACAGGAGATGGATATATCTCCTTGTTGGTATATGTGTACTGGTCCCTCTCATACGCCCTGTTGGACTTCCCACATCCTTAACCCCATATACAAAGGCATTATTCGACTATATTGATAAAATTCCAGCAGATGGTCCTGCTGTCCTCATATCATTTGACTTTGACCCATCTACCGCCCCGGAACTCCAGCCTATGGCACAATCAATACTAAGACACTGCTTTTCAAAGGATATAAATGTAATGTGTTTGGGGCTTATGCCCACATATATTGGAATGATAGATATAGCCCTATCGAGTGTGAAAGATGAATATGGAGCAGTTAGTGGTGAGGATTTTGTCTTTCTCCCATATGTCCCTGGAGTTACTGCTGTCATGTTATCTATGGGTGAGAGCATAGTGAATACATTTGGTAGGGATTACTATGGCATTCCACTTGATTCTCTGTCAATGATGCAACATATAAGAAATTACGACGACGTTGCACTTGTCGTATCGATTTCGGGTTCTGCAATGCCCCAGTCATGGGCTGTACTTGTTGGTACCACCTACCATGTCAAGGTTGGGGTTGGAACTACAGCTGTATCAGCTGCTGAGTATTACTCATGGCTCCAAACAGGACAGTTTATAGGTATGCTCGGCGGACTAAAAGGTGCAGCAGAATATGAAAATCTTATTGAATCTAAGGGTTATACCATAGAGGGATTTAGAAAGGTAGCTACCAAGGGAATGGATGCCCAGTCATTTGTTCACATCTTAATGATTGTATTGATAATAATTGGTAATATTGCATTTTTCAGTTTAAGAAAAAAATCAAGACAGATTTAAAAATTAAGGAGGGTTAATGTCTCTTAATCCTTGGATATGGCTTGCTGCATTACTCACAGTTTGTACATTCACCTTTCTATGGAGGGATAATCCCTTTTATAAATTCGCAGAACATCTCTTTGTTGGTGTTTCAGTAGGTTACACCATAGCAATACTCTACTGGAATGCATTCATGCCAAGGGTTTGGGAACCGATTGTCATAAATCATCAATTCTACGTACTTCTCCCCACAATCCTTGGTATTCTCTCTTTTGCTATCTTCTTTAAAAAGATATCATGGCTCATTAGATATCCGATCGCTTTTATTATGGGGGCTGGATGTGGTATTTCTGTTCCGAGAAGCTTCCAGGGCTATATATTCAGACATATGCAGGGTACCATCACTGCAATCTCTCCTGGTCAATCTAATCTTCTTCTTATAAGCAACATAATAATGGTAATCGGTGTAATTGCCACACTTCTTTATTTCTACTTTTCTATTGAACATAAAGGTTTTATAGGTAAGGTTGCAAATGTAGGCATATGGTATATAATGCTTGCATTCGGAGCTGGATTTGGCTACACAGTTATGGCAAGGGTCTCCTTACTCATTGGTAGGCTCCAATTTCTTCTCCACGACTGGCTTGGTGTTATAGACTAACATAATGCAAAGAGAAAGATGGGATAATAGAACTGCATTCATTCTCGCCTCTATGAAACAGAAACAGGGGTCGGGCTAGAATCTGGAATCTAAACCTTATTATACTCTAATTTTTTCAAGTTCTTTCCACTATCTCTCCTGGACTACTTTTCCAAATGTGTTACCATCTCAGATTATCATTTTAGTAGCAGTACTTTCTATATTCATATAGCTTCTGTACATAAAAAACTAAAATAGACAAAGAGATTTCTTGCTTTAACCTCTTTCTTCTCTTCACTTCTCGCATTTATCTCATAAATTAATTAAAAAAGACTCGACTTTTTAGATTAGTCTGATCCCTGTTCTCTACTCTCCTTAAACCTTTTTTTCCTTGACTTTATTTTGTTTTTATGGTATAATATGCCCAGGCGGCGTAGCTCAGCTGGTCAGAGCAGAGGAATCATAATCCTCGTGTCGTGGGTTCGAATCCCTCCGCCGCTATAAAAACATATACCTTGATTATTAGTGAAAAAAAAGAACAAGGAGAGATGGAGAAAACAGGAAAGGGAGAAAAATTTTAAAATTGCATAAATCAAACAGGCACGGTTTGTAACCGTGCAAAATTTAAACTCATCTTATACCTTTCTCCCCATTCTCCCTTTCTCCTTATGGATTTTAATCGGGAACTAATTATTTAACCAAACATGGGGAGTCGTCCAACAGGCAGGACGCAGGACTCTGGATCCTGTTATTGGGGTTCGAATCCCTGCTCCCCAGGTAATAAAACTTTAACCTTTCTAATTCTCCCTACTGATGAATAAAATATGGAAAGCAATAAGTGCTAACTACTCCCTCAAGCTCTCTGCTTTGGTTCTTGCTCTACTCATATGGTTCTATGTAGTTCTACAGAATGAATATCAGATAAACCTTGTAGTTCCTATTGATTTTCAGCTCGAAAACGATAGCGCCTTTGTTGCCGAACCCATCTCAAATAAGGCAATTTTAAATGTAAAAGGTAAAGGTGGGGCAATCCTTAGACTTAAATTCTGGGGTAGACAAAGTATAAATTACACGTTAGAAAGCAATAGGGGATGGACAAGAGTTAATATCGGACAAAATGACATATCCTTTCCTCCATGGTCAGATGTCTCTTTACTATCTATAGAGACTAAACCATTCCTTGTAAGGATTGACAAGGTAATAGAAGAGAATCTACCTGTTGTACCTATTGTAGAACCAACAGTAAAAAATGTAAAAGTTGTGCCAGATTCTGTAAGATGTAAAGGGGGAATGGAGGTATTTAAAGAAGTAAAATACATACGCACAGAACCTGTCGCAGTGGATACAACAAAGTTACCCTCACGAAAAAGGGCCAATCTGGATATTCCACCTGATATAACCTGTGACCACACTCATATTATGCTTTACTTAAGTTTGGATAAAGAAGAGTAAAGAGGGCATTCCTTTTTTGACATTCACCTTACATGACAGTACTTGGTATAGATACATCGTGTGATGACACATCTGCATCCGTTATTAGAGATGGTATTGTACTATCCAATATCGTCTTTTCGCAGTTAGGACACTCCAAATATGGCGGTGTTGTCCCTGAATTGGCATCAAGAGATCATATCAGAAATATAGTTCCAATCATTCGCAAGGCGATAAAGGAAGCTGATGTCTCTTTAAAGGACTTAAATGGAATAGGTGTAACGTATGGACCAGGACTGGTTGGTTCTCTACTTATAGGAATGTCTCTGGGTAAATCTATTGCAATGGCTCTTGACATACCATTTTCAGGGGTCAATCATCTTGAGGCACATATATTTTCACTCTTCTTAGAAAAAAAAATAAAGTTCCCCATCATAGTCCTCATAGTCTCTGGGGGACATACCGAACTTGTTCTTATGAAAAGGGAAGGAGAATATAGCATATTTGGCAGCACACTTGATGATGCATGCGGTGAGGCATTTGATAAGGTTGCTGGTATGTTTGGTCTCCCTTATCCTGGTGGTAAGGAAATTGAAAAAATCGCAAAAAAAGGTAGAACTGATTTCATTCATTTCCCAAGGGCAAAATTAGATGGATACGACTTCAGCTTTAGTGGTCTTAAGACCGCAGTCCTATATCATATAAAAAAGAATCATCCTTCAGAGAAGGTTATTCCCGATATAGCAGCTTCCTTCCAGGAGGCATGTGTTGATTCACTTATATATCCAACAATTGCACTTTCTGATACAATAGGAATAAATACAATTGGCTTATGTGGAGGTGTTGCAAGAAACAAAAGGTTGAGAGAAAAGATAAGGGAAATGGCACCTGAATGCGATATAATTTTCCCTTCTCTTGAGTTTTGTACTGACAACGGTGCAATGGTAGCCAGATGTACTGAGTTTCACCTTAAAAAAGGAGATTCCTCTCCTCTATCTCTTAAGGCAGAACCTTCATTGGAGTTGCCTTAATAGTATGTATAAACTATATTAAATTCTGGTATCTCAAAAATAAACTTACAAAGAAGTAGCATTCATGGAAGGAAAATAATGATATTAAAGATGAGATTGCCACGTCCTTCAAGAAGCAATCGCATTTTGAGTGAATAGTGAAAAAGGATGAGATTGCCACGTCCTTCAAGAAGTGCGACGGACTCGCAATGATTGAAAAATAGCGTTGTCATTGCGAGCCATAGGCGAAGCAATCGCATTTAAGGATGATTAAGTTGTAGGCACAGTTTTTAACTGTGCGAACATCTGGCACTAATTGAATTTGTGCCTACATGCTTGGTGATTTAATAATTTAATTACTGAGATTACAATATCACTGTTTTATGATTACTTTTTTGTATCGATGATAAAATATTTACCCCTCTACAATCGTTTAATAATATGAGGAGGTGAGAAAGATGAAAGCATTATTAACAGTGGCACTAATAACCCTCATAGCTGCAGCTGCCTTTGGATATGATGTATCTGTAGGTAGGTTGAGTTATATGGAGGGTGATGTTTGGATATTGAAAGAACAGGCAGTGAATTGGACAGATGCCATTCCCAACATGGTAATTGAAGAGGGAGATATAATAGAGACAGGCAGAAAATCAAAGGTGGAGGTAGAACTGTGTATGGGAGCAGTAATATGGTTAAACAGTTATACAAGAACAGAAGTCCTGTACCTTGACTTAGATGAGGCATCTATATACATTTCCTATGGAACTGCAAGAGTAAAGAATGTTAAAGATAACCAGATTCTGGTAGAAACAAAAAAGGCGTCAATATATATAGATGTTGAAAGTGATGTGAGAATAGAGGCAAAGAGTGATGGAAGGGCTGAGTTATATGTTTTTGAAGGATGTGCTACTGTAGAAACAGATGAGGAAATTACAACAGTCTGGGAAGGAGAAAAGGTTTATGTCACCTATTCTGGTAGAATTAGAGAATGTTATGACTGTAAGCCGGATGGCTTTGACAGATTTTGTAATTGTCGCTGTGAAAGGTACACGAGGTTATATGTGGATGTGGGAATATTCATGGGTTCCTGTGATCTTGATTGCTATGGTACATGGGTAGTTGTTCATCCCTATGGACGTGTCTGGAGACCAATGGTTGTTATTGGATGGAGACCTTATCTCTGTGGATACTGGTTCTGGGATATATCCTTTGGCTGGTTATGGGTATCTTTTGAACCATGGGGATTTCTACCTTATCATTATGGACACTGGGTCTGGTGCTCGGGTTATGGCTGGGTCTGGAGTCCTGGGAGGAGATGGTCCCCAGGGTGGGTTGTTTGGATTCAGGACGGTCCCTATATAGGATGGGCACCAGCTGGACCAGGTGGAAGCCCACCTGTAGACCCTAACTCGTGGACATTTGTATCTCGTGAATCGTTCTACGATAAACCCGCTATAAAGCCGATCAACTATGAGGAATCAATTAAAAATCACCCTGTTTACGAGATGAAAGATGATATACCGAAAAATAAATTAAAAGAGGTGAATTTCACCAGTGCTCCTGAACCTACATTGACTGAAATATCAAGTAGAACTAATCCCTCAATTGATAAAAGGTCAATTGAAAAACCCCACTCTGATAAAAGGAATATTGGCGAATTCAAAGAAGACTTCGGGAGGGTCACCGATAACAGAGGTGAGGTTTTAGAAAGGAGTATAACTCCTGTTAAACGCGAGGTATACATACCAAAAAGATCTACTCAGATCGAAAAGAAAAAGCCTGAACAGAAAAGAGTAATATGGAACGACAAACCATCTTATAAGAACAATGATGCTGAGAGAAAAACAGTTAAACCAAGGAAAGAAAACTATTACAAATCTTCACCTACAAGAAAAGAGGTAAACCAACGAGTATATTCCAGGTTAGAAAATTCGAAACAAAAACCAGCTTATAACCAAAGACCGACCAACAACCAGAGCAATAGAAAAAGTACAGAAGATCAGCGTGCTAAAAGAACATAAAATTATCTGAGTAAAGGGATGATAATATACCTCCTCATAATATCATTAATTGGAGCCGAGTTTAATGAGAGTGTGCCATTAAGAAAGGGTTGTACAGGAGCAGTAATCGAAATAGACCTCTCTGGATGTAAATTCTCTATTAAAGAAGGAAACAGCAATTCTATAATATCTACCTACATATCTTATAATAAGGAGAGAATCCTCCCAAACATTGAATACGAGTGGGAAGAAAATGTCTGTAAAGTGAAATTATTCACAGAAGAAAAGGAAACAACAATGTTTGGAGAGGATTCTGCTGTTGTATATCTAAGTCCTAATATACCACTTGCACTTCAAATACACACATCTTCTCTAAGTAAAATAGATTTAACCCACATTATGATAGATGACCTCGATATCATCATCGGTTTAGGCTACACCTGGTTATATATTAAAGAACCTAATCCAATAAGTTGTAAAATGATTAGAATATTCGGTAATATTGGAAAACTTTCTGCAGAGGGAATAGGATATCTGAACTTTGATGATTTGCACCTTGAACTTAATGCCGGTATGGTCAATCTTGATATGGCGGGAAATTATGATGGTAGGTCTAATGTAGAGATTAAATCTGGAATAGCAGTACTTAACATGACACTACCATCTACTACTGGTGTAAAACTGAAGACCAATGGAATCCTTCATACCTCTATAGAACAATTAATCAGAAAGGATAACTGGTATACATCATCAAACTTTGGTCAGACAGCAGGTGAACTTGTTATACATGTACACAGTGGACTGGGAAAATTAAATGTAAGGTATGAAAATAAAAAATAATGGGCGCACTTAAAAATTTACCTCTCTTCTTACTTATCCTACCCATTTACATTAACGGTGAATCCAAAATCCCGAGAATCATATCACTCGTACCAAGTATTACTGAAATAATATATGCAATCGATGGTGAAGACGCATTAGTGGGTATCGTCGACCCTGAGGGCTATCCAACTGATATAGATAAGACAATTGTGGGGAGATTCTCCTCGCCCAACTTTGAGAGAATATATTCTCTATCTCCAGACATTGTATTCATCGAGGGTGTTGAACAGGAAAGATTCAGAAGACCTATTGAGAGTCTTGGAGTCAAAGTTATCACTATTCAACCTGAAGATATAGAGGGTATATTTGCTGCTATTTCCGGGATCGGAAATATAATAGGTAAGGGAGAAAAGGCATCTATACTGATTGATTCACTTTGGAAAGAGCTTGAGGAAATAAGAAGACTGGTTAATACCAAAATAGAACGAAAAACTGCTTTTATTGAACTTTCGCAGAACCCACTGGTTACTGTAGGGAGAGGAAGTTTCTTAAACAGTTTATTAGAGGAGGCTGGGGTTACAAACATCATGTCTGATATAGAGTATGCCTATCCAGTCATCTCACAGGAACTCGTAATAAGTAGAAATCCCGATGTTATTATCATGGCTCACAAAGAGGGTACTGACCCTTATGAAAGAATCGGATGGTCCAATATTGAAGCAGTGAAAGATGGGAATATAATACGAGATATAGACCTGAATCTTCTATTAAGACCCGGTCCAAGGGTTATAGATGGGATAAAGATGTTAATAACTGCAATCCACAATGACCAATGACAAAATAAAATCTTTCGTAAATAATGTAAACAGTACAAAGTTGAACTTAGACGCTGTCTCAAAGTGTTTTGACGACCAATAAGAGGACAACTGTCATTGCGAGTGAATGAAATGAACGTGGCAATCTCATATGTGATATAATTCAGTAAAAAGCGATTGCTTCGCCTACAGCTCGCAATGACTGAGAGTAGTGTGTCATTGCGAGTGAATGAAATGAACGTGGCAATCTCATATGTGATATAATTCAGTAAAAAGCGATTGCTTCATCCGTAAATCCGTCGTAATTCTTGACGTATGACGGATTCGCAATGACAGGACAGACCCGTATCACGTAACTTTGGGACATTCCCTAAATTTATATTCTATGTTCAGAGTTTAACCATTTCTTATCCGAAAAGCCCTTGAAGTTCAATACCAGGATAATGTCGGATTATATCAAAGGCGTCTATAGTTGCCTTAAGAAAAATTCTTACCCCTCTTTGTGAAAATGGTATTATAACTTTTTTTAACTCCTCGACATTCTCTTTAGTAATTTTCATATCAGGAAAAGCTGACTGATAAATATCCGCGAGTCTATAGAACATATTGTCATATGCACTCGTCTGCAGTCTTTTTAGAGATATAAAACCCACTCCTCTATCAAGTAGCCCGAGTATATCATCTCTGTATATGGGTGATACCATGGGTGTAAACGCAAGAATAAGAAATACTCCTGATGGCTTATTATATATATACGGAGTCATTGTATTCCTCACCCCTCTGTGAATTATTCTGATATGATCCAAATCTTCAACAAGGACACCTATTTCCTCATCTTTATAGATCTTCCCCTCAATTTTGTCTGGCAGGTCATTCAATGCAGTTAGTGCAAGTCCCCTTATGAGATTTAATCCCTTTTCCAGAGATAGAGTCTTCCACCAGATATGGAACAATGTCTCAGCTTCATCTATCAGAACAACAAGCCCTTTTTTGCCTTTCTTTCTGAGTGTCCACCCTATTGAACTCAGTATATAGCAATAGTTATCAGCTGCAGTGGAGTATGATGGAAGTAAGGGAAGACCTCTTGTTTTACTCTTTTTTGATAACCACCATCTTGGTTTATCTTCCCCTGTTATCCAGTCCCAGACTACTTCATCCATATCAATGTCTTTTAGGTGTCTGAAAAATCTATTGTCTTTAAGTAGGTCATCTTTAACATAATCCAGTACAAAATCTCTGAAGTTTTTTTCCTTACCGTTTTTGTATAAGAAGGTTGAAATTAATTCCCTGTAAATCCTTCTTGGTTTATAGGGAGTAACATCGAATGGATCAAGCGAGACCTTGCATACAGCAAAATCCATACTTAATGCACGAAGGTAGATATAATCGAGAAAGTGTGTTTTTCCACCCCCATACTCACCCTCGACTATCAGACAACCTCCTCCATCCTCCCCTGCCTTTATAAGTGCATTTTTTACCACTTCTATCTCTTCCTCTCTTCCATATGTAAAATCAAGAACACCCCTTTGTGGAACAATCCCAAGTTTGAATGCCTCAAGCATTTCTCTCTTAGAATGCTCACCAATTTTAGGCGGAGTCTCCATAATCTTTGGTTTGATTCTTTCTCTCTTCTCTATTTTTAGCCTGGAGATTGGAATCCATACGGTTATCCCTATACGAAAATGCACAAGGAGTTCCTGACCTCTCCACCTCTCACCCAGAACCTCTCCCTTACCAAAAAAGGGATGAGTAACGGTCTCAATACTCCTGGCTATTTGATTTTTGTATCTCTTCATCATCTATAGATTTTATACTTCCCCTTACAAGCGCCTCAGCAAGTTTTTCGTCCAGAATCTTCTTGGGGTCTTGTCGCAATGAATACAAAGCCTGGATAAAAGTCTTTACAAACACTCTTCTATATCCTATATCTCCGTATCTCTCTTTATAACATACATCTGCAAGAACCTGTGCTGTACGCTTAACGGCGTGGTCTTTCATGTCTATACCATAGGCATTCCTGTATAATCTTCCTAATTTTTCCCCTATCTTCCTTAAAAAAATTGTAGGGTCCATACCAACCTGCTCCAGGTCTATTCTTACACCAGAGGGATTCACTGTAGAAAACATTCCCTCGAGTCTTTGTTTTAATGCCTCATAGACACCACCACTCTTATCCAGAAGTTGATAAACATCAGGAATTGCATAATGAACCATGGTGCTTGGAAATCTCGAGTTGCCACACTCATCAATGAATTGACGAAGATTATCAAGCGCCCTTTTCTCTGCCCTTGACCCGGCTATTGAAATAGCCCGTTCTGCCTCATCAAATAGAAGGACAGTTCCAGGATATCCAATAATCCTCATAAACTGCACAAGAGAGCGGATAAATCTAAAGGCGGTATGTTGGTCTAAGACCTCCGTGATACCAAATTTATGTAAATCCTCTATATGTTCACCCGAAAGCCATCTCGAAATTTCAATGAATTCCTTATCATTCTCCTCCTCTAATGCAAGAAATCCTCTTTTTACACCAACCAAAAAACTCTGACTCTCAATACCTGATATTCCTCTCAAGAATTCCTCCTTCTCTTCCCTGCCCTCAAGCTTGGTAGAAACATCTGCATACCATGTCCTTAAAAGAGATTCTATTCCTTTATCAGCTGGACTTACAAGACTCTCAAAGGATGATGGAGGATAGGCAAGATTCTGAACAACTCTCTTATAGACAAGGTCGAGTCTATCAAACGGACATTCTACTGGTGATAATGATACATAGCTTACAACGTATCTACACTGCCAGGCCAGATTCCTCACACAGTATAAAAAGTGTGTCTTTCCTCCTCCATATGAACCTATAATTAACTTAAAAGTAGACATTCCCATCTTAAGAACTGAGTCCAGATATTCATTCTCAAGAACTGAGAGATAGGGTTCTAGTCCAACCGTGAATGAATCAAGACCAAACTCCGGTGGAGTGCCGGATTCACCCAGCCTGAGTATAATAGCCTTTGCTACTTCTGGTTTAAGAGTCATATAAATATGGTTATATACCTAAGTTCCTTTATAATATAACAACAACCTTGCTAAGATTATATCATCAAACAGCAAAAAAGTCAAGAAAAAAGTAAGGAACAATGGGGTTAGGTCTTTAGTTTTAAATTTACTTGACTTTTTATAAATTTTTATAAAAGATATATTGTAATGAAACTATGACGAGACCTTTTAGGATAGAATATGCTGGAGGGTTGTATCATATTACCTGTAGTGGTAACGAGGGTAAAGATATATTTTTTGATGTTAGAGATGGTTACCAAGAAAATTGGCAATGTATCTTTTGAAGACCTAAAACTACAAAAACAAGCCAATAAACTGTTACAAAATTCAAAACTAAAGACCCGACCCCGTTCTTTTTTATGACTTAAAAAAATCGAGTATACTTATCAACTTATCCTTCAACTCAACTCTTGGCACGACAGCATCCAGTAGACCATGTTCTAATAAGAACTCAGCAGTCTGGAATCCAGGTGGAAGTTCTTCCTTTACTGTATCCATTATTACTCTTGGTCCAGCAAATCCAATCAATGCACCAGGTTCAGCTATAACCAAATCTCCCAAAGAGGCATAAGAAGCCATAACACCTGCAGTAGTTGGGTTTGTTAGTATGCTTATATATGGAATTTTTGCATCTGAAAGAAGATTGAGTGTGGCAGAGGTTTTTGCCATCTGCATAAGTGATAATATACCCTCCTGCATTCTTGCTCCACCTGATGCACATACAATAACTAAAGGAACCTTTCTTTTTATTGCATGGTTTATTGATAATTTTACCTTCTCTCCTACAACAGAACCCATGCTTCCACCTCGAAAGAAAAATTCCATAGCACACAGAACAATCCTGTGCTTCTCAATTTTTGCCTCTCCAGATATTGCAGCATCATTCAGACTTGTTTTCTTTCTGTCCTTCTCGAGTTTCTCACTATAATCTTGAAAATCAAGAGGGTTTGTGGGTGTAAGTTCTGTAAAAATTTCTTTAAATTCATCTGTCAAAATTGATATGTACTTTCTTGAATCAATCTTAAAATGATAACCACATCTTTCGCATACCCATAGCTTTCTTGCAAGTTCCTTTCTGTAAAGGATCTCACCACACGAGTCACACTTAACCCAGAGTCCGTCCGGTATCTCTTTTTTGGTTACTGGTCTTGGCTTTTTTCTTCGTAGGAACATGATGATATATATTTATTAACAGTAGATTCTGGTATCTAAAAATAGACGTTATCTCATATTAACATGATGACATACAAGAGGAAACCCGTCATTGCGAGTGAATGAAATGAACGTGGCAATCTCATCTTTAGTATCAACAAGAAATCTTACCACAATAACCAGAATAATGATAGTGAATACGAATTATTTTTTACTTAAAATTTCTTCAATCCTTGATTTCTTACTTCTTAATACATACAGAATCTAATTGAAAAGATTAAGGAATATCGAGTTCCGCGGTGGGCTGTTATATACTAACTCACGGAATCAGGACGCATCTACCAAATAGATATGAAAGACAAGGAGAGCTTCTCGGTTCCAATAGCTGGGTTCTAATCCTTTTATGATTCTGTAAGTATTTTTAACTCAATTCTCCCGGCTGGGTTTTTATCTGCAATAGGCCTTCCATCTCCATTAAATCCAATTATACCATAAGCCTTTGCAACACTATCACCTGGTGGAATAAAATAACCATAGGCAAGTCCACCGGGTATTCCTTTCAACCTGCCATTCTTTGAACCCTCTGATTTTTCCTTTGACTCGTCCCTGAATTCATATGTGAATATTGTAACATCACCCTCTATAATTGTAGTATCACCTTCTGAGGAAATCATAATTTCAGGGAAGCGAATTTCTTTCTTAGTATATGGGTTCACTATCTTTTCGCCAATAATAGAAAGATATTCCTCCATCTGGTAGGCAGATGTGGGAAAAACTCCATTATTATATGCAGCATAATTCTCGACAGCAGCCTTTAAGGTATACATATTACTATATACTGTATAATCATTCGAGGTTCTTTCTGCAGCTGTAAATTGTGGTTTACCTAATAGATATACTAAAATTACCACAAGTATTACTATCAGTATCTCCCAGATTGGAAATCTTCTCATATATCCTCCTCTATAAAACGTGCGTATTGTCAAAAATCTAACCACAGAGAGCACAGAGAATCTTTAGTATTAAGGGATTATAAAAGATTTTATTCCTCCCCTCTGTGACATCTATATAACTAATCTCTTTACTCAATATTTTATCGCCGTTCTGTTATTTTAGACGCTGATTTACACTGATTGTTTTTTACTTCAAAGTTTTTTATTTATCTGTAAACATCTGTGATTATCTGTGGTTAATTTTAGTCTTTTTTTGATTCACCCTGTTAAATATTTACAAAACTAAGTATAAGTGATCGTATCTGGTACTTTATTTAACAGGGGAGCCACAGAGAATTAATTTTGTCTCTGTGACCTCTGTGGTTTATTATATCTTCTTTACATCTTTACAATATCCTGTAAATATACAAGCATCAACTTTAATAGTATATCATAAAAAGGGTATTTTGTCAAGAAAAAAACTTGCATTTTTTTGTAATTTGTGTTATAATAATGGAACTCAATCTATAACAGTTTAATACTTTTTATTCAAAATTGATAATATACTAAAAGGTCAGGGCATGTCTAAATTTAAACTACTTTTAATCATTCTCTTAGTTCCTGCCCTCTGCCTATCGATGGAAATTTCAATCGGTGGTGGACTTCAATTACCACTTGGTGAAACAGGTAGTGAACTACCCACGGGGAGTTACTTAGACCTTTCTGTCTGTAGTGGTTCAAATATAAAACCCCTTTTCGGATTAGGTTTCTCTACCCTTGGATTACCTCCATCGAACATTAATCTGTATCAAGTTTATCTTGGAGTAAGATACAAGATTTTTGAAGCTAAGATTAATCTTCATAGAGTAACTATAAAAGAGGGTGAGGGTCAGGAGAGTGAAAATGGTTTTGGGATTCTTGCTGGGGTATTAATACCTCTGGGTAATGGAGGAAGTCATGCGAATATATTCTATACCTCGATTCCTAATGGGATTGGTATTGGTGTTGTCTTTAATATATTCAGGATGTGAAAGCAACCTCCTGGAACAGGCTGCATCAGACTACTTCCCTATAGATAGGAAATGTCTATGGTATTATACATCCGAGGGTGATACTATTGAGGTTTATGGTGGTGAGAAAGAATTAATTGCCTCAAGAGAAGCAACTGTCCTCAATACAGGAACATGTAAGGAGTTCTTTTATAAGAGCAATCAAGAAATAGACAGGCTATTTTTAAAAACAATAAAAGGCGGAGATAAATCAGATACCATTTTCATATGGACATATTTTCTACCTGGACGTATTACAACTGGTGATGAATGGCTTGAAAGTTATACATCCGTAGATACAATATTCGGTGACAAGGTTTCATTCTCTGTAAATGTTTCTGGAAATATTGTAGAGAAACAAGGTGACCTATGTGAGATTCAACGTACTACCCGCAAAGTTTTCTCGTCTAACCTATTTGGAAATGAAGATGATACATTAAAATCTCACGAATGGTATATGAATGGAGTCGGGTTATATAGGGTAATCCTAAATGAAGGCACTAACAACGAAAGGAAATACGATTTAATAAGCTACACATTTTTGGAATAAAAATGAAATTAAAAGATGATGTAATAGAAATATCCAGCTTCTCAAACATTAAAATACCTTCTAATGAGATAGGAATATTCGTTAAAGAGTTTGTAAATATCCTCGCCTATATGGATAAAATTGGTACTGTTAAGGTTTCTAAAATAAAAAAAGACAGTATTATTAAACATCATACCCCACTGCGGCTTGATACCTCGAGTACATCCTCCAACGAATGTTCAAATCTGATAGAAAGAGTATATTATAAAGTACCGAAGGTGATATAGTGATGGAAAACCTCTCTGCATTGAGTATTCCTGATATTAACTGTCTTATAAAAAAGGGGGATATAAAGGTTCATGAGTTATTAGATAAGGCATACGAGACGATAGAGCAAAGCTCACTCAATACCTTTATAACACTTCTGAAAGAGGAATCCTATAAAAAGGCAGATGATATACAATTAAGAATAAAAAATGGAGAAGATATAGATATCCTTACAGGTGTTCCCATTGCAATTAAGGACAATATCTGTATTAAAGGTCATAGAACAACCTGCAGCTCGAGAATGCTCGATAATTATGTTTCACCCTATACAGCAACAGTAGTGGATAGGCTGGAAAATAAAGGAGCAATCATTATTGGAAAAACAAATCTCGATGAGTTCGCCATGGGTGCCTCCACTGAGACCTCATTTTATAAACCTACCAAAAACCCATATAAACATGAATATGTACCGGGTGGTTCAAGTGGAGGGTCTGCTGCAGCTGTTGCTGGTCTGGAGACAGTTGCTGCGCTTGGTTCAGATACAGGAGGCTCCATAAGACAACCTGCCTCATTCTGCGGCGTGTTCGGTCTGAAACCAACATATGGAAGGGTCTCAAGATATGGTCTCGTGGCATATGCATCTTCTCTGGATTGTATTGGACCCATAACGAATAATGTTGTTGATTCTGCAATATTATTAGAAACAATTGCCGGCCATGACTCTATGGATTCTACATCAATTCCTGAAGATGTGCCTCGATATTATGACATGCTAACCAAGGAAATTAATAATGTAACTATAGGTATAGTCAGGGGACAATTAATGGATCTAATCGACAAGGATGTAGCAAATGTTATGGGGGGTTTCATTAAAGGACTTAAATTTACTGGAATTACCCTAAAGGATGTTACCATTGATGGGTTTGACATCTGTATACCTGTATATTACATAATAGCAACATCAGAGGCATCTTCCAATCTCGCAAGATATGATGGGATAAGATATGGATGGATAGGAAATGCAAAGTATGATACACTCAACGAGATGTACGAGGTGAGAAGGGGAGTGGGATTCGGCAAAGAGGTGAAGCGCAGGATAATGCTTGGAACGTTCTGCCTGCGCGCAGGGTATAAGGATCAATATTATGATAAGGCAATAATGGTTAGAGAAAAAATAAGAATGAGTTTTGAAAAGGCATTGAAGGATGTTGATGTTCTTCTTCTTCCGACATCTCCCACGCTGCCTTTTAAAATTGGAGAAAAAATAGATGACCCTGTTAGCATGTATCTGATGGATTTATGCACTGTATCTATATCCCTTTCTGGACTACCTGCGATGTCAATCCCAGTTGGATGTCAAAAGGGTCTTCCAGTGGGACTTCAAATTGTAGGTAGGAGGTTAGAGGAGGGAACTATACTTAAAATCTGTCATTTTTTTGAAAAAAATGGACTTACATCATCAACCATAGAGAATCTATGATACTTAATACCAAAAGCATATGTAAAAGGCTACGAGACAATATCATAACGTTGAATCATAAGAGAAGTCCCCTACTTTGCTGTATCGCATTTTCAGACAACGGTGCTACCCTATCATACTTCAGGGGAATCGAAAAGTCAGCAGAGAAGGTAAACACGAGAGTGAGACAAGAAATTCTCAAGGGTAAATCTATCAAAGATACAATCACTTTTATAGAATCTCTGAATCAGGAAAGCGACGTGGATGGCATTATTATATCAAGACCCTTACCTCTCGGATTTCAAAAAAAGGGAATCAAGGATATTATAGACCCTGTAAAAGACGTTGACTGTGTCACAGACGAAAATCTTGGCAGGCTCATAACTGGTGATTTTAAATATATTCCTCCCACACCAGGTGCAGTAATGGAGATAATAAAGGAATTTAGAATAGAAACAGAGGGTAAAAACACCATTATCCTTGGTAGGAGTGATGTTGTTGGTAAGCCCCTTGCAATGCTTCTCCTACAGAAGGGTGTTGATACAACCATAACAATCTGTCATTCAAAGACCCGCAGTCTTTCATCATACACAAGAACTGCTGATATATTAATTACAGCTATTGGTCGTCCTAAATTTTTAAAGAGTAATATGGTGCGTCCAGGTTCCGTGGTCATAGATGTGGGTATTAACGTGAAAGATGGAAAGCTTGTCGGGGACATTGATTTTGAAGATGTAAATAGAGTAGCATCTATGGTAACACCAACACCAGGTGGAGTTGGACCTGTAACAACCTATATTCTACTCTTGAATGTCGCAAAAGCAGCAAGCAGTAAGCAGTAAGCAGTAAGCAGTAGGCAGTAAGCAGTAGGCAGTAAACAAACTTAATGAACCAAACAAACTAAACAAACCAGACAAACAAGATAGACAAAACATTCTGAGTACGAATTGTTTTATAACTGATAAAATTTCAATATATGTCTGAAAATAACAAAAAAAATATGCGTATATATACAGTATCAGAACTTACAAGAGAGATTAAAAATTTAATTGAGACTTCATTCCCTCCTGTATGGGTAGAGGGTGAGGTTACTGACCTGCATCCCGCACGTTCTCAGCATATATATTTTTCCCTGAAAGATGAATATACAATTCTATCCTGTATCATCTTCAAAGATAACCAGGATCTTACCTCATCATTAATCAAAAACGGAATGATTGTTAGGGTCTATGGTGATCTAAACCTGTATGAAAAAGGTGGAAGATACTCGCTTCTGGTTCGGAAACTTATCCCCTTTGGAAGGGGAGATCTTTATTTAAAATTTGAGGAACTTAAGAAGAGACTCGGAGAAGAAGGGCTTTTTGAAACTTCCAGGAAAAGAACCTTACCATCATTTCCTGAAAGGATAGGGGTTGTTACTGCCCTTCATGGAGCAGCGATAATTGATTTTTTAAAAGTCGTTAGAAAGAGAATGAGATGGGTCGAGGTCACAGTTAGAAATACGAAGGTTCAAGGAACTGGAGCAAAAGAGGATATAGCACAGGCAATAAGAGATCTTAACGAATGGGGAATGTGTGATCTTATAATAGTCACAAGGGGTGGCGGTTCTATTGAGGAATTATGGCCTTTTAATGAGGAGATAGTGGCAAGGGCAATTTATGAATCAAATGTACCTATTCTTTCAGCTGTTGGACATGAGGTTGATTATACTGTTGCCGACTTCGTTGCGGATTCCAGGGCAGCTACCCCATCTACTGCAGGTGAAATTTCTGTCAGAGATGCACGAGAGATATTATTAACTCTTAAAAATACGGAAAAGCATATAAACAATGCTGTTGGGAGAAAGATTGAAGGTCTTTATCAGGTTCTTAACTCACTCGAAAAGAGCTATGGGCTTTCAAAACCCTACAACATTATCTTTGAACGTCAGCAGTGGGCTGATGAGCTTGGGAGACGCCTTGACTCCTCCATCCACAATCTTATCCTTAATATTAAGATAAGGCTTTCCTCTCTGAGTGCTTCAATAATAAGAGAGAGAAAATACTATTATGAAAGGATAAAAACTCAGATGAATAACATCGAAGAAATTATGAGGGAAAGATTTCTACGCCTATTTTCCAGAAAAAGGCAGGATGTTGAATTACTTGAAAATCGCATAATAGATCTATCACCCATTTCAGTTTTGAAAAGAGGATACAGTATATGTTTCAAATTACCAGAAGAGAAAGTTATTAGTAATTCAAACATGCTTACAGAAGACGACTACGTTAGGATAAAATTCTCAAAGGGCAGCACAGATGCCAGAATAGAGAAGGTAATAACCAACGACAATTGACCCCGATGAAATAGCTCACAGGTTCGCATTTCATAGGGTAAACGATTGAAAATAGAAAAAATAAATCTTTTATCTTATCTTTTTTAATTATGATATTTAATATTTGATTTTTCAATTTAATTATATGGAGGAGTCATGCCAGCAATGAACTTCGAAGAATCAATGGACCGTCTTGAGGAGATTGTAAAAAAACTTGAAAATACAGATGTCCCACTTGACGATGCCATAAAACTTTATGAAGAGGGTCAAGAACTTCTTACCAACCTCAGACAGAAATTAAACAAAGCAGAGACAAAAATTAAAAAACTAACAAAAACAGAACAAGGATTCCAGCTAAAAGAACTTGAAGATATGGAGGAGAAATAAACCTGTTAATCTATTCCAATGAATAATCTTCTTTCTAAAATAAATTCACCATCAGATATAAAGTCCCTTTCATTCAAGGAACTTGACACTCTTGCCTTTGAGATACGAAAATTTATAATAGAGGTAGTTTCGAGAACTGGTGGTCATCTTGCACCCAGTCTTGGCTGTGTTGAACTGACACTTGCAGTCCACAAGGTTTTTGACGCACCAAAAGATAAGATAATATGGGATGTTGGTCATCAGTCTTATACACATAAGATAATCACAGGAAGAAGGGAAAAATTTCATACCTTGAGGCAATACAAAGGAATTTCCGGTTTCCCTAATATAGGAGAAAGTGAGTATGACGTATTTAGCACAGGACACTCATCTACATCAATAGCTGCCGGACTTGGTATTGCATGTGGCAGAGACCTGAACAAAGATGATTTTAAAGTTGTTTGCATAATTGGGGATGGAGCTATAACAGCTGGCATGGCATATGAAGGTTTGAATCAAGCTGGTTTTTTAAAGAAGAATCTTATTGTTATACTGAATGACAACCATATGTCTATATCAGAAAATGTAGGAGGTATGTCAAGATACCTCTTAAGGATATGCAAAACTTCCTTTTATAATGAACTTAAGGGTGACTTATGGGACCTACTGGGATTACTTCCACCCACTTTGTCCGAACGTGCAAGACTTGCTGCACGGAAACTTAGAGAAGGTCTAAAAAATCTTGTAATACCTACTATCCTCTTTGAAGAACTGGGCTTAACTTATGTTGGCCCACTCGATGGTCATAATATACGAAGCCTGGTTGAGGCGCTTGAATCTGCTAAGGAATCGAACGGACCTCTATTACTACATGTATTGACAGAAAAGGGAAGAGGATATGAACCAGCAATAAATAATCTGCCATTATTCCATGGACTTGGACCATTTGATGTGGAGTCTGGAAAACTTATAAAAAAGGATGGACCTCCAACCTTTACAAGGATATTTGGTGAAACCCTTTGTAAGCTTGCTGAAAAGAACGATAAAATTATTGCTATTACTGCAGCAATGCCTGAAGGGACTGGAACATATCATTTCAGAGATAAATTTAAGGATAGATTCTTCGATGTGGGAATTGCTGAGCAGCACGCTGTGACGTTTGCAGCAGGTATGGCTCTTGAGGGTTATATACCAGTATGTGCCATTTATTCAACATTCCTACAAAGGGGATTTGATCAGATAGTTCATGACATAGCCCTTCAGAATATCCCTGTTATCTTCTGCCTTGACAGGGCTGGTCTTGTGGGAGAAGATGGACCAACTCATCACGGTACATTTGATCTGACTTATCTCCGCATGATACCAAATATGGTTGTTATGAGCCCAAAAGACGAGAATGAATTCGTTGATATGCTCAGCTTAGCTGTAAACTATAAAAAGGGACCTATTGCAATAAGATATCCAAAGTCCTTTGCAATAGATTCTAATGAAAAACCATCAAAAATTAAAATTGGAAAAGGAGAGATCATTAGAGAAGGCAATGACGGTTTTATACTTGCCATAGGTTCACTCGTATACCCTGCAATTGAGGCAAGTGATATTTTAAAGAAGAAAGGATTTGGTGTTGGTGTATTCAACGCAAGATTTGTAAAGCCTATTGATAAAAGTACAATCATCCAGGTTGCAAAAAAGACAAACAAAATAATAACCTGTGAAGAAAATGCATTATATGGAGGATTTGGTAGTGCAGTTTTAGAGGTTCTTGCAGATAATAAAATAATATGTAATGTTCTTCGTCTGGGAATTCCTGATAAATTCATAGAACATGGCTCAAGAACAATACTACTTGAAAAATTAGGACTTACAGCCAATGGCATAACAAAGAAGGTAGAACAATTCCTGAAAAAGGAGAATTAATGTCTCTCTTTACCCCACAGGAGCGTAGGATTATATATATTCTTATAGCTATACTGGTAATTGGCTCTTCTATATATTTCTATAAATTAAAGAACCCTTTTTTTGCACCAGAGCTTGACAAGGCAATTTTAGAAATGAGCTATAATGAGGAATCCATTGACAGTCTTATCAGGTTATCTACTTCATCATCAAAAACAGCCACAAATATCACTTCAAAAAAGGGAAACAATATAACTGAATTGATGATAAACATAAATACTGCAAGTAAAGAAGAACTTACATTACTACCAGGAATAGGGCCAGTATATGCAGAAAGAATAATCGAGTATAGAAAAGAGAATGGCGGTTTCAAAAACATAGATGAGATAACGAATGTGAAGGGTATAGGGGAAAAGAGATTTGAAAATCTAAGGGATAAGATAAAGATAGAATAATGGAAATAGAATCAATAATAGAGAAGGCAAAAAAGGCAAGGGAAAACGCATACGCGCCTTACTCCGGCATTAAGATAGGAACAGCTATATTGACTAAAAGTGGAAAGACATTTACAGGCTGTAACATTGAGAATGCATCATATGGACTAACAATTTGTGCGGAGAGGGTAGCTATAGCAAATGCTATATCAGAAGGAGAAAGAGAATTTGAGCTTCTTGTTATTGCATCTGATGATTTTTCATATCCCTGTGGCGCCTGCAGGCAGGTCTTAATTGAATTTTCTGGTGATATAAAGATAATATTGGTAAATAAAAAGGGAGATATAATTGATACAACAATCAAGAAGCTCCTTCCGCACCCTTTTTATATTTCTCGTAAATAACTATCATTATATTTATGATAAATCCTATCAGATATTTTCTCTCCCTGCCCATGAAAAGACAGATCGTAGATATGGGAGAGATAGCAAGACACTCGAGACACATTGCGGTCATATTCCCAATGAATGATAGTAACATGTTTAAAAGCGATATAGTAAAATTGATTAAAGATGACTTCAGTGGATGCAAGATATATGCAATTGTTAGCAGAGGAAGCGAAGTAATTAATTTCGATGAAATAGTATATCTTGACTCGAATTTAGTCATCTTCGGAAGAAAGTTTTTCAAAACAAAGGCACTTCTAAGAAATCTCCATATCGATATATCGTTTGATTTAAACCAAACGATAGATATAATAACTTATTTGGTTGGTGCGTCACTAAGAATAGGAATAATAGACTCACCATTTTTTAACGTTGTAGTGAAAGGAGCAAACAATAACCCCAATAAAATGTTCTCTATTTTTAATAATAATCCTTTGAGTTTATAGGACAAATACGTCTCACGGTAACGATATAAAAGTTTTTATTTTAAAATTATTGCATTTACTCACGGAGGTATATATGAAAGAAGGAAGAGGTGGACTTGCAAATATCCTAATAGCAGGAACTTACCTTAAAGGCAACCTGAAAGCCGATGGTGGTGTAAGGATTGATGGCACTGTAGAGGGAGAGGTCACTGTTAGCGACACATTCGTTTTAGGAAAGACGGGTGTAGTAAAGGGAACAATAAAAACAAAAGATGCTCTAATTGGAGGTAAGGTTATAGGTAATATAAAGAGCCAGGGTAAAGTCGAGTTGAAGACTGGTTCTGTTGTAAATGGAGATATAATCTGCAAGAGACTAACTATGGAAGAGGGAGCAACATTTGATGGTTTCTGTAAAATGACAGAAGATAAACCTGATAAAGAAAGAAAAATGGTTACACTGAATCAGAAGGAAGTGGAGAAAGAACCAGCAATTAGATAATACAATAAACCTATTAGTATATAAAAAATACCTCGACAACTGAAACCTTGTAATCAACAAACCTGATTTTTGTCGAACTAGCAGATATAATTACCACAAAGTACACAATTTTGCGTCAACGCTTTTATAATTACATTTAATCAGCTCTTCAATAAATCAGGAGGTAAAATTATGTGCTGGGGATTGGAAAATCGATTAAGTCGCATATTTCAGAAGGATAATCATACCATTATGCTGGCAGTAGATCATGGATACTTTTTAGGACCAACATCTGGTCTTGAAGTTCCTAAAAAGACCATTGAACCACTGATTTCCTTTGCTGATTCCTTAATGCTAACCAGGGGAATACTTCGCACTTCTATATCCTCTGATATACCTGTTCCTATTGTACTTAGGGTATCGGGTGGAAATAGTATCATTGGTAAAGAACTCTCTGATGAAGACATTACAGTTTCGATGGAAGATGCAATCCGCCTTAATGTCTCTGCGGTGGCACTCTCAATATATGTTGGAAGTGAATACCAGCACCGCACTATTATTAATCTTTCCAGATTGGTTGATGAAGGTGAAAAATATGGTATTCCAGTCCTGGCTGTAACAGCAGTGGGAAGAGAAATGGTTCGTGATTCGAAATATCTTGCCTTATGCTGTCGCATTGCAGCAGAACATGGTGCACACTTTGTTAAGACATACCATTGTAAAGATTTCAGGAAGGTTGTAGAGAGTTGTCCTGTACCCTTAGTAATAGCAGGTGGTAAAAAGATTCCAGAGAAAGATGCACTACAAGTTGCATTCAATGCAATACAAGATGGTGCTTCCGGTGTTGACATGGGGAGAAATATCTTCCAATCAACTCATCCTGTTGCAATGATTAAAGCTGTGCGTGCAATTGTGCATAAGAATGCTTCTGTAGACGATGCATACAATATATTCAACGAATTAAAGTCGAAATAGTATACGATCACTTTATGAAATGTGCCTGTCATTGCGAACGAACGGTGTGCATGGCAATCTCATCCCTTGTTATCAATTATTTTTGGAGTGCATTACCTTGGTAATGCAATATGGTAATCCAATTTCTTTATCACTATTACATCTAAATGAGATTGCTTCACCCGTCAATTCGTCGTACTTCTTGACGGACGACGGGCTCGCAATGACAAAAGTGAATGCCTGTCGTTGCGAGTGAACTTAGTGAGTGCAGTAATCTCATATAGATAAATATCTTCAAAATCACTAATGTCCTGTTGGTAGGTCTATAAACTCGATATCTATACCAAATTTCGTGTTGATATAACTACCAAGTGCCTTTATACCAAGCGTTTCAGTAGCATAGTGTCCGGCAAATATACAGTTCATCTTTGCCTCTTTTGCCACCCAGTAAGCACTGTGGCGTGGTTCACCAGTCACAAAGACATCAAATCCCAAATCAATTGCCTCTCTCAGATAACCAATTCCTCCCCCGCTTATATATCCTATTGTCCTAATTCTATCCTGACCAAATCTCCAGGAGATAATCTGTGTTTTAAACTCACTATTTATCTTATCTATCAACTCCTCTATATGGATAGACTGTTCTAATATTATCTCTTTTCCTAAACTTATTCCACCCTCTATACCAAAACCTATACCTTCCTTCCCACCAAATAACTTCACCGCCTGAGCATTGTTACCAAGTTCATGATGGACATCAAGAGGTAAGTGACATGAGTATAATCCTATATTGTTATCAAGTAGAAATTTTATTCTCTCATATAGCACTCCTGATATATGAGATGCAACTTCCTTTTTAAAAAGTCCATGATGAACAAGGAGTAGATTTGCGCCTCTTTTTTTCGTCTCTATAAATGCCTCAAGCGATGCATCAACTGAAAGGGCTATCTTTTCAATATCACCTTTATTATCTACCAATAATCCATTTACAAGGATATCATTAATCTTATCTACCTGTAGTAGTTGGTTTATTTTTTCTGCCAGTTCTCTTGATTTCATACTCTCCCCTTGCCTTTTCCTTAATGCAAAACTTAACCACAGAGAACACAGAGAAATTAAATCAAAATTACTAATTAGCAATGTGTAATTATAAATTTGTGAAAAATCCTTTTTAAACTGCTAACTTTATATTTTACATTGTTTCTTTGTCTCTGTGACCTCTTATCCATCTCAAGATCTGTTCCGTGGGATCCGTATGGAATGAATAGGTATAAGGTCACCTTCCTAATTATCTTACCTGCTAGCTGGCAGGTGGTAGACAGACAATTCCTGTGAAATCATATCCGTTAGCTAATGAACATTATCTGGATTCACTCTGTTAAATAGTTATAAAATTGAGTAAAAGAAATCACTCCTGGTACTTTATTTAACAGGAGAACCACGGAGAATTAATTTTTCTCTGTGCTCTCTGTGGTTTATTTCATATTTTTTACAGTATCCTCTTTTTTACCATAGATTGTAATTTCCTTATTCTATCCCTTACTTTAATTGCCTCCTCAAAATTTTCCTCATCTGCAAGTTTCCCCATAATTTTTGTCAGTTTGCTTATCATCTCCATACCTTCTATGCCTTCTAAAATTTCATACACCTCTCCTTTTTCTTTTATACGTGTATCTGCTATGGATGTGGAGCGGAGAATCTCCTCCTTAGTTTTATATATAGTCTCTGGAGTTATGTTATGTTTCCTGTTATATTCTAATTGTGCCCTACGTCTTCTCTCCGTCTCTTCTATAGTTTTCATCATAGAACCTGTGATGTTATCAGCATACATTATTACTTCTCCATTCACATTCCTTGCAGCTCTCCCTGCAGTCTGTATAAGGGATGTATATGAGCGTAAGAATCCTTCGTGATCTGCATCTAGAATAGCAACGAGAGATACCTCGGGTAGATCCAGTCCCTCCCTTAGTAGATTTATACCAACAAGGCAATCAAATTCTGAAAGCCTTAGATCCCTCAGGATGTCTACCCTCTCTATAGCATTTATCTCAGAGTGTATATACCTTACTTTTATATCTAATCTTGCAAGATAATCTGTTAATTCCTCTGCCATTCTTTTTGTCAGGGTTGTAACAAGAATCCTCTCCCCCCTTTCCACTCTCCTTTTTATCTCCTCTAAAAGATCATCTATCTCATTCTTTTTTGGTTTTACAGTAATCTTCGGGTCTTGAATACCTGTTGGTCTTATGATCTGCTCGACAATATGGGATGAATTTCTAAATTCAAAATCACCAGGTGTTGCTGAGGTAAAGATTATCTGTGGAACTTTCTCTAAAAACTCATCAAATGTAAGGGGGCGGTTATCGAGTGCAGAAGGTAGTCTGAATCCATATTCAACCAGTGTCTCTTTCCTCGAACGGTCACCAAGATACATGCCTATAATTTGAGGGATAGTAACATGAGATTCATCAATTATACAGAGAAAGTCGTCAGGAAAGAAATCAAGCAGACAGAACGGTCTCGAGCCTGGCTTCCTTACTGAAAGATGACGCGAATAGTTTTCTATACCTGTGCAGTATCCGACCTCTCTAAGTAGTTCTATATCATATTTCGTGCGTCCTTCAAGTCTCTGAGCCTCAAGTAGTTTTCCCTTATCTTTAAAATACTTCAACCTATCCTCCAGTTCCTGCTCTATGTCTTTTATTGCCCTTCCTAATCTCGTGTGGTCTGTAACAAAGTGTCTTGCGGGATAAATATGTACCCATTCCCTTTCTTCAATCTTCTTGCCTGTAAGTGGATCAATCATAGATATCTTTTCTACAGTATCACCAAAAAAATCAATTCTAACACCACCCTCCTCATATGCCGGACGAACCTCAACCACATCACCCTTTACCCTGAATGTTCCTCGGAGAAAATCAAGGTCATTTCTCGCATAATGGATGTCAACAAGCCCTTTTAACAGCTTCTTTCTCGAGATTAATTCGTTCTTTTTTACCCTTACCACATGTTTTTTATAATCCTCTGGGGAACCAAGTCCGTATATACAGGATACTGATGCAACGATAACTACATCATTTCTCTCAATGAGTGCACTTGTAGCCCGTAGACGTAATTTATCTATTTCGTCGTTTATGGAGGCGTCCTTCTCTATATAGAGATCTGTTGCAGGTAAATACGCCTCAGGTTGATAATAGTCGTAATAAGAGATAAAATACTCAACCGAGCTGCCCGGGAAAAAACCCCTATATTCGCCGAATAACTGCGCAGCAAGAGTCTTATTATGAGAGATGACGATTGTGGGTTTATCCACTCTCGCTATAACATTACCCATTGTGAATGTCTTGCCAGAACCAGTTATGCCCAGAAGTGTCTGGAACTTATAACCCTTATTAATCCCCTCTACAAGCCTATCCACTGCCTGGGGTTGGTCACCAACAAGTGAGAATTTCGATGTTATATTAAACATATCCTCTTCTCTCTTCCCCCTTCGCCTTATTTATCCCGTAGAATGCGTAGCTATTCTATCGGGACGCCCTACGCCCTATACTCCTCTCTTATCGCAACGAGGACGTTGCTCCTACCATAGATCGTCCGTCAAACGACGGACTCCTACTTTTAATTTACTATTTTCGATTGTCGATTTACGACTGCTTTCCAATTTGTTTTCCTCAATAGTCAGTTGTCATTAGTCATTCAATATCCCCAACATTAAACATTAAACATTTCACATACAACATGTATCATTTAACCAATTAACTTTTCAACTAATTAATTCGTGTGTTTATTGAGTTTATTGAGTTTGTTGTGTTCATTGAGTTTTTTTAGTTGATTTGGTTTATTTAGTTCGTTTAGTTGATTTAGTTGTTATATATAATAACCAATAACCATTAACTAATAACATTTAACATTAAACATTTAACATTTACTACTCCACTGATAACCGATAACCTAATTAACTAATCAACCAATTAACCAATCAACTATTCCTTCTATCGCGACTGGGAAGTCGCTCCTACCTTATGCCATCTGATACATTTAACATTCAACATTTCACATTCAACATTTTCCCTTTATCTCTCCTTCACCTCCAGTATGTACGGAATCATATATAGATACTCAGAGGAAAGGAGCGACCTAATAGACGATAAATAATTGTCTAAATCAAATGGTGAACCCATCATGCCTAAACTAAATCCTGTCTTCGGTTTAGGATATATATCGACATCTCTTTCCTTGATATCCGCCATTCTCTGTGCCTCATCCAGCGCATCGAGCAAGCCTCCTATTTCATCTATAAGCCCTAACTCCTTTGCCTTAATTCCACTCCATATCCTTCCCTCTCCAATGGAGTGTATATATTCTTTTGAAGTATCCCTCTCTGATGCAACAAGATTGATAAACCTATCATAATACCATTCAACAGATTTTTTGATTCTCTCACGTTCATATTCATCCCACTTATGTATCTCAGACATTATATCTGCATGCTTACCCAATTTTACTATATCCCATGATATTCCAATTTTATCATAGAGCTCCTTAAAAATAAAGTTTATCCAGAAAACACCTATAGAGCCTGTAAGTGTAGTATTGTCTGAAAATATTTTATCCCCATATATGGATATCACATATCCGCCTGAACCTGCAACACCACCCATTGAGATTATAACAGGTTTATCCTTACTTATATCCCTTAATGCATTTGTGATTAGTTCTGATGCTAATGCATCTCCCCCACCAGAATTCACTCTCAAGACCACTGCCTTTACATCTTCATCATCCCTTATACCCTCAAGCGTCTTTACCATATCATCTGAGCCCATATAACCCTGTGATGACTTTCCCCGTATGATATTTCCATCCGCAATAACAAGTGCTATCTTTTTCTTGCCTTTTCTCCATTCTCTTCCCACTATCTTTTCTTTTTTAAATTTTCTTGCTCCAGAACCAATAAGCGAATCCAAATCCTGTTTTTCCAGTGCGGCATCTACCAATCTCGCCTCTATTGCTCCATCACTATTAAAAAAAATGCCTTCATCAATGAGTTTTTGCAGGCTATCTGTTGACATACCCCTTGCCTCAGCGATAATCTCAATTGTAGGATAATAAACATCTTCAAGATACTCTATGATCTGAAGGCTGTCTTCCTCAGACATATCCTTTCTTTCAAATGTCTCAGGAGTAGATTTAAATCTACCTATTCCTTCAACCTGAGCCTCTACACCGATTTTTTCCATTGTTCCCTTAAAATATATCCTTCTGATCTGTATGCCAGGTATAACAACTTTTCCAACTGGATGTACAAATATTGAATCTGCTATAGATGAAAGGTATAAAGAGCCCAGACCATAAGATAGCGAGTATATGTATATTTTCTTACCACTTGCCTTAAATCGACTCAGTTCATTCCTTATCTCCTCCCATTTGCTCATATGCATCAAAGAACCTTTTAATTCCAAAACCAGACCTTTACAGGCATCATCCTCTGAAAGTTCCTTTATCTGAGATAATAACTTATAAAAGGGTGCCTCGATCTTCTCAAACAAAAATTGACTTCTTTTAAGCTCGGGATAAGAACCTTCTATCTTTAGCTCTGCAAAGCAAGGTTTGGGTTTCATGAAGGTTGGATATTTCTCGTTTGATAGGACTAAACCTGCATTATAAGTTTCGTTATCATCATTTTTACCATATCTGCCACCTAAACCGATATTACCAAAAGAGATGGAAATACCTGCATTCCATACATCCTCATTACCATAACCCTCTATGAAAATTCCATCCACAGGTTCTACCTTCAATCCCACGAAATAATCCGAAGACTCATCCTCAACATTGTAGTTATAATCAAAACTTAGTGTTATTCTATCAGTACCTGGTCTAATGCCTATACCAGACTTGAGTAAAAAATTGTCTCCTATCTTATCACCCACAAACCCAAGTGAAAGAAACCTGTGGGGTCTTACCGTTGTTCCAATAAGGTAACCCTTTGTATCACCAAATTTGTATCCATAACCCATATGTAGCCAATTGCATATTCGAGCTCCACTTGATAGCACATAACTTGTTTGTTCACCCCTTATAACTGTTCCAAAACCCAGATTACCAAGCGAAAGACCGATGGTATGTGAAGTATCTATATCACTAAAACTTCCAAGATAAGATAATTCAAGCCCTGGAGATATTGCAATCCCTGACGGATTTACAAATGACGAAAACGACCTCTGAGTTGTTGATACACTTACATCAGCAAAAAGTGTAATCACAACAGACATCAGGATGTTTACCAACATATACCCTCCTTTGTTTATATAGTATTGTTAAAAATCTCACCACAGAGAACACAGAGAATGTTAAGTATTAAGGAATTATAAAAGATTCTTCTCCCTCCCCCCTGTGGCCTCTCTATATAACCAATCCTTTGACATTTATACATAGAAATTTATAAATTAAAACAGGGATTTAAAGAGATTGAAAGAAATTCATTTTTTTAAAAATAATACATTCTCTTAAGTTCTCTTTCCATCCCTGTAAAATCATATCTGTTAGTTAACGGACATTGTCTGGAGAGCACAGAGAATTAAATTTACTCTGTGATCCGTCTGAGACGGACTGTGGTTTCATATTCTATTTGACACTACCAATTGTTTATATAATAAAAATCCTAACTAACCCGTATTAATAAATACGAAATTTTTCATAAAAAGTTTCACACAATTATAACCTTAAATTTTTTAAAAGTCAAGAGAAAATGATGTCCGATAGTTTGTAATAAAGTTGTTTTATATAAAAAATCTTGCAAAATTAAAAAATCTGTGGTATAATTCGTAAATTACTTCTAATAAATTATGGAAAAATTTAATATGCATCTCAGCGAAGCAGATACAAGAGCAAAATTAATTGACCCCGCTCTCCATCTTTCTGGATGGACAGAAGACCTTGTAAGACGTGAAGAAACTGAGAGAGGTATTGATATTATAGATGGAAAACCACGCAGAAGAAGAAGGGGACGAATAGATTATATTCTACGCATTAAAGTTAATATTAACTCACAACCCATCGCAGTTGCTTTAATAGAAGCTAAGAAAAGCGATAACCCACCTGATAAAGGACTCGAACAAGCAAAGAAGTACGCAAGACTAAATAACGTACCTTTTGTATATTCTTCCAATGGTCATCTCTTTGTGGAATATGACAACTTTACAGGTAAAACTTCTCACCCGAATTCTTTAGAAAAGTTTCCTACACCATTTGAACTACGACAACGCCATGAAAAAGGGATTGGTATTTCACTTGATAAAGAAAATGCAAAGCCACTTCTTATCCCGTATCCAGGAGGTGAAGCAAGCCGTCGTTATTATCAGGATGCAGCAATTCGTGCTACACTCGAGAAAATTATACAGGGAAAAAAACGGATGCTCCTATTCCTTGCTACAGGCTCCGGGAAAACCTTCATTGCGGTTCGTCTTTTGAAGAAGATTGCAGATGCTGGGCATTTACATCGTGCTTTATTTCTTTGTGACAGGGATGAACTCCGAAATCAGGGACTTTCAGCATATCAAAATATTTTTGGTGCTGATGCTGCTCCTGTATCTACTGCAAATCCACAGAAAAACGCAAGAATTTTAATAGCAACATATCAAACTCTTAATGTAGCAGGCGAGAACGAAGATGCTAAATTCTTACTCGATAACTATCCTGAAAACTATTTCAGTCATATAATAATCGATGAATGCCATAGGAGTGCCTGGGGTAAATGGAGTATCGTGCTAAAAAGAAATTCCGATGCAATTCAAATAGGACTTACAGCCACTCCACGTTACTGGGAGGGTGGTAGTAAGGAGGAAAAAAAAGTAGACAAAGAGATAACTGCTAACAACCTTCAATATTTTGGCGAACCAATTTACGAATACTCAATGTCACAAGGAATTGAAGATGGTTATCTCCCTGCTTGTGAGGTGATAAGACGCGATGTGAATCTCGATATAATAGGTGTCACACGAAATGATATTAAAGTATTGGGAGCAAGAGATGCTACAACAGGTAAGCAACTTACACCCGACGAAACCCGTGAGATATACGAAGCTACATCCTTTGAGGATATTATTCAATTGCCTGACAGAGTAGAAACAATGTGTAAAGACCTTTTTAAAATGTTCCTTCAAACGGGTGGACCTCACCAGAAGACAGTTATTTTTTGTGTGCGTGATACCCATGCAGATGCCATTGCCGCTGAAATAAATAATCTTTATGCTGAGTGGTGTGATAGAAATAAGCAAAAAAGATATGAGCCTTATGCATTCAAATGCACTGCTTCTGTGGGAGGAAGCAAATATATATCAGATTTGCGTAGCTTAGAGCGAAGTCATTTTATCGCTACTACAGTTGATTTAATAACTACAGGAGTTGATATACCAATATTACGTAATGTAGTATTCTTTAGATATATCCGTTCTCCAATATACTTTCAACAAATGATGGGAAGGGGGTCAAGAATTCATCTTCCTACAAATAAATTGATGTTTCGGGTTTATGATTATACGGATGCTACAAGACTGTTAGGAGAAGAGTTTAAGTCAAAACCCTCACCCACACGAGAAAAAAAGGAAACAGAAGAGGGAGAAAAAGAAAGAATAATCCGAGTAGAAGGATTTGATGTTCGAATTAATCCTGCCGGAACTTATATTGTCACTGAAAAAGAAGGAAGATTATCAATGGTTACAGTAGAGGAGTACAAGCAGACTATTGCAGAGCACTTGGTTGAAAATGTTAAAACATTAGACGATCTTCGTCATAGATGGATAAATCCTGAGGAACGTGGAGAGCTTATAGATTCCCTTCCCGAAGACGGACGAGGAATAAGAATGCTGCAGGAACTTCTTAATCGAAAAGAATATGACCTTTATGATTTAATGGCAGAAATCGGGTTTGGTGTATCCCCTAAAAGTCGTGAGGAAAGAGTTGAAGCCCTTCAATATAAACATGCTGACTGGTTTAAACATTTACCCTCAGAAACAGCAAAAACATTGTTTGCACTTGCAAGGCAATTTGAAAGAGGCGGTACTGAAGAATTAGAAAACCCGTATGTTTTCAATGCTCCTGATGTTGTTAAAGCGGGTGGACATCAAGCTTTAAAGGTGCTTGGTGGACCAAAAGACATTATTATTGAGATGAAAAGGAGGTTATTTGCAGCCTGAAAAGGAGATATTTGATTTTCTTGTTGAAAATGCAATATACCCTATGATTAGTAAGAAGGGTAAGGTCTTCTTTAAATATCCGAAGAAAGGAATGTTAACTGAGGCTAAAGCAAGAGAAATTATTGAACAATTGGATATTAAGACCAGAAATGACTGCAAAAAATTAAGGGAAAAAATCAGAAACCTGAGATCTGCATTCAGAGAAAATCGTCCTATAAGCAAATGGATTAAAGAGGAAAGACCAAGGGAGATGCTGGTTAAATACGGTCCCGAGTTCCTCCCTTTATCAAAACTTCTTGCAATAATATTAAGGATAGGAAGGGAAGGAATAAGTGCAGAAGAACTATCAAAAAGGTTATTGAATAAGTTTGGTGCATTAAGGAAAATAGATACTGCAACAATTTCTGAGATACGTGAGATAGAAGGAATAGGTCTTGCAAAAGCAGCACAAATAAAAGCTGCACTTGAACTTGGTAAAAGGCTATATAAAGAAACTGCTGTAAGGAAGAGAAAGATAACAAAACCAGATGAACTTATTGAGTATGTAGCAGAATATTACGGTCCTTATCTAAGGGACTCTGTTAAAGAGTTTTTTTATGTCATACTTCTGGATATAAAAAATAAACCTATTGATAACGTGGAAATAAGTAAGGGTAGTATAAATGCAAGTGTGGTAGATCCAAAGGATATTGTAAAAGAAGCAACTATACGGTCAGCCTCGTCAATAATTTTGGTTCATAATCATCCATCAGGTGAGACAGACCCATCTGAAGAGGATAAAAGGTTAACAAAATCAATTATAGATGCCTGTGAACTCATTGATATAAAGGTATTAGACCATATAATCATTGGAAAAAATCAAGAAGACTATTTTAGTTTCGTAAAGAACGGATTGATATAATAGAGATTATTTTATTATGAAAAAATATAAAATATTCGTAAGTGGCGTTCAGAGAGAGCTCAAAGAGGAGCGGTTTGCAGTAAAAGAAATCATCACTCTGAACACTTTTTTAAAGAAATACTTTGATGTCTTTCTTTTTGAGGACCTGCCAGCCAAAAGCAAGCCAGCAGAAAAGGTCTACCTTGGAAAAGTCTCGGAGAGTGATATCCTGCTATTGTTATTGGGAAAGGAGTATGGACAACCCAGTCCTGATGGTCTTTCAGCTACAGAAAGGGAATTTAGAAAGGCTGTGGAACGGAATTTGAAAATCCTGGTTTTTTTGAGAGGAGAAGATGACTCTACCAGAGACAGGCGGGTTAGAAATCTTATACGGGAGATAAAAAGACCGGGCAGTGGATATACTTATGATGAATTTAATGGTACGTCCGATTTAAAAGAATGTGTTTTCAATAGTCTTGTAGAACTCCTGGAGGATGATGGTATTCTTGCCAGGCTCCCCTTCGATTCTACAATTTGTGAAGAAGCAACTTATGAAGACATAAATGAAGAACTGGTAGAGAACTTCCTGAAGTATAGAGCAATAAAACTAAAAGTGGAAGTTCCTGAAATACCCATAAGAGATTTCTTAGTAAAGACTATTAAAGCGGTCCGGGAATTAGACGGAATCTTTAAGCTAACTAATGCAGCGATTCTTTTCTTTTGTGATTATCCTCAAGAATTCATTTCTCAAAGCAGTATAAAGATAGCAAGATACAGGGGGAATTCAAGGATAGAATTTATTGACTCACAGGAACTTACTGGTCCATTCTATAAAATAATTGATGATTTAGAGATATTCTTTAAAAGAAATACCCGATTAGCCAGCAAGATTGTGGAGTTTAAGAGAGTGGATATTCCCGAGTATCCCTTTGAGGCAATAAGAGAAGGAATAGTCAATGCAATGGCTCACAGAGATTATCTCCGCATTGGTTCTAATATTCAGATGGATATCTTTAACGATAGAATAGAGGTCACCAGCCCCGGAGGACTTCTTCCAGGGTTGGACATTAAAAATCTGGAAGGGGTTCATGAGACGAGAAACAAAAGGATTTGCAAAATCTTTCACGAAACGAAAGATATGGAAAGATATGGGACTGGTATTACTAAAATGAAGAATTGGATGACAGAACACGGTTTGAAGCCGCCAGTAATAACTCAACCAGGTGATTTCTTCAGAATTAATTTTTATGGTCCGGGTGATAAGATATTAGATTTAGTTCCCAATATACCCGAAGAAAGACAAACAGATTTGAAAAAATTGGGCTTAAATAACAGACAAATAGAAGCATTAAGATTGATGGTAAATGAAGGGAAAGCCTTAACAAACAGAAAATACAGAGAATTGTTTAACGTTAGCAATCAAACATTCGTTAGAGATATGCGACTACTGTCCAAGTTGGAATTTGTCACTTCCGAAGGTAAAGGTCGGTCTTTGCAATACAAAGCAAAATAACAATGTCACGAAACAAGTCCAAATGTCACGAGAATGTCATGAAAAAGCATGTCACGAAAAGTGAGAGAATGTCACGGAATGCGTCACGAAAAAAGTATCCACAAAGGTGGAAAATTAATTTAAGAAATGTCCCTAAAAATTAAAAATGTCCTTAATAATGTCCGAAATCAGTAATCCTAAGATAGAACTTCCAGCAGGCTGGCGATGGGTGAGACTGGGCAAGAAGATAGAAATTTATTGATTTATATGTGGAGGTGTCGTTAATGCTTAATCTACAGAGAGGAATTCCAATCGAAGATGGAGATTTGTTTATCTTAGATACAAATCCATTCAGATTTTTGTATCTGGCAGCGGAAAGCCTAATCAAAGATGCAGAGCAAGCTGCAACCAAAAATAAGCATCGGGTTGAAATTAATCATTCTATTGGAGCACTTGTGGTGCTTCTTCTATCTACCGAAGCACTCATAAACAGAGTGTATGAGTGTTTCCTTAGAAGTAAATTCCCCAGACAGATATACGAAGAGATTATGGGTAAATGGTCTCTCACAATGAAATGGTATTTTGCTCCTCTGATTTATAAATCTGGTGGTAACAATAAAACCTTTGATGTTAAAAAAGAACCCTGGCAATCTTTTTCTGAACTGAAAAAGATCAGGGATTATTTTGCTCACCCAAAGCCAGCCCAATTTCCCTTTACAGTATTAGATGCTAAAAAAAAGATCTTGGATGTTAATGAGGGCGTTATACCAAGATGGCCCCAAACAACAATTCCTAAAGACTTGAACCATTTTCGTTGGAAGGATGCTCAAACGGTTTTGGAAATTATTAATAAAATGATTGATAAATTAGACTCCTTCATGGGGGGAACAATCAAAAAGGACGATTGGTATTTAATAGAACAAATGAGTAAATATGAAAAAGCAGCTGAATAAAGAAATACTTCCACCCGACTGGCGATGGGTGAAGTTGGGGGAAGTATGTGAGTTTGCGTATGGTTCAGGATTACCGGTACGAGATAGATTGAAGGGTCTCATTCCTGTATTTGGCTCAAACGGTGTTATTGGTTACCATAACATGGCAATTACTCAAAGTCCTACAATTATAATTGGTCGCAAGGGTTCAATTGGTCAAGTGAATTCTTCAGAATCTCCATGTTGGCCAATTGATACAACTTACTACATTGACGAATCCAAAACCTCCTGTTATCTACATTGGCTGTACTGGTTACTTAAGTACCTGAGACTAGACGAACTTAATAAAGCGACTGGGGTGCCAGGTTTGAATCGTAATGACGCCTATAGTCAAGTTATCCCCCTCCCTCCTCTTTCTGAGCAGAAGCGCATCGCTGCAAAAATTAAGGAGTTAATGCAGGAGGTAGAACATGCCCGAACAGCCTGCGAAAAGCAATTAGAGGCAGCAAAAGCCCTTCCCTCCGCATATCTGCGAGAGGTCTTTAAAAGCGAAGATGCAAAGAAGTGGGAGAGTAAGAGGTTGGGAGAGGTTTGTGAGACTACAAGCGGAGGCACTCCATATAGAGGGAATAAAGAGTATTTTGACGGGGATATTCCCTGGGTGAAATCGGGAGAATTGGAAGACAATTACATCTATGACACGGAAGAGAAAATAACAGAATTAGGTCTTAAAAATTCTAGTGCTAAAATTTTGCCTATGGGAACATTGTTAATTGCAATGTATGGAGCAACTGTTGGAAAGTTGGGGGTCTTGAATATTTCCGCTACTACTAATCAAGCTATTTGTGCCATTATTCCAAATTCCAAAGCCTCGACCAATTTTCTCTTTTTCTTTTTCATGCATTTTAGAAGAGACCTGGTCAATAAATCTTATGGAGGTGCTCAGCCAAATATCAGTCAAGAACTAATAAAAGAAACACACATTCCTTTTCCGTCTATAAAAACCCAGCATCGTATTGCCGCTGAACTCAAAGAAAAAAAAGCAGAGGTAGATAAACTTCACTCATCCATTGAAAGACAATTTGAAGCAATAAACGCCTTGCCACAGGCAATTTTAAGGAAGGCATTCATAGGGAAGTTGTGATGGAAATTAAACCTACTACATTTATCTCTGTGATATCAACAAAAATATAAGAAATGAATCTAAATAAACGGTCAAATAGCTTTTCCCAAGAAAATATTACTCGCATTACAGAATTCTTTAAAAATCAGCAACTTCCTGAACCTCATTTACATCTTTTTAAGAGTGTGGTTTGGAAGGGATATCGTTGGAGAGCAATTTGGAACACTCTCCATTATCGTCCACTTCATGAAACATTTCATGAATTTATCATATATATTTTGAAAGCAACTTTTGGTGAAAAATGGCGCAAAGAGCAGATGAATTTGTCTGAAGAAGAAAGACATATTCTTATTCGCTGGGTTAAATCTTATGGTGAATGGAAAAAAGCTACTCATAATGATGAAAAGAAAGAAGGCGAGTATATCTATGGTGCTATCCCAAGTGGTGAAGTTATGGCACTCCATTCATTTGCTTATGATATATATTGCCTCCAAGTAGTCAATAAGTTACCAAACTTCTTAGTAAATAGACTGAAGAATAAAAATGAATTCCAAGGTGCAAGATATGAAATAGCTGTGGCTGCTATTATCGCTCGAGCGGGCTTTGCTATAACCTTCCTCGATGACAAGGTTAAAAGTCAAAAGCATTGTGAATTCGTCGCCAAGAATAAATATTCTGGGTTACAAATTGGAGTTGAAGCTAAAAGTCGAAGAAGGAAAGGTGTACTCCATGAAAAAGGAAATTTGAATTACTCTTCAGTTGTAAGAGGAGACATTGAGAACCTTTTTGAAAAGGCTCTTACTCAGAGGCCCAAGAACATGCCATATTTTATTTTCATCGACTTGAATGTAATGCCTACCCCAGACCCAGAAATTCCCCCTGACAAAAAACCATGGTTTAAGGATATAAAATTGCTATTAGATAGATATGGGATACCTTCTAAAGAAAATCCAGATCCGTTTAATGCATTGGTGTTGACTAATTTTTCTTATTATTATTTGGGAAACTTACCTATTACTCATTTGGGAGAATACGGTCTAATCATCTCTGAAATTCCAGAATACCCGTGCAAAGATATGCAGGCTATAAGTGAAATATGGGAAAGTTTAGGACGGTATTCTCATATTCCGAAAGATGTATAACCTTATACCCTAAATTATCTTATATGCGAAAAAATTCTCACAAAATAACCACACCACAATCTCTGAATGCCTATATCAAGGGTATCTGTGATATTATGCGGAGGTCGGGAAGAGCTGGGGCTCTCCAGTATGTGCCTGAACTTACCTGGATGCTCTTCCTCCGTATTCTTGATGAAAAAGAGGAGATAGAAGTAGAATATACTAAAGCATTAGGTAGAGAATTTATTCCTTCACTCCAATATCCATATCGCTGGCGAGATTGGGCTGCTCCTGATGGAGAAAAAAGAAAGGAATTACAAGAGGGAACATTTGGAAGATTTATGAGCTTCGTCGATGGAGACCTGCTCCCTACCCTCAAAAAATTAAAGGATAAACCTGGTGCAACTCCTCGTCAGAAGGTTGTCAGTCAAGTCTTCTCCTCTTTTGAAAAAACGGGTATTGATACCGAACGCAATCTTTTAGATATACTTGATAAAATTCATGAACTCTCCTTGGAGCAAGTTGAAGAAACCCACATGTTCACACTCTCCCAGGTCTATGAGGGACTGATACAGAAAATGGGTGAGAAAAACAACGACGGTGGACAGTTTTTCACACCAAGAGAGGTTATTCGTGTTATGGTTAAAGTGATTGACCCGAAGATTGGAGAAACCGTTTATGACCCCTGCTGTGGAACGGGTGGGTTTCTGGCTCAGGCATATCTACATATGAATAAAAATGCAACAATAGCAGATGACATTGAAACCCTCAAGATTAGAACCTTCTACGGTAGAGAGAAAGAAAATCTTGTTTACCCCATTGTCCTTGCAAATCTCGTGCTTCATGAGATAGATGAACCACATATATGGCATGGCAACACGCTAACAGGTCATGAGGTTTATGGTGGACTTTTCCAAAGTGCACCCGTCCTCTTTGATGTAGTCCTCACTAATCCTCCCTTTGGTGGTAAAGAGGGAAAAGATGCTCGGACTCATTTTGCCTATAAAACCAGCTCTACACAGGTATTGTTCTTGCAACATGTCATTGATAACCTTAAAAATAGTGGCAGGTGTGGAATCGTAATGGATGAAGGTGTTTTATTCCGCACAAATGAGAAAGCCTTTGTCCAGACTAAACGCAAACTCTTGAGTGAGTGCAACCTCTATTGTATTGTAAGTCTTCCTCCCAAGGTATTCCTTAATGCTGGTGCAGCAAGTAAAACCAATCTACTTTTTTTCACTAAAGGTGAACAAACTAAAGAAATATGGTATTATGACCTATCTGATTTAAATGTAACAAAAAGGCAGCCCTTAACTATGCATCACTTTGAGGAGTTCTTTAAATTATTACCAGAAAAAAAAGAAAGTGAGCATTCCTGGAAGGTTCCAATAGAAGAAATAGAAGAGAAAAATTACGACATAAAAGCAGTAAATCCAAACAGAAAAATCGAGGAAGACACAAGAAGCCCGCAAGAGCTATTAGCAATTATTGAGTCCCAGCAAAAAGAAATCACAAACGCATTATCAAAATTGAAAGATAAAGGCTTGTGAGATATAATATGATAAAATCTAACCCTTTCACTCCAAAGTCTGGTTTGGAGCAGAAAATCTTTTTCAATAGGGAAGATGAGATAAAATTGCCGATATTGAGATAAAAAGTTTGAATGTTTATCTTCGTAGGTTGGTAGAGAAAGAAATCTTAATTGGTGTTAGGCGTGGCGAATATAAATTAAAAGACATTCTATTGTGTGAATACCTGAGAAGAAAATAACAAAAATTACAAATCAAGCCTAATGTTGTAATTTCTGTAATTTTGGATATAGAATTCTTAGGGATCGTAGGGTCAAGTCTCAACATAAGACATTTTTATTGGCGAGGGAAGTTCGGTGGCGGGGTACTCCAACGAGAGCTGTAATTTGAGTGCATTACCTTGGTAATGCAAGTGGGCGGTAGCAAGCTATTGCAATTCTTAATCTCTAAGATAGATTTTATTTAATAAAAAGGAAATATTAATAGGGATTACAATTAGAAAGATAAACTTCTTTTGGTAAGACTAATGGGGGTCAGTTCTTGGCACACTCCAAAGAAGTTTTAATAGCACTGTAGAAATTAATCAGTATTAGGATATAGATATGTTTAAACCAAAATTCACAATCACCAATAAAATAAACAATTTCCTTCTTGAAATTGAGAGGGCAAGAGGATTTTTGGAGGCGGCAAAGTTAAAGGAGGCATGGATAAAGGATATGCAAAGTGAAGCACTTATCCTTGAAGCGCACCACTCTACACATATTGAAGGAACTCAACTGACCTTATCCCAGGCTCAAAGAATTCTTACCGGCAAATCTGTAAAGGGCATTAGGAAAGATGATCGTCAAGAACTCCTGAACTATAAAGAGGCAACTGATTTTGTCTCCGAATACCTGGGGAAGAAATTAGAAATCACGGAGGATTTAATTAAGCAGATACACAAGATTTTAGTTAAAGATGTCAGGGGTGGAACCCTTGAGCCAGGAAGATATAGAAAAGTTCAGAATTATGTAGTCAACTCCTTGACAAGAGCAATAATTTATATTCCGCCCCCTCCAGAGGAAGTTCCTAAACTAATGAAAGAATTCGTTGAATGGTTAAACGTAAAAAAGAAGATATCACCTGTGCTCATGGCAGGGATCAGTCAATATCAGTTTGTTGACATTCATCCCTTCTTAGATGGAAACGGAAGGACTGCTCGTGTTTTATGTACGCTCATTCTTTATCAGAATGAATATGATTTTAAAAGGCTTTTTTCATTGTCCGAATATTACGACAAAAAACGCCGGAGGTACTACGACGCCATTCAATCAGTGAGAGAGAATAATATAGATATGACAGAATGGCTCGAATATTTTACAGAAGGACTGAAAAATCAATTGATAGAAGTAAAAACAAAGGGAGAAAAGGCAATTAAAAAGGAAGTTCTCATTGAGAAGGCTAAAAGATTTAACTTAAACGAGCGTCAACAGAAAATTTTATTACATTTATTGGAGCAAAAGCGGATTTCGGTTGAGGAAATCAGACAGAAATATAATTTGGTTAGAAGAACGATTCAACGTGATTTCTCAAAATTGGTTGAGTTAGGTCTAATAAAGGAAATAGCAAAAAGCAAGACAGACCCTACAAGGTATTATGAATTACTGTGACATTTTACTGCGACAATACTGTGACATTTACTGTGACATAATTATTGAGGTCGGGAGACCTCTCCCACAAAGTTTGTATTGGGAGAAATGGGGGTCAGGCTAATGGAGAAATGGGGGTCAGGCTAAGAGATAAGAAATAGAAAATAATCTCACTACTTTGCCACGAAATATCAGATGATAAAAATCTCCTTCATATTCTATCCTCAGTTTCCTGGCATATTTTTATTTTACTATAACTTTCCCTCTATCTCAAGCAATTATCTCTTATCTTTTAGCCTGACCCACAATACCACTCTAAAATTATGTTTAGATTATATAGACTAATCCTATTCACAGTCATCTCATCCTCCCTGTTTGGCAGGGCATTATCATTAGAAGAGGCAAAGGTATGCAACCCTGAGATTAAGAGGTTGATTGAATGTGCAAGTGGAGATGAAAAAGAGTGGGTGGATTTGCTTCTTCAATATATGCCAACCATTGACCTTGTAACCCTGAAAGCCGATTCTTTTCTTCTTGATTTTAAAGCCCTACAAATTAATCTTGATTCACTTCCCTGGGTAAAGGAAATACCTCAAGAATTTTTCGACCACTATGTTCTTCCATATCGGGTGTCACAAGAGCCATTGGAGTATTTTCGACTCCATTATGGAAGAGAGCTCTTCGAACGTGTTCGAGATTGTTCTGACTTAAAGAGTGCAGTACTTTCAGTAAATGAATGGGCTTATGAACAGATGAAATATGAACCAACATCCAGATGGGACCAATCTGCAGGTCAGACTATTAGACGAGGCATTGGGCGGTGTGAAGAAATGGCTATACTCTTTATTAAGGCATGCAGGTCAGTAGGTATTCCAACCAGAATGGTATCTTCACCCTGGTGGCCATTTACTAACTCGAATCATGCATGGGTTGAAGTCTGGACACAAGACGGATGGCATTATCTTGGAGGTGCTGAGATGACTGCATTAGATAATACCTGGTTTAGAAAGGCAGTCAGAAGAACAGCAATCATAAAAGGTGTTACGTGGGGAGAATTTACTAAATCAAAAAAGATGGTATATTATAAAGGAGATGAATATACAGTTCTCAATCTAACATCTAACTATAGTGATACAACAGGTCTATCTATAACTGTAATGGATACTGATGGAGCACCTGTAGAAAGTGCAGATGTCTGGATATCTGTCTTCAACTACTCATCTCTCCGTTCTGTTGCACATAAATATACCGACAAATCAGGAAAAACTCATCTGGTAGTTGGAAAGTGTGACCTATTTATTTCCTGTGGGAAGGACTCACTCTGGGATTATGATATACTGCGATTTTCAGAAGGTAATACAACAAGCAATATCTCCCTCTTAATCGAGAAGATTTCGATACCAGATACATCCTTCTGGTTCAGGGTAAAGGATAAAGATGATGTTCCAGGAGATACGACCTATAAGCCTCCAGAGCTATCCTATGTTCTTCATGACCTCCATCAGGAACAGGTAACCGCTGTAGACCCTGAGATTCTGAAAGAATTACCAGATACATCTTTAGAATATCGTCTTTTAAAAAACCTGAATCGCTCTCGTGGAAATCGAGAAACATTGATGAACTTCTGGAGAAAGTATGAGGAGGAACCTGAGCTTTTATTATCCTTATGGGATGTTATGCACACAAAGGACCTCGTTGCGGTTGACAGCAGCACCATGCAGAAAATTATAGATTTGTCAAAGGATAGGCGAGAGTATTTTGACAACTATGAGTACCCGGATTCACTATTCTTCAAATATGTTGCAAATCCAAGGATTCTATGGGAGGATTTTTATAAAGGTTCTGTATTGTTTAAGAATCCATTCTTAGAACTCATAAGTAAAAAGCCAAATGAGATTGCAAATTATGTGGTGAGATATATCCAGAAAGAAATAGATACTCTAAGTGATAAGAACTATTTTGGTGGAAAGATGAATCCTTATCAAACACTTGCCGCAGAAACAGGCAGCTCAATTGAGAGACTGACCCTCTTTGTAGAAGCGATGAGGTCGGTTGGAATACCTGCACGCATATACTGGGATTATAAAAGTGCAGAATACTATGATGACAATTGGGTATCAGTTAAATTTGATACAACAGTAGAGATAGAAACCCAGGAGACAGTGATAGCTGCAAGATTCATACAAAATGGTGAAACACGAATAGATGTTAGATACTATTATGATTTTTCAATATGCCAGATTGAGGATGGAGTATTTAAAGACATTACCCCCCCAATGGATACATCAATGGGTATTGTCTCCTTTACGGTTCCTACTGGAGAGTATTGCTTTATTACAGGTTTTCGTCAGGCAAAGGGAGATGTCTTTGTCAGGGTTAATCCAGTTAAGACAGAGGAAGATACAGTGAAAATTACGGTAGAATTGGGGTTCCCGCCAATAAATGCAATCGGTTCATTTGACTTACTCATAAGGGACTTCAAAGAACTTTCTGATATTTCTATTAGGGATACAGATGGTAATGTTCTCTCTCAGTCCGATTGGCAGAATGGTAATATTATTATTGCTTTCCTTGACCCTGAGAAGGAAAGTTCAATATCAACTACCAAAAGACTTGCACTGATTAACGATATTCCTTTTTTGATTTTTATAAAGACTGATAAGAGGGATAACGCATTACATTTTTGTGTTGAAAATAAACTTGAGGGCAGGATCTTTTATGGTGACGAGGAAAAATTAAAAGAGATATTGAAATTCCATGAACTCCCTTCAATTCTATTCCTACGGTATGGAAAGGCAATACTCTGGACAGAGGGTTTAAATCTTGAGATTGCAATTATGATAAGGCAAATAAAAGACAATTGAGTTTCTTGAGTTTTCACAGTTTATTGAGTTTCTTGAGTTATTGGGTTTGTTGGGTCTTAGGGTAGTACTTAAGGGGGTCAAGAAATGGGGGTCATCAAGAAATGGGGGTCAGGCTAAAAGATAAGAGATAGAATATAGTCTCACTCCTATTGCCACGAGATATCAAATGATAAAAATCTCCTTCATATTCTATCCTCAGTTTCCTGGGCATATTTTCGTTTTACTTTAACTTTCCCTCTGTCTCAAGCAATTATCTCTTATCTTTTAGCCTGACCCGCAATATTCCCGCAATATTACGCCCTACGCTCCTCTCTTATCGCCCCGCCAAAGGCGGGGCTCCTACCTTTTTTCTTTTCTCCTAAGTTATTCTAAATTGCTAATTGCTAATTTTGCATTGATAATTGACTTCACCTTCTCTATTCCCTCTTTCCTCATCTCTCTTCCCCCTTCGTTTTATTTATCCCGTAGAATGCGCAGCTATTCTATCGGGACGCTCTACGCCCTTCGCCTTACGCTCTACGCCTTACGCCCTACGCCCTTCCCTCATCACTCTTCCGTCTTCACTTCTCCCACCTATCAGGTGTAATGTAGTCTCCGTACTTTTCCCCTGCCTCGTTCAAACGTCTCTTTTCCTCTTCTAAAATTTTAAACAATACGGGGGGTGTATCAGTAACAGTGGTCTCATATATTTTCTTAATTCTCTCAATCTTTGAAAGGCTTTCGGGCACCTTGATGGTAAACTGTTTTATGTAATCTTCCCTTGAATATATCTTGTTCAACAGCTCTTTAAAGATTTTCCTGAGGTCATCGTACATGGGTATATATCCTGTGGGAGTCTTTAATGCATCAATCTCGTTATACACACGCAATTCCATCCACTTGAGCCAGACACCCTTGTCAACCCTCTCGTTCATAAAATTTCCATTTCTGTCCTTAAGGAAATAGTTAACCCCAAATATCTTAGGTGGTTTTTCCATAGAACTACCGAATTTTAAATTCATATCTACGTATCTGCCAATTGGCACTGAAAGAAAATCCAGATTTGACATAGGGTTGAATTGTCTAACACCTTCTTTACCAAGTGTGGCAGCAGTTGTTTCTGATTCGAGTGATGCACCTTTGGTTATTATTCCATGTGTCCAGTCGAATGCCTCCTCTACAGGAACCCATGTATCTGAATCCCTGCCCCCATATATCATCCCACCTATCTCAACCCCGTTTGGGTCATTCATCTTAAAGTCCACGCTCTTTAAACTACTCAGTTTAATTGTAAATCGTGCGTTTTTATGTGAGGGTGTAACCTCATTACCCTCTGTATCCTTTTTACCAGGTACCCATTCACCTGAATGGTTTTTACCCTTCTTAGGCACATCACCATCTTTACCAATCCAGTATACACCTTTATCTTCTTTAATTAGAACATTTGAGAATATAATCTCGTTCGGTGAATTTAAAGCATTCCATATTATTGGGTCATCCTTAGAATTTACACCCATTATTATCCCAAAAACACCTGATTCTACATTAACTGCATATGCCTTATCCCCTCTCTTCCTGATATAGGCTATGTCATCACCAACTATGGTTTCATGAGGTATCATGGCTGTTGAGGTCTTTCCACATAAAGAAGGGAAGGCACCAGTAAAGTATGTAGTTCTTTTATCTGGTCCATGAACACCCATTAAAAGCATGTGTTCTGTAAGCCATCCCTCCTTTGCGGCTCTATGAATAGCCAAACGCATGGCAAGTTTCTTTAATCCTATCGTATTACCACCATATTGTGTGTTAACTGAATATACAACTGCGTCTTCAAAATCAATATATATCCTTCGCTTATCTATATTCCTACTTACCTTTCTTTCATCAAGCTCCCCAGCACTGTGGACAAATTTAAAAAACTGAGCCGAACGACCCTGTCTTTTGAATTCTTCATAACCATTTCTATAGAGCAAATCTTCACTGTGTGCCACATAAGCAGAATCAGTAAGCTCAACACAGGGAATTGAGAACTCTGAATTCGTTGGACCAAGACAGAAAAATCTTATATAGAGTTCATGTCCCTTCATTATGTCTTTCATAATCTCATGAATCTCCTGGAGACCTTCATGTTTATCAATTGTGTTTAAGTTTGGACCTAAATCTACGCCCTTTGGGACGAGAAATTTAGTGTGTCCTTTATCTCTTGCCTGGTCATAGTATCCATCAAAATGAACAGAATGTCCCTCTATAGCCAGCTTCATTTCTTCGCCATTCCTTATTGCAGTTTCTTTGATATACCTTATATCCTCTTCTGAATCTGTTGAGATAAATACCTTATCTGGATTACACAACTCTATATACTCTGCCACAAATTGGTGCAAATGTGGATTATCTATTGCCATAAGCTTGTGATAATTTTTTTTATCCAATCTGTTTTCATGCAACTTTATTATATTTTCAGGCATATTATTCCTCCCCTATTTATGATGTAATACGTCAAAGAATAGCATACCATAATATGTGGATAAAATTGGTTTCTATTATAACACCAATTTCTCAAAATGTCAATCTTTTTATATACTTCAATCTCATTTAACCTCTTAAATAACACAAGAATTTACTTTCTATAATTTAGTTGATTCAAAATACATACGAGCATATGAATAAACTCTTAAATATAGGAATTATTAAATTTTTCTATAATCGCAGGGCTTACATGCCTAACAGCAGTCAGTAAGACTTGTCGTATATTCTCTCTATTGTAATGAGATTGCCACGCTCCTGTTAGTCGCTCGCAATGACAAATAAGTCATTAAATGGTAGGCGTAGACTTTATGCCTGCGAAGGAACGAATGAGATTGCTGCGCTCACTTCGTTCGCTCGCAATGACCGGGGTTGGTATCTGTCATTGCGAGGAGTCCGTCGTCCGTCAAGAAGTGCGACGGATTGACGGACAACGAAGCAATCTTATCACTTAGATTCTATGGAATACTATGTGTTAATCTTATTCTTTTAATAATATGATAATTGGCTTTTTCAAATTTATTTTCCTAATGATATACCTAAAATACTTGACAAGTCAAAAAAAATGTGATATAATAGTCGTGCTTTTAATTTTCTTACTCAAAATAACCCACTATGACTCTTATAGAAAACGCTAAAAAGGGTAAAATTACCTCAATTTTCAGGACAATAGCTAAGGAAGAGGGACAATTACCTGAATATATAAGAGAGGGTATATCAAATGGGACTATAGTAATCCCCTCTAATAGTAAAAACCCACCCAGGAAAGCCGTTGGCATAGGTAAGGGATTGCGGACTAAAGTTAATGCAAATATAGGTACATCACCTGATATTGCTGATATAGAAACGGAGATTAAGAAGGCACGCATTGCTGATAAATATGGCTCAGATACAATAATGGATCTATCAACTGGTGGTGATCTTTCTAATATTAGAAAGAAGATCAGAGAGGAATTTCCAGGTCCGCTTGGAACTGTTCCCATCTATGAGATAGCCTGTAGAAAGGCTCAAAAAGAAATAGATTTTAGAGATGCGGGTGAAGAGGAGATAATTGATATTATTGAGGAACATGCAAGAGATGGTGTCGATTTCGTAACAGTGCACTGTGGGGTTACAAGAGGCGTTGTCGACCTACTCAAAAGCCATGGAAGAGTTATGGACATAGTATCTCGAGGGGGGTCTATTCTTGCTGCATGGATGGAATACAATAAGAAAGAAAACCCTTTATATACATATTTTGATAGACTTATTGAGATAGCAAGGGAATACGATCTGGTTCTTTCGCTCGGTGATGGACTTCGTCCCGGCTCAATTATTGATTCGACAGACAAACCTCAGATAGAAGAAATGATAGTGCTTGGTAAATTAAGAGACAGAGCACTCAAAGCAGGTGTCCAGGTAATGATAGAGGGACCTGGACACATTCCAATTCATGAAGTAGAAATGAATATCAGGATAGAGAAAAGCATTTGCAAGGGTGCTCCATTTTATGTTCTTGGTCCAATTGTGACTGATATAGCACCCGGCTATGACCACATTACATCTGCAATCGGTGGTGCACTTGCAGCAGCCTGTGGTGCAGATTTCCTGTGTTACGTTACTCCTGCAGAACATATTGGCCTACCTACAGTGGATGATGTAAAAGAAGGTGTAATTGCTGCAAGGATCGCTGCACATGCCGGGGATCTCGCCAAGGGGATAAGAGGAGCTTCCCAGATAGATAAAGAAATATCCATGGCAAGAAGGAGTCTTGACTGGAAAGAACAGAGAAAACTCGCCATAGACCCGGAAAGAATTTCAGAAAAAAAATCAATAGAGACCTGTACAATGTGTGGTAATTATTGCGCAATAAAAATAACAGAACAGTACGTAACCAGTAAGATAGGTAAGAATGCAAAAAAAATTAAAAAGTCACAGAGATAAATCAAAAATACATAAGCTAACGTTAAAATTCTAAACAACAATTTCTAAATCCTAAACAACATCTAAATCCCAATTTTCCAAATTCCCCGAAACATCACATGATTGTTAGGAATATATAATTTGAAGTTTATTTATAATTTCGTATTTTGAGTTTTAACTTTTTGTTTGTAATTTTTATATTTGATATTTAATTTTTTATTTTATTATAGGGGGTATTATGGCTGAGAAGAAATTGTCAGTTGAAGAGCTCCTTGCAAAAGCAAATAAGCCTGGAGAGGATGCTATGAAACTACATCCTTTCTATCGAGGAAAGGTAGAGATTGTTCCTAAGTGCTGTGTTCGTGATTTTGATGACTTTGCAATATGGTATACACCCGGAGTTGCAAAACCTTGTAGGGACATAGAGGCACATCCCGAGAAGGTATTCGAGCACACCAACAAGGCAAACTTCGTTGCGGTCATAACAGACGGCACCAGGGTACTTGGGCTTGGTGACATAGGTCCTGAGGCGGGAATGCCTGTTATGGAAGGAAAGGCACTTCTCTTTAAATATCTTGGAGGAGTGGATGCATTCCCAATATGCCTCGATACAAAAGATCCCGAAAAGATCATAGAGACCGCTCTTCTGCTCCAACCAACTTTCGGAGGTATTAACTTAGAGGATATCTCTCAGCCGAAGTGTTTCCATGTTCTTAACGAGTTGAGGAAGCGTGCCAGAATTCCTGTATGGCATGACGACCAGCAGGGTACTGCCGCTATTATATGTGCTGGATTAATCAACGCCGTAAAACTTGTAGGAAAGGAACTGAAAAATGTTAAAATAGTAATGGTCGGAGCTGGTGCAGCAAATATTAGAACTGCATGGGTAATTATAAAGGCGGGTGTGGAACCAGCAAATATCATCCTTTGCGATACAAAAGGGACGCTTCACAAAGGGAGAACAGACCTCGTAGAAAAATATAAAGAAAAATGGGAACTTTGTAAGATTACCAATGCAGAGGGATTAAAAGGAGATGTTGCTGATGCTATGAAGGGAGCCGATGTTTGTATCGCAGCATCTAAACCAGGACCAGGTACCATAAAACCTGAGTGGGTTAAGAGTATGGCAAAAGATGCTATAGTATTCCCCTGTGCAAATCCAATCCCGGAAATATGGCCCTGGGAGGCAAAGGAAGCTGGAGCAAGAGTTATAGCCACAGGTAGATCTGATTTTCCTAACCAGATTAACAACTCACTTGGATTCCCTGGAATATTCAGAGGAACACTGGATGTTATGGCAACTACTATTACCGATGAGATGTGTATAGCAGCTGCTCAAGAACTTGCAAAATGTGCTGAAGACAAGGGTTTACATGAGGAATACATTATCCCGAGTATGGGTGAGTGGGAGGTATTCCCCAGAGAGGCAGTTGCCGTCGGGCTCAAGGCTATAGAACAGGGTGTTGCAAGAATAAAACTTGGCAGAGAAGAGCTGATGAAGATGGCAGAGGAGAAAATCAAGAGGGCAAGAGATGAGACAAGCGTATTGATGAAAGAGGGATTTATTCCTTTGCCGTAGTTCCTTATTCGTTTATTGCTCTCTGTAGTAAGTTTGGCGGATTATACACCAAATAAGAATATAAGGACAGGGGTTTTTTCTGTCCAGAGGTATATCAGCCAATCAGATTATCAGTAGGAAGAGTATCAGGGCATCAGCATATCCGTTAAGATAAGGGAAGTGCCTGATACCCTGGTAAGCTGATATTCTGCCCGCTGATATAGAGATATCCTGATATGCACTAAAATTAATTGATCAGGGAGGTCTATGTCATATATCATTGCTTTTCTGCTGTTGGTAGTACCCCAGGATTTTTTCCACCTCTCTTTAACATCAGAAGGGAAGTGCTTTGACCTTTTTCTTCCTCTACAACTTATTGAATATACGGATATATTTATGGAGAGTGAGGGTGGTCTGGATGAGTTACTAAAGAAAGCAGAACTTCATATTGGAGACACTTTAATAGATATAAATACTGAAGAAGATAAGCTGCTTATGGTTATTGTGGGAAAAGATGAGATATTGGAAAGGGGAGAAAAGTGTCTAAAGTGGCTTTGTTTGAAGATAGAGGATAAAAAAGAGGGAGACGTTACGATAAAAATTCCAATATGGGCTTTTAATGTATTATCAAAGTTCGGGGTTGATACGATGGGTGAGTTAGATGCTACTTTTTTATATACACTTGTAGAATCCATAGAGGAGATGGGAGGGGGAAGATATAAGTTTTTGGAGATTAGAGATGTAGAAAGCTCGATAGATATTTATATAGAATAGAATCTATCTGTTAAAAAAGGGGGTGAGTTGTCTCACCCCCTTTCCTTGTTAACCTCTTTTAGTAGTCTCAATCATCCCCCAGTCGCCTGAATCCTGCAACAGGCTGGAATCCGTACTTGAAGATGAAGTTGTGATGACCATTTACCTTTCTACTCGTAACCAACATCTTGAGATAGTAACCATTTTCCAGGTAAAGGATATATATACTCCCGGTTGCTGTTATCTCTGCGTAGTTTAGATAAGCCCCTATACCGAATTCCGGAGCTATCTTTGTATTTGTGAAACCCGTCTCCCCGGTTAATGCTGTAGTATGGAATCTTGTCTCATTAGCATCATCCCACCATGCATCAGTACTTATTATCTTATCTGTTCCCTTTGCTACGCTCACTGTATCCATATAGAAATCAATTAAATCTTTGTTGCCAACTACCATAGAATATGTATTCCCGGCACCATTTTCATCCCATCCATAGGCACTGTATCCAGTGTCAATGGGTGCATCGAACCACCAGACAGGGCCCTGATTTGCAGCAATAATTAGTTCTGTACTTGCCTCTATAGGATTGCTCTCATCGTCGTTCCTATACGCCCTAACCCTGTATGTACCAAGTTCTGTTGGGTTATTATGGGTATATTCTGTATTGGTTACATTATCTATACTTACATCATTCAGTCTTATGACATATCCATCGATATCAGAAGTAGGAGACGCATCCCAGGTGAGTTTAATGGAAAGACTATCGTTACCCGCAACCTCAATCTGAAGGTTACTTGGGGCCTGTAATGCCTCTACAGGTTCTGTTTTACAACCGCCGCCTGATAAAATTAGACATATTGGTGTTAGTAAAAACGGGATTAATTTTTTCATACCACCTCCTTTTTAATATGTTTTCTTTTCTATTTTTTTACGCTCTGCTTCTTTCTCCTCTTCAATTCTTTCTTCTGGCTTCTCGACAGTCTCTTTCTCTTTCACGTCGATTTTTCCTCCTTTTATATATGCTTTTAGTCCCTCAAGTCTCACACCCTCACCTTTCAATACCTCAATATCTTCAAAAAGTCCCCCAATCCTATCCCTGATGATAGGGATTTCTTCCTTTATGGGACGGGTTGCTCTGGGGTTCCCTTCTAAAATATTAAGAGAATCATTAATGGTTTTAAGTCTTATTTCTAATGATATTAACTCACGCATTCGATTCTTGAGTTTGTCTATCTCAGGGATAAGTTCCTCAGATGGATTTTCAATAATTTGCTTTTCAAGGTTAGAGGCTTGTTCTATTAAATGTTTACCTTCCTTTATATCTTGTGATAGAGAAATTATATCCGCCTTTAATCCCTTCAATCCTATCCTTACAGGATTTGCACAGGCAAGAATAAGTACTAATCCCAGAAGCACTGCTATTGTCCATTTAAATTTCACGATACCCCCATAATAATATTAAATATCAAAAATCAAATTGCAAAAAATTAACCACAGAGAGCACAGAGATTAAAGATTATTTTCTCTGTGTTCCCTAAAGCACTATGTTTTTCTAATTCATATAATAGAATAAAAGATAATAATTCCTTTAATCTAATAGTGTAGGTGCTTTTTAAAAGAAAAACAAGTTTATTCGAAGAATCCTCCTGAAAAGTTCTCAAATCTTTCACCCTCTTATTTTGAAATAGGAGAGCACACAGAGGAACCAAAGAGTTCTTATTTCTTTTTCCCTGCTCGCTCTATGTCTCGCTAAGGCGGGACGACCTCTGTGGTTACACTTCTGTGGTTTATTCATAAATTTAACATAACCATTAAGAATATCAAAGATAAATCCACAAAAATATTATAAACCAATTTTAATGTTTTGTCAAGGAAATTTTTAGAGAGCTCAAAGGTAGTTTTTTAGAAGCTCTCTAAAAAATTTACTTGACTTTTTCAGGATTTGTGATATAATTATGAATACTATATGGAAACAATTATATCCATATTAATCCTTACTACACTTATTTCTAATAATGGAAACATCGAAAATTTCCTGAACTCAAGCCATATATATAGTATGTTCCACAATGAGAACTTGATATATTGTGCAACAAGTGGTGGTGCAGCGATTTTTGATACAAGTACAGGTAGTTTTGATAGAATTTTCACAGGCAAAGGACTTGCTAAAAATGATGTAAGAGATATTATTTTAGATAAATATGGCAATATTTGGTTTCTATGCTATGGTAAAGGTATATCGATTTTATCACCTAATAATATATGGAAAGAAGTAAGCGGCGAATGGTATGAGATTCCTGAGTCGGTATTTTGTATAAATATCCTTTCTGATACTGTCCTTGTTGGAACTCACGATGGAATTAGATTATGGGACATAAAAAATACGAACCCAATGGAAAAGACAGACAAAATGGAAAAAATCTCAACATATCCAGGAAATTTTGTAAAAAATATAATTTTTTTAAATGACACCTTATATATATGTACTGATGAGGGAATCGGAAAGGTCACCCTGTCAAACATCGAGCATTTCTCAGAATGGAATACTATTACTGAAATTGGTAACGTTAATTCTGTTGAGATGTTAAGAGATACGTTATGGATAGCAACATCAGGTGGTATCTCATACATTAATGACGGAGATTATCATTATGTTGCCTCATATGACTCAAGAGATTTTACTGTTTGGGGTGGAAAATTATGGGTTGCGACATACAACGGACTCCGCCGATGGAATGGTACAGGATTCTCATTTACCCCAATCATAAAGGAATTAAGATGTTTTCTTCCTCTGTCCAAGCTCTGGATAGGTTCCTGGGGAGAGGGTATCTTAGAGTTTAATTACGATACGGTAATAACTCATATTCCTGAAGGACCAGGAGATAATAGGATTGGTGATATAGCCGTTGATGAAGCTGGAAACCTCTGGAGTATTAATGGAGGATGTATGGTTTCTAAATACAATGTAGAGGAAGGTATATGGGAAATTTTCAATCTAAATAACGAGTGGAATGTACAAGGAGGCGGTTTAAGTGCGCTGGCAGTTGCAAAAGATAGTAAAGTATGGTTGGGTGTTTGGAACTGGTCTAACGAGGGACCTGCTCTTATACGACTATATCCTGATGGCACCCTCGACACCCTCTTCCGTCTTCAGGGTAACAATGTAATAAGTGATATTGCAATTAGTGATAGTAATGATGTATGGGTTTCAACATGGAAAATAGAGGGGGAAATTTCACGCCTTCGAAGATATAGGCGGGGTTCTATTGATTCTATTGATATTTTTACCTTTCCACCTGGAATTAACCGTATTACATTTGATAACCAGTTAAATACATGGGTTGGGTGTACCTATGAACTAAGTGGAGGTGTTTATAGAATAATAAATCAATCTGAAGCAGAAGAGCTCTTATGTCCCGAAATCCAGGGAGAGGAAATTCATTCTCTTGCATTTGACTTTGAGGGGAGAATATGGATTGGAACACCAGCAGGGACATATGTGATCAGAGACGGAATCATAGAATATTTACTAACGAGCGGGGATACAGATGTGGTAGGAGACGTAGCACAAGACATCATATGTGACATCCATGGCAACATCTGGCTATTACTCGAACCAACTCCTGGTGTTACTGAAGGGGGCTTAACAAAAGTCACAAGTAACTTTGAGTTCTCATCCATTACACATGCAGATGGACTTCTACCTGTGAGTATAGACTACAGCAAAGGAAAAGACTATCTTGCCTATGACGCAACAAGAGGCTGGTTATGGATAGCAACCAGTGAGGGTATTTCAAGATACGACACTGGGATTACCCCCCCCTCCACAATCTTCTCGGTACTGGTCTATCCAAATCCCTTTTTAGAAGATGTACATACCTTCATTAAGTTCTATTCTGATGATTTAATGGGGGGGAGCATAAGAATATACTCTCTTAGCGGTCAATGTATAAAAACATTCTCTAACATAAACGGAGATACACTAAAATGGATAAACCCTGTTCTTGCAAGCGGGGTTTACATATATACTGCATATGCTGGTTCTGAGAATAAAGATAAAACGATAGGAAAATTTTCAGTTATTCGTTAATATCTACTAATTTGAATTTTTTTCTTGACAAATCAGGTTTTTTTTGTTAAAATATACTAAGCACTAAAGACCTTTAGTTTTTCTTATGTTGTTTTTAATATAAACCTATCACCCCAAAAAGGAGGGGATATGCTGTTCAACTTTAAGGACATACTACGCTCCATGCGGCTTGGCTTTTCTGCCAAAAAGATATGGGTTGGGTTCCTTGGCATCCTTATTGGAACCATATTATATTCGATACTCTCATATGTAGCATTTACTCTATCACCAGACTGGAATTGGATTGAGGTTTGGAGAGAGTATAGGTTTATCCCTGTCCCAATAATAGGTTACACATTAATGCCATGGTTTAGTTGGTTAATATGGGGAGTTGGTATTGCATTCTTTGTTTTCATAAAACTACTTGCAATTGGTGCAATATCTAAGATAACATACGAACAGCTTAAGGGAGACGAGTTCTATGAGGTCACCGAGGGAATCAAGTTCTCACTGAAGAAGTGGAAGGCTATAATATTATCTCCTATAACACTTATTATAATAACCGCTGTTATACTTCTATGTGGATTTATTTTTGGTGTGGTTGGCAGGATTCCTTATTTTGGACAACTTGCAATTGGCATTCTCTTTATACCTATAGCTCTTGGTGCCCTATTTCTTGTATACCTTACTGTGGTACTTTTCCTTTCATTTCTTATTGCACCCTCTGTTGTTGCCACCACCAAAAGCGATACATTTGATACACTGTTCGAGGTCTTCAGTGTACTCAATGACCAGACATGGAGGCTGGTAGTCTGGGAGATATTGGTGGCGTTTCTTTCTCTTGCTGGCACAACGATATTAGCCTTGTTTACAAAGAAGGCCTTCAGGCTTACCTATTTTGCTATTTCTTTCTGGCAGGGTCCAAGGGAATGGTTTGAAGTAATGTGGAACAATGCATTATGGTATCTACCATCCTGCCCTCCCGTTATCTGGACTGAGAATATTATAGGTAGATTTCTACCTACACTCCTTCTTCCTCATACATGGGCAACCCAGAACTGGGCAACTACATTTGGTGGTTTCTGTGTCGGAATAAGCTTTCACTTAGTTGCAATTTTCGTACTCGCCTATGGTTTATCTATATGGAGTGTTGGACAGACGATGATATATACTGTCCTTGTTAAAATGAAGGACGATAAAAACCTCCTTGAGGTAAAAGAAGAAGAGTTTGAAGAAGAGTTTGAAGAAGAAAAGGAGGAGAAGTTAGAAGAAGAAAAAGAAGAGAAATCAGAGGAAGAAAAAGAAGAAAATAATTAAGAATACACAAACCTGGAGCTTTTTGCTGACAAGCCTGTCTATCGAGAGCTCCAGGTTTTTCATACTAAATGTGGTTTCGTAGGAAAGGTTAGGTTCGACGCTATACCTCATAATATATATAATGAAAGAAGATTTGATAAAGAAAATCGAGAATTTGATAAACAAGGTTCTGTGGGATAAGAACATACGTCTTGTTAGGTTGGAGCTTAAAGGATGTGAACCATATTCAATCTTAAGAGTATTTATAGATAAACCGGGTGGGGTTACAGTCGAGGATTGTAGTAATGTTTCAAAGGAACTTTCAAATTTACTTGACATTGAAGATCCTATAAAACCGAGGTATACCCTTGAAGTATCATCACCTGGTATTGATATTAACTCTGATGTAAAAATCAATAAGAAGAAACGGTGAGAAAATATAAAAAACCACACCTTCCTGCAAGCAAGCAGGTCTGTGGTTTGGCTACTAACAATAAAAAGGGTAAGGTGAATATATGACAGTGTATAACGTATCACACTTTCTAAACCAGCTTGCAGAGGACAGGAAAATTGATCTATCCAAGGTTCAAGAACTGTTTGAAGATACTATCAAAACTATAGCCAGAAAGACCTTTGGAAGGGATACCGATGTAAATGTAAATATAAATGAATCTGATGGTTCTATATCAGTTATTATCTTAAAAGAGGTGGTAAAAAGAGTCGAACTTCAATCAAAAGAGATAGCACTGAAAGACGCAGTAAAATATGATGAGTCTGTAAAGATAGGTGATACATTGAGCATTCCCATAGAATTTGAAACATTTGGAAGAAATGCTATTCTATTAACCAAGCAACTTCTTTTCCAAAAACTCCGAGAGGTAGAAAGAGATGCAATATATTCTTCCTTTGAACAAAGAGTAGGTGAGATTGTAACAGGCAGCATAAGAAGAATAGAAGGAAAAAGAATATTAATTAGTCTCGATAAAACTGAAGGAGTACTCCAAAAAAAAGAACAAATTCAGGGAGAATACTTCCGCCAGGGAAGCATAATAAAGACATATATACTCTCGGTAGATCTAAAAGATGGTATACAACTATCTCGAACACATCCAGATTTCCTCAGGGGATTATTTGAATCTGAGGTTCCTGAAATTAAGGAAGGGATAGTAGAAATAAAGGACATTGTAAGGATTCCCGGGATCAGGGCAAAAGTAGCTGTCATCAGCAATGATCCGAGGATTGATCCAGTTGGTGCATGCGTTGGTGTAAAAGGATCAAGGGTTCAGGTTGTGGTTAAAGAACTGGCAGGTGAAAAGATAGATGTTATACAGTGGAGTCAGGATTCTCTCGTTTATGTTTCAAGGTCACTTTCTGGTGTAAAAATATTAAAAGAGGACAGGGATGAAGATAGTAAGAGAATACAAATTATTGTAGGCGATGATGAACTTCCCATTGCAATTGGTAAGAATGGACAAAATGCATTTCTATCCTCAAAATTGACCGGATACAGAATTGATATTATTTCTGAAAGTATGTACAACAAAACTTCCATTGCTAACATAAAAGGATTAGCATCAGGTCTAAAAACAAAACTTCTTGATAGTGGATTTATAAGTGCGTACGATGTTGTATTTAATGGTTTACCAAAACTACTTAAAATAAAAGGTATAGGAAAAAACCTTGCGAATAAGGCTTACGAAATTTCATCCGAAGTTGTAAAAAATATTAAACATTCGTCCGTCAATAAATCTTAAATTGACATATCTATTGTTATATTGAGATATTTACTTAAACCTTATGGAACATCTCCGAGTATATGAAGTTGCAAAAGAATTGAATCTATCAAGCGAGGCATTAACCCACCTCTTGAGAGAACAAGGCTTTAAGGTCCGCGGTTATATGAGTGTGGTTACTCAGGAAATGCTCGATAAAGTCAAAAAAAGGATGGACGAGGACAAGCAAAGCATAAAGAAAAAGGACATGCGAAAGGAAAGACTTCGTAGAAGAAGGAAAGGAAAATTAGAGAAGACGTTAAAGAGACCAGAAGAAAAGAAAAGAGCTGAGCTTAAAGTTAAGGAAACTCTCACTAAAATAAAGATAGGTGAGCAAAAACCTACAAAAAAGAAAGAAAAGGCTGAACAAGTTCCATCAGATGAAAAGAAAGATGAAAGAATTATACAATTACCTGAACTTATCAGTGTAGAGGAACTCGCAAAACTCCTTCTTATTTCCCCGCTTTCACTTATTAGCAAATGCGTTGAACTTGGACTCATGGTTACTATAAACCAGCGTCTGGATTATGAGACAGCAAGCATGATAGCATCTGAGTATGACTACGATACTAAACTTATATCATATTATGAAGAAGTTGCAGAAGATGAAGAAGCAAAGATAGAGAGGGCTCCCGTTGTAACACTAATGGGACATGTTGATCATGGGAAAACCACACTTCTGGACTATGTAAGAAAGACAAATGTCGTAGCTGGTGAGAAGGGTGGAATAACACAACATATTGGAGCTTCTATGGTTGTACACCATAATAAGAAAATAACCTTCCTGGATACACCTGGTCATGAGGCATTCACAGCCATGAGAGCAAGAGGTGCACAGGTTACAGATATAATTCTAATAGTCGTTGCTGCTGATGACGGAGTTATGCCCCAAACCGTAGAAGCAATAGACCATGCCCGTGATGCGAAGGTTCCTATAATTGTGGCAATAAATAAAACTGACCTTGAGAATGCACACCCTGATAAGATTAAACAACAACTAATACAGCATAAACTTATGTTGGAAGAAATGGGTGGTGATATACCTACTATTCTTGTCTCAGCAAAAAAGGGAGATGGAGTTGATGAACTCCTCGACTCAATACTTTTAATTGCTGAGATGGAGGAACTCAAGGCTCAAGAAAAGGGTAGAGCTAAAGGGTATGTAATTGAAGCGAAATTGGATAGATATAAAGGTACTGTAGCAACTATTCTCATAACTGGTGGTAGATTAAAGAAAGGAGACAGTTTTGTAGTAGGAACTACATATGGAAAGGTTCGCGCCATATATGATGAATTTGATGATATTGTAGAGGAAGCACAACCATCAGAACCTGTTATGGTACTTGGTTTCGAGGATATCCCCAGAGCTGGTGATAGATTCGTAGTTATAGAGGAAGACAGGCAAGCAAGAGAGATTGCCCGTAAAAGAAAATTAGCTAAGAAGGAGATGACTTACCGTCCAACTGCTGTGAGAACCCTCCAATCTATTCAAGATCAGATCCAAAGTGGAGAAGCAAAAGAACTAAAAGTAATAATTAAAGGAGATGTTAGTGGCTCTGTCGAGGCCATTTCAGATTCTTTCAGGGAATTATCTACAGAAGATACAAAAATCTTGGTTGTTCATAGTGGTGTTGGAGAGATCACAGAATCCGATGTCCTTCTGGCAAATGTCTCAGGTTCAATAATAGTTGGATATCATATTGGAGCTCCAAGCAATGTAAAAGTATTAGCTAAGAGCGAGGGTGTAGAGTTAAGGATGTATGATGTAATATACAAAGCACTTGAAGATATAAAACTAGCACTTACAGGTTTACTTGAACCCGTTTTCGAAGAAAAATTGATTGGCAAAGCTGAAATAAGAGAGGTATTTACCATACCCAGGATTGGCAAAATTGCAGGCTGCTATGTAAAGGACGGTGTGGTTGTAAAAAATGCAACTGTTAAAATCCTTAGAGATACAGAGGTTATAGGAGAGGGAAAAATAATTTCATTAAGAAGGATAAAGGACGTAGTAAATGAGGTGACAGCAGGATTCGAATGTGGGATAGGATTAGAGGATATAGATGAGTTTTATAAAGGAGATATGATTCAGGTGTATGAGGTGATTGAAAAGAATAGGGAGATTTAACAAACAAGAATGCGAGATTACTCCGATAGGAAAAATAGAAGAACAGAGACACTTTTTAAAGAAGAAATTGCCAGAATCCTTACTGAGAGAAAGGATCCTGAAATTGGTTTTGTTACAGTAACGAGAGTGATAATCGGAAAAGATAGAAGAAAATTATTCTGTTATGTGAAATTTCTATCTGATAAAGAGAAAGGTTTGGCTGCTCTTGTATATGTAAAAAATTCTATAAAGTCTGCAATAGCCTCAAGCGTCCCCCTAAGATTCATGCCTGATATAGAATTTCTATTAGATGAAGAATCTTATTATTCAACAATAAGCTAACTTACCATAAATGAGAAAGACCACACTTTTACTATTAATTACTTCTTTATTTTATCTCACCCAGGATACAAGCACAGCATCTATTCATCCATCCTCAGAAAGTGAAAAATTAACTCTATCAAATGGTCTTACTGTCATATTGGCACCAATAGACGCCTCTCCTATTTTATATACTGCAGTTTGCGTTAATGCAGGAAGTATATATGAGGATGAATATCTCGGATGCGGTATATCACATTTCGTAGAACATACATTGACTGAGAGTACCCACAATATGACCCACAAGGAAATAGAAAGAATGAGAGATAAAATGGGTGGGATTGAAAACGCATACACCACATATGACCATACCTGCTACCATATCACTATAACCCCGAAATACCTCTCCAACGCGCTATACCTTCTATCATCTTACATCATGTATTCTGCCTTTGATGAATTTTTTGTTAATCAAGAGAGGGAGGTTATCTTAAGGGAAATTACAATGGGTGAAGATGAACCAGACAATGTTATCTATAAAAAGTTTATCGAGACAATGATGAGTGAACATCCAATGAGATACCCAATTATTGGATGCACCGAGCTCTTTAAGACACTGACAAGGGATGACCTTGTAAAATATTATGAGAGAATGTATCACCCTGAAAATACAACAGTAATAATAGCCGGTGGATTCGATAAAGATTCCGCAACTACTCTGATAGATAATTACTTTTCTGAATGGGAACGAAAACCAAACAGGAACCCTATTATTAGAGATGAATCCCCTCAGATAAGTCAAAGAAGGATTTATGTAGATAAGGAGAGTGGTTTATCTCATCTGTTTATCGGATTCCATACCGTTAGTATAACCCATCCTGATATGTACCCCCTTGATGTTCTTTCTACTATTCTTGGTGGCAGTGAAAGCTCCCTGCTTCAGAGAGAGATAATCCAGAAAAAAGGATCGGCTTATAACGTATATTCATATTCATATACACCCCATTTTGGGGGTGGATATTTAGGAATTTATGCCATGTGTGAACCAGGTAAAGAGATGAAATTAGAAAATGCGATTCTTAATGTGCTTGGAAATATAGAAAAGGAGGTATCTGAACAGGGTATTATAACTGCAAAAAGGAGAATGAGACGAAGGTATGAACTTGCAATCCAGACACCAGAAGACAAGGCTCAAATCCTTATTAGCAATGAGCTATCTACTGGAGACATTGAATTTACAAATACGTACCTCTTAAACATAGAAAAGGTAGAAAAAGAAAATATTATTAATGTATGGGAGAAATATCTAACAAGGGATAACATGACTGTAGCTGTTCTGGGCAAAGAAGAATTGCTTGAAGAAATTAGCTATGAGATTCCCTCATTCTCACAAAAACACTGGACAGACGACATAATCTATGATACATTGAGTAATGGCATAAGGTATCTTATAAGAGAAGATTATAGTTCTTCTGTACTTTCAATTCAGTTGGTGATACTCGGTGGAGTAAGAATCGAAACAGAGGGTAACAATGGAATATCAAATTTATTATTAAATACCTTAATACGCTCTACTGAAAAAAGGGAAACACAAGAAATTAACCAGATATTGGACGATATGGGAACAAGTTTCAAGCCTTTTGTAGGTAACAATACTATGGGAATATCCATAGATGTGGTTAAGGAAGATAGTGAGAGAGGTATAGCACTTTTATCCGAAATAATAAATTTTCCCTCATTCGATGAGATTGAACCAGCCAGAAAAGAGATTCTGGGTACAATAGAAAAGCAAAACGAACAACCCGCATTTTTTACCATAAATAAAACCAAGGGGGTCTTATATAGTTCCCACCCTTACTCATTAAACCCAAAAGGAAGAAGAGAGGTTGTAGAGAATTTAACCAGGAAAGACCTAAAGGATTTTTATGCTGCATATCTACCAACAAAGGAAATTGTAATCTCGATATTTGGAAACACGGATAAAGAGGAGGTTAAGATACTCTTAGAAAGATACTTTGGTAACATAAATGAGAAGAAAAAAGTTATTCCAGTCTTTATGAGTATTGAATTCCCTGACTCGAGCATAACAACTGAAGTTGCAGCGAATTTTGGGCAGGTAGTTGTATGTATAGCATTCCCTGGTATAGACAATAAAAATTATGACAGGTTTGCATTTGATGTAATGGATGCAGTACTAACAGGTTCATACATGCCTTCGGGCTGGCTTCATCAGGCATTGAGAGGAGAAGGCAAGGGGTATGCATACTGGATGCAGGGTGGTAATATCACTGGAATAGATGGAGGTATGTACTACTTGATTGCTGGTACTACTGAGGAATACCTGGAAACTGTAAAGGAGATAATGCTCGACCTTGTAAAAAGAATAAAGGAGTCACAGGTAACAGAAGAAGAAATTGAAGTCGCAAGAACAAGGTGTATTATGGCAAATGCCACATCTCAGCAGAAGAATAGTGATATGGGACTCAACTCTACCCTTAATGAAATATACGGACTTGGTTATGACGCAGATAGAGACTACGAGTCTAATATTATGAAAATTTCACCCTCCGATATAAACAAGATCGCCAACAAGTATCTGAATGAATATGTTATGGTAGTTCTTACCTCAAAGGCTAATAAAGATGATCCCTGATGATGTTGAAAGCTTTGCATCTAATGTCATACGTTAGACAATATCATTGATTCATTTTTTATTTGCTAGTCTTCACAAATTTCACTGCCTTAATATAATCCTCAGAACATCTTACTCCAATAATTTTCTCTTTTAATCTCTTAATAATTTCTTCTTGTTTCATAAAACCGAATTCTCCATCAATCTTATATCCTTCGGAGAGAATCTGCTGCATACTATTTTCGTATTCTTCAACAATATCATATGTACCCCTATATCTTATAATAAACCACACCTCATCTAACTTAGTGATTCCCATGAGCGAATCAAGTTTATCTACACCAAGGTATGTATCCAACTTTGTACTTCCATAGAACCGAAATGGAAATTCTGCTGTCATTACAATCGAATTATCGCTTGCTTCTTCTTCTACAGTTTCTACAATCTCTCTCCAGGGTACGATATATGCTTGATTGTGGAAATGCCTTACCGTGTAGTAATTGAAAAGTCCATATAGATTACAGCAGATCAATAGAAAAAGGAGTGTATTACCAAATTTGGTTTCTTTTACACCTGCTGCTACAATAGTATAGGCAATCGGTGCAAGAAAAATTAGTCTGCTGGAAGAAAATGGAAAAAGTATTTGGGCAAATACAGTTGAAAGAGCAGTTGTACCAATAATAAGTGGAAGAATAAAAAAGGAAAAAGAGTATTTAGGATACCTCAGCATCCCCTTGAAGAATAGAAAATAGAATATCACTATAGTCGGTAGAGCAATAAAGAATTCCCATAGAAATATCGTCTCACCAATAGAGTAAGAGTATAGTGGATATAGCAATTTAAGGAAAAAATCTAAAGGAAGGTATGTTAAATTTCCTCCGATATGTAGAAAAAGAAGAACATAAATCCATGGAAGAAAGAGAAATACCACGATTGATTGCATAAATATCCATGTAGATAGACTGACTACCCTCTTTTCTTTCTTCTTGATAAGAAAATAAACGTTTTCTGCTACAAATAATATAACTCCTGGGTAAGCTGTATACAAGAGTAGAATATTGGACACACAGTAAAGCAATTTCCACCTTCTTTCAGGTCTCTTTATAATTTCGAGAAGTGATATTATAGACAAAACACCAAAAAACATCATAAGTGAGTAATATCTTCCCATTCGTGAATACATTACTATGAATGGTGATGACATAAATAATAATAAGGATGAAATACCCAATTTACTCTTCTTGAAGTAGAAAAACATAAGAATGAGTGTTAACATAGAGAATACAATGGAAGGGAATCTCAAAGCAAATTCACTTTGACCAAATGGAATCATCCAGAAATGAATAAAAATATAGTACATCGGGGAATGAATATCTATTACAAGGAGGTGTTTTAATATCTGTGATAACGGTTTTGATGCAACAATTATTGTACCTATCTCATCCCCCCAGAAGGCAAGGTTACCCAGTCTATAAATGAGTAACATGAAGAATACAATTATTAATAACCATTTATACCCCTCTATCTTATGAACCGATGATAAGAATTTATTCATAAATCTCCTCCCTTATTTCATATAATCCTTTGTATTTCTTAGTAGGAATATGGAGATGCCATTGCATTCCTTTATCTTTTCATAGCCCATTTCTCTTAATCTAAAAAACTCTAAGTCTTCATCATCAATTACATCTACTATTAACCGGGGTTTATAACGTTGTAAAAGATTAGGGATATCTTCATAGGTAATAAGGTGATATCTCTCCCTTAATCTTGGAGCCACATTCTCACTTACGTCATAGTTCGGTATCGCAAACTCAGGAACAGTTTCTCTGTCTGCCAGAAATCCAAAATAGAATCCAAAGGAAACTACCTTGTCATCCTTTTCTGTAACTGCTTCAATAGCCCTGGTTACATCTCTTATATTTGAAATTATATATTTCTTCTGCCATTCTCTTACATTAGAGAAATACATAAGAGAGCACGGAATGTAGGATGTTATGTATAAGATAAGAAGCCATTTGCTCCATGTTTTTCTTTTTAGATAACCAATATATGGTACAAGTAAGAATAAAAGAAATGGATAAATCTCTGTCATATAGCCGAAATGCGTAGGAGTAAGTATGAAATAGTATACTATAAAAAGAACTACAGCACAAATTAATGCCAACAATTCCTCTCTTCTCATTTTTCTCCACTTAATAGCTATTGCAAGTAGTATAAAAAGCACAATATTTGATGGAAAAAAGACAACCTTGGCAAGAATTAGGAATCTGTGGGTTATAAACCAATAAAATGAAGGGGTAGTTCTGTTGAAATGATATAAAAAGTTACAGAAAAGAAAACAATCCGTATATTTAAAAAAATAATACAATGATGGAATAATACCAAGAACAAAACCAGCAACTGTATAAAGTATCATCTTCCACTCTCGCCTAAAGAGAAGAAGAATAATCGTAATAATAAGTAATACAATAAATATTGAGCGAAAACTCACTGAAAGACCAATACAAATACCAGAAAGCAAAGAATATATACACCTTCTTCTCTTCAGGGAAAAGGAAAATAAAATAAGAAATAGAATATTTAATAAATTCACCCAGGCTCTTTGTGTTGCCTGGATGGAGTTGTAGAAAAGCACTGCGTTACCTGTCCAGAGTATACCCATATAAACGGTCTCCTTCTTAGACTTATTAATATAAAATGTATATAGAAGGAGGATAACACCTGAGATAAGAGCAATAAGGGAAGATGATATTCTGGCGAGAAAGAAATTAGACCAACCACCACCAGAAAAAGGCAGAAAGACTAAAGCTGAGAGCGGCATCTGAGGGAAGAAAAAATCTTTATATAAGTGCATTCCTCTCGATATTAGTCTTGCTGCGGGAAAATAATAGCTCAATTCATCTGTGAAAACATTTTGTATAAAGACAAGAGCAATAAGAATACTACCACTTATAATACAGTATAATATAATAAATTTGGATATGCTATTTCTACTTTGTTTCATTAAAATCCCTTAAGGATTTTCTAATTTATTTCTATGTGTTTTAAGAAGTTGGTGGTGGGTCTAAGCTGTTTTCATAGCAATCCTGTCCCAAGAAAAATACTATTTGACAAACCCTTTATCACTACGAGATAGGGTTTCTTTTTTATTTTTACCCTTTAATAAATGTATAAGAAAGTCAGTTCTGCAGCATTTTATCACTGATTGTATTAAAAATTAATTTTATTTACCTTTCTGGGTTCCTATGGAAAGTAAGTAAAATTTACAAACTTATCTTTTATATCTCAATCACCAACTAATAAAAGCGATATACCCCTGTAATCTCCTATTTTCTTATAACCTAATTCCTTTAACTTAAAGTATTCTAATTCTGTCTTATCAATCACATTTACTATTAGCCTGGGTCTATAGCGTTGTAAAAGCTGCGGGATGTCCTCATAAGTAGTAAGATGATACCTTTCCCTCTGTTTTGGACTTATATCCTCGCTTATGTCGTGAAGATAAAAAGCAAGTTCTGAAACAGTTTTTCTTTTCGCCAGAAATCCAAAATAGAATCCAAAGGAAACTACCTTATCATCCTTTTCTGTAACTGTTTCAATAGCCCTGGTTACATCTCTTATATTTGAAATTGAATGCCCCTTTTGCCAATCTCTGATGTTAAAGGAATACATTAAAGAGCACGGTATATATGATGCAATATAGACAATTAGAAGCCATTTACTCCATGTTTTTCTTCTTAGATAACAGATATAGGGTACAAGTAAGAATAAAAGAAATGGGTAGACCTCAGTCATATAACCGAAATGTGTAGGGGTAAGTAAGAAATAGTAAACTATAAAAAGGACTGCAGCACAAATTAATGCTAACAATTCCTCTCTTTTTATTTTTCTCCACTTAACAGCTATTGAAAGTAATATAAAAAGCACAATATTTGATGGAAAAAAGATAACCTTGGAAAGAATTAGAAATCTGTGGGTTACAAACCAATAAAATGAAGGGGTAGTCCTATTAAAATGATATAACAAATTACAGAAAATAAAATTATCCGGATATTTAAAAAAGTAATATAATGAAGGAATGACACCAAGAACAAAACCAGCAACTGTATATAGTATCATTTTCCACTCTCGCTTAAAGAGAAGAAGAACAATCGCAATGATTAACAGTATTACAAATATTGAGCGAAAACTCACTGAAAGACCAATACAAACTCCAGAAAGTAAAGAATATATACATTTTCTTCTCTTTAAGGAAAGGGAAAATAAAATAAGAAACAGAATATTCAGTAAATTCACCCAGGCTCTTTGTGTTGCCTGGATGGAGTTGTAGAAAAGCACTGCGTTACCACTCCACAGGACACCAATATAAATAGTATCTCTCTTAGATTTATTAATATGAAAGGTATATAGAAGAAGGATAACACCTGATATAAGTGTAAGTATGGAAGAAGATACTCTGGCGAGAAAGAAATTTGTCCATCCACCATTTGAAAAAGGCAGAAAGACTAAAGCTGAGAGTGGCATTTGATTAAAGAAAAAATCTTTATATAATTTCTTTCCTATTGCTATTAAAGATGCTGCAGGAATATAAGTACTTAATTCATCCGTATAAACATTTTGAGTAAAGATAAGAGCGACAAGAATACCTCCACTTATGATGCAGAATAATATGATAATTTTAAATATGCTATCCTGACTTCGCCTCATGAAAACCATTTAAAGATTTTCAACTAACTACTGTGTGTTTTTTAACAAGTTGTTGGTAGGTTTCGGCTGTTTTTACAGCAATCCTGTCCCAGGAAAAATACTCTTTGACGAGCTTTTTACCCTTATGAGATAAAGTTTCTCTTAATTTCATGTCCTTCAACACATGTATAATCTTTTGTGCAATTTGCTCCTGATTTTGAGGGTCAATGAGCACTGCACTTCCTTCAATCAATCCAACGACATCCCTTACTGGACCAATATCTGATGCGATAACAGGAACTCCAAATGCCATAGCTTCAATTAGCACTATCCCTTGAGTTTCGTAAAGTGTTGGGAAAACAAAAATACTCGCCTTTTTATATAACTCGTATATTTTCTGTCTTGGTAGGGGTCCAGTAAACTCTATATTTGAGGTTAGGTTGTTTTCCTTTATAAATTTCTGCAGTGAGTTAAAATAACCTTTTTCATCTACAGGTCCAGCGAAGATAAACATCGTATCAGGAACTTCTTTTAAAACACCTATAGATGCCCTTACTAAAGCTAACTGATTTTTTCTCCTGCAAATTCTTGCAGGGTACATCACAATATGTCTTTTTTCCCTGTTAGATTTATTATAATTAATATATTCCTTTATTTTTTCTACCTCTAATCCATAGTGTATCGAAGTAATTTTCAAAGAATTTAATCCAAAATGAGACACAAGTGTGTTCTTTACGCTTATAGTGGGGGTAAATATGTGGTCAATCCTCTTAAGTAGTATAGACTCTGCTATGTGCTTTATCCTGTTTAAAAGTGAGGGGTTGAGTATAAACTTAGTGTTATGAGTGGTATATAATATAACTATATGCCATTTGAAAATACTCTTTGCAATCAGTACAAACAAACCTGCAAATTGTGAGTGACTATGAATTATATCTACAGGCTTCTCTTTTAATAAGTAGTATAATTTAGGTATTGTACTATAGGCAAATGAGAGAACCTGTAATAATGGGTGAACATCACATAGGGAGGGTATCTTTACCTCACAGAAAACAATTCCTGTTTTTCCTCTATCTATATTCGATTTTATATCGATTATATCAACACTATTTCCATATTTAACTAGCTTCTTAGAAAGTTCATATATTGCATTCTCTACGGCACCGACACCAATAGGTGGGATAGACATAATACCCGTACCAATATGGACAATATTCATTCCCATATTATCCGTCTTGTATAAAAATCCTAATTTTTATGTCATCTATCACCAGATCCATATAATAACATACTATCTGATATATACAAGTTTAGATGTTTTAAGTTCGCCCTCTGTATCGAGAACAATAAAATAGACCCCATTTGCAACCTTGTTTCCGTTTTCACCTACTCCACTCCATTTTAATGTATAAGTTCCACCCTCTCTGGGCTCGTCAAGAAGTGTCTTTATGACTCTGCCACATACATCATACACTTTTATCTTCACATGTTTAATAGAGGATATTTGATACCTTATATCAACTATTCCTCTCATGGGATTAGGATAAGGTGGAAAAATACAGTCTATATACGGAAAGTCCATAGTAACTTCTGTAATTTCAGGTATAACAAATCCGTAAAGTCCTGTGTTCCATCTATCATGTCTTGCTGAGCCCCATTCAATACTATCTCCCTCAACCTCCCATACGTATAAATAAGTTCCCTGATAGTTAGTCACCAGAAGTTCATTCATACCGTCGTCATCTATATCATCAATCACAGGAGACCTCTTTATGTTATGGTATGTCTGTACTGGAAAGCCCGGCGTGAATGAACCATCTGCCTCTATAGAATATACAGCGCCATCTGTTCCTCCAACAACCACCTCCATGTTACCATCACCATCAACATCGGCTATCAGGGGTGGAGATGCAGGGAGTGCATCTCTATGTCTCATCCTCAAGTGAACAGGCCAACCTGAAAGTAACATTCCTTCTTTATTCCATGCAGTAACCTGATCAAAACACACCATTACTATATCAGGTTCGCCATTACCTGTTACATCACCCACTGCAATACCAGGTCCCTCAGATGGAGGAGGAGAATATTCCTGTGGCCATCCTGTTAGTGGTCTGCCAAACCTATTCAAAACCCACAACTTTTCTTCTGTAGCTGTAATAATCTCAAGTCCATCCATCTTTAAGTCTATATCTGCGATTGACGGGTTCACTATGACATCAGCCTCAAGCCATACAGGAAAGCTGTCAATTACCTCTCCTTCAGGATTCCATACATAAAGGCTGTCTCCACCTGCAATTATCTCAAGTGTGTCATCTCCATCTATATCGGCAATAGAAGGTGAAATTAAACTTGGGTTGACTCCAACATTAGAAAAAAGGTTCACACTCCCTGTATGCTCAATTAAATATATATTTCCAGAAAAGGTGAGAACAATAATCTCAAGAAATCCATTGCCATATATATCTTGCAGAACAGGTGAACCAATAAGACCAACTCCTGCATCAGGTAGTAGTACAGGGAAACCCTGTTCAATCTGCCCCTCTCCATTAAAAACATATATTGAACAACATGAGGAAGCCCAAAATGGTGCAATTATAATCTCCTCCTCTCCGTCTGCATCAATATCTCCTACAGCTGACCTGCCCCATACAGGATATTCTACATTAGCAAATTCTTCCTCATCTAAAAGCGTAGAACCATCACAATGCCATCCATAAAGTCGACCATCATCACACCCACAAAAAACCTCTTTCCCGGTATGAGTTTTATCTATATCTGCGCAGACTACTACCCAGAAAGGCTTTTCCTTTGGTCCCTTCTTGGGCCATCCGGTTTTCATCACGGGATTTGTCTTGCCATAAATATGAGCTGATAGCCCACTTTCATTCATAAAGGAATCTATTGCACTTACTCTGTAGTAGTAGCCTGTCCATGGTAAAAGACCCTGATCGAGTAACATAGAATTTTCACTCTGTATAATTGAGTTTAATTTAATATATCCAGTTTCTTCTACACCACTCCTGTAGATGTTGTATCCAATAGCATAATCTACAGGTTGCCAGAAAATTCTCATGCTTGTCTCACCTGGAAAGACATATAAACCCTCCGGAGGTAGTAAATTCCTTACTATAAAAGTATCCACCCATGTCCTGTCTAATCCATCTATCACCACAATACTAAAGATTGAATCACCTCCTGTATAGGAAAATGCATCTTCTATTAGAAGGAGTGTATCGGGTTCAAATAAATCGATATTATATATACTATCAATTATATTGCTGGAGCTCAATGTTGCTGTCAGACTCTCTACCTCTCCAAATCCTGAATTCCTTAAAACAATTGACATAGAGAAGGTATCTGTTGATATTTCATTTATACTATGTCCATAGTGAAAAATCTCTGGATAATAAATATAAAGTAGGGTAGAATCCCTTGAACTCAATGTGTCATTATAATAAATATTAAAGGCAAGATATACTATAGGATCTTCCATCTCCTTGTTTATAAGAATGGTTGCAATAACTGTATCACTCTCACCTTGAGAGAGGTCCTTCATAATAAATAATGTATCTATCAGGTTGACAAGCGTGTCATTGGTATAACCTTTTGCAGATATATTCCAGGCATCTGAACCACCACTATTCATAAACTCACATAAAAACGAAATAGAATCACCTGAAGATAAAATCTCAGGCGAGAAATCCTTAATTATAATATAAGGTTGCTCGGGTTCTACATACAGCTCACCCTCATAAGGTATATAATTATGTGCTGTCACAACAATCGATAGCATACCCTCTACCTCTGGTGTCAGCTCAAATGAGGCAACGCCGCTTTCATCTGTATATGCAGTGGCATATACATTCTCGTTTGATACACATATATAGGCACCTGAAAAAGGAAATTCATCATCGGTTACATATATATCAAATATCTGTTGTCCAACATCCACTGTGTCATCGTAGACTACAGATAATGTGTCAGGAAAATCCGTCCAGAGGTATATCTCAGGGTCTCCCAGATAATTAAGTGCATAGTTCTCCCATCTCCACCAGACCCCAGTTCCTCCAGTTATCTTGGATGCTGCATCTGCCTCTGCTGGAGAGAATAGAGAGTCGGTAAAAATAGCCTTAAAGAATGCTCTATTTATAGGTCTGGAACATTCGGGAAAGTCTGACCTTGTTGAGGCAATTATCCCAATTCCACCGCCAAGGTTGCTCTCAATGTAATGTGCACAGAAGTTGTCTGAATCATAGGAATTTGTCCAACATGTTGTTAGATACATAAATCCAGATGGGTTTATCAGTGAATCCCAGTCACTTCTCCAGATAGGTGGCCATCTGGAGAGCATAACCCTTAGATCTTCGATGTACCCATGACATACAGCATACACCATATTATAACCGGTTACGATTGAATCCAGAAATTCCTCTCTTGTGGGATATCCATAATACTCATACATCTTGCTAACAGTAAAATCATCTGGCAACTCATCTGCTATATCCTCACAGTGTTCCATTCCATCTAAACCCCATTCTCCATTACCTGAGAAGAGCTCTGAACCTACAAGCATAATCTTCTTCTGATAGCCATATAGGGGAGATTTTTCGTATAAAAGGAGTTTTTCAACAAGACTCTCTGCTCCTTCCCTGGTTTGTACAGGTAATCTTCCTATAAATACATCATATCCCATATCGACGTCATCCTCAGACTCGCCAAATATTCCATTGTCATTTGCATCCCAGTCTCCATCAAGACAGGCATAATACATATCAGTTGGTATCAGTTCACCTAAATTATACTCTGCCTGAATGAATGCATACCTCACTGGTATTATATTTATACCTCCCCCAATTACTATATAACATAACCCCCACTTCTGGTACGCATCCTTTATAAAGTTTCTTATCTTCTCAGATACATCACATCCTGTATAGTATGACTCGATCCATTCCAGAGTCCTAATGGTCGACCTTACTCCCTTTCTTGATTTCCAGTATATTAGCGGCATAAAGGATTCTTTCAGTGAATCGCTGGTTATAAGACATAGGTCTATCCTATCAGAGGTGTAACTTGGTAACTCTGTCTCGCTTTTCATTTTTAAAACTGAAAATCTTTCTTTACAATTCTTAGACCAATCACTCTCAAATATTGATAGAAACCTGTTAATTCTCTCTCTTGTGTAAATGCTTCTTTCTGGAGAGACAACGTATACTGGTTTATAACTGAATGAGAAATCAATATTCTGAATAAATGAAATACTGCTGTCTTCAGGATGATAAAGCAGTGGGTGAACTGCTATAGTAACTATTCTTTCACCAAAATATACATCCTCCCTTTTTATCTCAACTATAGAAGACGGATATATATCTGCACATTCTAATGAAATAAATGGTCCCTCTTCATTGTCAAGCCTTTTATATGGTTGAAAGGGATAGGGTATGAACTTGCCATCGAGTGATATCATCATTATATTTTCCAATCTTACTTTAGAGATTGCCATGCCATGCGGCATGACAAAATGAAGAAGTCTTTCAGGTAGTTCAGGTTGACCTACCTTCTCAGTTTTAGTACATCCACACATGGATATTCTATCGTAACAACCCTGCTTAAGGATTGTTAAATCTCCTATATCGAAGGTCAGAGTGGTAGTAAATAATGAAATCGTTATGAAGATGCTTATCATAATAAAAAATTAGTTATTGGTTTACCCTGCCTGCCATATTTAATGTTTCACTTTATTACATTATGGCTTGTCCTGTAGCACAGTGTACAGGGTGAAATGCGAACTTGTGAGCTATTTCATCAGGGTCATTAGTTTACCCTATGAAATGTGAACTCGTGAGCTATTTCATTGGGGTCATTGGGCTATTCCCAACCTCCTTGGTAAATACATGGCAGCAAGGTCCACTGTTCTCTGACAGTTTAACCAACATCGATTACATCGGGTAAATGAACGAATCGCTTCTTTTGTCTTTCTATCTCTCCATATCTGTCCGAAACTTCTCTTATGTAGATTACCAAGCTTTATTTTCCTTGCCTCACACAGTTCAACATCACCATTTGGTTTTATTACCGGTCTAACATATATACTAAGGCAGGGAAGGTTTAACCTCCTATTTGCCCATAGAGAATAAAGGCTGTAATAATCTGAAGTAAACATATCCGATACATCATAGAGTTCTAATACTTCTCTTTCTATACCGAAATATTCAACAAAAGAGAAGTATCCAACACTGAGTCCAATATTGTGACTTTTGGTAAAATCAAGTACAAACTCCAAGTCCTCTTTTGTGTTCCATTTACTTATTGTATATTCAATCTCAATACTGCTGAACTCCTTAATTTCATCAACAATTTTCTCGACGTTCCTAAATGTATCTATACCCCTTATATACTTGTTGGTTTCAGGTTTTCCATCAAGTGAAACTGAGACATATTTCACCTTTTCGTCCTTTACAAGCGAAATCAGTTCATCTACTAAGATTCCGTTCGAAAAAACCCTTATATTTTTCCCTCTGAAAAGGGATACAATCTCTCTGCATTCAGGATGAAGGAGAAAATCACCACCTGTGATAATAAATTCCATATCATCTCCAATTTCATCATCCGCTAATAGCATTTCAATTATAGACTTATCCAGGTCAATTTTTTCTACCATTCTCCATATATTACAGGTCCTACATCTCGATGTACATCTATTAGTTATATATATAGGCATGGAGAGAATTCGTCTTCTCCTTATCGAATAAATAAGCCTTGAGAGATTAAACGCTTTATTAAAAAATCTATCCATTTATAAAGCCAGATTAATATAAAATTCAGCTGTATTATAGTTATATTTAATGAACTTTTATGTAAATAATTATACCATACATAAAAAGAAATGTCAATAATTTAAAAATAAAAGACTGACCAAACATTCTTCAAAGATTTCCTATCAGAGATTTTAAAATTTTATAATAGCAATCCTTCGAACCAAAATATCTTGTGATAGACCTTTTTCCAAAATCTATAAACACACCAGGTGCGTAATAAAAAAACCATGAAAGAATTTTTGCAGGCATAAAATTCTTATGAAACTCCCTAAAATATGGGTCTAAAAACGGTTTTTGGAATTTTAGATGTTGTTCTATCATCTTACCTGCCAATAATGCTGAAAGAACTCCAGAGTATATACCTGCTGCAGTAATTGGTGAGGCAAAAGCTCCTGCATCACCAATCAGAATCATATTTTTCTTTATCCTTATCCCTTCTCTCCAAATTGGGTAGCGATAGTGGTATACCTTTCCACATAGTTCAATCTCTAATTCTTCTCTCAGTTTTATTGCCCACCTTTTAGGGTCCTCAAACCCTCCAGCGCCAAAAGCAACTGTGCTTTTCTTTGGCCAGAACCATGTATATCCTGCTCCAGGTCCAATTGAAACTATAAAATCTTCAGCGCGAAGGGGTAATTCCCATTCAACAGTTTCAATCCATCGAGGATACTGGATACCTATAGTTTTCCTCACTATGCTGAACGGTCCATCAGCACCTACAATAATTCTAGCTTCATATATAGAATTACCTGTATATACATAATTATCCTTGACCCTTCGAACCATCTCAAAGACAACTTTGGCTCCAGCATCTGTTGCCATATCGAGCAGATAACAATCAAAATCTTCCCGTTTCACAGTAACTATTGGAGCAGCGAGTTTTAATTGCCAGCTTCTATTACCCTTTTTTAGAGTTAGATGGTCAAATCTACGCTCAAAAGGGAAATCACCTATCAGTTCACTCAGAATAAAGGGAATAGCTCCCGCACAGACCTTATACCTGGGGAATTTTCTCTTCTCAATTATCAGGACATCAAATCCTTTCGATGAAAGTAATCTACCCAATGTAGAACCTGAGGGTCCCCCACCAACAACTATTACATCGTACATATAACCTTATTATATTATAAACAAATCGATTTATAAAAAAGTTACCAGGCAGGTTCCTATTTTTAAAGCTAAATATTTCCTTTTTAAGTTCTTCGGTGAGCCTTCAGGAATATATGCACCCCGAATCGACCACTTTTTATATTGAAGTATAAACTCTCATTTATATGTCTTATGAATGGTATCCCAAGCGGTTTTGTATAAACTTTATCAACATTAAATCCAGCTTTTAAAAAGAGCGATAAAAGGCTTTTATGGTTGAACAACTGGATATGAAGAGGGTCATATAGATAGTCATAGCCAGTAATAGCAGACTTAATTTTATGCAGAAATGCCCATCTATTGGGTGTAGAGACAACAATCCTCCCCTCCTTCTTGAGTAATCTCTTTATGCTGCGTAGTGTATTGAGAGGCTTGGGTAGATGTTCAACAACCTCTATCATTGTTACTGCATCATAGATATCCTTATCCATATCTTTCAGCTTTATATTTTTAAATGATATGTCTGGATAGTTTGAAGATGCTATTTTAAGTGCCTTTTCATTTATATCTATCCCCTCTGGGACCGCTTCATATTTCTTTTCCAGGAGATAACAGAATTCCCCTGTTCCACATCCTACATCAAGTATCCTCTCCCCCTTCTTTGGCGAAAGGATTGTAATAATCTCCCTAAACTCCCAATTATCGTAATCCTTAAGATGGAGTATGGCGTATCTATAGTCGTATTCCATAGTAAAATCAAAAATCAAATATTAAATATCAAAATTTTTAGCCACAGATTACACAGATTCTCGATCTCACCTCTTTTTAAACAGGGACTTGAACGAGACATAAACGAGATTTTATCTAAAGAATAACGTGCAAGAGAGCCTATGTTATTGCGAGTTAATTCCATCCTGGCTGGTGTCTTGTTAACTAACTTAGTTCACCTTTTTTCTTTGTCAAGATGCTATGGTAGTATCAGGTTCCTACCTACGATTATGAGTCACAACGAGCCTGTCTACCGTCAGGTAGATAGGTTGCTCCAACCTCCAAAGGATACATTATTTTATAGAACACTAACTGTCATTGCGAGACTGAACGAAGTGAAGTCGTGGCAATCTCATCCTTTACTTCTAATATCTAAATGCGATTGCTTCACCTATGGTTCGCAATGACAAAAGTGAATGCCTGTCATTGCGAGCGAACAAAGTGAGCGTGGCAATCTCATTCTTTATTACCTAAAACAACCCTTATATCCTCTTTTGTTATCCCCTTCATAATATAGAGTAAAAATGTATATATAACTGCACCAATAAACACAAGCAGAATAACATTTAACGACCTCAAGAAGTAAAGAATGGCACACATTATTGCTGAAGCAAAAATCGGCTTTCCAAAAAATGTAAACAACCTAAACTTCACTACTCTATGAAAAACACGATACATAAGGTAGAACATAATTAACTCAGCACATATAGTTGCTAAAGCCGCTCCTATTATACCAAGTCTTGGTATCATAATCACATTCAGAATTATATTCGACACAGTGCCTGTCACCATTGCTACTGCATATCTCTTCTCCTGTCCTGTGCCAATTAACCCCTGTGTGTATATACTTCCTATCGTAGTAATTGCCAGGGTCCATATAAGTATCTGGAGGACTGGAGTTGAGGATGTGTAACCTTGTCCAAATATAAACCTTATGATGGGCATTGCAAGCAAGGTCCCTCCGGCACATATTGGAATAACTACAGTTATAACTGCCCTGGCAGCCATAGAGAGTATCTCCTCAAGTTTCTTAATCGATTCCTTATAATATCTCGAAATAAGGGGAAGTATAACCATTGAAAAAACCCTATCCACAAGTAGAAGAAACATTAGAAGTTTATAGGCAACAGTATAAAGACCAACATCCGTTGTGCCTCTTATAAATCCAAGCATAGTAATATCGAAGTTAAAATATATCTGAGTCATCACAGTTCCTATTCCTATAGGTAGGGCATGTTTCAATATTTCCCAGGTTCTGATTTCCAATCTCGGACCAACGACCTTCAGCTCACTTCTTCTTCGCACCATTAAACCGAGATATAGAGCCGCCACTGCACTTCCAGTAAACCAGAGAATCGGTACAAGATATATATTACCCGTACTTCTGACAAATAAAAGCACCAGAAATAGATACGAACCATATGACATTATCATTGATGTACCTATGTTTCTCATCTCCTCGATTCCTCGGAAAAACCACTCAAGGGATAATGCGTATGGAAAGACAGAAAGGCAATAGAGGATTATAAGCAGCCTCATATCCATCATGCCTTTGATAAGGAAGGTTAATATTGTAATAATTGTAAAGGCGGTTGCTGCAAGTAAAAATTTTAAGGGAATTATTTTAGTTATGTAGTCTTTTGAAAGGAGGGGTGCCTTTGCAATCTCTCTTGTGCCAATAGTTGATAAACCGAGGTCAGTAAAAATGAGTGCATAACCGAGGAATGTGAAGGCAAAACTTAATGCGCCAAATCCTGCGACTCCCAGCACTCTCGCAAGCCAGATTGTAGCAAAAAAACCCAGGAGACGAGATAAAACATCTCCAGAGAATACAAATAGAATGTTCTTTGCAATTCTTCTCACAGTTTTAATCTATATCCTCAAGCTTCTCAACATTCGTTATCTCTACATCTGGTAGGGTTCTTTTTATCAATCCTTTCAATACCTTGCCAGGACCCACCTCTACAAACCGACTCACACCGTATTCTTTCATCGCCGTAACACATTCTACCCATCTCACAGGTGAGACTATCTGTTTCTTGAGTGCATCTTCTATCTGATTTACATCTCTGGTTAATGCTCCGGTCACGTTCAAGGCAACAGGAATATTGGGTGTGTTAAATTTGAATTTGGTCAAAACCTTACCGAATTTTTCAAAGGCAGACTGCATAAGAGGAGAATGAAATGCACCTGAAACCTGCAGCTTGATAACTCTTTTTGCACCTGCCTTCAAAGCCCTGGCAGAAGCAATCTCAACTGCCTTCTCATTTCCCGATATCACAGTTTGTGCAGGTGAATTGTAATTCGCAATAATAACATTATCGATCTCATCTATTATTTCCTTTACCGCAGTCGTATTAAGTCCAATAATTGCACACATAGCACCAGGACTCTTCTTTCCAGCCTCTGACATAAGTTCTCCCCTGAATCTAACAATATGTAGTACATCATCAAATGAGAATACACCAGCAGCATAAAGCGCAGAATATTCTCCAAGTGAGTGTCCAGCAAAACAGTCCGGATTTAAACCCTTTTCTTTGAGTAACTCAAAACATATAATGGAATTCATAAGTATGGCAACCTGGGCATTTTTGGATTCTTTTAGAATATCTTCAGGTCCACTAAAAAGTATGTCTTTTATGTCAAAACCGAGAACCTTCTTAGAACTCTCAAAGAAATATTTTGCCTTTTCACTACCATCGTACAGGTCTTTTGCCATACCAACATACTGTGAACCCTGTCCCGGAAAGACAAATCCAATCATAAATCCTCCTTAACTCTTAAACGCAGATTACGCAGATATTTACTCTTAAACGCAGATTGCACGGATTACACAGATTTCCACAGACTAAAATAATCTCAAATTATGTGTTAAGAAACCATTCACCCCGTGAAATAATTTATTTCACAGGGCAGGGATTATCACAAGATACAAATCATTAAGTTATTTCCAAGCTTGTTCTTTAATTACTTAATTACCCAATAACCCAATTACCTTTTTTGATATAATCAGTAAAATCCGTGAAATCTGTGGCTTAAGCTAATCCGTGGTCCCTACAATCGAAATCGCTCTCCTAAGTATATCCTTCTTGCTTCTTCATTATTTATCAGTTCTTCTGTTTTTCCAGATAGAAGTACTTTGCCATCATATATTACATAGGCACTGTCAGTTATCTCCAGTGTCTCTCTTACATTGTGGTCCGTTATAAGAATACCTATCCCCATTTCCCTAAGGTTCATTATAATATCCTGTAAATCACTCCTTGAAATTGGGTCAATACCTGTAAAAGGCTCGTCAAGAAGCAAAAAGACGGGTTTTGTAGCAAGTGCTCTTGCAATCTCGACCTTCCGCCTCTCTCCTCCAGATAATATAGATGCCCTACTCTTTCTTACTTTGTTCAGATTGAATTTATTTATAAGTTCGTCAGTCCTTTTTTTTCGCTCTTCCTTTGGCTCTCTCATTATCTCCAGTATAGCAAGTATATTCTCCTCTACAGTGAGTTTGCGGAATACAGAAGCCTCTTGAGGAAGATAACTAATACCTCTTCTTGCCCTTAAGTGCATCGGCAATCTCGTGACATCCTCTTCATCAATATATATCCTACCACTTTCCGGGGTAAGAAGTCCTACAATCATATAGAAGGTGGTGGTTTTGCCTGCTCCATTTGGACCAAGAAGGCCGACAACCTCACCATTTTTTACCTCTATAGTGACCTCGTTAACTACTTTCCTCCTGCTATAAACCTTTACAAGTTTTTCTGCTCTGAGTACAGCCATATATAATAATTAAAGTTATTAATAACATCCAGTAGTATTATACATTATATACAAACAAAAGTCAAGCAAAAAATTGGACGTCCCGCCTTTGGCGGGATCCCGAAGAAAGCGGGACAGATTCACCCTGTTAAATAACTACAATGGTAAATGTTAAAAATCACTAATAGCTGGATATTTAACACGGTAACCGCTGATTACTCCTAATTTCTTTATTTTTGTAATTGAAAAACATTTGATACCAAAAAAATGCTTATACTAAGCTGTATCCTCGTTTCATGTTTATCATCTTTATTCCTTTTACCCCGCCAAAGGTGGGGAAACGAAGCTTCCCAGAATTCGTATCCATACGACCCTACGGCTCGTTCACAGAATCCGTATGGATGTGAGATCCTTACAATCTACCTAAAAAACATCATAGTAATTAGATTTGTATAATACTATTTTTAACCAGTTAGTGTAAAAATTTTATAAATACCAATTCCTTTTGAAATCCGTTGAATAAATGTAATCTGCTCAATCCGTTGAATCCGTTGAATAAATATAATCTGCTCAATCCCTGCCTACCGGCAGGCAGGCGTTGACCTGATTTTTTATAATTTTGTGAACGTATAAGCTACATTCACAGATAGAAACCTGGAAACCTTTTCCCACAATCATTCAATATTTGCTATTCACTATTTACTACTAAATATTTACTATTTAATATCATTTTTTCCTTGACAAATTGGTATTTTTTGATTATAATATATATAAAGAGTTTTTGTAAAAATTTTTCTTCAATCTACTAAAAATATATAGGGGGTGAGGATTTATGAGGTGAGATGATTGGAGATTATTTATACCTGGTATTTCCATGGTTTTTTGACCACTGACTACGCAATCTGAGTAAAAATCACTATAAAATAGATAAAATTACTGTTATATTTCCCATTCTTACCAAAAGAATCATTATAGTACTTCCTCGTTAAGGATTGAAAAATTCACTCACCTTTGATCTTACAAACTAACTATAAATTTCAAGCAGCTTAAATCTCCTACCACATTTTTCTAAAATCTTCTACTATACTCAAAAAAATTCTTTACTCTATAGAAGTTTGGTTCGTATATTTTCTATTACTTACACGCAAAAAGTAATGAATTAGAAAAAAGTAAAGAGCTCTTATAAAAAATTATAGAGGATCACTATAATATAGGGAGTAAAGTTTCACAAAAAAAGAGTTTAAGCTATCTTCTATTGTATTCAAATTAGGAAAATTTACAATACAAGCTCTTTGAAAAGGAGGACAAGATGAAGAGTGTAAAGATATTTCTTGTAATGCTACTCGTAGGTACTATTACAAGTGGCATATACGCAAGACCGGTTGAAGTGTACCTCCTGCCGTCCAGTCCTGGTGAACCAAGTAAAATGATATCGCCTGATAAGCCCTCAGGCGAGTGGCTAATACAGTATGACGGCGGAGAAGGTATTTGGTATCTCATAGGACTCTTTCCCGGCGATACACTGGGTGTTTTTTTTACACCACCTGCAGCCTGTTCTCTTGTTGAGGTGCACTTCTGCAAAAAGAGATGGGGTGACGAAAGTGGTCCAACTCAATACTATGGTATTGCTGCTTATGTACCAGGAGGTGTAACACTTGATGATTATGATGAATATCACTCCGATGCATCTATGCCTGGTCCAAGCTGCATTGGTACTATTCTTGCTGGACCCACTGCATTGGATATTAATGCTTTTGATGAGTTCGAGTGGGACACCCTTGATGTGCCTGGTAATCCTGATATAGGCACGAACAACTTCTGGGCTGGAACGACAATAGAGGATACAACGCATTCAACGAGAATAGATGCAACTGTGGACCCTCCACATCGTGCGATATGCTATAAGCAGGGAGGTACCGGACCAGAGACTAACGGTCCCGGTTGGTACTCCTCATGGCACCTCTTCTGGGTGAGGGCACTTGTTAGGGTATATGAGAACATCCCTCCTATTGTTGATGCTGATGCGTTGCTGGGAACATATGACACAAGTGACAGAACTGTGTATATCTACACAGAGGACTTTGGTCCAGTAGCTCCAGGAATTGATGAAATATACCTGTATTATTACTTAGAAGGGAAAACTGATACTCTTGCAGCTATTATGGTTCAGGATTCAGTCCTCACAGAAGGTAGTTTTGAATATGCATGGTGGCATGCAGATATACCCGGACAGTCGGCTGGATCAGTTGTACATTATTGGGTCGAATGTACTGATAATGAAGGTGCCGACGGCTCATCAGGCGAATTCTCCTATGGTGTAGGCGCAGGTACATCTGGATATGGTCTTTTATACGTGGAAAGTGATGATGTATATGGAGATGTGGGTGTGCACGATGCATTTGGTGCTTTTTTATGGGATGTATGGTACGAATCGACCAATGGCGTCGCTGACAATACCGTAACAGACTTCTATATCAGTGGGGCTGGTGTAAAGGCGGTTTCATGGCTCAGTTTTTCAAGCTATAGTTTTGCCAACTGGTCCTTCACTCAGGCATTTAGTGACTTCATGGATAATGGAGGATGTGTATTTATTTCCTCAGAAGATGTGGTTGGTAGTGGCTATGGTTTAGGATATGGAGGGTGGTCAGCACCATCACCACACCCACTCAGGGACTATCTAAAGGCCTATACAGGCACCGATGATTACATCACCACATCACCATTCACATTGTATGTTGAAAATACTGATTTCCTGACAGCGGGTATGCAAGATGAGCTGACAGTTGACTGTGATTCTATTGGACCCGGCACCTGGGTTGGTATATTCACAGACATTGATGCCAACTGCGTTCCTCTGTTTTATGACGGTGAAGGCAACATCCTGGGATATAGGTATGAGTCATCTAAGGGTTTTAAGGTTGTGTTTCTTTATTTTCCGTTTCATGGTATAACCTCTACAGACGACCAGGATGAATTTATATCTAACATCACTGGCTGGTTTGGTGTCGGAGCAGACATCACTGTATCTCCCGATTCTTTATACATTATAACACCCATAATAGTTACTGATTCTTTCTGGATTGGAAATTTGGGTTCTGTTTCGCTTTCTGTAGACTCTATAACCCATGCTGCTACATGGATTACTGATATCTCACCAACAAACTTCACAGTTGACTCAGGGGATTCTACTCCTGTGTATATAACGATGGATCCAGACTCCTTTGTATTGGGCGTTTTTGTAGGTAAAGATACACTCTGGATATGGTCTAATGACCCGGATGAGAATCCATATGCAGAACCGGTAAAGCTTGCAACACCATCATGTACCCTGATTGTTGTTAACACAAGGGGTGCACCCGGGTCAACTGATAAAGCTATGGATATTGAACTCAACAATTCAATGGGAATCAGTGGGGTTCAGTTCACTCTAATTTTTGATGACTCCTTGCTTACTGCTAACAGTGCCATCCTAACTCCTCGCACCTCCCATATGTCTATAGGACATACAATATGGTCTGATTCAGTTTTGATATTGCTATATAGCATGACCGGGGATTCCATTTTACCTGGCAATGGACCAATCGTTGATGTAATCTTTGATGTTGACAGCAGCGCAATTCCTGGTGACAGTTTATATGTAAACATCAGTCATCCTGTCTTATCAGACCCTGAAGCTAAACCCATTTTCTGCGATACAATCAATGGCTGGTTTTTATTTGGTAGTGAGAAGGGAGATTTAAATGATGACGGCGAGATAAATATAAACGATGTTGTTAGATGTGCAAATATTATCCTATGTAAACCACCTCCACCTACTCTTAATGAACTGTGGGCTGCCGATGTTAATAGTGACGGTGCAGTGAATGTGATAGATTGTGTAATAATAGTGAATATAATACTTGGCAAGAAATTTACCTATGTTATGAGAAACATCGGAGAACCAGTATTGGTGAATATAACAGAACTCCCGGGGTCTCAGGCTGATTTGATAAATATTACAATTGATATTACAAACACAATTCCTGTGGCTGGTCTTCAACTTACCCTTAAGTACGACCCGGATATATTTACTCCATCCAATCCACAAACCACTGAGCGAAGCAAGGGGTTTGAGTTAGCCTCTAACTCAAATTCAGGTGAACTAACAATACTTGTCTACAACCTTTCGGGTATGACAATCGAATCGGGAACTGGTGCAGTTATCAATATACCTCTAAACATCACATCTCCCTGTGATGCAACACTTGAGCTAAAGGATGTAATATTGGCTGCCGAAGACGCCTCTCCCATACCGACAGAGATACAAAATGGCTCACTGACAATGAATCCGATACCCAAAATTTACGGTCTCTCACAGAATTATCCCAACCCATTTGGTGATAAAACTGAGATAAGGTATCAACTACCAGAGAACAGTAAGGTTAATCTGAGTATATATAACTGTGCTGGTCAGCTTGTGAGAGAACTTGTAAACGAAGAACAAAAGGCAGGTTATTACGTGGCAAGATGGGATTCAAGAGATAACAATGGCAAGAGGGTTGTTTCAGGAATCTATTTCTACCGTATAATGGCAGAAAAAAAAGATAATAAATACACAACTACTAAGAAACTAATCCTGATAAGATAAGGACACGCACAGGACTATTGCTCCGTTAACTAACATATGTTAGCTTTTCGAAAGGTTCTTGATAGTCGCAGGTTTCAGCCTGTGCCCCGCCAAAGCGGGATGACTACCATGCAAAATGTGACATATCTTGTGTTACTTGGTACTAGTGCTGTTTTAGACAACATAAGTTTTGTTTCGCTCCACCAAGGTGGAGCACTCCATATATTTAATGATAGACTTTGGAGTGCAATAGCTTGCTATTGCAAAACATAAATAATCTTACTTAACACGGCATTAAATAACCTAAATAAATGCTTGGAAGGTAGAAGAGATGAAAAGACTTGCATTTATAAGCGGCGTTCTTATAATTTCTGTGTTGTCTGTAAATCTCTATTCCCAGGAGGAAACCACCCTAAGTGTCTCTGAAAGCTGGGGAGTACCAGGCAGCACTGGTAACTCTGTCAATATAGATATGGACAATTCTATAGGTGTTGGGGGCATCCAATTCGTCCTTGAATTTGACTGCACCCTACTTTCTGCTGACAGTGTCATTACCACATCTCGCACTTCCCATATGTCCCTGGGATATACCATATGGTCTGATTCGATCAAGGTATTGATATACAGTGCTTCAGGTGATTCCATTCTCCCTGATAGTCTTTCTATCTTACAGATATTCTTCAGTGCAGATTCGCAAGCTGTTATTGGTGATAGTAGTCTACTTAACTTAAAAGACTGCATCCTGTCCGACCCACTTGCCCAACCAATTCCTTGCGAAACTCAGGATGGTTGGTTTCATTTCATAGAGTCGACAGATGTGGAAGAAGCCACCGCAGTTGCGATTCCTGAGGTATTAACATTGAAGGGTAACTTCCCCAATCCGTTTATAGATTATACTGAAATTAAATATGTTTTACCTCAAAAAGGTAAAGTTGAGATCAATATTTACAACCTTGCCGGGCAAAAGGTTATCACATTATATCAAGGTATTCAGGATACAGGTTGGCAGGCTGTAAGATGGGACGGTATAATGAGGACAGGTATAAGAGTTGGTCCGGGGGTTTATTTTTATCGCATTAACTGGAGAGAAAAAGTAGTAACAAAGAAGATGATTGTGTTATTAGATGGTCTCTAAAAAAGGGGGAATTATGTTTGTAAGAAAGTATGTATTGGCTGCAGCCGTTTTTGCGCTGTTTCTTAGTATGGTCTCGTTTCCACCTGTGAGTTTGGCTGCAAGAATAGAAACGGGCGTCCATTTTGAGCAGCTTGAGCCAGAATTGCCTGCTTTAAGTGTAGAAGAAGGGTTGTTCACCTTCACACGACAAGATAGCTTTACTTACACGACACCAGAGAATCTTACGAGGACTCCATCACATTCGGATCGTTATCCTTCTCTCTGCATGATGGACAATGGTGAACTCTGGCTTGTCTGGCAAAGTTACCCGAGGCATTTACTCAAGAGTGTAAGTTATGATACGGGCACGCACTGGTCACCAGTTGATACTATATATACTGTTGCAAATGATATCTGGGGGGGATGTATTATTCAATCAAATTCTGGCAAGCTGTTCTTATTCTACTCTGAATGGTTTTTCACTGATAGGTGGCACGGTGACATATATTACCTGATTTCAGAGGATGGTGGGAACTCCTGGAGTTCACCCGTTGCCTTGACTACCGACGACTCACCAAACTTCTTGCCATTCGCAGCAGTAACATCAAATGATTGGATATGGGTATTCTATAATTCTAGTAGAGGCGGATCCTCGGGTATGTGGTACACCTACTCTACTGATGATGGAAGTTCCTGGCAGCCTCATACACAACTTACCTACATAGGAACACCATGGAATAATTATGGCTCTCTAGTAGAGAGGGACACTTTATTATGGGTTTTTTACGAACATTGGACGGATTGGTCAGTGAATGATTGTGATATTTATTACAAGATATCTTCTAATAATGGGGCAAGCTGGTCTGATTCGGTCAGATTAACATATGATACAGCTGCAGATAGACTACCATTTGCTGTAGTTGATACTGCATCTAACATATGGATAGTATTCACTTCGGATAGGACAGGTAATGACGATATCTGGTGGGTTAAAACTATTGATGGTGGTGCCTCATGGGATGGACCTTATCAGTTCACTAAATTTCTTGGCCCTGATGTATGGTCATCACCTGTTGCAATACAAGATCGTGTATTTCTTGCATGGAGAAGTGGTAGACCACAGAGACGGCCTGATATATTTGGAGGGATACTGGAATATACTCAGGATACGCTTAATCTTCTTTGTGTAGATTATATAGTGGTCTCTCCCGGAGTAGCAACTCAAGAAAACTATGTAACTGCATTCGTAACCGATGGAGCCAGTTCTATTACCAGTGTGGAGCTCTATTGGATGATTAACGGTATCCCTCAAACACCCCTGGAAATGTATGATGATGGTAACCATGGTGATGGTGCAGCATCCGATAGTATTTATGGTGTATCTGTTGGGGGTGGATACCAGGTTTATGACACGATATCTGTCAGGATTGAGGCTGTTAATGCGGATAATTACCACTATTACGCACCATATCCTGACGGCTACTGGGATTATGGTGTTCGCGGCTGCCATTCAAACAACAGATTATGGACTGTTCTGGACGAATCTGACGGTACAATTGGCGACGGGACATACCTATACCCTTCATTTGATTGGCCTGGAGGTTCCTCCCATCATTATCTATACGAGGGAAGCATTCAGGTAGGCTATTTCAGTGATTCAGCTCATGTTTTAAACTCTGAAGAACAGTGGGGGAACTTTGAGGTTCTTTCCTTCTCGTGGTCCCCTTTCGGGAATACTGTTGTCAGTGATTATCAAATAAAAGCAAAGAGTGATGAAGTGGAGATAAACAGAAAGGGATATTCATTCAATAAGTTAGACTATTCTGATTTTTTAATCTTCGATTACTGGATAAAGAATACATCGACTGAGCAACTTGATTCAGTTTACATAGGATGGAGATACGATCTGGATATAGGCTACGGATCCTATCTACATTTAGATGATTGGGTTGGATATGATTCAATAAGAAACCTTCCATATATGTACAGCAGCGATGATTCAGGCTATGTAGGTATTATGATACTTGAATCCCCTTCACAAGAATTTGGATTCCATTGGTGTTTTCGAGATGGAGGAGATCCTAACTCAGAAGAAGAATATTATAATATAATTTCAGATATGAGTATTGCAGAACTCCCTACAACTCAAAGGGATTACAGAATTCACCTCTCAACTGGACCATTCACACTCAATATCGGTGACAGTTTACACCTCAAAATGGGTGCTGTGATAGGAGATGAGCTTGGTGGATTACAAGAAAATGCCGACACTCTTCTTGCTTCAGTAGGTGCTGGAGCGGACATCACTCTTTCTCCCGATTCTTTATACTTTGAGACTGATTTAATTGCTGCCGATTCTTTTTGGGTTGGAAACCTGGGTATTGTTCCTCTTAGGGTAGACTCTGTAACACATAATTCTGCCTGGATTACCTCTGTATCTCCGCCAAACTTTACCGTAAATTTCGGTGATTCTACTCCCGTAAGTGTAACAGTGGATCCAGACTTACTTGTGCCACATGTCTATTCAGACATCGATACGCTCTGGATATGGTCTAATGACCCAGATGAGAATCCGTATGCAGAACCAGTGAAGCTTGTTATGCCACCATGCACACTGAGTGTTGTTGATACATGGGGTGCTTACGGGTCAACTAATAACCCTATGGATATAGAATTTAAAAATTCAATGGCAATCGGTGGTGTCCAGTTTACTCTGAATTTTGATGATTCCTTGCTTACTGCTGACAGCGTTATTACCACTACTCGTACATCTGGTATGTACTTAGGATTTACTACATGGTCTGATTCAGTAAGAATATTGATTTTTAGTATGAGTGGAGATTCCATTCTACCTGGTGAGGGACCAATTGTTGATGTAATCTTTGATGTCGACAGCAGTGCAACTGTCGGTGACAGCACACTGGTTGAAATTAGTACTACCATACTGTCAGATCCTGTCGCTAATCCTGTCTCCTATCATGCAGTCAATGGCTGGTTTATGTTTGGTAGTGAGAAGGGAGATATTAACAATGACGGTGAAATAAATGTTATCGATGTTGTTAGATGTGTGAACATTATCCTTGGCATCCCACCTTTACCCACCCCTAATGAGCTGTGGGCTTCCGATTTCAATGGTGATGGTGAAGTGAATGTGATAGATATAGTGGCAATAGTAAACATAATCCTTGGCAAGAAATTTACCTATGTAATGAGAACCATCGAAGAACCAGTATTGGTGAATATGACAAGACTCCCGGAGTCACGGGCTGATTTGATAAATATTGCACTCGATATTACAAATACAATTCCTGTGGCTGGTCTTCAACTAACCATTGAGTATGACACGGATATCTTTATTCCAGCCAATCCACAAACCACTGAGCGAAGCAAGGGGTTTGAGTTAGCCTATAATTCATATTCGGGTGAACTAACAATACTTGTCTTTAACCTTTCGGGTATGACAATCAAACCAGGAACTGGTGCAGTTGTCAGTATACCTCTGAACATCACATCTCCCTGTAATGCTACACTCAAACTCAAGAATGTGATATTGGCTGCTGAGGATGCCTCTCTTATACCTATAGAAATACAGAGTAGTTCGGTAACAACAAATCCAATACCAAAAATCTATGGTCTCTCACAGAATTATCCCAACCCATTTGGTGATAAAACTGATATAAGGTATCAATTACCAGAGAACAGCAATGTCAATTTGAGTATATATAATTGTGTTGGTCAGCTTGTGAGAGAACTTGTAAACGAAAAGCAAAAGGCAGGTTATTATATGGCGAGATGGGATTCAAGAAATAACAATGGTAAGAGGGTTGTTTCAGGAATCTATTTCTACCGTATAATGGTCGAAAATAATGAAAAAAAATACACAACTACGAAGAAGCTGATCATTATAAGATAATGACACGTAGAGCATACTACTGCTCCGTTAACTAACGTATGCCAGCTTCCTTAAAAAGGCTCATAGTAGCCGCAGGCTTTATGCCTGCGCAAAAAGTCAAAATATTGTAGCCGCAGGCTTGAGCCTGCGAATAGAGAATGATGTCCTGAACTCATTTTGCGCAAACTAAAGTTTGCGGCTACAACAGCAAGGCATAGTAGTCGCAGGCTTCAGCCTGCGAATAGAAAATTGTATTTTGAACACATTTTGCGCAAACTAAAGTTTGCGGCTACCAGCGCGAGACACAAGCGGCTACCAGCGTTAAACACAAGCACCAGACGACTTTTATAATAATTTGAAGGGAGAAGATATGAAAAGACTCGCACTTATCTGTACTGTTCTTCTAACTTCCATATTTTCTATAAATCTCTATGCCAGGCAGGAAGCTACTCTTATAGCATGTGAAAGCTGGGGAGAACCATGTAGTACCAGCAATCCTGTTTATATAGATATGAATAATCCAATGGGAGTTGCAGGAGTTCAGTTCGTCCTTAAATTCGATGGAACATTACTCACAGCGGATAACATTACCTCTACTCCTCGTACTTCCTCTATGAATCTCGGATACAGTATAGGGGAAGATTCAATAAAGGTTATCTTGTACAGCATAATGGGAGATTCCATTCTGCCTGGTGAAGGACCGATCGTTGAGATTTTATTTGATGTAGATGGAGGTGCAGTTTTAGGTGATAGTACACTTCTACACATAAAAGATTGCGTGCTATCAGATCCCAGTGCACAACCCATTCCTTGTATTATTGAAGACGGTTGGTTTTACTTTCTTGTAATTCCCATTCCTCCCACTATTTTGTCTCCCACAGATGGTTCCTTTCTTTCCGACAGCATGCCTACATTTGTCTGGGGTTCTGTAAATGGTGCATCCAGATATTGGTTGCAATTGGATGACAATAGTCTATTCTCCTCACCTTTGATAAACGACTCTATACTTACAGATTCTTTCTATACACCAACAACTGGATTGCCAGATACAGGTTATTACTGGCATGTGTGTTCCGGAAACAGATTCGAATGGTCAAGTTGGTCATCAGTCTGGAGTTTTGAGATAGATACGGATATACCGGATGTACCAACCCTTATTTTGCCTCTAAATGAGAGCTGGTTCGATGACAGCACTATTATCTTTGAGTGGAATGCGGTATTGAAGGGAGAAGTAAGCAGTAAGAAGTATGGAGTAAGCAGTAATCTAAATCCAAAGGTTTCAGAGATAAGATATATCATACAAATTGATACTACAGACAGCTTCGGTAGTCCAGTATTTGTAGACACTACTGAGACCACTGCTGATACAGTAAATCTTTCAGAGGATTATTATTACTGGAGAGTTAAGGCATTCGACCTTGCAGGTAATGTTGGTGGTTTCTCTACTGTATGGGAATTTGGAATAGATATAACACCTCCTATCTCTTTCAATCTCATCTCGCCAGAGGATTCTGCATCGCTTGCAATAATAAGACCAACTTTCATATGGCAGACATCGAATGATTCTGGCTCTGGACTTAAGGATTATGAGGTCTATATAGATGGGGCATTAGAGCATACAGGTGTTGACACATTCTGGACAGCCGATTACGATTTAAGTGAGGATTACCACAGCTGGTATGTAATTGCATATGATAGTGTTGATAATTCACGACAATCGAACCAGACCTGGACGGTTCTAATTGATACAACTGCACCCTCTCTGGTCTCGCTTCTCTCACCGCCTAATAATTCATATCTCGGTGAAAGCACAGTCAATTTCATCTGGAATTCCGCAAATGATAACCTGAGTGGAGTTGACCACTATCTACTCCAATATGCAAATGATTTCGTGTTTACAACTCCAGTAGATACAGAGATTACAGATACAATTTGCACTATCGTTCTGCAGGATACAATTTATTACTGGAGAGTAAGAGCCGTTGATAAAGCTACTAACCAGAGCAATTGGTCTGAGGTTTGGAGTTTTGAGATTGATACTCAAGAGCCCGCATCTCCTGACCCCATAAGTCCAGATTCTGCTTATCTCAATTTCACACAGGTTGTATTTCAGTGGACAGAGGTTACAAAAGATTGGGGTAAAGGAGTCAAGGCAGCGCCTGTACATTATGTGCTTGAAGTTGATACAGCGGAAAGCTTTACCACGCCTTATGTCGATACAACAGATATAACGACTGATACCCTCACGCTGCCTGAATTGAGGTATTACTGGCACGTGAAAGCTTATGATGAAGCCGGCAATGAAAGCCAGTTCTCAGAGACCCTAACATTTATTGTTGACACAACAATGCCAGAGGTAGTTACACTTGCTTCACCTGATAGCGGTCTTGTGACAAACAATTCAATAGTCACATTTATCTGGTATCAATCTACGGATAACTTAAGTGGTATAGAACACTACATCTTACAATATGCTGATAATCCTGACTTTATAAGTGCCATTGATACAGGGGTTACGGATACAAGTTTTACAACCATGCTATCTAATACAATTTATTACTGGCGAATAAAAGCTATAGATAAAGCAACCAATGAGAGTGACTGGTCTGATATTTGGAGTTTTGAGATAGATACAGACATCCCTGATACACCAGAACTTCTCTCGCCAGAAGACTCCTCTTATCTCTCGAACATTGTAGTTACTTTTGAATGGAGTGAGGTGATGAAGGGGATTAATACGGAGAGGGGGAGAAACGGAGAAAGGGAGAATATCGGTAATCTTAGTGGGCAAAATCCGAAATCTGGTGGAAGTAAGGCGTCTCCCATACATTACATTCTTCAGGTGGATACGATCTTAAACTTCAACACACCAGTCGTTGATACAACGGACCTACCTGTGGATACACTCACCCTTAACGAATATCTCTATTACTGGAGAGTTGGAGCCTATGATGAGGCGGGTAATGAGGGTGTTTTCTCGGAAACCTCCTGGTTTGTAGTCGATATTACCTCACCAATTATAGACAGTACAACACAGTTACAGGATACCGTTGCATTCTGGGGTCCGTTCACCATTGAAACAATGATTATAGATAACTTTTCTGTAAAAGAGGCTGTACTCTACTTCAGGATAAATAATTCAGATTGGATTCAGGATACAATGGCTTTCATTGGGAACGATTGGTATATGGGAGTAATCCCGGAACAGACTCCAGCCGATACACTCACTGTAGACTATTACATCACGGCATCTGACTCTGCGGATAACATGTCAAGAGACCCTGAGGAAGGCAACTATTCATTCAAGATATTCCTTACAGGTATACAGGAGAGAAGGGACATACCAGACAAATTCGTTCTCTTTTCACCTATACCAAATCCATCTATAGGAATAATAAAAATCCAGTATGGATTGCCAAAGAAGACATATATATCATTGCGGGTCTATGACATCCAGGGAAGATTGATAAAATCGATTTATAAGGGTACCAGGGATGCAGGTTATTACAAACTTCTCTTAAACACAAAAGATCTCTCGTCTGGTATATACTTTATACACCTTGATACCCCAAAATCCGACCAGATAAGACAACTCATAATCCTACAATGATTCCATCTATCAATCTCAGGCTCTCCTGCACGAATTGAATTCGTGCCATTGACGGGACAGGCGTGCCTACAAACTAACAACACTGAATCTCGCCGTTGACGGGACAGGTGTGCCTGCAACCATTTACTTATATATAAACTTCAGGATGGGGTCAAAACGATTCCCTCCTTTTCATATTTTATCGAGGTCCCTTGCACGAATTGAATTCGTGCCTACAAAATAGTAACACCAAAACCCGCATCTGGCAGGGTTTGTACCTTCGTGGTGATTTCTTTCCCCTCCACATCCGCTTGATCTGCTCAATAAATAAAATCTGTTTAATCCGCTTAATCCGTTGAATAAAAAAATATCTATTGAATCAGTTGAATAAATATAATCCGCTCAATCCGTTGACCTGATTTTTTTCTTGAAGGTTATTTAAAGAGATTTTTAAAACCTTTTTTTATATTCATATATAAGTATAAATTATTCTAGATTTTGGATTTTGGCTTTTTTACTTTATATTTATCTGTGTTTTTCTGCGTTCATCTGCGTCCAATTTTTTTCTTGACAATTACAAATTTATGTGGTAAAATAGACAACCATGATTGATGGTGTAACTATAAAGAGATTAAGGGTAATTCCCGATGAAAGAGGGAGGCTGATGGAGATATTACGAAATGATGACGACCTATTTGAAAAATTTGGTCAGGTCTATATCACTACAGCCTATCCTGGTGTGGTAAAGGCATGGCATTATCATAAAATTCAGTCAGATAATATGGCTATAATAAATGGAATGATGAAAGTAGTGCTTTATGATGGGAGGGAAAACTCAAAGACCAAAGGTGAAACAAATGAGTTCTTCTGCGGCAATCACAATCCCATATTAATCCATATACCTCCTCTTGTATATCATGGTTTCAAGTGTATATCGCAACAAGAGGCAATTGTAGTAAATATACCTACTGAAAAATACAATCACGATAATCCTGATGAATACAGATTAAACCTATATAGCAACGACATACCTTATGATTGGGAGAGGATGGATAAGTAATAAATGTAAAATTATCAATGAACAATTAACAATAGACAACGGCATGCAAAACCTAATTTTAAAATGCTAATTGATAATTGATAATTTTAACTTGTTTTGTATAATGAACTTATTGGTTACAGGTGGGGCAGGATTTATAGGAAGCAATTTTGTTAAGAAGGTGCTATTAAGGAGTCCGTCAGCTGACGGATACAAGGTTACTGTATTAGATGCCCTTACTTATGCAGGCAATAAGAAGAACTTCCCGGAAAACTTTTGGAAAAACCCGAATTTCAAGTTTATTGAAGGTAACATCTTAGACAGGGACCTTGTGGATAGAACTATGGCTTCACATGATGCTGTAGTCCACTTTGCTGCATATACTCATATAGACCGCTCTATCAACTTGTCTGACCCATTTATCGATACTGATTTCAAAGGAACCCACATACTACTTGAGGCAGCGAGAAAGAGCGGCATTGAAAGGTTTGTACATATCTCAACATCAGAGGTCTACGGAAGTGCAATGTATACACCCATGGATGAAGAGCACTCAATAAGACCACAGAGTCCATATGCTGCAGCAAAGGCTGGCGCTGATAGATTGGTATACTCTTATTTCATAACATATAATCTACCCTGTGTAGTAATAAGACCTTTTAACAACTATGGCTATAATCAGTATCCAGAAAAACTTATACCCTATTTCATAATAAATGCAATTAAAGGAATGCATCTTCCTGTATATGGCACAGGGGAAAACTCAAGAGATTGGCTGTGGGTGGAAGATTGTGTGGATGGAATAATAAGAGCCTTAGATGTAGATATTGAGAAAATTAATGGAGAGGTAATAAATCTTGGGACAGGCCTGGATTTCTCTGTAAATTATATTGCAGAAAAGATCGTAGACTTTCTTGGTAAGGATAGATCGTTAATTGAAACAGTTGGTGAAAGACCCGGGCATGTTAAGAGACTTGTCACATCATATGAGAAGGCAAAAAGAATTTTAGGCTGGCAGCCTGTAATGAAGTTTGAGGAGGGATTAATTAAAACAATTGAATGGTACACAGAAAATAGAACATGGTGGGAGGAAATAATGTCAAAGGAAGAATTTAAAAGGTTTGAAAATATATGGTATAAATTATTAAGGGAGAGGGCATGATTCCACTATTACTTATTTCTATCTTACTTAATACAGGTTTTGAAGATTACACCATTACAATTGGAGATACACTCCTTATAAGTGTTTATGGAGGTGTGAGTTTCTCCTATCCACAAACTGTAACACCAAGTGGAGAGATATTTATCCAGTATGTATCCATTCCACCAACTCAAGAAGCCCCATTCTTTGCATGGGAGGTGCTGGATGTCATAAACATAAAGGGAATGACTGTAATAAAAGCCACGTCTATTGTCGAAGAAAGATTTAATAAATACTTTAAAAATGTAAAGGTGAATCTGTCAGTAATCGCTTTTCGCGACAAAGTTTTTTTAACTGGGGCAGTTACTAAACCAGGTTCTTACCCATTCATACCAGGTCTTACAGTCAGCGAATACATAGAATGTGTAGGAGGAATCCAACCATATGGGGACTTATCTAAAATAACTATAAAGAAATATGATTCAATAATTGATGCCTCATCCGGGTCAATAGTGGAGCAAAACTGGAATATATATATACCTACTGCATATGTCTATATAAACGGAATGGTTATGGTACCTGGAGCAAAGCGTTTTGACCCCGACCTAAATGGACTGGATTATATCGGACTATCAGGAGGACCAACTGATAGAGCAAACATGAAAAAGGTATACATAATTACAACAAACGGGGAAAGACTTCCCATTGAAAATAATCCACCAATGTATAGTACAATTGTAGTTCCTGAAGTGTCTTTGAAATGGTGGCAGGATCACTTAACAATAGCTTCTATAGTCACAACTGTATTGGTTACGTTGCTTACTATAACAAAATAGTAATTAAGTAGCCCTGCTTCACTTAAGAGAAAAATAATAACTCGATAATCTAATGAACCAATAAACAATATAAAATGAATAAAAACCCAAGCATAAGAGATTATGTGGCTGTAATAGTCAGGTGGAGAAACATTGTGTTCTTCAATATCGTTACTATTACCCTTATTGCTGTAATAGTGTCTTTAGTAGTTCCTCAAAGATATACCTCTACTGGAAAACTACTTCCACCACTCCTCTCGGGTCAAAATATTGGTATTTCTCAGTTCACAGCAATGTTATCAGGCTTTGGTCTACCTACTGGTATGGGTGCAACCCCTTCAGATCTATTTGCCGCGTTATTAAAGTCAAGAAGTGTTATTGACAGCGTAATAGAAGAGCATGGACTAAAGAAATACTATGAGGCAAAAATTATGTTAGAAACAAGAGCAATACTTTTTAATTCAACAGATATTTCAGTCTCTCCAGAAGGTATAATTACAATCTCTGTAACAGATAGAGACCCTGAAATGGCTGCAAAAATTGTAAACTCGTACATTAAATCTCTTGATGCAATCAATAAAGAGACAAGCATGACAGTTGGCAAAAGGAATCGTATATTCCTTGAAGATAGAATAAAAGAGATTAATGCTAAATTGAAGACTTCTGAGGACTCATTGAAAGAATTTCAGGAAAGACATCATATCATCTCACTTCCTGATGAATTAACACAAGCAGTAACGGTTCTAAGCACACTTCTTGCCCAGAAAATAAATAAAGAGATAGAACTGGGAATGATAAAAATGTTTGCAACAGAAGAAAACCCTCAGGTCTTAAGGAAAAAAATGGAGCTTTCACTAATAAAAGAACAAATAAATGATATCGGTTACGAGACCAATTTAGATGAATTTGGTATTGGTTTTTCTATCCCACTTCAAAACGTACCTGAGACTTGCCTAAAACTTGCACGATTTATGAGAAGTGTAGAGGTGAAACAAAAGGTTTTCATCGTGCTTACAGAGCAATATGAACATGCAAAAATTCAGGAACTGAGAGACACACCAACTGTCGAGATACTTGATATACCGGAACCTCCTGAGAAGAGGAGTTTCCCGAAAAGAAAGAGGATAGTTGCTGCCGCTTTTGTTCTAAGTCTTTTTGTTGGTATAGGATTGGCATTCTTCTTTGATTATACAGAGAGTATAAAGGATACAGAAGAAGGTGGAAAATGGGATGAAATAGTAAGTGATCTAAATAAGGGCATTTTTAAAAGATAAAATTCTTTTTCTGTTTCTTTGAATTTACAGAATTTTAAACAGGAGGTTATGTGGAGGAGTTGACCATCAAACAACTTGTTGAATCTGGCGTTCACTTCGGACATAGGAAAGATAAGTGGAACCCCAAAATGCAAGATTTCATTCTAACTGAGAGGAAAGGTATTCACGTTATAGACCTAAAAAAAACCTTAGAATATCTTGTCAAGGCTTGTGATTCCATCAAATCAAATATAATTGAAGGTAAGACTATACTTTTTGTGGGAACAAAAAAACAGGCAAAGGATATTATAAAAGAAGAGGCTGAAAGAGTAGAAGTGTACTATGTATCTGAAAGATGGCTTGGGGGTACACTAACGAATTTTTCTACTATTAGAATGGCAGTAAATAAGATGAAGGACCTTGAAGAAAAATTCGATAAACAGGAGTTTGGAGACCTTACAAAAAAGGAGATACTTACTCTTAAAAGGGAGCTTCATAAATTAGAAAGGAACCTGCGTGGGATAAAAGATATGGATAATCTACCCGATATGATATATATATGTGACATTAAAAAAGAGAAGAACGCATTGAAGGAGGCAAATAAGCTTGGAATACCCGTTGTGGGAGTAGTAGATACAAATGTTGATCCAACTTTCGTAGATTATCCAATCCCAGCAAATGATGATGCAATAAAATCTATTACAATAATAACAAAAACATTGGCTAATGCAGTTCTTGAGGGAAGAAAGGCACGAGAGGATCAAGAAAGTAAAGAAGAGGTAAATAAAACAGATCAAAAGTAACTTTTTTACCCTCCATTTAAAAACCTCTAAATCAAAATTTGCAAAATTTTTTCTATCCGTTTAACTATTATTTCGCAATTTTCTATCACAAATGAAGGAGGAAGAAGTGAAGGTTTCAAGGGACGCAATAATGGAATTAAAAGAAAGAACTGGCGCAGGAGTTATGAACTGTAAAAACGTTCTTGTCGAGACCAATAATGATATCGAAAAGGCAGTAGAACTACTACGTAAGAAAGGTATTGCCCAATCAGAAAAAAAGATGGAAAGAAAAACAGAACAGGGTTTAGTTGATGCTTATATTCATCCCGGTGGAAGGCTCGGTGTCCTTGTTGAAGTCTCCTGTGAATCTGATTTTGTTGCAAGAACTCCCGAGTTCCAGAGACTTGTTAGAGACATTGCCATGCAGGTTGCTGCATCCAACCCTGGCTGGATAGTGAGAAATGATGTTCCTGAAGATGTTGTTGAGAGAGAGAAATCTATATTCGAATCTCAGGCAAAAGAGATGGGAAAGCCTGAAAAGATTATACACAGGATTGTAGAGGGGAAAATAGAAAATTTTTACAAAGATTCCTGTTTACTCGAACAATCGTTCATAAAAAATACTGATATCTCTATTCATGACCTTATCAAGGAACATATATCAAAGTTCAGTGAAAACATAAGAGTTAAGAGATTTTCAAGATTTAAAGTTGGTGGATAAAAAAATATGAAAAGGGTTATATTAAAACTATCTGGTGAGATATTTCAAGGAGAAAAAGAGTTTGGTATTGACCCAATGCAACTGAAAAAGCTCGCAGAGGAGATAATACACGTTCATAAAAAAGGAATAGAACTTGGTATTGTGGTTGGAGGTGGTAACTTCATAAGGGGTACAAGCAACAATCTACACGGTATCGATAGGGTCACATCTGACTATTTAGGAATGCTTGGTACACTAATGAACTCCATAGCTTTACAGAACGTGTTAGAAGGTCTTGGTGTAACAACTCGTCTACAATCTGGTATAGAAGTAAAAAGCCTGGCCGAACCGTTCATCAGAAGAAGAGCAATTAGACATATAGAAAAGGGCAGGATTCTTCTGTTTGCCTGTGGCACAGGCAGTCCGTATTTTACAACAGATACAGCTTCAGTACTTAGAGCTATTGAAATTGGGGCAGATTCTATTATTAAGGGTACAAAAGTTGATGGAGTCTATGATAAAGACCCTATGAAATATCCTAAAGCCAGGAGATATGAAAAAATTAGTTACGATGAGTTTATCAAAAACGATCTTCGAGTAATGGATATGACATCAATTACTCTGGCAAAGGATGAAAAAATCCCCATTATAGTTTTTAATATTACCAAGCCCGGTGGTTTTGAAAGGGTAGTGGGTGGTGAAAAAATCGGAACAGTTATTTGCAGTCAATAATTACAAACGACTGGGTTTTTAAATTGCAAACCTTTGACGATTTAACTATTCCCTCTTAATATTACCGATACTGTGAAAAATAATATGAAAGGATATGAAAAACCACAATCCGTTTCCGACGGATCACAGAGTAAATTTAATTCTCTGTGGTTCCCCTGTTAAATAAAGTACCAGTAGTGATTACCTATACTTAATTTTAGAACTATTTAACAGGGTGAATCCAAAAGAATTTCAACTAAAAGAGATAATAAAGAGAATAATCTCGTGTAATATATTTTTGTGTAAGAGAATTAAAAGATGGACTAAAGTGATTGATTCCATCCTTGTATACCCGTATCAATGCGGATCCTGAGATGGAAAGAGAGGTCACAGAGGGGAGAAAATCTCT
>JAUWGP010000059.1 GCA_030606335.1 Caldifarciminota bacterium
TTTCATTACTTCGTGATAGCAAACGAGCCAAACCAGAAGATACCGCATGGTTTCTGAAAGAGCTAGATGACTTCTCTAAAATTTTTGCTTCAAGTATTTTAACTCTTAAAGGAAGGAAATAATTTTTGCATTTTAATATGTATATTTAATTTTTAATATTTGATTTTTGATTTTACCATGAGGACTATCATCCCAGTTGGACCATATCACCCATTACAGGAGGAACCAGAATTCTTCGAGCTTGAGGTTGAGGGCGAGAGGGTCGTAAAGTTGAATATAAATTTAGGGTACAATCACCGAGGTATTGAGAAATTATCAGAGGGTAAACATTTTGACCAGGTGACATTCCTTGTAGAGAGAATATGTGGGATATGTTCGACCTCACATCCCCTTGCATATGTTATCGCTGTAGAAGACCTCGCTGGTTTAGAGATACCTCTTCGTGCCAAATATATAAGATGTGTTATCGGAGAACTGGAACGTATCCATTCTCACCTCTTGTGGCTTGGTCTTGCTGGTCACTTTTTGGGTTATAATACTATATGGATGTGGGCATGGAAGTACAGAGAGACTGTTTTGGATCTATGTGAGCAGATTTCCGGTAATAGAAATCACTATGCTATGTTGAGGATCGGAGGAGTCAGAAGAGATATTGTAAATGATGAGATTGATGGAATGAAGAAGAAGGCATCTACCTTAATCTCTGCATTGAATATGTTCAAGGGTGCTGTAATGGATGACCCAGTAATCGGGGTCAGAACAAAGGGTGTGGGCATTCTGACAAAGCAGCAGGCAATAGACTACTGTGTTGTTGGTCCAACTGCAAGGGCATCGGATATTGATATAGATGTTAGAAGAGATTCGCCTAAAAATACAGCCTATGATTTAGTGGAATGGAATGTTCCTGTTCTGAAAGATGGGGATGTGTTTGCAAAGGTAGTAGTAAGGATTCTTGAAATGTTAGAATCCGTTAGTATAATTACACAATCGCTCGATAAAATTCAAGAACTTAAAGAGGGTGATATTTGGGCCGAAGTAAGAGATATACCTGCTGGCGAGGGTATAGGAACCTATGAAGCACCAAGAGGTGAGGTATTTCATTATGTACGTTCTGATGGAGGTAATACTCCTTATAGACACAAGATAAAGGCACCTTCCTATTCAAATGTATTATCCAATGAGGTGTCTGTTATTGGTGGAGATATAGCTGATGCATGTATTACACTTGCTGCCGTAGACCCATGTTATTGCTGTACTGATAGGATACAGGCTGTTGAGAATGGGAAATTAAAGTATAACTGGAAAAAATTATTGAAACTATCACAGGAAAAGACAAAAAGAATCAAGAAATGTTATGAGTATTATAAAAGATAAGATAGTGGGACAGTCTGGTAACAGGGGTGGTGGCACAGGCTTCCAGCCTGTGAGAGAATTCAAAATTTATAGAAGGAATCTTCCTCATTGACAATCCCCTGGAAGTGTATATTTTATTACTTTCAGAACATCTAAAGATACTGTCCTTCCAGAAAGTGCCAGGGATATTGTATTTAACTCTATTTTGTATTGGAAAGACAAGAAATTCAACTTATTTGGAGCTGTAATAATGCCTGACCACGCACATCTTATTTTACAACCTTTGGAGAAATTTCCAGAATCCTTCTTTAGTCTTGCGGAAATTCTTCACAGTATTAAAAGTTACTCATCAAATCAGATTAATAAAATGCTCAGAATGTCTGGAGCTATTTGGTTAGACGAGAACTTTGATAGAATTGTGAGGGGTGAGAGTGAGTTACTGGAAAAGATGAATTATATTATGAATAACCCAGTGAAGATAGGATTGGTAGGCAATCCTGAAGATTATAAATGGCTATATTTGGAAAATCTGAAATGACACAGACATGGATGTCTGTGCCACCTAAAAACATTCTGATATGAATATTTTGTTACCGATAGAAATAAGCCTTATTGCAGGGATTATATTCCTTTTACTACCTGAGAAATTAAAGGGGTTTACTAAAATAGTAGCACCTATAATAGGAATCCTTAATTTTGTCCTTTCTATAATAATATTTTTCAACTACTCTATACCTCTTTTTGCTCATAGGGTAGTTCTAACAGATCTGCTTTCAAGGTTCATCTTTCTTGGTATCGGCTTCTTCGGTTTTATTGTGTCAGTATATGGGGCAGGATATGTTCGAAAGTCGAAAGTCGAAAGTCGAAAGTCGAAAGTTGAAGATATAAATAATAATGTTAATAAATTCTTTGCATACTTCTTTCTAACGCTGGGCTCGGCTTTTGCCATTGCAATTTCAAATAATTTAATAATCCTGCTCATATTCTGGGGATTCCTTGGAGCTACCCTCTATTTAATGATTCAGTTGGGTAAAGAGGGTGCCAATGACGCAGCAAAGAAATCTATTATAATTATTGGTGCATCGGATGTATTTTTAATACTTGGAATAGGGATATTATGGCAATTAACCCGTTCTTTTAATATAACTGATATTTCAATTGCTGCTCGATACTCAATACTGGCTACCTTTTCCTTTATCTGCTTTGCAATTGCATCTTTTGCTAAAGCTGGTAATATGCCTCTTCATTCGTGGATTCCACCCACTGCTGCTTCTGCACCTATTCCTGTAACAGCTTATCTCCCAGCCTCGCTGGATAAATTGCTTGGTATTTATTTACTTGCAAGGTGTGTTCTTTCTATCTATAAACTTACACCTGGTATATTGGCTTTTTTGATGATTTCAGGAGCATTGACAATAATTTTTGCGGTTTTTATGGCTATGATACAACATTCTGGCAGGAAACTACTTGCCTATCACGCTGTCTCTCAGGTTGGATATATGGTTCTCGGTATAGGAACTGGAACCCCCATTGGAATGATGGGTGGTCTTTTCCATATGTTAAATAATACACTGTATAAATCCTGTCTTTTTCTGGGGATGGGAACTGTTGAAAAAAATACCGGTACTGATGACCTTGATAAGTTGGGTGGTCTTTCGAGAAAGATGCCAATTACTTTGTTTACAATGCTTACGGCTTCACTGGCTATATCAGGTATGCCGCCATTGAATGGATTTTTCTCAAAGTGGATGATTTACCAGGGAGTTATTAACACATTTAATACGCGCAATCCATTTATTCCTGCATTATGTTTAATTGCAGCTCTATTTGGTAGTGCACTCACGTTGGCAAGTTTTATGAAGCTTATCCATTCAATATTTTTAGCAAGAAAACGGAAGAATGAAGACGTTGAGGGCACTATTAGGTTCAGAAGACGCTGGACATTAATTATTCCACAGCTCATCCTTGCAGTAGCCTGTATAGTGCTTGGTATTTTTGCCTATCCTGTAATTATTAACCCTGTATTCAGGAAGATTGTGCCATTTACCACTACCGGTATGTGGAAGCCCGAACTTTCAGCAGGATTGATGATTATAGGTATACTACTGGGACTCTTGATATATGGTATATCAAGGATAAAATTAAGGGTTACACCACCATTTATCGGTGGTGAACAGGTTACTCCTGCAATGAAGGTTTCTGGAACTGAATTTTATCTTACAATCAAGGAGATTGGTATATTTAATAGGGTTTATAATTGGGCTGAGAAAATGTATTTTGATATTTATGAGATTATTAAGAAATGGATATTTTACTTTAGTAAGATTTTCAGATATGTTCATACAGGTTCATTACCATTCTACCTATTATGGATTGTAATAGGATTGGTAATAATATTGATAATAATGTGAAATGTTGGATGTGAAAGGTGTAATGTTAGATGTTGAATGTTGAATGTAGGAGCGACTTCCCAGTCGCGATGAATTCCCATGATGGTTAATCGGGGTTAGGAAACCCCTCCTACAAAAAGGGAGGGTAGGAGTCCGTCGTTTGACGGACGATAATGGAAGGATAAAGAGAGAAAAACGAAAGTAATTGGTTATCGATAATCAGTAATTAGAAAAACTTTGTGCCTTTCCGTTAGCTAACGGACTTGGTGGCATTAGAAGAAATGTTGAATGTGAAAGGTGTAATGTTAGATGTTGAATGTGATAAAAGTTGATTAGTTAATTGGTTGATTAGTTGATTGTTAGATGATAAAGGTAACAGGTTGAATATAAAATGTGGAAGGTCATTAAACATATAACATAAAACATTAAACTTGATAGATTATGGTTGAGATTTATTTACTAAGCATATTGATGATACTGGGTGCAATTCTTGCCATCTGGGTGCATAATCTTATAGCAGCCGTTATATCTATGGGAATAGTCGGGTTCGGTCTTGCTTTGAGTTTTATGTTCCTTGGAGCACCTGATCTGGCGATAGTACAGATAGTAGTTGAAACAATGTCACTGGTAATCCTAATTGCAGCTATCATAAAGACAACTGAAGTGGATTCACCAGATGAAAGAAGGCTGTCAAGAGTATCAATCTATATAGGAAGCGCAGCCTTCTTTATTGTATTTCTACTGATTTCTGTTAAGGTTTTCCGTTTCTTACCAGTTTTTGGTAGTCCGACTTTAAGAATGGCATCCGATTATATTACATCAGGGTTTGATAAGACAGGAGCTCCCAATCTTGTTGCTGCTGTTATACTCAATCTTAGGGGGTTTGACACACTCGGTGAGGCGACAGTTCTATTTACAGCGGTGATAGGACTTGTTGTTGTACTCCGAAAAATAGGACGGAAGAAATGACAAACTCTAAATCTAAAATGTGGGATGTGAGATGTGGAAGGTGAGAGATTAAAGGACATTTAACATTAAACATTTAACATTAAACAAGCGGAATGAGTGAAATTGTAAAAACTGTCTCAAGGATATTTGCTCCACTGATTATAGTCTTTGGTATATATATTACTCTGCATGGTCATCTTACGCCAGGTGGGGGGTTTGCAGGGGGAATCGTAATAGCTGGTGCAATAATACTACTTGTGCTGGCATTTGGTGGTATAAAAGAAAGACTTGAGCGAGAGAGAAAAACTACATCAAGACTGGAATCATCCGGTATTTTACTTTTCTGGCTTGTAGGTTCTCTTGGTCTGCTAATAGGCGGGATATTTTTTCTGAATTTTTTAGGCAAGGGAATTCCTTTTACAATATTTAGTGCAGGTATAATACCAATCTGTAACATAGCAATTGCTGCTGAGGTTGGAGGAGCCATTTCCACAATATTGTTGGCACTGGTGCTATTTAAGAAAGAGGAAGAATAAAAATGACAAAACAGAATAATATGAAATATAAAAAATCAAATATTAAAAATACAAATCAAAAATTAAAAAGTTTGTTCAAGAAGAGACTATACGACTTTACCTTAAAACTCATAGAGTTCATAGATAAATTACCTAATGATAATGTTTCAAAAAGAATT
>JAUWGP010000058.1 GCA_030606335.1 Caldifarciminota bacterium
CTGATAACCAATTACTTTCGCTCTTCCCTCTTCCCTTATCGCGACTGGGAAGTCACTCCTACCTCCTGATACTCTGATAATCTGATATTCTGCCTACTGATCTGCTGATATACTGATATACTCTGGTACTCGTCAATCGCCATACGCCATATGCTTTTCACATTCCACACTTATCATTTAACCTAATTAACCAATTAACTATTCAACTAATCAACTCTTATCTCATTCAACATTTCACATCCAACATTTAACATTTAATTAATCCCACATTTTCTGGATAAATATTTCTAATCTCGCCTGGTCTGAGATTTCCCAGCAATAAATTTCCTATCCTTATTCTCTTTAAAGACAAAACTCTTATACCAAATGCCTTAAACAGCCTTTTTACCTCTCTCTTTTTACCTTCAGTCATAATAACCCGTGCGGTTTTGCCTGTCAAAGATACAGAAACTATCCTTAAAACGTCATTATCAGATTCTACTCCCTCAATCATCTCACCTATTTCTTTCTCATCTGGTTTTCTCGATAGTAGAACCTTATATTCCTTCTCAATATTAAATTTAGGATGAGTGATATTAAAGGCAAAATCCCCGTCGTTTGTGAGGAGCAGAAGTCCTTCTGAATCTTTATCAAGTCTACCAACAGGGAATACATCCAATCCTTCAGGAAGGAAATTCTTCAAGGTGACATTTGCATGAGGGTCTGAGAGTGTTGTTGTACAGCCACTGGGTTTATAAAAGGCTAAATAGACATATTTACGTCTTTTTACCAATTTTCCATCAACAGTAATCTTATCTATATCAGGATTAACAACAGTACCAACCTCTGCTACAACTCCATTAATCTTAACTCTTCCTTCACCTATGATATTATCTACTTTTCTTCTTGAGGCAATACCAGCCTCACTAAGAAATTTATTAATCCTCATTTAAAATATCAACCACAGATTACACAGATGATCACAGATAAATCAAAATTTGCAATAATTTCACCTTTCCTTTTCCCTTGTTATCCGTCATTCATCAATAGTTAATAGTCATTTAACATTTAACATTTCACATTCAACCAACGGATTTCTACCAATTATCGTCCGTCAAACGACGGACTACTACTACATTTAACATTTAACATTCAACATTTAACATTTCATTAGTCAATCTTAAATTATATTATTATCTTCCAATCCTGTAGTTCTTTCCTATCTTCGTATCGGTTATTATTAACTCCCCATAATTCACGTCCGAGTCAATTTCGAACTCTATACGCAATCTTTTCATCCTCATTATTCTCCTCAAGTTGTTCCACTCAATTGTCTTAAGGTAACTAATTACATAATCTTTTGCTCTGATTTTAAAATGCTTTCTTCCTTCAAGAGAAAGAAGGGTCTGCTCAAGCCTTGATGTAACATCTGGCAGCGAAGGTATATGTCCAGTTCCTTCACATACAGGGCAATTATCAAAAAGGATACGGCTTAAAGAGAATCGAGCGCGCTTTCTTGTAAGCTGAACAAGGCCTAACTTGGTCATTCCGTATACTCTACTCCTTGACTTGTCTTTCTTTAACTCCTTTTTCAGGGTGTTTACGACCTTTCTTTTATTTGATGCCTCATGCATATCAATAAAATCAATGACAATTACCCCACCTTTATTTCGAAGTCTCAACTGCCTTGAAACCTCCTTTGCCGCCTCAAGGTTGGTTGTAAGGCTCATTACTTCTGCATCCTTGTGACCTTTGAATGATCCGCTGTTTACATCAACAGCAACAAGTGCCTCGGTCTCTTCAATTATTATGTATCCACCTGATGGAAGTTTTATCTTCTTTTCGAAACTCCTCTTGAGCCATTCATTAACCTTATATACATCAAACAGTGGAGTAGTCAAATTATGTAATTTTATTCGTGAAAGATAGATAGGAGAATATTTCTTTACATATCCGTAAATTCCCTTGTATGTACGCTTTGAATCCATAATAATTAAATCCACATCAGGAGCAAGGTTATCTCTCACATACGCGGTTATAAAATCAGCATCCTTATAAAGAAGATATGGAGCTGTCTTCTTACACGCTGTACTCTCCAATCTTTTCCACATTTTTAAGAGCATCTTAAGGTCTCTTTTCAACTCACCTGGTTCTATTTTCTGCGCTGCAGTTCTTATTATAACCCCGAAATCTGGGGGTTTAATATCCGTCACTATTTTTCTCAACCTGTACCTCTCTCTTGGATTTGATATCCTTCTTGATATTCCCGTATGTTTTGTCCCAGCCATCAGAACAAGATATCTTCCAGGTAATGAACAATACTGGGTAATTCTTGCACCCTTTTTATCAATTCCTTCTTTGGTAACCTGTACAAGAATCTCGTCTCCTTTAGTCAACTTCCTCTCCTCCAGAAGTTCCTCTGCAAGTTCCTCTCCCTCGAGTAGCTCCTCCCTCTCCCTTGTTAATGAAAGGAATGCCGACCGTTCAACCCCTATATTGATAAATGCTGCATTAAGTTCAGGATTGACGGATAGTACTTTTCCTTTATAAATATTACCAACTCTCTTCTCAAGGCCTGGACGCTCTATAGAAAATTCTACGAGAACATCATCTTCTATAACTGCCATCCTATACTCATCCAGTAGAGTTGATATAAGTATTTTCTTTTTCATATATTGATTAATAAATTAGGCATTTTGTATTAAAACTAACTAATTATACCACAAAAACATTACTATGTCAATAAGTTTTTATGTATCTATGAATTATTTATTCAATAGGAAGTCTGGTAGAAGTTAAATTAGGGCATTGAAGTTCTTTACAGGATGGTCAGCAGTCTCTTGTGCTTTTTTTGAAGTGTAGTTATTTAAGAAGTGCCTTAAAAAGCGTATTTAACCTAATATTGATCCGAGCCAATCTCCAACATAATGCGTTATAATTATGACTACTAATGCTATAAGCAGGTGTTCCAGGATAATTTTCCAGGGTTTTACTTTTTGCTCTTTAGCAATATAGTAACTAAAAATTCCTAATAAATTTAGTCCCCCCAATATACTTACGATAATTGCTATTTCTAATGGAAGCAATAAAACAGGAATAACAAATGTAATTGCAAAAAGAAATTTTGCTCCAAATGTGGAAATTGTTGCCTCCCAGATTTCTCTGACAGTGTGTATATTCTCAGATTCTTCAGAAACATGAATACCCAATGCATCTGAGAAAGCATCTGCTATAGCTATTGTCAATATGCCGCCAATAACAACAAGTTTTGAATGAGTACCAGAATGTAATCCCACCATTAACCCAAGTGTTGTAATTATTCCTGAGGTTAAACCAAAACTAAATCCTATTTTTATCGAATGCTTCATAATAATATTTTGTAATCACAAAAGAACAAAAACTAAATTATACCTTATTACACCTTGAGACAGCAGATAAACCATAAAATAGCTAATTTTTCTTTTATATACCCATGTTGTTTTTTAAGCAGATTGCAAGGTGTTGGCGTTAAGATTTCCAGGTGTTTGAGCGAAGCGAGTTCTGGAAATTAGCCATAAGCCGTAGTCAATCTGCCGTAAAGAAAAACACTGGGGTGCATTTTCTTTGCTTCGTTTCTTTTGGGCCCGCCCTGTGGAATAAAACATATTGCAAGGAGTTCCCCAAACATAATACTACCTATTCCACGGGGCAAACAAAAGAAATGAAGATAAAAAAACTAAAACAACCACCACTATTGGTTTAAAGTAACTTTCTTGTATTTAATAAATAATACCTTTAAGGCGAATTTTCATAATCGGCTGTTTTTCAAAGTTGGTGTAAAGTTCCAAATCCTCCTCAAAAGAACCCTCTGGGGCATCAGTCGTTGGTCTTAATATTATCCTGTATACCTTTTTTCCTCCTTTTAGTCCTAATAATAAAAATTCAGAAGTGAAATATCCCAACTTATCCTTCGCTCCAATAATATTATATCCCCTTTTTGCTCCAACATCCAATGATACTTCAAAGATTACCGAATCTCCTTTATTTACCTCAAAATCATATACCTCTGGTGAAAATTCGACTTTACCGAGAACCAAACCTATAATTGGTACCTGTATTATAGGCTGTATCTTGCTATTGGTGTAAATTCTAAGTGTATCAAGAATCCTCCCCTGGGGGGTTCTGGAACTTAAAGTTACTATAACCTCAAATCCCTTTTTATCTCCTTCAGAATATTTTACACTCTCCAAAGTAACGTACTCTGATAGAATTTCTAATTTCTCAATCTCCAATCTCTCAAGTGCTACAGGTAGTACAGTCAATTTCCTGAAATCACTCTCACCTTCATCGATTAATCCAAAATCCAACCTTATAGGATTAACTACAAGGTCAATCTTTACCATCGCAGTTATCTTAAGCGTGGTTATAGGTTCATCAGGATCATTGGAATGTATAAAGACTTGCTTTGTTATCCATCCATCATAACTTCTTGAGTAGAATGTTACCTTAATCTCACCAGTTCCACCTGGTTCTATCTCTGTCGAAGTAATATTAACTGCAGTGCAACCACATGAACTTCTAACCTTCTCAACGTTTAAAACCCCCTGCCCAGCATTTGTGAATTTGTAAATATGGGTTATCTTTTCTCCTTTATATACTTCACCAAAGTCGAATATCTTTTCTTTAAACTGAATATCTGGAGGAGTAGACTCCTTGAGACTATCTACCTCATCAGCAAATACATTGCAGAAAAGCAAGATGATGGCTACAACTAAAATTGAACTAAGTATAGCCCTCATTTCAACCCCCATCAAAAAATATTAAATATCAAATATCAAAATGACATATAAAAAATCAAAAATTCCTGAAGAGATACCTCTGTGTTCTCTGTCCCGCTTCCTTCGGGATCCCGCTAAGGCAGGACGTGCTCTGGGGTTAAACATTCCCTAAGCTCTATGGCTTATTCATAAAATTTACACAACCTTATAAAATATAAAATATCAAAAATCCTGCCAGACAGAAAAAAATCAACGCCATTATAAGTTTCACTATTTTACCTTTCTTCTTCCAGACAGCAGTAAGATGTTCTGATGTCATACCCTTATACGCCAGTATGAATATGAATATCAGTGGTATGATAAAACAAAAATTATATAATAATAAATAAAATACTGCCCTAACCTTTAGCGAGGGGATATTAGAAACGAATACTATGGTGGGTAGATAGACCTGACCTGTACAGGCAAATTCAAGGAGAGAAATAAAAATACCCGTAATAAAGGCAGCAAGCAAGTAATTCTTCATTTTACTCTTTTCATGTATTACCTTGTGGATTTTCTTATGTAAAAAATCTGGTAGTTTTAGAATCGACTCATCATAATCACCTTTCTTGTATTTCGTATAATCGTAAATGCATAATCCTCCAAGTACAATTGCCACACCTGCAGTAAATATGTATACTATCCTTGCCAGAATGGGTATAAAAAATAAAGACTGTATAAATTTTAAAAATCCCAATCCTATTAAAAGGTAGGTTATGAAAACAGCTGAAGTGAAGGTCAATCCAACAAGCAATAATGCTCTTCCTTTTCTACCAATAAGAGCAAGATAAGA
>JAUWGP010000001.1 GCA_030606335.1 Caldifarciminota bacterium
AAAATTAGCAATTGGCAGTTTAAAGATGTTTTTCGTAAATTTATAATTTTGCATTGCTAATTTATAATTTTGCATTGATTCTTCTGTGGCTCCCCTGTTAAATAAAGTACCAGAGATGATTACTTGTACTTAATTTTGTAAATATTTAACAGGGTGAATCAAAAACAAGGACTAAAATTAACCACAGATTCACCCTGTGAAATATCTATTTCACGGGGTAAACACAAATGTTCAAAGATAAATAAAAACTTTGAAGTAAGAAACAATCAGCGTTAATCTGCGTCAGAGAAAATAGAAGTCATCCGTGTTAATCAGCGTTAAAAAAACAGAGAAATATTAGGTAAAGCAATTAGTCTTATCCGTGAGATTCCGTATCATTTCCATACATATCCTGTGGAATGGATCTTGAGATTAATAAGAGGTCACAGAGGAGAGAAAGGGGAAGAGAGATGAGAGAGAAGGGATGTAAAGAAACAATGTAAAATTAGCAATTGACAGTTAGCAATTAGCAGTTTAAAGATGTTTTTCGTAAATTTATAATTTTGCATTGATTCTTCTGTGGCTCCCCTGTTAAATAAAGTACCAGAGATGATTACTTGTACTTAATTTTGTAACTATTTAACAGGGTGAATCTGTGGTTAGATTTTGCACACTACCATATTACCAACAAGGAGGTTTATGCATAATAAAATATACATTGAGACAGAGAAAAAGATGAAAAAGACCGTTGAGATTCTGAGGAATGAATTGGTGAAGATTCGTACGGGTAGAGCCAATCCTGGTCTCGTTGAGGATATCAAGGTCGAATCCTATGGAACACAAGTTCCTCTATCTCAATTAACAAGTATAACAGTACCTGAACCAAGGCAGCTTTTGGTAAGACCCTGGGATAAAAATTTACTTGCAGATATAGAAAAGGCAATCCAAAAATCAGGTTTGGGACTTACACCCAGCTCGGATGGTGTGGTCATTAGATTAAACCTTCCACCACTTACAGAGGAAAACCGTCAAAATATCTCTAAACTTGTTCATAAGATAGGCGAGGAGAACAAAATTGCTATTCGTAATATAAGGAGGCAGTCAATAGAAACTATAAAACAAATGAAAAATGACAAAGAGATATCAGAGGATAATGAGAAGAAAATGGAGAAAGAGATACAAAAACTAACAGATATTTATGTCGAAGAAATAGACAATATATTAATGAGCAAGGATAAAGAGATATTGGAGAGTTAATGAGACTCAGTCGCAATAATTTAAATATCGGAAAAGAGAAGCTGCCACGTCACATCGCTATAATAATGGATGGAAATGGGAGATGGGCAAAGAGACGAAAACTACCAAGAATCGAGGGTCACAGACAGGGAGTCAAACGCACAAGACAAATAGTAGAGACTTGTGGAAAGCTGGATATTGATTATCTTACAATATTTTCTTTCTCGATAGAAAACTGGTCACGCCCCATAGAAGAGGTGAATTTTCTGATGAATCTCTTTGAAGAAACAATAAAACTACAGGTGCCTGATCTTCTCAAGAATAATGTAAGAATAAGATTCATTGGAAGGTTTGATAATATACCCGAACATGTTATGAAGACAATAAGATGGGGAGAGGCAAAGACTAAGGGCTGCACCGGATTAAAACTCATAGTTGCCATATCATATGGTGGAATGTCTGAGGTTGTTGACGCAGTTAAAAAAATAATCGATAAGGGCATACCATCTCACGAAATAGACGAGAAATCATTTCACAAATTTCTATATGCTCCTGATGTTCCATTCCCTGATCTTCTTATCCGCACTTCTGGTGAGTACAGGTTGTCCAATTTTCTTATATATCAAACAGCTTACTCGGAACTCTGGATTACAAAGACCCTGTGGCCAGATTTTACACCATCCCTTCTCTTGAAGGCAATCTCGGATTATAAGAACAGAGAGAGACGATTCGGAGGAGTATGAAAAACAATCTATTCTACAGGATACTAACCTCTGTGTTATTTATTCCTGTACTCGTATATATAGCAAGAGAAGGCAACATTCCTTTTTTAGTATTAGTTGAACTTGGAATATTATTATCAAGTTACGAGTTTTTCACTATTCTTGAAATAAAGGGTCTTAATCCACATAAGAGCCTTGGTATTATAGCAGCGGTTTTACTTGGACTGAACGCATACTTTGCCAGTTATTTTTTCACCCTGACAACTCTTACAATTCTCTTTATTCTACTATCGATACCTGAGCTAACAAGGATAGATCCTGATAGGGCAATATATCATATATCTACTACCTTCTTCGGTGTAATATATACAGGATGGCTTTTCTCCCATCTAATACTTCTCAGGGAGCTTCCCGTTCATAAGGGGGGAGATTACAGCCTTGGTCTATCTTATGCAATGCTGCCATTTGTTATAGCCTGGACAGGTGACACTTTTGCATTTTTTATTGGCAGCAAACTCGGAAGACACAAGCTGTTGAAAAGGGTAAGTCCTTCAAAATCATGGGAGGGTACTATTGGAGGTGGTCTGGCCTCTATAGCAGCACTATTTGTAATGCGGACATTTTACGCACAATATCTAACTGTCTTTGATACGATTGTTTTAGGTATTTTAGGTTACTCCATCGCCGTAGTTGGAGATCTTATAGAATCCCTACTAAAGAGGGATGCAAAACTCAAGGATGTTTCAAGTTCAATTCCTGGGCATGGAGGCGTACTTGACAGATTTGATTCTATTTTATTTACTGCCCCATTAGTATATTATTATCTTCGATTGTTTGTTATATAAATCTTTTATATGATTAGAAAAATTTGATGGTAAAAACCCTTATTTGATAGGATGAGATTGCCACGCTCTCCGTCAAACGACGGACTCGCAATGACAGGTACCCGGGATGAAATTGCCGTGTCATGATTAATTTCGGGACTTAAAATGACTTATTCCTTTTAGTTATTTTCATAAATTAATTTAAAAGTATGTATAAAATCGCAATACTTGGGTCCACCGGGTCTATTGGTACCCTAACACTTGAGGTCATATCACATCTTGGGAGAGATTTTAAGGTTACCGCCTTATCAACAAACTCTAATATAGAGCTGCTTCAAGAGCAAATTAACAGGTTTTCTCCTGAGGTGGTCTGCATAAGTAATGAATCTGAATTTAGAACCACAAGAATCAGAGGGGTTAGATTGCTTACAGGAAGAGATGGCCTTGCTGAAATTGCAGCTGGAGAGTCTGATATTATAGTTAATGCACTTGTTGGAGCTGTAGGTATTTATCCCACAATAACGGCTCTTGAGTCTAAAAAACGGGTGTGTCTGGCAAATAAGGAAACTCTTGTATCATTTGGAGACATCATAATGGATACTGCAAGGAAATATGGTGGAGAGATACTACCTATAGATTCTGAGCATTCTGCTATACATCAGTGCATCCAGACCGACAAAAGAAAGGTTGCTGAGATTATTCTTACTGCATCCGGAGGACCATTCAGGCAGTCAGTTATAAATGAAAACATAACACCAAAAGATACCCTGGCACATCCTGTTTGGAAAATGGGTAAAAAGGTGACAGTGGATTCAGCTACTCTCATGAATAAGGGTTTGGAGGTAATAGAGGCAATAAGACTTTTTAAAATAGCACCTGAAAACATCAGCGTTTTAATACATCCACAATCAATAATTCACTCCATGATCAGATTCGCTGATAATTCAATTCTGGCACAGCTTTCTTTACCTGATATGAGACTTCCTATCCAGTATGCACTAACGTACCCGGAGAGGTTTCCTTCTTTAGTTGAACCTCTCAATCTGGCAAAGGTGAAAACCCTCGAATTTGAGCCTCCTAATAAAGAAAAATTTCCGTGTCTTTCTTTAGCATACAGGGCAATTTCTGAAGGTGGAACTATGCCAGCTGTTCTATCTGCATCAGACGAAGTCTGTGTTAATTCTTTTCTAACAAAAAAAATAACACTGCCAGATATTTCAAGGATAATTACTCAGGTAATGGAGAGACATAATGTTATGAACATTCCAACCTTTAAGGAGATTGAAGAGGCTGACAGGTGGGCACGGGGAGAAACACTGAAGGTCATAGAGAGTTTAAATCAATAACAATCATTATATAATATGGCTATTCTATTAAATATTGCGGGCGCTATAATTGCACTTTCTATAATTATTGTATCGCATGAATTCGGACACTTTCTGGCTGCAAAGCGATCAGGAATCGGTGTACCAGAGTTTTCTATGGGATTTGGTCCCAGGCTCTTTGGTTGGGAAAGAGGTGAAACTAAATATAGTTTACGACTTATACCATTTGGAGGTTATATAAAAATGGCAGGAGAGCAGCCTGTGACAACAACAGGTAGTGATAGGGAGTTTCTATCGAAACCACCAATAATAAGGACAATAGTCATATTCCTGGGTCCTTTCTTTAACTTTATACTTGCAGTAGTATTTTTCTCCTTCATAAATCTCTTCTTTGGAATTGGAACAATTGGTAATACAGTCATAAATGATGCTCCAAAAGTTACAGGGTTAGAGAAGTATGATAGAATATTATCCATAAATAACGTACCAGTATCTGACTGGTGGGAAATAGAAAAGGCTGTGAAGAGAAACTACGATAATACAATAACACTTCTCAGAGATAGTGACACCCTTACTTACACTGCAGCAGATACATATCTCGATAGTGTAGTTCCTCTCGTGCCATCAATTCTGGGGGACATCGAAAGGAATGGTCCTGCCTACAGGTTTGGTCTTAAAAAAGAAGATAGAGTAATTCAGATTAGCGATGTAGAGATTTCCGACTGGCAGACCATGGTAAATATAATCCGGGAAAGTCCTGGTGATACTCTTGCAGTAGTATTCGTAAGATCATCAGATACACTCACGACAACGGTAGTACCAGAGGGTCGAGAAGCGATAATTGGTGATGAAGTAAAAAAAATAGGAATGATAGGCGTAGCAGTACATATGAAGAGAAAGAATTTAGGGTTATACTCCTTCTATCAGGGTCTAAAGGATACAGGTGCAACAATATGGCTTACTGTTTCATTCCTGAAGCAACTTTTTACCGGCAAGATGTCTCCAAAACAACTTGGAGGCCCGTTGGCTATAATACAGTTTGCAGGACAAACTCTATCCTGGGGAATTCCTTCTTTTCTCTCATTTATTGCCTTTCTTTCCTGTCAGCTTGGGATTCTGAATCTCCTCCCATTTCCACCCCTTGATGGTGGTAATCTTCTGCTAATCCTTATTGAGAAAATAACTCGAAAACGTCCATCAGAAAAAATTTCCTTAATCATTCAGATGGTCGGCTTTGCGCTTTTACTATTATTCATGTTGTATGTTACGATGAATGATATAACAAGGTTTTTCAGACGCTAACCTTTAGATTTCATTCTAAACGCCTTTCTGCTGCTTCTTGATTTTTTCCTAACACCCTCATATACTGGTATCGAATAAATAATAGAACCAAGTCCCTTCTTAAGTTCATCGAGCTCCATCTTGTGTTCTATAAAAACTACACTATCAGGATTTATAAGTTTTATTTTTGACCTTTTGAAATTGAGGTCTCTGATATATCCAGAGGTATCAATTATAAGCAAATCAACCTGTGGAACCTTCTTCTTAAACCATTCAATACCTGTAAGTATCCTCTCTTCACATCCACTGGGTGAAAGACTAAAAACAGGAAAGGTTAACAAAGGACTTATCTGCTCAAGCCTTCGTATCCTTTTATCTGCTACACCAAAACCAAGTGTTCCTGGGGGACCTATATGAGATTGACCAGGGTCCAGATCCAACACTCCAACTGCCAAACCTTTCTTTATTCCAATATTTACCAGCTCCCTGGCAAATTCTGTCTTTCCCGTATCTCTCCCACCAACAATCATAATTTTTCCCTTCCTCACTATTACATCTCTAACTGGCTGCCATCTCTTCCTTATTATTTCGGGATATCTATACCATTCGGAGATAAACACCTGTGTTTTACTATCCCCAGGATAGCCTGAACCAAAATCCCCATATATGCTGTGTAAATTGCTTATCAACCTATCCCTTTCCACCTTTGCGAGTATAGATGCAGCACTGACACAGGGAAAAATATCATCTGCATGACTTTTCGCTACTATTGGTATATCCTTCTGGATTGCTTTCCTTAACCTATCTATGAATTTATATCTTGAGTTTTCTGCCACGGGTACATCCAAAAATACAGTTTCTGCGTCAGCTTCCCTTATTATTGAGGCAGCAGCTTCCAATTCAAGTGTGTTGAGATTCTTTCTATCAATAAGAGACACTGAAATTTCCGCTATCCAGTATCTCATTACGCTCTCTTTAATCTGAGGCTCAAGCAATTCCCGTCTACTTGAGGATAATTTCTTTGAATCTCGAACTCCTAAGCTTTTAAGTCTATCTTCTGTCATATCATCATACAAAACACCTGCCATAATCATTGGACCTATGGCTGGTCCTCTGCCTGCCTCATCTATTCCAATAATTTTCATGATAATTAATAATGTCTGATTGAATTACAACTTTTCTATTATCATATGTTCCTTGGGCAATGGTTCTCTACCAAATTTGAAAGCTGAGAGGATTGATTCTTTGACTATTTTAATTCGTTCCCTTATCTTATCTTTATTTTTCAAATCCCCACAAACATCCTCCTTCCAGTAAATAGAGGCAAGTATATCCCCTTTTTCAATCCAATCTCCTACCTTCTTCTGAAATATAATCCCCTCAGACAGTTCCTCGGTTGTCACGGCAATTCTTCCTATCCCCTCTGTATCCATATCTACTATATAGGCACCCCTATTTGCTAAAATATCCTCTCTGGTACAATCTTCAAGCAGTTTTTCCGGGATATCAATATATGAAACATCTCCTCTCTGAAATTCCACAAACTCCTTGAATTTCTTTAGTGCACTTCCATCTCTTATCTTCTCTACAAGTTTAATATCTTTTAAACCAGCAAGGTCAACTATTGCCTGTGACAATGTTAGTGTAACATCCATTAAATCAGAAGGATATTCCTCTCCTCTGAGAACTCTAATTGCCTCGTATACTTCAACACCTGAACCGACTGCCTTTCCAAGAGGTATATTCATATTGGTTAATAATGAATTTATCTTTATCCCCATCCTTCTGGCAACATCCATAATTGATTCGGCAAGCCTGAGGGCGTTATCTCTTGTCTTCATAAATGCACCCTTACCTACCTTTATGTCCATAACAAGACCATCAATATCCTCTGACAGCTTCTTGGAGAGTATACTTGATGTTATCAGTGGAATGGATCCCACCGTTCCAGTCTTATCTCTAAGTGAGTAAAACTTCTTATCTGCTGGAGCAATTCTTTCTGTCTGTCCTGCAATGACCATACCTATATCTCTTATTCCTTTCTCTATTTCCTCATTAGATAGATAAACCTGCATTTTTGGTATCGACTCGAGCTTGTTCAGGGTACCACCAGTATGTCCCAGAGACCTTCCCGAGAGCATGGGAACTGCAATACCACAGGATGATATGAGAGGTGCAAGAAGAAGAGAAACCTTATCTCCAACACCACCAGTGGAGTGTTTATCAAACTTTTGTCGAGAAATACGTAAGTTAAGTTTCTCGCCACTTTCTATCATACTCTTGGTAAGAGCAAAGGTCTCCTCTACATCCATATCATTTAGAAAAATCGCCATCAGGAGTGCCGAGGTCATATAATCGGGTATCTCTCCATTTACAACACCTTTTACAAACCAATCAATATCGTCTGAAGAAAGTGCTTTTGAATCCCTCTTTCTGGCTATTATATCCAGGGTATACCTTTCACTATCCATAATATCTCCTTAAATACTGAAAATCCCTACTATCTAACTATCCAACTTACCAACTATACCCTCTCTTATCTCCTCATATTATCTATAATCAAAACAGCACCAGCAATAGCAAATATTATATTTGGAAACCAGCTTCCAAGTGTTGGTGAAATTATACTCGCTCTACCGAACGCCCTGCCAAGTTGTGTAAACCCCCAGTACAAAAAACTTGAGAACATTGCTATTGCAAATCCAAGAATAAAACCGCTTGTCCTGACTCTTCCCGCAAGAGGTACACCAATAAGTATTATTATAAGATTTATGAACTGGTATGATATCATATAATATAAGTCAGAGAGTTCTCCGGTAACGTCGTAGCCACCTCTCTTTCTGAAATCTATGTATCTCTTAAGTTCTAAATAATTCATTGTCACTGGTTTTTTTCTCTCCTGTAAAAGCATTTTTACTCCCTCTCTCAACCAGTCAACCTCAAGGGTATCAAATTCCTGAGCCACCTCTATGGCACTACTCTCATCCCAACTTCTTATAACCCCCTTGAAGAATGTCCATACAGGTTTTTCATACAAGCCAGATTCTGCATCTATTCTTTTTAAAAGCCTCATATCACTGGAAAAACTATAAATTGTTATACCCTTCACCGTATTATTTGAACCGTCTACGAAATCTATCTTATAAAACCTATTTTCTTCCCCGACAAAATAGACATCTCGTGCGATCGCTGCCCTTTTGGGTGGTAACTTGTTAATAACTTCCCTCTTAAACCTTTCTTTTGCCTCAAGAGACTTTGGCATAAGTGTCTGCGAGAGTATAAACATCAAGATGACTACTATACAACCAATAGCAATTAATGGTATCATTATACGGAGAGGGTTAATACCAGCCCCCCTAATTGCAACTAATTCAAAATGCCTGGACATATTTCCTATAGAGATAAAACATGCTACAAGTATGGCTATCGGACATAATATGTTTATTGCGTTAGGGAGTTCATAGGTATAATACTTGAGGATACCAAATATTCCAATATCCTTGTCTACAAACTTAGAGATGTTTTCAAACAACTCAATTATGATGTAAACAAATATCAGTGAGGCAAGGCAAATAATAAATCCCTTTATAAACTCCTTCGATATGTATCTATCTAGTATACTCATCATTTACACCAGGTCTATTTTATTGGTTTAACCTCATCTTTATAGTTATCCTGATTATATAATATTTCGAACTTACCTATTTCTGTCTTAACAATAAATAACCTTTTTCGATTTCGTGTAAAGGCATCCTCAAGCAATTCCTCCTTTAGTATTTTCAAAATTTGAATCTCTTCTCCATCTACTATTATAGAGATGGGTCTCTCATTTGACACCCTTCCGGAATACCACTTTACTCTATAATCAGTCATAAGAAATCAATCAAATAATTGAACCTATAGAGAAATTATACCATATCTTTAATTAAAAGTCAAGAGATTAAGATAACCGAGCAAATACTCTGGATTATGGGTTATTCGTTATTTGTTATTAGTTAATCAACATTCAACATTTAACATTAAACATCTAACATTTCTTATAATGCCACCAAGTCCGTTAGCTAACGGAAAGGCACAAAGTCTTTTCAATTCAACGATTACTGATATCCAATTACTTTCGCTCTTCCTTTTTCAGTCTTCCATTATCGTCCGTCAAACGACGGACTCCTACTTTTAATTGTCTATTTTCGATTGTCAATTTACAATTGCTTCCCAATTTGTTTTCCTCAATAGTAAGTTGTCAATAGTCATTTGTCATTAGTCATTCAATATCCCCAACATTCAACATTAAACATTTCACATACAACATGTATCATTTAACCAATTAACTTTTCAACTAATCAACTCTTATCCCATTTAGTATTTCTCCTATCACCTGAAACCTGACATCTGAAAAACAAACACCCTCAACCCCAAGTGTTTTTGGGACAGAGGGTGCTTTATCTCACGAATTATATGCACTATAACTTACTTACCCCTGTAAAATTCCATGCTTCTATTCTCATTGCAGGCACTTTACTTCCTGTATAAAATGGGACATCATAACTTTCAACTTCAGGAACAAGTACAGATGGTGAGAGATGGGTAACCCTGCAGAGTGCCTTGATCAGACTCTGTGTAAACCTTAAATTGTATAGAGGTTTTGTAATTCTCCCATCCTCAATAAGGAATGTGCCATCCCTTGTCATACCGGTTATTGATGCTGTTATGGGGTCTATGGGATTGGTATAGTGAAATCTTGTTACATAGATACCCTTTTTTGTCTCCTTTATCATTTTATCTACATTATCCTTTCCACCTTTAAAAAATAGATTCATTGGATACGGTCCATAGGCAGACGAACCAATAGAATGACCAGTTGATTCCTTACCCTCTTTTGCTGCAGTTCTTCTATCGTAGACAACCCCCTTTGCAACACCCTTTTCTATTAAAACCACCTTTTTCTTTGGTATCCCTTCAAAATCAAATGGAAACGGCATTCCCTCATTCGAAAGACCATCATCCCATATGGTTATGTTGTCACCCATAATCTTTTCACCAATTCTACCACTCATAAAACTCCTATCTTCCTGGAAGGCAAGTGCACCGAATCCAAGCCAACCGAGAAACATAAGCATATCCGTTACTGCAAGTGGTTCCAATATCACATCATACTCACCTGGTTCGATTGAATTTAGGTCTTTTTGCATCTTCACCTTTTTCACTATCTCTCTTGCAAATGTCTGGTAATCTATTTCATCTACATTCCTCGAGCCAGTACTTCCGTATGAACTTGCTATTTTACTCATAACCACATAAATAATGGATGCAGCTGTTGAAAGATTGTAGGAAAATAAGCCTTTTGAATTACCAAGTGCAATCTCAAGTGTTGATGTTGGAAATGAACCATAGGTTGAGAAACCAGCAGCTTCATCTATTATTTCTTTTACTACATTAGCCCTATCTACAGGAGTAAAAGAATTCGTATTTTCATAAAAGCTATTAACCTCAAGATACTTCTTTGGTCCTGGTAAAGGAACAAGTTCCTGGATGGGTTCTGTGAATTTTGATATTTCACAGGCAGTTACAACTGCCTTTTTAATGGCTTCACTATCTATTCTGTTTGTAGTTGACTCCCCCACTCTCTTATCATTTATCACTCTTATATCAAGTTGAATATTTCCTTCCCCCATATTCTGATGGATATATGAATTTGCAAATCTCGTAAGAAATGAGTCCCATATAAAGAGACTAACTTGTGTCTCCTCAGCAGTGGAATATGAAAGCGCTTCATCTATTACCTTCTTAATCTTATTCCTACCTAACATTGTGCCCCCTTAAGTAATAGTTGTTAGTGTGAAAAATCTCTCAACTAATTTCTCATAACCTACACTTTTAAAAGTAATCATCAATTTTTTACTTGTCTCCCCATAATTCTTGTAGGGGTTGGATTCCTGCCCGACGGCAGACGGGTATCCGACCCTTTTCTTTTACGGGTTCGATAAATCGAACCACTACCTTTTCACTTTCATATTCTTTAATATTATTTTTCACAGTATCTAATAGTTAAATGTTTATTATAAATTCTTGATTATCAAACACAATGAAGTTAGAAAGAAGTATTATAATCTAATTTTATTATAAAAATATCGTTTTGTCAAGTGAAAACTTTAAAAAATTCTTTTAACCACAAAAAGTCAGGAGATAGTGAAGTATATGCCAATCATTACTACTCTATTTAATCATAATCATCTTACAGCTCTCTGAATAGTCTCCTGCCTGAATTTTATAGAAATAGATTCCTGGTGCTAATTTATTCCCATTCTCATCCCTGCCGTCCCATATGACTGTATGTTCACCAGCTTCCATTTGACCGTTAACAAGCATTGTAACAAACCTTCCAGACAGATCATATACAACAAGCTGGACATTAAGGCATTCAATCAAATTATAGTAAATAGTGGTCCTTGTAGTAAAAGGATTGGTTACATTACCTCGACAGTATATTTTAGGGAAATCTGTATCAGCCTCCCCAACTGCAGTGACTCCTGTGCAACATATCAGGCTATCTCGTAATTCCAAACTGCTGTCCGCTATCTCAATCAACTGCATCCCAATTTCATACCTACAGCGTGATGTATCAATATTAATCATTGGTGTATCAACAACTATTAAAATATTCTCCATACAGGCATCAGACTGGGGACAGGGTATATTTCCATTTGCGTCCATTTTTGTTACCATAATATTTGTTGGATTCCAGGAAGATTGTAGTGGCCAATCCGTATATCCTACAGCTACATAAGTATCTGGAGGACATTCAATAATACACTGACCATAATCCTCCCCTGTCATCCATGTCCCATGATTTTGACAACCCTGTAATATATTTGACCAGAGTATCGTTCCGTTCTGGTCTATTTTAACAACAAGCAAGTCTGTTAGACCCGGAGGCGCCCCAATACCAGGGACAGTAAATCCTGTAAGCACATAATTGCTGTCAGATGTTGGTTCAATACAACGGGAACTAGTAAGATTAGATATGCTGTAGATTCTACATCTACCATTCCATCCAACACTCAAGTCTGAATTCAACCTCATAACCATGATACTCGTATCTATATCACCAGTAAGTATATAACCGGAGATATGGTCGTTTTTGATACTGTAGGCACATCCAAGTATCCCGGGTGGTATATAATCATGAATCCATATCGTAGTTGTGTCTAAAAACCCATTAGATTTCCTTCCCTTGAAAACAAGGATATCAGATGTCCCGGATTCAGAATCAAAGGATTTACCAGCAACCACAAAAAGGGTACATGGTGTTGTTGTCCAATCCTCAATAATAGAATATGCATAATCATCTTTGGGAATACCACCATCAGATGTATATTTACCATAGGCATACGACCAGCACCAGGGTGGTGGCATTAACCCCGTTGTAGCTTTTACCTTAAACACCAATACATCAGATAGACCACCACAAGGTCCGGGCTCTATATTTCCAGAAATAAGATAATTTCCACCATCCTTAACAACGGAGTATGCATAGTCACCTGTCCGTATCTCTTGAGGAGCGTAATACAAACCCGAATATAACCATCCCCAAACCAAACTACCATCAGTAGCACATATCTTAAAGACCAGGGCATCAGCACTATCTATCATCATAAATCCTGGCTTTGTGTAACCTGCAATCACATAATAAACACTGTCACCGCAATAATCAACAATAACAGAGCGACCATAGTCATCGAACATATCACCGCAGGGGAATCCATACGCCCTTGCCCAGATTACAGTTCCACTATCAGCATTCAGTTTTGTAACCAGCACATCAAGACCACCTAATGGACCGGGGTTTATATGACCAACAACCACATATGCGTTGCTAATACTATCATAGTCAACAGTATCACAGGCAATTGCATATACAGTATCATTGCATGAAGCCTCCTGTATCCATCCTGTATCATATACCTTTGCCCAGGTCTGACCCACCAGAATCAATAAAATATTTATTCCTAACATATAAACTCCTTTGTTTGAAAAAAGACCTAAGACAGCAGACCCAAGACAATAGACAACATACAAAAAAATAAGAGTGTAGTATACAGAAAAATGCGATTGCTTCATCCGTCAAGAAGTGCGACGGACGGTTCGCAATGACAAAAGTCGCTATCTGTCATTGCGAGTCCGTCGGCTGACGGATGAACGTGGCAATCTCATCCTTATTATTATTATTCCAAATTAACCTGATATAAAATTCTCCCGACTTCTAAATGGTCGGGAGATGAGAAATCTTCTTTGTAAGGATAATTGTCTGTATCCTATCTTTTGCACGACCCCGCCTTTGGCGTGGTGCCCCGAAGCCTGCGGCTACCATTTTATAACTCTCATTCATGTAGACACGAATTTAATTCGTGCTAAATACATCTGAATGGTTAAAAAACCTGTCTACCCACGACTTAGCGGGGGCAGGCAGGTTTGTGTCTTGGTGGCAATTGTTAGAACGTAACATGTTAAACAGACTCTATTGAATCAGTATCATCTTTCCTGTCTCTGTATGTTCTCCTGCCTGAATCTTGTAGAAATACAATCCAGGTGACAACCTGTTTCCTCTTTCATCTCTACCATCCCACAAGACAGTGTATTCTCCTGCCTCCATATATGTTTCAGTAACTCTTTTAACAAGCCTTCCAGAAGGGTCGTATATTGTAAGTTGAACATCGCAACCGAGCTTTAAGCTATAGTAAATCGTTGTTTCTGTAGTAAACGGATTTGGAATATTATGTATATCATATATGATAGGTTCACAAGAGCACTCATCTTCAACACCTGTACCTCCAGCACAACATATCACTGTATCAATAACCTTGATTGTATCATACATTATTGATACCTTAGGCATTGCAAGAGGACATTCCCACAAGCTCGTATCTATATATACTTCAGGAGAGTCAATATATGTTTCTACATTCTGCATACAGATATCAGGTATTGGACAGGATATATTTCCATTTGCATCCATCCTGGCAACAAGAAGATTCGTAGGATTCCATGGGGAAGGCCAATCAGTATATCCTGCAGTAACATACGTATCCGGCTTACACTCTTTTATACATTGACCATAGTCAGGCAAAGCCATAGTTGAACCCAGACTCGGACACCCTTGTAAAACCTTAGACCAGACTATCATTCCCCATAGGTCTATCTTTGTAACCAGAAGGTCCATAGAGACTGTCGCACCAGGCTCAGTGAAACCTGTGAAAACATAGTTAATATCCGAAGTAGGCTCAATACACCGTGAATTCGCCAGAATTGGGATAGTATAAATCCTGCAATTTCCGTTCCAGCCAACAGTTAGATTGGGAAACAGTCTCATAACCACAATACTTGAATCTACATCACCTGTGAGTATATATCCAGGTTGATGAGGGTCATTCTTAATGCTGTATGCACATTTTTGCATGCCAAAGGAAAAATTATAATCATAAATCCACCGGGTTAGCGGGTCTACATACCCATTGGACTTGTTTCCCTTAAATACAAGAATGTCTGACATCGGGAACCCTTCCCATGTATGATATGATTTTCCTGCAACCACAAAAAGATTACAGGGAGTTGTGCTTGAGTCCTCAATGATGGAATAGGCGTAGTCGTCTTTGGGCATGCTAACATCGTAAAAGTATTTACCATATGCCCTAGACCAGTTTAGAGAACCATTTAACGCATTAACACTGAATACAAGCACATCAGACAACCCCCCATTAGGCCCTGGTTCAATATTTCCTGCAACCAGATAATCGCTGCCATCTTTAATAATAGAATACAGGTAATCATCGAAAATATCTGCCTCATACATTCCTGAATATAAAAATCCCCATACCAGAGAACCGTCAACAGCACTTACCTTAAAAACCAGGGCATCTGAAAGGCTACCATCAGCACCAGGCTTGGTAAAACCCGCTATTACATAAAAACCACCCTGAACATCATAATCCACAATAACTGAGCGACCATAGTCATCAACATCATACCCATCGACAAAACCATATACCCTCGACCATATCACACTACCATCTGCAGCCTTTACCTTTGTAACAAGAACGTCATTGCCGCCAAAAGGACCTGGGCATGTATGACCAACAAGTACATATGCACCGCCTACAATGTCCATATCAAAAGTATCACAGGCAATAGCATAGGCAGTATCACAACAGGAAGGTTCCACTAACCCTCCAGCATCATATGCCTTTGCCCAGGTCTGACCAACCAGAATCATTAAAATACTAATACCTAACATATTACCCCCTTTTTACAACCACAACAATAAAACAACTACCTAATATATATTATAATAAAAAAAGAGCGATTTGTCAAGTAAAAAAATTTTAATACACCTTCTAATCAAATGGAAAATAAAAATCCCTTGACAACCAATTCGTTTTGTGGTATAATTATTGAAATTCCTTATCATAAACCAAAGTAACATTTATGAAAATTTTTTTATTTCTATTATTTCTCCCCTTTATACTTTCTGCCGATATATGGATAGAAACAGACTGGAGTGAATCAGGGAGTTATGATTCGCTATATAACATCGAAAATAGGAGATTTCCAGGAGAACTAAGATTACATATACCTTCAAACCAAACCTGGCTCGATACTATACAACTCGAAAACATCGTATCCATCATATCACTTGAACAAACCCCTGATGGTGTTCTCTGGGCAGGAACAAAGGGTGGGAAGGTATTTAGGTCTACAGACGGAGGAATTGAATGGGACACCGTGACACAGATTCCAAACGCAACCGATATATATGACCTTGCAGTCTATATTGATGGCTCTCTTATTGTATCAAAATCACCAGCGCCTGGAGGAATATACAGGTGGGACAGTATCTATAACATATGGGAACTTCTTGGTAACAGTATAAGCAACAGAAAGGTTCGTTCACTCTTGGTAGATCCATATGATTTCATATACGTAGGTATAGGAGATACATATGCAGAAATATGGATGTATGACCCTGTCGAGGATACCACAACGAAAAGGGTCACCATATCAGGAGGTAAGATCATCCATACTCTCATACGCACCACCAATGGAGTAATGTGGGCAGGTGGTGAAACTGCCTCAGGAGGTTTTGTTGCACGCTCGGATGACGGATGGGCAACGTATGAAATCATAGGTTCCTTCCCCTCTTATGTTAGGAGTGTATATTCTCTTGCGTCTTTTCAGGACACCATATTTGCAGGGACAGGTGATATCTATGGCACCATCTTCTTTCTTGAGGATACCAATTGGCTTACCCTGTTAGATACACCATATCTCCAGAAGGCAAGTAGTATCCTTCATATAAATAACATCTTGTACGTTTCTGGTACTGGATACGATGAAGTAAACACAGGTTATGTTATATCCATGAGAAATGATAACTGGCAGGTATTTCCAACTATCACAGGAATATTCGATTGTCCCTCGATACTTGTGGATGATACAGGATTTCTATTCGCAGGCACAAAACCAGGAGGCATACTCAAAAGCGGTTATTCAAAGGATGGCTTCATTATATCTAAAACATATGATATAGGTACAGACAATGGCAGCTCAGAGTTTGAACGGCTTATGATTGATGTATCTGAAACCGGTGGTTTGGTAGAAGTAAGGATACGGTCATTCAACGATTCATCATCCATTATTTCCTGGGATTCTTGTTCGGTCATACCTTCAGGGTCGTCGCTTGAAGATATAAATTCCATTACTAATGGAGATAGATACATTCAGTATAAAATTGATATGGAGACAGAAAACCAGGTGATTACCCCAATAGTATATGAAATCGGAATAGAGTATACAATTGATACTTTACCTCCTTATATTGTATATGCAAGGGCATCTGATGGAAGTGATAGTCTTATTCCAGGGATTGATACAGACGACTATGTAGAGATAAGATTCTCTGAGTCTATTCTAGATACACCAGGTATAACTCCAACAAATATAGACTATATTCTCAGCCTATCACCTGAGGGAACCTGGTTAAACGGGCTGGGACTAATGTGTGGTGCAGTGTTTATAGAACCTGATTTGTTGAGATGGGAACCACTACTCTGGCCTCCATCAGTTGACCCCCCCTCTGTTTCAGTGGGTGATACCATATTCCCACATATCCTGACCGATATCTGGGGTAATCCTGTAACGGGTTTCTGTTTAATTGATGGCAGTTTCTATGAACCCGATACTATATCTCCCTTTATAATTTCCTCTATTGCATATGATGCCGGGGGCGAGAAGGCAGGAGATGGAGATAGCGTAATAATTACATTCAGTGAGATTATGGAGGACGTGGTATTTGAGTATCTTGATAGCATCCTAAAACTCTCATCCTCTCATACATGGGGAGAAATTGACACAGCCATCCAGAGACAACTTGATTTAAAGATTATCCTGAAGAATGGCTCAACTATCTCTATCGGGGATACAATATATCCAAACGGTGAGATTTTAAAGGACAGGCATGGAAACCCATGCTGTTCATTGTCTATTATAACAGGTAATCTTGGTGGAAGGCTTACTGCTACAGCCTGTGCAACCAATGGCCTTTTCCCGGAAGAAGAAATAGAGGATGGCGACTTCGTTAGAATAGATTTCAATAGAAGGGTAGCACTCACAGGTGAATTAAGCTCTAATACTATAGATGATGTCTTAAGTCTTTCTGACTTCCACACGTGGTTTCCATGTCAGACAATCTGGAACATAGATAGTACATCATTGGTAATTGTATTCCATCCACAAAATGATACTCCGACTGTATGTATTGGAGACATAGTTTTCCCTGATTCAGTAACGATTATAGACAAGCATGGAAGGTATCTATACGAACCATTTTTAATAGAGGGTGAGTCACAAATTACCGAAAATAATTTCGATTCAATTTCCCCCGAACTTCGATTGATTGTATATCCGAATCCTGCAAGGGAAAGAGTAGTTATTGAAATAGAAGAGGGAAGAGAGAAGATATCCGTTTCTATCTATGACCTTTCCGGTAGATTTATAAAACAAATTAAAGGAAGTTCTGGAGAAGGTGATGGTCTTAAATTTATTTGGAATAGGAAAGATAAATCAGGAAATAGAGTTCCATCAGGTATATACTTCTGCACTATAAAGAGAATAGGTAGAAGAGATTGGAAGAAAATAATACTATTTTAAATAGTTTATTATAGACAAACAGGTTTAAAAAACTTGACAAAAATAAAAATTTAGTGTATAATTGAAAATCTATTTTTTATCATATTATAAAGGAGGTTCTTATGAAATGGGGAATATTCCTTGTAACCCTTTCTCTTGCAATTGGTCTATACGGTAAGATTAATACCCAATCTGTGTATCCCTCAAAATCCCCAGTGGCTTTTGAATATAAATCTACCGGGGGTCCAGATGATTATGGATATACATGGATTGATTCAGATGAAGCAGGAGGTCCTGAATTCAACTGGATAGATATAACAAACGATAGGAACCGAGTTTGTGGACCTTGATGACGATGAGATAAGGGGTCCATTTCCTATAGGTTTTGAGTTCCCATACTACTGGTATAAGGTAAACCAGTTCTATTTCTCTACAAACGGTGCAATGTCGTTTAGTGATAACGTACTCTACCATGTCTGGCCAAGTATGGGATACACCACTCAAATACCATCGCCTACAAGACCTAATGACATAGTCGTTCCTCTTGGTGGAGACCTTATATTTGGTTCAGATGGTGGAGGTAGTGCCTACTACTGGTCAAATAATGTTGATACCTTTATTGTATCATGGATAGAGGTTCCAGAATGGAACGATTCTTTAAACTATTATGGCTCCCATACCTTTCAATTAATTCTCACAAAAGAAGACAGTTGTATAATATTTCAATATGGTCCACAACTGGGAACATTTATGTGCATTATAGATGATCCTCCAAAGACTGCAATTGGTATCGAAAACTCATCCGGTAACATCGGATTACAGTATCTCTGGGACAATTCTCCTGCTGATAATATGTATGAAGAGAATCTCGCAATCAAGTTTATACCTCCTATTACAGGTTCTTCTGTCAAGGATGTAAGTACTATTGCCGTAATCAATGAAGAAAGCAGAGGAATGTTCCTAACTCCTGATGGTACCCTCTATCCCTGGGTTCAAATTAAAAATCTTGGCAATCAGACGGCTGCTCACTTCCAAACCTTTTGCAAAATTGATGATGGTTCAAAAAATATTGTATATAGTGATTCTGTATCGATAACCACACTAGAACCAGGAGAAGTGGACACCGTGGATATGCCATCTTCCTGGGTCCCACAGGTAGCCGGTACATATACAGGTTATGGATACATCGTACTTGATGGAGACATGGCTGTAGCTAATGACAGTAGTAATGTAGAACTGCAGGTAATTAACATTCCTGGTTACCTTTCCTATGATGATGGATGGGCGGATAATGCCTGGGCTTACCACTATGCGGGAAATGCATGGGCTAATAAGTTTACACCTCCAGAATATCCTGCCAGAATCAACGAGGTAAGCTACTATATCTGGGGAGAGGACTGGCCAGATCCAGGAGGAAACGATATGATTGTGTGGGTATTGGATGATAATGGAATAGATGGCTCTCCTGGAACTATACTATATATAGACACGCTACTCGGCACAGTGATAAGGGATGCCTGGAACTACGTGGAGTTAGACAGCAGGGGAGTATTAATAGAAGATGGTTCATTCTATGTAGCCTATGTGCAGTATGCAGATAACCCTTTCTGCCCGGCGCTTTCATGCGATGATACACCTCCATTTTCAAGACAGGCATGGGATTATACTGCCTCCTCAGATAAATGGGACCCTGATGTTACACAACTATACGACTGGATGATAAGGGCTTATATGGATGTGCCCTTCAATGTCGATGCAAAATTGATATCAATAAACTCTCCCGGGGAGGTTGTAGACATAGGTGAGGTAATTACTCCTCAGATTACTGTGGGAAATGCAGGACTTAATACCATATCTTTCAGTGCTCATCTTATTATAGATTCACTCGGTTCTTTAGTTTATGATGAAGAAATGTCAGTAAATGACCTCGAACCGAATTCATCAAGAGATATAGATTTCCCTGTCTGGACTTCTGCTGGTGCTGGATGTCAATATACGATTACCTCATGGGTTTACATTGCAGGTGATGGAAATACATCCAACGACACCCTCTTCCAAACAACCATGGTTGCAGGAGGTGATTATCTCGTGTGGGACCCTGACCCCAATCACTCGAGTGGACCTGTTATAGATTCTCTCCTCGAAGGTTTGGGTTATGCCGGTTACTATACACATAATATATTAGATATAATCGGCTTCCTGTCTGAATATGTGACTATCTATGTGTGCTGTGGACAGTATCCTAATGTCTATCAGATCGCAGATGGAAGTATTGAGGCAGATTCTCTCCTGAACTATATAAGTAATGGTGGGAAATTATATATCGAGGGTGGAGATGTATGGTGGTATGATCCAACACACGGCGGGTTTGACTTCAATTCTTATTTTGGTGATACGGCTATATCGGATGGCAGTACAGCTCCTGTTTCATCTGTTACAGGTGCTGCAGGTTCGCTCTTTGAGGGGATGAGCTTTACGTATTCTGGAGAATCGAGATACTCAGATAGAGTTGCATCAAAAGGATGTACTATCGGTTTCCTGGACGAAGGCGGTGATAGTATAGGATGGTATTATGTAAATCCCACACTCAACTCAAGGACATTTGGTTTCTCAGTGGAGCTTGCTGGACTTGTAGATGGCGATTTCCCAAGCACGAAACAGGAGGTATTGAGAAGGATTTATGAGTTTTTCTTAACAGGCATAGAGGAAGTTCAAACAGGTCCAAAGAAGTTCGCGGTCTCATGTCTGCCTAATCCGGTAATAGACTACACAGTCTTCAGGTTCCAATTACCAGAAGCTTCACCTGTAAGTATAAAAATTTATGACATTACGGGTAGAGAAGTAAACACCCTATATGAAGGGAAAAATGAGAAAGGAATATACAACATCAGATGGAACTGTCTTGATACTCATGGCTCAAAAATACCCTCAGGTGTATACTTTGCCAAGTTTGACCTTGGTAGGATGTCTTTCTCACAACGGCTTGTCGTAGTAAGGTAAAAGAAGTTATTTATCTGAAAGAACCCATACCTGCCTGCTCTGTCTACCATCAGGCAGGTCTGTGGTTTAAATAATCAAAAAGATTAGTAAATTATTTTATTTATTATTATAGGAGGTGATATGAGAAAAATAGGTGTAATATTGATGCTCGGTCTATTCATAGCAGGATATGCTTGGAGCGGGCATCTAAATAGCATAGAGATACTCAAGGGAAACGTTGTAAACCCCACATATGTTGATAAAGTCACATATATTGATAGAGGTGTGATAGATACGTTATGTTATGATGACGGGGATGCCACATCCTACTTTTCTGACTCGAGTGCCCTCTGGGCAGTGAGATTCACACCTGCCTCAGCCTGTAGTGTAGTTGGTGCACTCACAATGGTCTATAATTCCAATAATATTACAACTCCCTGTACTCTCTGGGTATGGGATGACAATGGCGGTCTTCCTGGAAACATAATTGGAGGCCCAATTATATTCCAGACTCCAAGTGTTGCGTGGCAGTATACTCCAATAACTGCTGAGGTTCCACGCAGTGATTTCCATATAGGATACTGGGTTCCTGGAGGTGATGTAAATGGTGACCCTACAGCGGGTCCTGCCTCGTTGACTGATGTAGAAGGAGGAGATAGGAGTAATGCATACATTGATGGTTCATGGTACTCACTTTCTGCATTTGGAGACCTTATGATAAGGGCAGTTGTTAGTTACTCTGGTGATGTTCATGACCTTGCCTGCATAGGATTGGAGAATGCTGAGGGTCACTTTATGAACACAGGTTCTCCATCAATTCCATCTACAACTATCAAGAACAATGGAACATTACAGGAAACAAACTTTGATGTGATATGCACGGTGAAAAGAGGAGTATCCACTACATTTGCTGACACTATCGTAGTTGTTTCTCTTGACCCTGGAGCAACTATTGACACATTTTTTGCACAGTTCTCATTACCAGAAGACGGAGATTATATACTATCTGTCGAGACAGTACTTCCTGAGGATATGCTCCCTTCAAATGATAAAATGGAGTTTGAACTCTATGGTCTTACACCACCTGGTTGGGTATCTTATGATGATGGAACTGCAGATAATGCCTGGGCATGGACTACTGGTAGCAATGGTTGGGCACAGAGGCTCGATGCTCCGTTCTATCCCTCCAGGATAGACTCTATTGGGTATCATATATGGGAATCAAGCTGGCCTTCCCCTGGTGGAAATCAGATGATAGCTAAAATCTTTGATGACAATGGTCCTGACGGAAAACCTGGAACAGAACTTTATAACTCTGGAGTTATAACCATTACAAGAGGAATATATAACCACATTCCTGTTCAGGGCAGGCTCATTATAGACGATGGTACATTCTATGTAGCCTATATTCAGTCTGGTAATTACCCTAACTGTCCAGGATTATCAGAAGACCAGACAGCCCCGTTTGCTGGTGAATCCTGGGGGTATTCAGGAGGAAGCTGGAATGTGGATGGTAATGAGTATATGATAAAGGCGTTTGTTACCTCGGTTATATACTTCGATGTTGGAATGGTTTCTATTGATTCTCCATCAGATTTTGTTGACCCGGAAGTAGCCATAGCACCGCAGGCAACTATTGAGAACTTCGGTGATTCCACAGCAAATGTTTTTGATGTTATATGCAGGATAGATTCGTCTGGTTCAACAGTCTATGGAGACACAGTCCTTATAGTCGACCTTGACCCTGGTAGACAGGAGATTGTAGTATTCAGGGACTGGACACCTGGTCCTCAGGGTTCTGCATACCATCTTTACATGTGGACAGAATTCGCACAGGACCAGATTCCTTCAAATGACAGCATGGATATGACCATACACTCAGGTGTTCCTGGTGGTGATTATCTTATCTGGGACCCTGACCCTGATAATTCCAGTGGACCGGTAATACATACCATACTCAGCGGGTTGAGACTAAGCGGTGACTATACAACTTCATTGACCTCATATATACAATTCCTATCGAACTATACCAGTATTTTTGTATGTTGTGGACAGTATCCAAGTACACATTTGATAGCAGATGGAGGTTCAGATGCATTGGCTCTCGAATCCTATCTTACCTCTGGCAGCAATATGTACATGGAGGGGGGAGACGTATGGTTCTATGACCCGGACCACGGCGGGCATGATTTCAATACATTCTTCGGTTCAGATGCTATTGGAGATGGTTCAGGTTCAATATCCGCTCTAAATGGTGTTGCAGGAAGTATGTGTGAGGATATGAGTTTCTCATTTAACGCAGACTTCTCCCAGTATTCCGATATATTCGGCACAGAGGGTGACGCTACACTCGCCTTTACGAATCAGAGTGGTCAATATGTAGCCCACTATTATGTAAATACTTATGGTGGATGTACATTTGGCTTCTCAGGTGAATTTGCTGGTATTATTGACGGCACATTTCCAAATACACAAACTGAACTTCTTTCCAGAATCATCAGTCACCTCCTCACTGGTATCGATGATATTCCTGTAGATATCAGATTCACAGTCAATGTTGCACCCAATCCTACAAAAGGAACTGTTATTATCAACTACTCTATACCGACTAAGTCAAATGTAAAACTCTATATATACGCCATTACAGGAAGACTTGTTAAAAGCACGGTATCTGATAGAAGTGCTGGTACTTATTCCTTTGTGTGGAATGGAATTGATGAAAATGGAAATAGAGTTGCATCCGGTGTGTATTTCTACACTTTAGAGGCGGGTAATTATAAGAGAACAGGAAAAATCACCATGTTGAAATAAGACAGAATATGAATTAAAACAAAAAGGCTGCCCTGTCCTGGCACGGGGTAGCCTTTTTTAAATAATTTAATTACTAATAAAATTTCCGACAGAAGACAACTTGGATTCTGTCATTGCGAGTTCCGATGACAATTGGAACGTGGCAATCTCATCTTTTGTAGCATTTAACAGTTTGAAGACTGTCACTCCAGTTATTGTCTCTTGGGTCTCCAACTTATTATCTACATTTTATATTTGACATTTGCCTTTTAACATTTCCCTCTTTCATACTTTACACTCCATACGCTCCACACTCTTCCTTTTTTTCTTATCGCGACTGGGAAGTCGCTCCTACAATTTCTCGCTTTACGCCTTGCTCTATACGCTCTACACTCTTCCCTCTTCTCTACCTCCCCATCTCACCACCTCCCTATCTTAACCATCTTACTACTTTCCACATCTTCTCCATTTATATTCAAACGTACAAAATACACTCCAGCTGGCACAGAACTGCCGTTTTTATCTCTACCATCCCAAGACACAGATTGCACAGATTTATTGGGATTACACAGATTAAGAGGGATAGTACGGACAAGGCGACCGGAAAGGTTATAGATGCGTAAGGCGTAGGGCGTAAGGCGTGAAGTGTTTTTACCATTAACGAATAACGTATAACTGATAACTGTTTTTATGCTGAATGGATTTGGATAAATTTCCAATCTAAAATCTAAAATCGACAATTGAAAATCTATCTCCTCCTCTACTCCTACCTCTAATCCAAACCAGGACAGAATCCTTTTAAGAACATCCTCCCTATCAGAATATAGAATATGTGTGTTATTTATACCCTCAAATCCAAAACCAAAGTAAACAACCTTGAACACACCAGAGTCAAACCTGATACCCGCAGATATATCACCCGAATAATTAAAACACTTGTGTGCGTCTACAAGTGGTGATACTGCATCCTGAGATACCTGATTTCCTGCACCATCCCCTCCAGCCAGAATTAATTCAAGACTATCTCCAATTACATCACCAGGGACTCCGTGCACCAGATAGCTTCCAGGCATATCTCCATTATAAGATGCCCTTAAATAATCTGAATAAAAATCTGTACCACCTATATCATCACCTATTCCCTGACCTGTCAGCAGTAAATCTCCTTCTCCATCGAGATAATCTGAAATCTTAGAAATATCAGAAGGAGTTAGTGTATTTGTAGAATCATCACCAGTAAACCATATCAATACCGGGTAAAGCCCAACATCTGTTGGCTCTCCATCCCTTAAAACATCCCATCTGTCGTATAAAAAGCAAAGAGATGTTAGTGTTGACTCATAAAAATCTTCATAATTTTTCCCCTCGTCATCATCAACCAATAAAATCGGAGGTCTACCTATCATAAGAAAGAGGGTATCTACTTTAGAATAATTACTCTGTGCATGAAACTCCAGAAAGAATTCTGCAAGGTGATTTTCGCTCTCAGGTAATACAGAAAATTCAAACGGGTTACAAGACACTGTATCGCCATATGGTATTTGTGGGAATCCTATAGAATCAACTGTAATGTTGATAAAAGGACTTGAGGTGGAAAGCAAACCATAAACACTATCTGCATCAAGCCCACGGTTCTCAACCTCTAAAATCAGTCCAACATCCTCACCAGGGTCAGCCCTTCCATCATTATTTCCTGTTCCATGAGAGTCATCAACAACGTAGTCTAATATCTTAAGGTTGGGTCTGAAGAGTATGACAGCAAGTGTTGCGGTCATAAGAGAATCTGAATCAGATATCTCCGATACCGAAACATATGTCTCCTCCCCATCATAGCCCTGTGAACTGGGATTGGTAGTAGCATCGAACAGGCGGTTATCCGTAGTACCAGGAAATGGGTCTCCTCCGTCACCGCGGTTTGCGTTATTCTCAAGGTGATACATCCCATCCGCCTGTTCAAGGGCAACCTTATAGTGATACTCATTGTTATTGTTTGGTTGATATTCATCTATATGATATATGAGAATTCCACTTCCAGGAAGGTAGAGGTCGAACCCAATCTTTTGTCGATTCTCTACAAAGAAATACTCGTTTGAACCTGTTCCCTCAGTCCATAGTTTATATACACAAGGAGTGAATTCTACTGCTGGAATTACCTCTGAAGGGAGGTATGTTGATATAACTTCAGGAGTAATAAATCCCAATTCCTTTTTACACCATGGGTCAAAATGAGAAGGCTTTGCTCCTCCTCCACCCCAGGAGCCACCAGCCATCATAGACCAGTTTCCAAGACCCTCGGAAGAACCATCCGTATCATATAAATCAGGAAGTCCAAACACATGTCCAAGCTCATGACCAAACACACCTATCTTACCAGATTCTGGATCCATGGAGTATGCAAAGACCCACACTCCATCAACGAGTATGGGATAATGGGTTACCCACATATGAGACCATATATCATTGGGATTCCCTGTCCACTCTGCACCAGGTCCTGCATGAACAACGGCAAGTGCATCAACATAAGAATCCCCGTCTGTATCAAACAGTGAAAAGTCAATCAATGGGTCTGCTGCCAATACTACATCCTCAACAAGTCTCTGAACATTATGAGGATATGAGCCAAAACCATGCTGCCCGTCCACATAGTATGTATAAGGTTGAGGCATACGAAACCAAATAGAGACTGTCCCTGTTATTTCCAGTTGTCCGTATGAATTCTCAAGATAATAATCTCTCAAACTTCCTGTTGGATATGTACCTAAAGAGAAGAGCATATCCTCGTAATGGGACGTTGGATAGCTGAATGTATCTGCCTCATTATCTGAGAAATCGGCAAGAAGAACCAGAACAGGTTGGTCAACCTTACCCTTAGTAAAATCCCACTCAGGTGCATTCGTATTTGGCTGGTTTACCCCCCTATCCCTTGCATCCTGATAGACACCTATCATCTCACTAAGCCTTCCCTCATCTCTCAACTCCTCAATAAGACCAGGATTAAGCGGCATAGAATAGACTGAGCTCGCTATCAGCGAGCTCAATATCATTGCAATGTATTTCATATTATTACACCTTTTAAGTCAAAAGAATATAAAACGCAAAATATAATTTAATCTCATTTTATCACCACAAACTTACCTGTTCTCGTATTTTTTTCCTCTATCCTGTAGAAATACACACCAGGAGAGAGACCTCTGACATCATAATCATATTTTCCATCTTGAAGACTGAAGGAGTCGACCTGTCTCCCAGAAATATCGTATATTTTTACTGATGCAAGGCTAAAGCCTTGCCCTGCTGGAAGAAGGAACGTCACCTTCAATGCTGCAGGATTTGGATAGAGACGCAGACTAAAGTCTGTAACTACAGGTATCTCTTCAACACCGACCATGGTTGAATCAAGCCAGTTTATCACCTTTTCCATAATCTCTGCCTTTGACGAATAGGCATAGTGGTCAATTACCCCCTCAAGTCCCCATGAAAAGAATACAACCTTTCTGTCTCCTTCCTGGTATTTTATACCTGCACAGGTTGAATCGTTATATAAAAGTACTGTGTCTGCACTACTCAAGGGAGCTATCTCATCTCTTGAGGTTTGATTCAAAGAGGTTAGGATACTAAGACCATCACCAACCTCATCACCATCTCTACCTTCAACCATGTTACCAGAAACTGCAGGATTTAAAAAACTACACTTAAGGTAATCCGACAAAAACGATTCCCCTGTAATATCCTGGGCAATATTCTGTCCGCTAAGGAACAACTTGCCACCTGCTGTAAGGTAATTGGTGAGTGAATTTCTCTCAAACTCTGTAAGTGTACTTGTGCTATCATCCCCTGTAAACCAGACAACCGCAGGGTAATTGAGGAGTCTTGTGCCAGGCTCTCCACTCTCCTGATTATTCCAGTTTTCATATACAATATGCAAGGTATCAAGTGTTTTTCTATATGTCTCTCCATAACCCCCACCCTGGTCATCATTAACCAACAGAAGAGGAAATCCTATTAAAAACTCGAATTTATCACTTTCTGGATAAGGAGATGGTGTAGCATTAACATAAGAAATAGTGAATTCCACCCATACTGGATCAGTATCGAGAACCTCAAATACAATCTCATCGCTTGTATTCTCTACGGTATCACCTGCAATCAAGTCGCGGAATATTGCAGTTGAGTCTATAAAACTTACCACACCTTTTTCATCCAGACATCCAATCATCACCTCCAGGTCATCTGCATTGCTCCATGGGTACTCATTCGTTATTGATATTGTGAGTCTGCATGTATCACCTGGTTCTGGACGCCCATTGTTGTTTCCTTCTAAGGAATCACTCACATTAAAATCACACAAAACAGGCCAGCAGTAATCACGCATCCCAACTGCCTTGAATACGTTTATCTTACCATATCCCAGTTTTCCCTCATCAAAAAGCGAATCATCTATAGGGTCACATGTCTCAAATATGGTATTTTCGACAAATGTATTTAAGGAATCCGGATACCTTGAGAATATTAGTGCTGCAAGACCTGCAACTTGAGGACAAGAGCCAGACGTACCTGCTGCTGATTCGTAGAATTCCTCACCCTGACCATCTGGATCAGGGTCACATCCATAAACATCTACACCAGGTGCGCAAACATCCACCCAGGTTCCGAAATTTGAGCCAGATGTTGGTCCCCATGTCCACTTATGGTTATTGTGGTCAGTCCCTCCAACAGCAATAACATTGTCATATGCAGAAGGATAATGGAGTGCCTCAGAATTATCATTCCCTGCTGCAGCACATATAACAAGCCCTGCAAAATGAGCCAGTTGTATTGCATTATCTACATAAGAGCTGGAACCACCTCCTCCCCATGAGCAGGAGATAATATGAGCACCATTAAGTCTCGCATAGTGCATTGCACTCACAGCAGCAGTTGTATTTATCAAACCAGGGCTCCCGCTGGCAGTACATCTAAATCCCATCATACGAACATTAAAGGCTACACCTGAAATACCGATATTATTGTCTGTAACTGCATTTACAATACCATTACACCATGTACCGTGGTCCTCATCATGAGGCCAACTCGGGAAACCGAAGTAGGTAGGAGTAGGGTCATTATCACTGTCTGTCCAGTCCCATCCAACGATATCATCTATATAACCATTTCCATCGGTATCTGAACCATCCAAAACCTCATCAGGATTTCTCCAGAGATTTGCGTTTAGGTCAGGATGGGCTGTATCAAGACCGGCATCAATAACACCAATAACTATATCATGGTCCCCTGTCTGAATGTCCCACCCTTGAGGACATTTTATATCCGGTAGATGCCATTGAGAGGTAAATAATGAATCATTCGGGTTAAGGCATAGTTTATAGAGATAGTTTGGTTCTGCAATTTCAACATCTCCTGAAAGTAACACTGCATCGATAAAATCCTCCACATCGTGTACCTCGTCAAACCGCAGGATATAGGTTCTATCAAAACCATACTCTATATCAAGCTCATCCATTTTATCCTGCAGGAGCAGCTCGACACTGTAGACATCATATTCAGCCCTTACGCTATTAAGTGAGTATGGCAGAACAAATATCCCATGAAAACTCTCAGATAAGGTATTGCCAAAACGAACAATAACCTCACCTGGTACCCAATCAATGTTTGTTAGTGGCAGTATAATTGCACATAATATAGAACTAAAGAACATATCTACCTCCTGTCACTTGATAAGTAATACAAAAAACCAAAGATTTACCCTGTTAAATAGTTACAAGACAAAGTATAATTAATCACTTCTGGTTTTTTATTTAACAGGGGAACCACAGAGACAAAGAAACAATGCAAAATGTCAAGTTAGCAGTTATCAGTTTATAATAATTTTAATAAATATATAATTTTGGGGAATATCCCCAAAGTTACGTGATACGAGTCTTTTCTGTCATTGCGAATCCGTAAGGATGAAGCAATCGCTTTTTGCTGAATTATATCATATATGAGATTGCCACGTTCATTTTATTCACTCGCAATGACAGATTGAGTAGATAAGATTGCCAGTTCCATAGAAACTTGCAATGACAGTTGCCCCCTAGTTAGTCATCACAACACTTTAGGACAACGTCTAATTTTGCATCGCTAATTGATAATTGTGAATTGATTCTTCTGTGTCCCCTGTGGTTCTAAAATAGACATTTTAAAAATTACTGTAATAAGAGGAGTAAATTAGTTGAGGAATTCTTTAATCTACCTTAATTAAAAAAGGGGAGGGGATAATCCCCTCCCCCTAATTTTCTAAGCTACCTTATGAGTATCAGTCTCCTACCTATCTCTCTATCATCACTTGTAACCTTTACAAAATATACACCAGATGGAACCGCGCGTCCGTCTATATCCCTTCCATTCCACTCGAATGTATGTGTCCCAGCTTTCGTATTATCATCAAAATGCCTTATAAGCCTTCCGGCACCATCAAAAACCTTAATACTCACAGCACCATCCTTTGGCAGGGTATAACTTATCCTGGTTCCACCCATCGATGGATTTGGTGATATATCAACGGCAAATGCAAGACCATTCTCTGACTCTTCAATTCCCTCAATCCAGATTGTATCCACTTTACATGAATCAACAATCTTGTTATCTGTAGGGTCCGTATCACCAAGAAGACATGCCATTCCATAATAATACAAAATTGCCTTGAATCCTGAAACAGGATCTGTAAGAACATCAGGGTCAAGATAGAAGGGGTCAAATACAACCTGTTCTGTTGCACCAGGACCAAGCGTTAACTCAACAATATCATAGTAAAATCCATTACGAAGCATAACCGTGTCCTGATCTTCATTTAAAGCAGAATAATAACTTGGACTCTCTATCTCAAACCTTGCCTGGAATGTTGTCGTCTCTGCACCTTTGTTATGATACGTTACACTGGGGCTGTAAGTCTCACCACTATATGATGTTGTATCAGGGTAGTGAGGTGGGTCATCTATTGACACAACCTCTATATCTCCTGGGACAATCGGAACCTTATGATAGATATAAGGATTATCAGTCCTGGGTCCCTCGTCCTGAACATAACTTCCAAGACCAAGGTCGTGCATATATATTATATGAAGCGTATCATTAACAGCTTTGGCAAGACTGGGATATACCTCCACAAGTGATTCTGTCATAGTAAGGTTAACCGGTGGTCCCCAGGTTGAACCATCATCCATTGACCTTGACGCATATATCTCAGCATCTGCAGGATAAGCAGTTATCAAATCCCAGTGCTCTGGTGGAAACTCCTGCCACACACAGTAAAGATTACCATTCTCATCTTCACCAAGAGATGGCTTGTCAGCAAGATGAGTGTTACCATAGGCATTAAGAGTTCCTACACCTTCAGGATATTCAGAAGGGGATGAGAATGCAATGAGTGAAACAGCAGCCTTATCAGAAGAATAGTGCCAGATAGTATTACGCAGAAATGGGAAATAATATCCAGGTCCTGTTCTTGTTCCGAAACTTGCACTGAAAACTATATGGAGATTGTCATCGCTGTCAAACATTCCCCATCCTCCAAAATCAGAGTGCCTGCACATATACCACTCGTATGTATTTCCTGAAGGAGATGGTATGGCATCCATTACATCTGTATCCCTTCCCCAGGATTGACCACCATCGCTTGATATAGCAAATACTAGATGGGAGTTGAAAGTGGGTTCCTGAAAATCATTCGTCCACATCATACACGCCTGGTCACTAACTCCTGAAGTAAATAAGTTCTGTCCACTTCTTGAAGCACCATAATATATGAGGTCAGACCAGGTAACTCCTGAGTTTGTTGAATATGCAGAATAGACCTCATCACTATCGCCATGCTGTGCGACAACCGCAATCGAATCATTTCCTGTAACTCCGACCCTCGGCCATATCACATTGTCTGGTGATAGCTGAACAAAATTAAATACTCCAAGTCCAGCAAGATAATCCACACCTACAGCAGTAGTGGGTCCAGTCCCTCTATGTAGGGCAACTACTGCCCGTCCGTCAGAGAGCAGATCGATTGTCGCAAATCCTGAACGGGTTGCCTGGCATGCTGTTCCACCATTCATACCCTGACCGAATAACCATCCAAAAGCAGGATCATAGCAGTTGTAATACACCTGTCTATCAGGGAATAAAGGGGAAGTAGAATCCGACCATGTCCATATTAAATGGACATAACTATTATCAGGGTCAAATGCTATCCTGCTAAGACTTGGACCATTGTACTGCCAGTCATAGGTAGTTGAACCGATGGTATCTATCTCCCCAACAGCAACCTTGGGAAAACCATAATATATACTGCCAACAACATGGGAATAATTACTTGTTTCATTCGGGACATCCCTGTTATCGACCTGCATCACTGCCTTACCTATAGTACTGCTCCTCGGGGTCTCCATTATATTTGCCCCGAAAGCAACTGATGCTATGAGCAAAATGCCCATACAGCATACCATTTTTCTACCCTTCATAAACCCCCCTTTCTATAGAAAATCAAAAATGAAATATCAAAATGCAAAAATGAAAACAAAATTTAGAGACAAAAGACATAAAACAGGAGACAATTCATTTCAGTTTAGATTAAAGAAGCGGTATTGAATAAATTGTATCCACGCTTTCCTGACGGTAGGAAGGGAAGTCAGTAATTATGATTTAAATTTTTCTTGTTCATAGCTGTCTGTTACATATGTGACATTCGTGTTTATAATTTTTGCAATTTTATATGTAATTTTAATATTTACATTTTAATTTTTAATTTATCTTGTTACATTCCAAACGACAGAGATACACGATGAAGTTCTCCTGCCATATATTTATGGTCCTCATAACAGTAGTCCAACGTCGCCTGTGCCAGACGGAATCCTGCACCAACTGTAAATCCTCTTGAATTCTTTTCAGTATAGCCAGCCCTTAAGAAATAAGAGTCAAAAAGAGAATATTCCAGTCCGACTCCAAAGGTGGCAAACTGGTCTGATAGGTGTATTATATCTCCTGAAAGCGTTACCCTTGAACCAGGACTTGAATAAATATCTGCTGCGAACCCTCCCTGAAAAGTCATTGGAAGAGGATAAGGCTGCGATATTACAGTTGCCCTCTCTCCCCTGTCTCTATCTTCATTCTCAAGGTCGACAATAAGTGCATCACCTGTGTAGTGCATATCTGGTCCGAAGTTTCTCATTACAAATCCAAAACGAATGTTATACACACCTGTGTTGTAAACACCTCCAATATCAAAGGCAAGCCCAAAAGCAGAAACTTCTGCCAAATTCTGATTTATGCCCTTTACTGTAATACCCAGAGAGAACTTATCTGTCATCATTCTTGCATAAGTGATTCCAAGGACATAGTCATTACAGGAAAATGTATATCCTGTGCCCTCGGGTTCTTCTGCGGTAGTTTCCTCAATGTCCCCTGAAAGGAATGCTTCTATCCCAATCCCCACAGCTCCACTAGCAACTGGAAACACCGCGGCAAGATTCTCAAGACTTGTTTCTGCGAAGGCTCTGGTGTGTGTTAAATTTATAGACATGGTTCCTAAATTTGCCACCCCAGCAGGATTCCAGTATATGCTCTGGATCCCCTCACCTATCGCTGAATATGCACCACCAAGGGCAACGGGTCTTGCTCCGCCCCCAATCGTCAGAAAGGAAGCACCTGCTCCACCAAGCTGTACACCAAATAGATACGGCACATTCACAGTCAGTATTAAAACGATTATTATGGATATTTTTTTCATAACCTCCTCCTGGTATAATGTTCATTATACCTGATTACTCAGATTAAAATATAAATCTCTTTACTTGACAACTTTTATTACCAATCCGTTAGCTAACGGATAACTAATAATCCCTCTTGAGTAAGTGCTAATTTTAATGCATTATGGTATATCTTTTCATTAAACCCAAGTTCTAATTCTCTGTGAACCTTAAAACAGCAAGCTATTATTCGTTCTGTAAGTGGATCTCTATCCTTCATCTGTGAAATCTAATTCTAATCAATGTAATCAGACATCCTGATCTTTATAGGACGTCTCTCAATGTGAGGTAGTTTAAAATGGTTTTGAAAAAACCTTAACAAGGTCATTTACTGTATCTGTTACATAGACTTTATCAGCGTAAACCATAAGATTATGGGGACTCATAAGTTGACTCATCCCATCTCCCTGCATCCCCCATCTCGTAACAAACTCTCCAACTTCGTTCACCACCTGTATCCTGTGATTGTCAGTATCTGTTATGTAGAGGTTGTTTTCGCACCAGAAAATACCCTGAAGCCCCACGAATTGTCCATCCACGTTTCCAGTTTCACCCCACTCATCAACGAAATCGCCATCCTTGGTAAATACCTGAACCCTGCTGTTCTGAGTATCTGTTATGTAAAGCCTATCGGTATTATCCTGGGTTATGCCAGTTGGCCTTTCAAACTGCCCATCCTCAGAGCCCTTCTCTCCCCATACTGTGATATGTCCACCAGCCTTAGTAAATTTGTGTATCCTGTTATTTCCAAACTCTGTAACATAGATAAAGTCATCATCTATTACTATACCACAGGGGTACTTCAGACAGGTATCCTGTGTTCCAACACTACCAAAACTGTCTACCCTTGTTCCGTTATTTTTATCCAGCTTCAATATACGATGACTCGCCCATTCGGTCACATAAACATGTCCATCGTCAACACCAACATCCCTTGGTGAACTGAAACTATTCCATTCTGCAACAGGAGCACCTGACATATCAAACTTCCTTACAACACCTTCACTAAAATAGGCAACATATATATTTATCCCATCTGTGGTAATACCTGTGGGTTGGATTCCCTCACCAAAATTCGCTTCATAAAGGTTAACAATTTTAACCTCCCAGGAATTTGACCATACACTCATAGCATCATAACGGTCCTTGGTCCTTACTCTTACCTGGAATGTTCCAGATGTATCAGCATATGAATATGAAGCAGAATAGAAATTTAGAGTATCCTGACTGAAATCACTTGTATCCCCATTCCCCCAGGCAAATTGAAATGCCTTTTTCTGTTCATCTGGGTCTGTATCATCCTCATGTCCTTCTGCCTGAAATTCATAAGGCGTCGATGCAAACCCGGAATCAGGTCCTGAGTTAATTGTAGGTTTTAAGGGTGGTCTATTTTGAACATATATAGTATCAGATGGTGACCAATCCGATATTCCACCTGACTCATTCCTGGCTCTTGCCTGGATTACATAGTTCCCGGTATCTCCAAGCGTGTATGTTACCTTAAAAAGTGTATCACTCTGGAAACCCGACCAATCACGAAGATAATCGTTACAAGAAAACTGGCATGATATCCTATCTCCTGTAACACCTGGTTGGGAGACAGCGGCAAATACATTATATTTGCCAAAATGGAGTGTATCAGGTAGTCCTGGAGAAAAGGTTGAATCCAAAATGGCAGGAATTGATGGCGGAGGCATCTTTGTAGCAATCGTAACTGTGCGTGTTCCGGACCATTCAGATTCCTTATTGTGTATATCTTTCGCTTTTGCCTTTATTTCATAAGCATTTGGAGTTGTCCATGAATGGGAAAAATAGATAGTACTACCTTCAGTTATAAAATCACTCCATCCTGATAGCTCACCATCATCCCAATCAATTTGATAAGAGACATCGTCACCATCGAGGTCAGTAGTAGAAGTGTAGAATGTATATGTACTGTCTACCCAACCATTATCAACTCCATAAGGGATGGATGGATCTTTAGGAACAGCATTTTGTTTGCATCCCATGATTATGAGCAAAGGCATAATAACAAATATCAAAGCGACATATCTTCTCATCGTACCCCCAGTTAAAAATGTTAAATGAACAGGTTGAAAAGGAAAATTATCAATTACAAATTACCAATTTCCAATTAGGGATTAAACTCAATGATAAAGATGATTTTCAAATCCATAATACTTTTTACTTTTATATTTGATTTTTGATATTTGATATTTAATTTATTACCTTATCTTACTACAGCAAATTTGCCAACCTTTTCCTTGCCATCAGGTGTAATCACCTGGTATATATAGAGTCCGCTTGTAACTTCATAACCTCCTTTAGTTTTCAAATCCCATGCGTGAGCACCCTGCTCCTTTTCGTCACCCATAATGTCAGGTCTAAAATAGGTAGCTATTGTCTCATCATGCTCAATCTCCCTTAAAAGGAGTCCGGCAACATTGAATATTCTTATGGTACATTCAGAAGGTAGTCCCTGAAAATAAATCTTCCTTTCGTATTCTGATGGTCCATCCCAGACCGCTGATACATAATATGGATTTGGGACCACACTTATATTATCAAGAGAGTATGAAGTCTTGAGCTTTTTGGATGTGGTATGTACTGCAAATTCATCTTCAGTTGTACTTCGTATAAGTAACTTTACAATATAAATATCTCCGGTTTCAGGATATGAGAATGCAGAATCCTTTTGCATTGCTTCCATAGTTATATATACCCTTGGGTTAGGATCCCACGAAATGATAATCTTTAAAGAGATAGGATTGGGATCCGGATAGATCGAATTAGGATTACCAGTGTAAAAGAAGTCTGTTGGCTCTCCAGTATTTAAATTCCAGATCTCGAATGGAGCTTTCCTTCCAACAAAATCGTAACTACCAGTATCAGAAAAGATAATATGATAATTATAACGAGGTTCTACAGAAAGGTTCGAGACTGGAGTAAATTCAAAATCAAAATCTGAATTCCCCTTAATCCATCCTGTCTCCTCATCATCAATTACTCTCTCCCTATCAATTTCTGGTCGCAATACTGTGGCAAGTTGGAATGAGAGACCCTCAATAACCTCGGTTGCCTCAAGATCTATATATGTGCTACTGTCTACCAATATTATCTCACTGTCTCCATCCATTCTAACCAACTGCCAGAAATCTGCTGAATCTGTTCCAGGGCTGTTGGTTCCAAATCTCAATTTATACTGTGCATCTAATACCTCATTCGGATTTGCAATGTATGCCTCAAACCGTATGTCACCGGACCCACCGGTCCTCTCAATATTAGGTTGTGACGGGAATTGATAATCCACAGCCTCTTTTCTTGGTATTGCCCAGTATTTCTTACCTGACATACCACTCTCCAGCTCCTCTACTGCCAGATAAGGAATTGGACGGGAATATGAATTTACAGAGTAATAGTATCTTACTCCATTAATAAGGTCTTCATCGACATAGTACCTTTTTAAACCACCTTCGTTTCCATGTGTATCACCAATATAGCTCTTTATAACAAACTGGTCACCATCATTGGGGTCTATATCTGCACCTGGCTGTGAGGGGTCATACTCTCCATCACTTATGGATACATAGAACCCATCCATATATATTACACTTCCAGATATATAACCCGGATTGGTCTCATAAGCATCTGCCTCCATATTCTCCTTTATACAGAAACCACCTCCGCTTTCCTCAGCTAATTCCCTATAAGGATAAAGTATCATCTCTGTAACGTTGTATACACTAAAATGATTATCACTGTCAAAATCTATTGTATATACAGTAGTTGTAAGCAGTTGGTCAAAACCATCAATGAATTCAAGAAACTCTATCTGAGCATTAGATACTCCTTTTTGATATTTTACCATAACAGTATCTTTTGTATACGAATCGATAAAGTCATAATCTACGAGGATTTCCCAATCTCCAGCAACCCCTGTCAAGCTTTTATAAACCCTGTATCCTTCAAATGTTAATTCTCCACTCATTGGACACACGTAGCTTTCAGGGGATGTATCCCATGCCAAATATACACTCTCATCAGCAGGTATTATTTCTACGCTTGGTGATGGTGGAGGAGAAAAGCCAAGATACCCATTCTCAAACTGTGTGAGTGCATATCGTGCTCTATATCTTAACTCATCGAGTGTTTCTCCTACAACTATAGCAACAGTAAAATCAACCTCATCTCCGGGTTCACCAAAGGGAGCAAGATCAAATGGTCCACTTGAGGCAAGCTGCCTTATATCTTGTGCAACTGACCATGTCATAAATGATGTCCTTGCCATATAATCATGTCTCATTGCATCCTGAAGGTCCTCATCTATAGGGTCTCCATACAGCCAGGTTTGAACTCCGGTTAGACCCCTGTCATAAGGGCTCTCGCACATTATCCCTCCAACATATCCTGCCTTCGTGGTCCAGCCTGGCTCATAACCATCAGAGTCATATGAATATGTAAGGTTAAGTAACCGGTCGAATCCCATCATATCATCCCATGCTCCCTGGTCAGTCTCATTAATTCCTGCACCAATATCATTATCCATGAAGTGTGCAACATAAACATCCTTGAGACGATAGGAATTCATATTTTTTATCTTCCAGTTTATAAAGAAATATGCGTCGTTGTATGGGTAGTTCCAGCAGTATGTTCTTTCCTCTATTCTTATTCCCACCTGGGTGCCTGCATAGGGACCTGCATCCCTTATCCATATCGTGGTAGCATCCCCGGCTGGTATATAATCACCTGCAACTGCATAGGTATCCTCAAGAGATATTACATCCCCATTTTCTGGGTCTACCCAAGTTGATGAATCTGGTCTCCTTGCATTTATAAGTGTATCCACGAACGGCCACAATGCCTGGTAGTCCTTAGGCTCACTACCTGGTTGTGCAAATAGAAAATCGCCTTCGCCTGTTCCCTTTCTTATGCGCTGAGTTGAAAAACATAAACCCAAATACGAATAGTCATTTCCTCCAATATCCGCAACCTCCGGGATACTCATAGCACCCAGGTCAGAGGAATAGGCAGTTTCAATGCTTTTGGGAACCCAGGTAGTATCCCCAGCATCTACTACAGGACATAGTGCATTTACCCAGAGTCCAGAGGCATAGGTATAAAATTGATTTGAACCAGCAGGATATTCACATGCCAGGCCCCTCAAATCAGGGTACACATCCTGAGACCAGAATGGGAAGCCGCCATCATAGTAATCCCAGTCAGGGGGTCTGACAAATGGACCTCCTCCCTGCAATGTATTGCTTATCATATAGTCAGTTACATTACCCATACCAATCCATGCTATCATCCACCAGTCTGCGGGTTTATATGTAATCTCCCCCTTTGTTCCAGCACCAGGGTTATATGGCTCTCTCAATTGCATATTCAACTTACTATCAGGCGGCAGAGCCAGCAGTATTGTGGGAATAAGTATTACTGCGATAGCCAATAATATTTTCCTATTCATATCTCCTCCTATTCGCCATAAATAAAATTTATTCTTTATAAAAATTTTATAATGTTCCCAACTCTCTTGCTAACCGACAAGAGTACTCCTGTCATTTCAATCGTTAGCTAAACAATCTCATCACTTATTATCAATCCTTCCCAATATGAGATTGCTTCGACCTGATATTCATCAGTTCTCGCAATGACAGAAAGTAGTGTGTCATTGCGAGCGAACAAAGTGAGCGTGGCAATCCCATTTGTCTATAACTATCACTCCTTAAATGAGATTACCCATCTTAATATAATTAAAATTCAAAACTTATTCCTGCCCTTATTTTTAAAGGTTCACTGTAGTTTGATGGGTTGTCGCAGTATGTCTTCCAGTTATCATATTCGGCAAGGTATAAGTTGTAGTAATCTTCATAGTTTAACTCATCAGGCTCTCTGTCATCCGCATATTTACGCCGTAGATAGGGATCACCCTCAAGCAAAGACTGGTATCTTATTAGGTCCCACTTTGGGGGATTACCATCGTCATCTGGTTTGCCTGTCTCGGGATGTATATTAACTATGTTCTTTATATCAAACACATTTCTTATGTCAAAGAATATTGTATACCTTACATTTCCAAATTTGAACCCCTTATCTACCCTAAGGTCAAGATTGGTATAAGACGGTATCCTCTTTGACCCACGCTCAAGAGGTGTCCCTCTCAAGTCTGTGGGTGTATAAGGAGGACCTGTTGCATAGGAAAACTGGAAATTGGCATTCAAATCAGAAAAAATGGCAAGCCATCCTGGAATACCTGTAAATCGTTTTGCCATCTCAGAAACAGGTGGAAGATAGAAATTTAATGCTGCCTTCACGGAATGAGTTACATCAAACTCAAGCGGGTATGCCCTTTTAGGAAGTGGTATGTCCGTATTCAGATATCTATAATAGAATTCCCTTCCTGAAGACCCGGTTCCCTTTGCATTCAGATATGAATAGGTTACTGAACCAGAAAGGAGTCCGAATCTCCTGGTTAGGGTTAAATCTACACCAGATATTGTAGCAAAATCCTCTAATTTATAAATAGTATATGTAGCGAGCTTCTTCCTCCAGAATGTGGACACATTGCGTGTGGACAGTAGGTTTTCAACGTCCTTAAAATAGGCTGTAATCTCTCCACTCATATCAGGGGTAAAGGCGTGTGCTACACCAACCTCATATGCAATAGTCTTTTCAGGAGGAAGGTCCGGATTACCTAAAAGTGGAAGACCCGATGTTATATCAGCATCAAGGTTCTGATATATATCCTGAAGTGCTACTGGCTGGAAGAAGTGTCCGTAGTTTGCAAATAACTTGGTTCTATCTGTGACTGCAAAAGATATACCAAACCTTGGTGAAACTTGATATTTTGCTTTAGCCTTTTCCTGTCCTGCATCGAGCGAATCCAACTTAATATAAAAGTCTGACTTTGGATCAAAGTAATCAAACCTCACACCAGCGTTTATCGTCAGGTCTTCATACTCAAGTTTATCCTGTACATATACTGTAGAAGTTATAGGCTTTTGATGATAACTATCAGTATATGGATTGCGATTGATAAACTGCACGTCTGTAAGGGTGAGGTCATGAACCCTTACAAATCCTCCCCCTTTTATCTGATTGTATTTATTAATCTGGGATGTAATAGATGCATCGAATGTGTAATGTGAGGTCTTATGTTCATGCCACCATGGTCTGAAGTAATAGCGAAATTGACGAAACTCATCCTGGTTGTATCTTATGTAATACAAATTTCCACTCGGCATAAAGTTGGCAAGACTATCCTGGCTGAATGTAGTATCTGAAAGCATTCTTCTTACACCTTCAAGATATAAATCCAGGTCGAATTCATGATAGTATATATCACTACTGTCTTCTGTCAATCTCCACTCATTCACTTCATAATATCTATTATTCAATGCCTCAATCGCATGTCCCAACTTCTGCAGACTATCATTCCCGGTCCAGAACCACTCTCCTGACGCAGCATCCCAGTATCCATAATCAGCGATATTCTCATAATACCACATCCATGCCCTTTCCTCAGACCACTCTTCATCCCAGACCCTTGTCTCATGGTCAAACCAGCCTGAGTCTACTGCTATAGAGACCCAAGGAAGTCTCTTCCCTATAGCTCTGAAATCGTTATATTCTCGCCCATCCTGAGAACTTGCCTTGTATTCCGTTTCGAACATACCTATATTGAGAGTGTAAAATGTATTAGGAGAAAGTGTATGAGTAATCTGGAGATTAATCTGCATATTCTGCTTCTCTCTTTTTGGCTGCTCCCTGAGCCAGTCACCTCTTGAATAGGCATGACTGTATAGGTGATATACGGAATAGGAGTAGTTGCTATTCAATACTGCCTTAAGATATGGTGTTGGTTTCCAGGCAAGCTTCGCTGTTCCGCTTATTCTATCTATATCATTGTTTGGAAGATATGTATCATTCAAATAGCCTTCACCGGATATAAAATAGGTTACATTTTGGAGTAAAGGAACGGGACCTCCCATTGAGAGGTTTAGATCATTGTAACCATAATCATAATCATCAAATAATGCATCTGTTCCATATTCTATATCAACTCCAAATTTTTTGCCGCCTTCTCTTGTCACGATATTCACAAGACCAGACATCGCCTCACCATACTCCGCGTTAAATCCACCTGATAGTATAAGCATCTCCTGAATAGCCCTGTTTGATATGTTAATGCCCGCCTGCCTTGTTGCAGGGTCATTTACAGATATACCATCTACATAATATGCAACCTCTCCTGTTCGACCTCCCCTTATGTGTAGACCACCGGACAGATCTGATTCTGTCTCGACTGCACCAGCCTGGGCAGCAACAATATCCTGAAAATCTGATACAGGCATACGCTGTATGTCCTCAGTCTCAAACCGCTTCATTGAAGATGTAACATCCCTTTGAACAATGGGTCTCTCAGCAGTAACAACAACTTCTTCACCCTCGATAATCGTTGGTTCGAGCCTGAAATCCATTCTGGTTGTCATATCAGCAGACACCTTAACATTTTCCACTATCATAGTCTTATAACCCATCATACTTGCAGAGAGAATGTATGTACCGACCGATACATTTATAATATAATACTCACCATCTAAATTGGAAGCAGCCCCCATTGTTGTTCCCACTATTATTACATTAACAAAGGGGAGAGGCTCACCAGTATCCTTGTCAGTGAGTTTTCCTTGAATTTTTCCAGTAATCGCCCCAAAACTATACGAGGCAATTACCAAACATATAAATAATAATGCATACCTCCTCATAATACCCCCTCATATAATATTAAAATTCAAATATTAAAAAATATAACCACAGATTAAACAGATAAATCTCTATGGAAAAGAGTAAATAAATTTAATCTGTGCCTATCAGTGAAATCCCTGTTTGCGGCAGGCAGGTGTGGCGGATCAAGGATTGCAAAGATAGTATTAAATCCATTGGAGTGCATCAGCTTGCTGATGCCACAATAAGTTGAAATAATACTTAAACCCTTTCGCCGTCTACAAATCCCTACGGTTCTGTATCGACAGGTAGAAAAGATTGTAAATAAAGGTCACTGGTCTCTTGTCTTATGTCTATGGTCTTTCTTTTTTAAATTTTCTTGTAAAAGTATAGCACATTTTTCACTTATTGTCAAGTAATTTTTTGAATTTCCCGTCCTTTATTACACATTCTATAAGATTAAATCCAAACCAGTATGGAATCTCTTTTTCGTTTTTACAATTACATATAAGTATATCTGCCTTTTTGTCCTCTTCGATACCCCCCCTATCTTCTTCACCAACTGCATATGCTGCGTTTATCGTCGATGCACAAAGTGCTTCTCCTGGAGTAATCTTGTATAAAAGGCAGGCAAGACCTATCACTAATGGCATTGCAAGAACAGGAGAACTTCCAGGGTTAAAGTCAGAGGCAATAGCAAAAGGTATACCTTCGTCTATAAACCTTTTTGCTGGTGCTGGCTTACCAGACAGAAACAGGGTTGTGGCTGGTAGTAAAACAGCTATTGTCCCTGCCTTCTTCATACTATTTATCCCCTTCTCTGAGGGATAAGAGAGATGATCGCATGTCACTGCCTTAATATCACTTGCAATTTCACTCCCACCAGAAGAGGCAAGCTCGTCAGCATGTATCCTTGTAAGTAATCCATGCTTTACTCCTTCGAGTAGAATTCTTGTTGATTCATCCTTTGAATATACACCCTCTTCACAGAATACATCTATGAACCTTGCAAGTCCCCTTTTCACAACCTCGGGAATCATCTTCTTGATAATAATATCTATATATTCTTCTCTACCTATTTCTCTGGGAAATTCATGTGCTCCAAGAAATGTAGGGACTATTGTCTGTAACGAGGTTTCTCTAAGTTCATTTATAACCTCGAGCATCTTAATTTCTGTCTCTTGTGAGAGTCCATAACCTGATTTTATTTCAATCGTAGTAGTACCCCAGGAAAATGCATAGTCTAATCTCTTTTTGGCTAATACAACTAAAGTCTTTTTATCCGCTTTTCTTGTTGCTTCGACAGTGGAAAGTATTCCTCCTCCTTCGCTTGCAATCTTCTGATATGATGCCCCTCTTAAGCGCTTTTCAAACTCATCCTCTCTTGAACCAGCAAACACTAGGTGAGTGTGACAGTCGATAAATCCTGGTATAATTAGTTTTTCACTTGCATCAATGGTCTCTCTTGTACGTCCATCACTATCAATTGCTACAATATGTCCATCATCTATTATTATATTTGTATTTTCAAGAACAAGGGGAGAATCCATACAGCTCCCGCTTACAGGTCCATCCTGAAACGTTACAATCCGTCCACCAATGATTTTAAGGTCATTCATAATAATTTATCTTATAACAACCTCATCGATATAATTTGAAAGAACAGTTCTTAGTTTACTTAATTCAGTCTCTGCATATGTTGGTCTATCCTTGAATACCTCAAGTAGCATCTTTAACTTTCTCGGTCTCTGTAAAACGAATCTTTTTGTTCCCTTGAGCCACTTGCCCAATCTCTCACCATCCTCGCTTGATATGAAATCCGGGAATACTGTGGACCTGAACTCATACTCTATTTTGCCCTCCATAATAATTCTAATGCTTTTCTCTATATCACTAATATTAACGGAGACTCCTGAGGCAATATCATACTTTTCGGGAATTGCCTTTACATCCATTGCTATATAATCTATTAGTTTCTTTTGCAGCAGTTCCTCTATCATTTGAGGAATACTACCGTTGGTATCCAGCTTTACGCGAAATCCAGATGAGACAACCTTTTCTATAAAATGTGGGAGAGCGTTATGTAGCGTTGGTTCTCCACCCGTTATACAAACACCGTCAATAAGTCCCCTTCTTTCACTGAGAAATGTAAGAATCTCTTCCTCACTTATAGTCGGTAGTTTTTCCCAATCAACAACAAGCTCTGGATTATGACAGTACGGACAACGGAAGTTACATCCACCAGTGAAGATAACTGAACATATCCTCTTTGGAAAGTCTATTATGGATACTCTCTGTAAACCTTTTATCATAAGAAGGATTCAGGTTTTAGGTGTCAGTCTTGAGCGTTGTATGGAACTATAAAGTCCATTCAACATTTAACATTTAACATTTTACCTATCTAAGCCTGTACATAAATGTAACTATTCCCTTCTGTGTCTCCTGAGGAAGATGGGTTGGTAGCCTCTCAAATTTCCATTCTTTCAATGCATCAAGGGTTATATGGCCAAATATATCTCCTCCTTTTTTGATAAGTATAAGCCTCTCTATCTCTCCATCTGGTGAAACCCAAATCTCGACCTTAACATCTGTTTCAATATTATATCCCTCGGGGTAGGGAGGAACAACCTTATAGACCACCCTTCTTTTCGATAACTCACCCTCAATTATATATGATTCTCCTTGAGCAAACATTGGAGAGGGAATTTCCTTTTCTTCCTCCTTCCCAGGCAAGAAGACAGGTGGGAGTTCCTTCATTGGTGGTTTTTGTATAAACTCTTCTTCTCCGCTTTCTTTAGCTATCGGGAGTTCAACAAGCTCCTTTTCAGGTCCTTGTTCCTCTGTAACAGGCACTTGATGAACTTTTATTATAGTTTTTTCAAATTGAGGGGATATTACCTGAGCATGCACCTCAGAAAGTAGTCCGACTTCGATAAATTCGGGTTCTGCAAAGTATATTCCAATATTTATAAAACGAAGTAGAGTAAGAATGATAATATGAAAGATAAGCGATATTATTAACCCTTTAGTAAGGTTAGACATTCTATTTTTAGGTTGTTCCATAAAAATACCTCACGAAGTTATGTTGAATAAAATTTGACGACAGACAAAAAACCTGAGACACAAGATTAAAATGAAAATTCATTTATTACTTGTTAAAGAATGTCAAAAACCCTCATGATAAGAGACTAAATGCCACCTGTCATTGCGAATATTAGCGAAACAATTGCATTCCTTAATACTAATCCCTAATATGAGATTGCTTCGTCGTCCGTCAACTGACGGACTCCTCGCAATGACCAAAAGGAGTATGTCATTGCGAGCGACCAACGGGAGCGTGGCAATCTCATCTTTAATATCCTTATTACCTCGCATTGAGTTCTGGGCAATAAATACTCTTATCTACATGTCTACCATGCCTACCAGCAGGCAGACGTCAGGTAAACATTTTAAAGTGCATAACTACACAACACACTGAAGACACAGGACTAAAGATAAAGAGTTATTAAAAACATTTAAAAATTTATATTACAGTCTCATCATATATTCAGATTTAATCCTTCTTGCCTTCCTTAACGAACCTTATTAGCTCTTCAACCACCACTTCCAATCCCTCACCCTTTAGTGCTGATATTAGATATGGTCTGGGTGATAGAGGTATTTTCATAAATCTCTGTCTGTCTTTAAACAGATCCATTTTGTTTATTGCAATAATATAGGGTCTTTCAAGCATAAGCGGATTATAAGCTGATAACTCAGTTGATAGGGTATGAAAATCTGAAATAGGGTCTCTTGTCGCATCCAGGATAAAGAGTAACACCTTTGTCCTCTCAATATGTCTCAAAAACTCAAAACCAAGACCCTTTCCTTTGTGTGCATTTTCAATTATACCTGGTATATCTGCTATTATTACACCTTTTTCTGTTGTTCCAAGAACGGGCGATAGGGTAGTAAATGGATACGATGCTATTTTAGGCTTTGCATTTGATACACTGGAAAGGAATGTGGATTTACCAGCATTTGGATAACCAACAAGCCCTACATCACCAATCAACTTCAGCTCTAAAATGAGTTCCTTATCCTCCCCTGGTTCTCCCTGCTCACATTCTCTGGGGGTTTGATTGGTTGGTGAAACAAATTTTGCATTTCCCCTTCCTCCTCTTCCACCTCTTGCTACAATAAAACTGTCTCCCCCACATACAAGATCCTTTAAAATCTTGCCATCATGTTGAATTACAGTTCCTGGAGGAACCTTTATATATACATTCTTAGCATTGGCACCTTTTCTGTTCTTTCCACTTCCATGTCTGCCTTTATCTGCCCTGTAATGTGGCTTATAGTAGAGATGAAGTAGGTTTGAACACTCGGGAGTTGTAATACAAATTACATCACCACCCTTACCACCATCACCCCCATCAGGACCTCCCCTCGGAACAAACTTCTCCCTTCTGAAACTCACACACCCATTACCACCTTTTCCTCCGTATATCCATATCCTGACCCTATCAATAAAATTTTTCATCTAATTTTAGAGAATGTCCCAAAGTTTTATATTCTTATGTCTGAACTATTTTTTCAATCTTCTTTATTATCTCCGTTGTTGAGTATCCAGGAACAAGTTTTGCTCTCACCACCTCATCAGCAATATCACTACCAACTATCTCGCTATTCTTCCAATCCTCGCCTTTCACGAGTACATCAGGTTTTATGGTTTTTATCAGGTTATATGGTGTTTTCTCATCGAAAAGTACAACATAATCTACATATATAATTGATTTAAGTATAATTGCCCGTGATTCTTCATCAATTATTGGTCTTCCCTTCCCTTTTATTGCACGCATTGACTTATCGGAGTTAAGCCCGACTATCAGGATATCTCCTCTCTCCTTCGACTGTCTGAGTAGTTCTATATGACCTCTATGTATTATGTCGAAGCAACCATTTGTGAAGACAATTCGACTACCATTCCCTCTTTCTTTTTTACTGATTGAGGATGCCTTTTTCTGTGATATTATCTCTCCCACGAATGCTTATTTAAGTATAAAGTATAAATAGTACAAACAACAAATGGCATACTGTAAGCAGTCCAAAGTCATTGGGTTATTGGTAGTATATAATCTAAAATCTACAATCTGAAATCTGAAATCTATTTCTCAGTACCCGAATATCCGTGAACGGGTAAATTTATCAATCAATGGGGTTGTTGCATTCATAAGCAGTATGGAATAGGACACACCTTCTGGATATCCCCCCCATAACCTTATTAAAACTGTTATAATACCACATCCTATACCAAAAATCCACCGACCCTTTCTCGTCATTGGAGATGTAACATAATCCGTTGCCATGAAGAATGCTCCCAGGAACAGACCGCCAGAAAGAATATGGAATAGCGGGGTCACAGGTGTTACTCCAAGTAGCCACAGTATACCTGTTAATGAGAACACAGCAAGGAAATATGATAGTGGAATTCTAAAATCGATAATCCTGAATGATATCAAAATTATACCACCAATTAGGAGTAGTAAACAGGATGTTTCCCCTAAACATCCACCTCTCATACCAAGAAAAAGTGAATATATAGTTGATTTTGCATTCAGGAGTTCTGGAAGGCCTAATACACTGGAATAGTCTTTTAAAGCCGTTAATGGAGTTGCATTCGACGTCATTTCAACAGGTAGACTATAAATTATACCGCTCATTGTACCCAACCTTGGCACAACCCATTTGCCGGTCATAATTGATGGCCAGGATGCCATGAGAAATGCTCTGCCAGCAAGTGCAGGATTGAAAATATTATATCCGAGCCCCCCAAATACCTGTTTTGCTACTGCAATTGCAAAAAAAGCACCAACAACTGGTACCCAGTATGGAACACAGGAGGGAAGATTGAATGCAAGTAGCAATCCAGTTAGAATAGCACTTCCATCATTTATAGTAATTGGCTTCTTTCTTATAGCCTGGCACAAGGCTTCACAGGCAAAGCTTGACACAATCGAGATTAATGTAATAATAAGCGCTCTTATACCAAAAAAGAAAATAGAACCAAAAAATGCCGGCATAAGCGCTGCAATAACGATAAACATTATCTTTCTTGTTGTTGTCTCACTACTTATATGGGGATATGAAGAAACCTTTAACATAGTTAAGCTGGTTATTAGTTATCGGTAATCAGTTATCAGGCTTACCGTTGATAACAAAATTGACTTGCTTTGTTAATCATTGAATTCAACATTCGTCCCACAGAAGCATAACGTTCTAACCAATCTTTACTCTGTGTTTCTGCAATGTAATCGCAATCACGAGCTGTTTCAATCCAATGTTGTGTCTCTTGCTGTTCCCCGTCAGCATCTGTTAATTTACTTACAAAATACTTCTCATAGCGACGTTTAGCCCAAGCTTCTGCAATTTGAGCACCAACAGAACGTGATGATCGTCTTATTTGATTAGTAAGCGAGAAAATTTCTTCCTTTGGGAAATTTTTTGAGACTTCTAAAATTTCCAGCGACAATTGACGAGCCAATTTGTAGATTTTTAAATCTCGAAAACTTTTTGCATGTTCCATTTTTCTTTCTACCGATTACTGATGACTGATAACCTATTACTAAACAAACTATTTCCTCAATCTCAACTTTGCAAGTTTAATATTATGAACAATGGGTCTTCTCGCTGGGCAAATATATTCACAGCTCCCACATTCCATACAATCTAGCACTCCCAGTTCCTTTGCATTTGAAAAATCACCACTCTCTATATATGCCAGAATCTTTGTTGGCATAAGATTCATCGGACATACATTGATACACCTACCACATTTTATGCAGGCTGTTCTAACAAGAGAATTTGTCTCTTCTTTAAAGACGAGGATACCTGTAGTTCCCTTAACAACAGGAACATCATCAGTATATTGCGATATACCCATCATTGGTCCACCTGATATAAGTTTATAGGGTATACCAAGATACCCACCCGCCTTTTCTATCAATTCCTTAAATGGCGTACCAATCCTTACCTTGAAATTAGACGGTCTTTTTACAGCACCTGTAACAGTAACAGCACGTTCAATAAGGGGTTTGTTATACTTCACTGCCTCATAAACAGCAAGTGCTGTGCCTACATTCTGGACACATACACCTACATCCACGGGTAATCCCCCTGTTGGTACCTCTTCCTCAGTTATTGCCCATATTAATTGTTTCTCAGCACCTTCAGGATATTTTGTTATTAGTGTAATGATTTCAAAGTCATACCTTCCAACTATCTTTTCCATCTTCCTTATGGCTTCGGGTTTATTCTCTTCTATAGCAATAATACACCTTTTTACTCCGATTGTCCGTGCTATCAGTCTTCCACCAAGGAGGATGTCCTCAGGTCTTTCTACCATCAGACGGTAGTCACAGGTAAGATAAGGCTCACACTCTGAGCCATTTAGAATAAGTGTATCATACTGTTTTCCCTTTGGGGGAGACATCTTAACATGTGTGGGAAAGGCAGCACCCCCAAGTCCTACTATACCTGCTTCTTTGACAATTTCTATTATATCACCACCCGAGATGGATTCAATATCTCTGTCACTAACATTTTCCCACTCATCCTTACCATCATTGGTTATAAATACAGATAGTATCTCTCCACCTGATGGATGTGGATGTGTATCTATCTTTTTTACCTCACCAGATACAGGAGAATGTATATTGGCAGATATGAATCCCGTTATCTCACCTATCTTTGTTCCTATATGTACTTTGCTTCCTTTTTCGACTATGGGTTTTGAGGGTGAGCCAGTATGCTGGGAAAGAGGAACAATGATCTCATCTGGAGGTTGGATCGCGGTGATCTTTTTATCTTCTGTAATAGATTTGTTTTCTTTGGGATGGATGCCGCCTGGGAAAGTATACCTTTTCATAGAGTGCGATTATAACATAAAAACCAACCTATGTCAAGGAAAAAAATCATCGGATATGAGTCAACAAATAGGACAAATCAACGGATTAAGTGGATTAAACGGATGTTACCCTCCTGATTTCAATTTAAATATAATATCTATTATGTGTTCTCCCCCCATTTTTTTATTTAATTTTTTTAATATTTCTGATTTTAGGAAGGAGAGTTGTTGTATCCATACAGGATCATCAACATCAACCCATATTCTCTTACCTCGTACATATCTGGGTTTGGTATGTTTCCTTATGTCTCTTCCAACAACTCTGTCCCAAACAAATAGTGCCTTCTGACGCTCGATTTTCTTCTTTAATCCAAGGGAAGATAGTACATTTGGGATAACATCTCTTATTAAAATAGGTCGTGACATGGTTTTATCTTTAGGACGCAGATGCTCGCAGATTTTCAAGATTTTCTTTATTTCTTTTTCTTTGATTATCAAAAGCTTTTCTTTTAATCTCAGGCTCAGGTCCGAAATTAAGTAAAAGACCTACTTCAATATCGGTTGCCCTTAAATAGTTTAATAGTTGCGCTTCGCTATCCTTAATCAACTTTTTGGTGGCTTTAATTTCTACCAATACTTTATTATCAACCAATATATCAGCACTATATTCTCCTATAATTTCTCTGTCGTCATAATACACCTTTATAGGAATTTGTGATATAGCGGGTATTCCTTCTTTTTTAAACTCTATCATTAAGGCATTTTCATATACTTTCTCCAAAAACCCATAACCCAACTTGTTATAAACCCTATAAAAAATCTCTATGATTTTTGCAGTTAATTCTTTATACTTAAAGTCATTATCTTGTTTTTCTGCGTTTACCCTGTTAAATAGAACTGTTTTATTAACTCTCTAATATTTATAGTAACATTATTTAACAGGGTGAATCTGCGTCCTAATTACATATGTATCTAATTTTTATCGATTATTATCTTATTAGAGTCAGCATTCTTCTGGCAATCTCAAAATAAATGCCAAGCGATATAACATCCATTATTGTAGTTAAAAATGGTCCTGACATAAGCGCCGGGTCAAGCTTCAACTTCTTGAAAAAAAGAGGTAAAAAACCACCAAGTGCTGTGGCTATCGCAACAGAAATAATCATGGTAGAACCAACGATAAACCCCACAGGAGAACCTCCTCCTGTAATAATTGCCCTTACTGCTGTAAGAAACCCGAGACCTAAGCCTACAAGTGCGCCAGTAAGGAACTCCCTACCAACAACCCTCCATATATCCGATATCTTTACATCCCCGATTGCTATACCTCTCACTACGACAGCAGCAGCCTGTGTTCCTGCATTACCCCCTGTGCCCATTAAAACAGGTATAAAACTTGCCAGAATAAGCATCAACTGAAGCGTTGATGAATAATACTCTATAACAAAACCTGATACAAATCCTGCGAAAACAAGTATAAGGAGCCAGGTTGCTCGCCTTTTCGCTGTTCCAAGTATACCTGCCGAGAAGTAACTATTAGGTGGATTCCCTGCAGCACCAAAGTGATACATATCTTCTGTATCCTCCTCCTCTATTACATCTATCACATCATCAACTGTAATAATTCCCTTTATAACCCCCTTTTTGTCTACTACAGGCATAGTAGTCACATCATATTTCGAAAAAAGGGAAACTACCTTTTCCTGATTACGGTCAATCTGGGTCTTTAAAATACCACCTTTCATAATTTTTCCTATTTGCTCTTCAGGTTTGTGCATTATAAGGTCTCTCATTGTTATGAATCCAATGGGTCGCTCATGTCTATTCAGTACATAGATATCATAGACAAAATCAACGTCCTTCGCTGTCTCACGAATTTCCTTCACTGCATCTCCAACAGTCATCCACTTATACACAGCAACATAATCAGTGGTCATAAGTCCGCCAGCAGTATCAGATGGATATGATAAAAGCTCCTTAACATCCTCTGCCTCCTCTTTCTCCATTATAGAAAGGTAGTATTTCTTGTGTTTTTCGTCCAGTTTTTCAAATAGGTCAGCACGTTCATCAGATGCCATTCGGTTGAGGATAGCAATCTTCTTCTTCCTGTCTATAACCTCGAGTATCTGGTTTTCTTTTTCCTCATCAAGCTGTTCAAATACGTCTATTGCGAGCTCAAAAGGCAGGAGATTGAACACGTATAATATCTCTGGGATAGGAATTTGGTCAAAGATTTCCGCAATATCCTGCGGACTTACCTCAGTAAGAACATCCATTATGTCCTTATCTGCCCTATCCTCTATTAAATCTCTTATACCAGGAAGTAATATCGGCATAGCTTAAAACAAATGGGGTCTTTTATAAAAGACCCCACTATAGTATCTAAATGTTACCTTCAATGTCCTGAGAAAATTCAAGAAAATTAATCCACATGCAATAGACCAACTACAATCTGTTTTAACTCTGGACATCTGAATTTTAACATTATATAAATTTTAAATCTCGTGTTTAAATGCGGGGCCGACCGGACTCGAACCGGCGACCTCTGGCTTGACAGGCCAGCGTTCTTACCAAAACTGAACTACGACCCCTTATTTTCACTGAACTAATTATAACATAAATATCAATTTTTGTCAAGAAAAAATTGATTATAAACAACACATATAACCCTTAATTTTAAAATGGTTCTTTAACCCCCTACTCAATTCTTTATTAACGTAGAAGAATTACCAATGACAAATAACTAATGACAAATAACTGAGTTGGTAGGAGTCCGTCGTTTGACGGACGATAATTTGTAGGAGTAACCTCCTGGTTGCGAATTTTTTCTACCCCTGGTCAGGCAGGAGTCACGCTTGAGACAATCATAATCATTTCTATTCCAGTGCCAGAGATAAAAAGTAGCCTGTCCCTTTAATTTCCCCTAAGTGTTATATATTTTTTCTTGACTTTTCCTCCATTTGATGATATAATATAACAGACAACAGGTAAAGTGCATTCATAATGAGAATATGTGATTACTTATAAATCTACTAAAAATGTATAGAATACAGGATATGATACTATATTGTTTACACTAAAGGTAGAAACTATGAAATCTCTTAAAACTTTAGGCAAAGTAAGGGGAGAAATCCAATCTACTATAAAATAAGCAGGTGTTTCCCGACTTATAAGTGTGATTTTCGTTTTAAGTCGGATATTGACGACTTAGTACTTAAATTTGGATTTAAGTCGGAGACTGGAGACTTAAATGAATAAAAAAACTGGAAGGTATGTAAAACAAACGGAAGGATACAAGGCATTTATCCCTGCATTACTGCCTCCCAAGCCTTCTGTTAAATTTAGCAGTGAATTGCAAACCTTGCTCTCAAAGGCAGATAGAGCACTTGCAAGGTTGGACGGGGTGGTTACAGTCTTACCCAATCCAGATCTTTTTATTGCAATGTATGTTAAAAAAGAGGCTCTTTTGAGTTCACAAATAGAGGGAACTCAGGCATCACTTGAAGGTGTTCTGGAATTTGAGGCTGATTTAACACCAAAGGAAGATATAGATGATATTAAGGAGGTTGTAAATTATATCAAGGCATTAGACTATGGAATAAAAAAACTGAAAAAATTTCCAATGTCTCTAAGACTTATTAAAGAAATACACAAGATTTTAATCAAGGGAACAAGGGGAACGCATAAAACCCCAGGCGAATTTAGAAGAACGCAAAACTGGATTGGACCTCCTGGAGCTTCATTAAATGAAGCTACCTTTGTGCCACCACCGCCTGGTATGGTATTAGAACTTATGGGAAATCTGGAGAAATTTATTCACGGTAAAGACAACATTCCACCACTTATCAAAATTGCTCTTATCCATTCCCAATTTGAAACAATACATCCATTCCTTGATGGTAATGGTAGAATTGGTAGGCTTCTCATAACTTTTTATTTATACTGGAGGAATATACTATCAAAACCTCTCTTGTATCTTAGTTTCTATTTTAAAAAGAATAGAGCAGAGTATTACGATTTGCTGATGAAGGTGAGAAAAGAAGACGTATGGGAAGAGTGGATAAAATTTTTTTTGAAAGGTATAGGTGAAGTTTCAGAAGAGGCAACAAATACTGCAAGGAAAATAATCAAATTAAAAGACGACCTGATAACAAAACTTTATGAAAATTCTATATCAAGTATCTATGCTGTAAAACTAATAGATTTACTCTTTAAAAACCCAGTGATTGATGTAAAAAATATAGTTGAAGAGTTAAATACCCACAGAGATACTGCGAATGAATTGGTTAAAAGATTTGAAAAGATTGGAATTCTAAAAGAAATAACAGGTAAGCAAAGATATAAAAAATACATATTCAGCGATTATGTAGATATTATAAAAAAAGGAACTGAACTATGAACAAAAATAAGCAATACGGTAAACCAGCAAGCAATTGTAACAGCGGAACTTCCCAGTCGTCAGGTAGGGGTCCCACCGGTTGTGAGCGTAATCGTCTCCACTCCAGTGCCGGGGAGAAAAATATAGCCGGTCCCTCTAATTTCCCCGAAGTGTTATATATTTTTTCTTGACTTTTTCTCCATTTGATGATATAATATGACATAGGTGGAACATACTTAAATGGATTTATGAGTGAACTCCAGTTTTGATATAATACATTATCTGAAATTCGGCGAAAGAGGTGATGAGAATGATAACCAAAAGGGATAAAAATATAATCTTACAGTATGCTAAAAAATATAATGTTTCTCATGTCATATTATTTGGCTCCTCAATAAGAGAAGACAAAGATGCCAATGATATAGACATAGGGGTAAAGGGAATTGACCCTCGGTTATTCTTCAAATTTTATGCTGAGTTATTTAAACATTTATCAAAGCCTGTTGATCTTATTGACCTTTCCAAGAAATCATTATTTAATGAGCTTGTAGAAGAAACTGGGGTAAGAATTTATGGATAAACTAACCAAGCAAATTCTTGCAGAAAAAGAGAATATTGAGACAGCATTGACTAATCTTAAAGATGCCATAGCGAGAAAAGAGAAATCAGTTATTGAATTAGCAGCTATTGGTACATTTCTTCATAATATCTATACTGGTATAGAAAATATTTTGAAACAAATTCTGCATACAAAAGATGTTGAGATCCCTAAGTCTAATACCTGGCATAAAGACTTACTAAACCTTTCAGTATCTATGGGTATTATTTCAGAGAAGCTATCTGATAGACTTTATGAGTACCTAACTTTTAGACATTTTTTCGTTCATGCGTATGGATTTACACTTGAGGAGACTCACTTAGAAGATTTAACCAATAACATTCCAGAGATTTGGTTACAGTTTCTACAAGAAATAGAGAACTCTCTGAAGGTGTAGAAGACTGGTATCAGTTCTTCATAACTTTTTAAAATGCTAAAAGTCGCAAGGAACACTCTATAATTAACAGAAGGTTATCGGAAGGTTCATTTATTACGTCCTAAAATGATGCAGTGCAAATGCGGTGCAAATGAAAGTGACAGAATGGTTTTGAATGATCTAACAGATTTAGTTAAGAAAGGAATTTTTACAAAGAAAGGAAAGACAAAGGGTTTTGTTATGTAAAAAAAGGTAGTCACAGGTTAATGTCTGCGACTACCTTTACACAATTCTGCATAACTTATGCACCGATGCAATGTCGGAGCGGCTACCAAATCAAAAGACTTATGGTACAATCCTAACACCACGGGCTCGTGGAGAGTTGTCGAAGACCTGAATCACATGGAATATCATCACTATAGACTTGCGAGGTGCCTCTCCATGAAAGTAGTCATGAATCATATTTACGTACTTGCATATATCCCGCTCCTCTTCAGAAGCAGTTTCATCATCTGGATGCACAAGCCGACAAATTGCCCTTACCTCATAACTTGGTATATCCAGAAACACTACTGCAACAGCAGGATTTGCCATGATGTTAAGGAAGGTATGGGTTTGGAAATCCGGGGTACTATATAATTCAAGTGATGAAAGTTTTGTTAGTTCGACCATATCTTCAGTCTCATAAAAGCCTATCAGTATGTCAATCTTTTCAGTCATAGGAGCATCCCAGGTCTCCTCAAGAGTCTTCATTATATCCTTTATCTTCTCTTTCTTTGGCACAAGTCCAGTTCCCTTTACTGCATTATTTATGGAAAATTCTGTGTCTTTTCTCGTGCCACCGTATGAGGCAACCATACCAGAATGAGGACCAGCAAAACCAGGCATCACCATCTTCTTAATCTCCTCAAGATCCTTCAATCTTGTTGATAGATTCCACTCCATAAACCCATCAGGTAGTTTCCTTATCTCGAATTCCTGCCATTTGCCATCAACCTCTGCCTTTATTATACCTTCCTCATACCTTGACATATCTATATGTGGTTGTATAAACATATTATCCTTCCAGTAATTTACATCTACACTCTCAACACATTTACTACTTTCTGTACATGAAAGAAATACAACCAATAGAAATAATAGCGATAAGAACGGACCTGTATACTTCCTCATAATAACCCCCATAAGATAAATTAAGAAATTAGATATCAAAATCATAGCCACAGATTACACAGATTTTTTAACAAGAATTACACGAATAAATTTTATTCGTGATAATTTGTCTAATTCGTAGTATTTGTGTTCTTATTATCTTGTGTAATCAGTGAAATCCGTGGCTTTTTTGGAATTTCGATATCACTTCAGTACAAGTATCCTTCTGGTTATTTCTCCATAATCCGTTGAAAGATGAAGAAAATATATTCCATTCGCAATATCTGTCCTTTCCCATACTGTTGAGTAGTTACCTGCATTCATGTTGCCATCGTAAAGTGAAGTGACTTCTTGACCTTGTATATTGTAGACCTTGAGTGTCACATTCGTTTTTTTAGGAATTGTGTAGTTCACCAATACATTTTCTATTGCCGGAGTTGGGTATGCATTGAGAAGGATGTTGTCTACGACGTATACATCCTCTTCTATTCCCATCTCTTCCGTTACTATTATGTCGTCACAGAGCACGGAATCTGTTCCCATGGAAAAACAATAGACACCGAAAAATCCTCTCTCAGAGCCCACATCTGTAAATGGACAGTCAGGAAGTTCTATATCATCAAAATACGCCCATATCTGATCACCTATCAATGTTAATTTTAATTTGTGCCAACCACTTACTGTTGGTACACCTCCTGGTATCTCGTCACCTACCCACGTACGAATCACATTGGGAGTGGCACTCTCATTAAAGGAAAGTCTTATCCTTTGTGTGTTGTCAAAATCGCATATTAACGCATAGTAATATCTTGTTGTAGTATCCCAGCGGGCAACTAAACCCTGATATGGTCCCATACTTGGTCTTACTGCTGTATATATATCTGCCTCAATAGAGTAGTCCTTAAGAAGACTTGCGCCGGCTAAGGCAGTTCCTACCATACCTGCATTTGACAGATAACCTACCCATCCATCATTACTTGGATTTCCGGTGACAGCCTTAACAGTCATATCATTTCCCAGACCCCAGCCATCAAACCAGTCCAGTGTAAGGTTGCCATCTGTGAAGTACTCCTCAAATAATATCTGCCCGGCGCTTATCGAAACACAAAGCACCAGTGTAATAACGATGCCAATGAACCTATACATATGCACCCCCTTGATTCAAACAACAAAAAATCAAAAAAACTTATGATCCTTTATATTCCTCGTTTAACGTTATCGAAACTGGTATCGAGGCTCGAACTTTTGATGCTCGAAGCTCGTCTAACTACGGAACTCATGTTGAATGTCTTTTTCCAGTTTCAAGATTCCAGCTTCGAGTTTCGTTACGAGTTTCGCTACCGTTTATCCTGTGAAATTTCCTTCTATTTAACGGGGACAACCCAGTTTCGTTACCTTTTTTACGAAGTCCGGTTTTACCACCCCATTTCCAAACTGAATCTGTGAACACCACCGAGCCGTCCAAAATCTGCAAGGGCATATCCTACTTGAAATTTTCCTTCACCAACACATAAACCCGCACCAAAAGATAGTCCTTCTTCATCACCTGAAAATCTATATCCACTTCTCAAAGATATACCCATAAACTCATACTCAATCCCGGTTGTTACCCACTCCCTGTTGTCATTTGAATGATTTGCATCAACAAGGAGAGTTAACCTCTGCATATCACTCCTTACAAAGTATGATTTCTTACCAATTATATCCATTGCTGAGCCTACCCTGAAGTGTAGAGGAAGATTCCAGGAAGATGTCTCAAGAACAGCAGATACATCAGGGTTTCCACTGATATCAGGTGCGATGTCTCCTGTGGTCAATAGGTCTCTTCCCTCGAGTCTCATACTACCACCAAAATTGGACATACACATTCCAACACGTATCCCCATTATATCAGTCTCAAGCTGACTGCCTATGTCAAAGGCAATCGTAGCAGCCGTTTCATTCCAGGCGCTTTCCTGAACATACTTTATTGTTAGACCCGCACAGAAACGATCAGTGAGATACCTTGCATAAGAGAGACCCACCGAGGCACAACCATAACTGAATTTAACACCCGTACCCTCAGGTTCCTCTGGTGTGGTTACCTCCATCTCCCCGGAGTTTAGAAATACTGCAGAGAGACCAATACGACCCCGACCAATCGGCATAACAAATCCAATAAACTCGTGTGAGATGTCAGCAAATAAACTTGTATAACTCCCCATAAGTGCGGTATTCTGCACCCGAACTATCCCTGCAGGATTCCAATAAAGAGAGGAAACATCGTTTGCCAGAGCAACGTAACTGCCAGACATCGCCGTAGCCCTTGTCCCAACTCCTATCTTTAAAAACTGGGCTGCAGATGAACCTACCTTATCAAACCCGTAGGTTGAAACAGTAATGAAGAGCAATATGGCAATGAATAATTTTCTCATACTAAAGTCTATCCAAATAATGTGTCTACAACACAGAAATCAATGACATAAATTATCACTTATCGGTAATCAGTAACTTCCAGAGCACATCAGGATACCGGTAAATCAGTAGGTAGGGTATCAGATTATCTGCATATCAGAACCTGATGCTCTGGTCTGCTGATATTCTTCCTACTGATATACTGATTGGCTGATACACTTAATCTTTTTGTGCACCTCAAATGCTACCTCCATAATGTTGTAGGACAACTCTTTATGTACAATTCTATTATCTATTTGTGTAGATTCGTTTATTCGTGTCATTTGTGTTCTAAGTCTATTTTATCACCACAAACTTACCTATATACTTCTGACCCTTTGGTGTTTCTACAACATATACATAGAGACCATACGACACCTCAACACCGCTTTCGTTCCGCATATCCCAGAACTCGTATCCAGTTTCTTTACTATTATGGCTTACTGTAGCAACAATATCGCCGCTCACAGTATATATTCTTATATTACACTCCTCAGGCAGGTTTGTAAACTGCAATTTCTTCTCATACCAAACCTTTTCCCACTCAGCAGAAACTATATATGGATTTGGTACAACCTTGATGCCTTCAATACCTATATCTTCAATCTCAGCTTCCTCTGTACTAAATATATACTTAATTTTGCTCGAGAAAGGCTTATCTGTAATAATTGTATACTCATCACTATTAGACGGTGGAATTGCATCCTCAGGTCCATTTTGAGTCCTTATATACACAGCAGAGAAATCCACAGTATCCTTATCTTCAATATAGTAATAGTAGAAGCCAAGCTCATCAGGGAACCAATCGCCATAACCTTCATTCGGATTCCATCCTGCTCCACCAGGAATGAGGTCCCAGCCAGCAGGACCAAAATAGAGAGAATCATTTGGAATAAATATATTATCGTAACGGAAATCTACGAAAACTACTTCACTTGCAGGTAGTGGGTTAAGAGAATCTGTAACTATCTCTACATATATTGGTAGATTTATGCTGTCTTGATTTATACTATCAGGATATGGTCCAAAGAAGCTGTAAATGTCTGCCCAGGTACCCAATCCATCTGTATCTATTGTAATTCTAAAGTCATCTGCTCCATGGACGTAACAGGGGTCAACCCTTGGTCCGGGCTCTCTATCCTCAATAAACCAGTCAAAGGTACTTGTATCTCCAAACACCTTTGTCCAGCCAATAGTCTTGAATCTTGGCCCAACATCCATTAATGTAAGTCTAAATCCATCCACGACAGGAATATTATCCAGAGAGCTGTCTGAGAGATATTGATTATAAAATAGTGTGCAGGGGGGAGATGTGGAGATATCTACAAGATTGAATGTTGTGATATATGTGGTATCATCATATGGAACTCTATCATTAAAGGAAATCTCGTATGTATGACCTGTAATAACATTCGGGTCAATCATACTGATAAGAGCAAGACCATCGCATATACCAGAGACATGATGGAGTGTATCACCCCCTATTATCTCTCCGGGATTAAATCCCGAAGGAGGTACACCTGGAATGACAGAGACAACATTTGGAGAGCTGGGTCTGCCCTTTGGTGATTCATAGGATTGCTCCAGCGAGTCAGGATTCTGATTTCCTTGGTCGTATGCCGTAACACAGTACCAGTATTCAACGCCATTTATAACATTAGTGTCTATAAAGGTATGGCGTAACCCCGTATCCTCTCCAAGGGACTGCGGAAAGGCAGGGTCTCTTCCCTTTATCCCATCCTTCAGGTCAAATATTACTTGAGGAACAAAACCTACTATCCTTCCGTATTCATCAGTTACAGTCTCGCCCCAGGTCATCCCCCCATCAGTACTTTTATATACCTTATAACCCTCAAAATCTTCTAATCCTGTACGTGGGTCAATACTGCTCTCAGAGGGCTCAGCCTCCCAGTAAAGGGTAACCTTTCTATTTCCAGCAACAGAGTTTACAATAGGCGATGAAGGTGGTCCTGAACCAAGATAATCTCTCTCAGCCATTAATCTTGCCTCAGATAGATTTGTAAAAAGGTCTGACGAATCAAAACCTGCTGTAACTACAATAGCAGAATGGATGGTGTCACCAGGAAGGAAATCAAAGGCTCCTGTAGATATAATGAAGTTCCATGCCCTTAGACTATCATAGGGAATCTCTCCTATAAGGTCAGTATTATCTATCCTTACATCATCACCATGGAAGTAATAAGATGGCTCTATATCTGGACAAGACGTGTCTGATGATACTACAGGCCACAACTGCTCATCGGTGAGCGGCTTATAGGTTCTGTCGAAATAATGAAAATCAGTAACTCCCATATCATAAGGCGTCTTCAGGATACATACACCAATCATCCCCATGGTTTCCCAGGGTTCATGAGGAATTCCATCTCCATCCTCGTAGTATATGAAGTCACCCTCACAAAAATATAGATAATCCTTGAAATCATAATCCGGACGAAATGCGCCATGGTATCCCCAGTACATATTGTGTATCGTGGAATCTGAGGTATTTATTATCTCAAGGTCAAAAAATATAAAGTCCTCTGCATAAGCTCTGCCAAATGAATATGTAGTCTGCCTGACTAAAATACCCAGGGGACCTTTGGGGTTATATGTATCATTGAATATACAAAAGGCATCCCTTTCTGATACAAACTCTCCTGGAATCTCCTCTCCTGTCTCAGGGTCCTTTCTAAACCTACCAGGCCAAAACCTTTCTCCAAATTCATCCCTTGGCCAGGTAGTGTCCGCATCACTTATAGCCATAATGGGCATCCCATCAGGTGTTTCGAGGTCACCCGAAAACAGGTCACCAAGAGAACCATCCTTTGCCTCCCAATCGAAATATGTTCTTGATATGAATGATTCTATTACATTATCCTGTACAGCGGCAAAGGGTCCCAGACCAAAGCAGTACTGCTGCTCAAACACTGCCCAGGATGGCCAGTGCATTGATGGTGCATAAAAATGGAATTCAGAAAAGAGTCCAAAGTTACTCGTGGTGGTAGAAAGTTCCCCCATATCCAGGATTGCTATAGCCCTGTCTTCTTTACCTGCATACAAAGATAGTGCTGCAAGTGTAAGTATAATACTACATACTCTCTTCATAATTATCTTACCAGAAAAGCTTAAAACCACATCTTACCTCTCTACGTTTGCCTACATTACGGGGGTCATATACAGCATCAGGTGATGTGCCAAGACCTCCCCAACCTGGATCCCAGGGGTCTCCTGTCCTTGAATACACATAAAGTGGATTTAAATGGTCAAGTAAATTTGTACCCTCTATAAACAAACGGGATGATATCCCTTTGAAAATTAGCATCTCCTTTTCAACCCTGAGGTTAACCTCAGATGTCCACGCCATCCTAGCAGAATTTTGCTCAACGTACAATCCCGGTCCTACATAGGGAGTGTATGGAAGACCACTTGATGCCTCTATAAGCAGATTGAAGCTTGTGTTTGCCAGCCACCTTATACGATAAGATTCTGGATATTCAATGCTCAAAGAAAAGGCAATATCATGGGTTCTGTCAAAACCAAGATAATACTCAGTCATAGCCTCAGGTCGTCCGGTATATGCATTCCAGAATCCCTCCATTGGTGATGAACGGTTACCCCTTGCTACAGAGAATGTATAGTTAAAGGATGTATAAATGATATCAACAATTCTTCCCTTAAGAGTCAGATCAATTCCCTTGGAATTCCCATAATCTTCATTATCATAAACAAAATAATCTATACCAGACCAACGAATAGACCTTGTGGTCACCATATTTGTCATATCTTTATAGAATGCGGTAATGTAAAAGGCAAAAGACTCGCTAAGTTTTTGCTGCAGTCCAACCTCATAGGCAACTGTCTTCTGTGCCTCTATACTGGGGTTTCCTATTATTACATTGTTTATGAGAGAATCGGGGTCAAGATAGTGTAGATTCGTATACTGACAGTAATAAGATGGATTCTGAAAGAAGTGTCCATAGGCAAAATGGAGTACAGTCCTATCTGTTACAGGATGTGCAAGCCCAATTCTGGGACTAAACTGCATCTTTTTATCCACTCTTACAACCTCTGATTCCGGGTCTCTTATATCACTCCACATATCCGTTCTTGGGTCTGCATAATCAAACCTGATACCTGCATTGAGCACCATATAGTCATACTCCATCTTATCCTGGAGATATGCCGCAGCCTCAACAGGATAGTGCTGAAATTCCTGAAACTGATAGGGACCACCAACAACCATGCGACTCATCTGGTGCAGGTAAAGGTCACATCTCTTTACCTCAACACCTGCCTTAAATTGATGTCTGTTGTTTAATTGTATTGTCAAACTACTGTTTAAAGAGATACTACCTGTCTTTGAATCACGATAGAGGGGATAGTCTCCACCACCCTCAGTATAAAACTCAAGATCAGTTGCAATACCCGCCTCATAATCCTCTGGTTCTTTGTCGTCAACTCTTAACAGATTGTCTCTGCTGAAATTACTAAATCCTAAACTATAAAAAACCCTTTCATTGGGTGCGTATCTTATAGAAATTGCCTCTCTATGCATAAATCTTTTTCCCCGGGGATAATGGTCGTATCTATATTTCCACGAATGGCTGTAGTTTTGATAATAATTATCCCCTCCCTGTATTGAAAGAAATATATTAAAATTTTCTAAACGTGTGGTAATTTTTGCAATAATGTTCCGCTCGAGCGAATATCCAAAAGGAAGATAGCTATTTTCAGCAATATACTTACCAGCTGTGAAAAGGGTTGTATTACGAAGACCAGGAATACCGCTACTCAAATACCCCTCAAAACTCCCAGGGGCTACAACATCATAATAATCTCTTAAATCCTGCCTTATATATTCATATTTGTCCTCTACTTCGTACTCTGCAAAGGCATTCTCTTTTCTGTACTGAAAACCCGCGATGTTTATACTACTATATCCTATATCACCATTAAATTTTGCCTCCCCGCTCTTCGTAACTATGTTTACAACACCAGACATCGCATCACCGTATTCTGCATTGAAGGTGCCAGATAACAAAACCATCTCTGATATTGAACTGCTTGGCAAAAATGATTTAAAACCCCCAAAGAGTGGGTCCCTCACAGACATACCATCTATCATATATGCAAGCTCTCCTGAACGTCCTCCCCTTACATGTATCTCCTGTCCTGAACCAAGGGTTACACCAGCTTGTGATGCAAGAATTTCGGAAATAGTGTGGAGTGGTCCTTTCTCTATTTCTTTATCTGTAATAACTGATATCTTTGAGGTGCGGTCAAACTCAATAAGAGGTCTTTCGCCAATTACGATTACCTCCTTACCAATATCCAGGATTGTGGGATTTAGACTGAAATTGAGGGGAGTTGTTCTATCACTCACAATGAGTGCTCCTTCTTGAATTACGACCTGGAATCCCATCATTTCTGCCTTTACATCATAATAGCCTGGTGGAATTCCTAATATAAAGTAATATCCATCTTCATCGGTCACCCCCCCAAGATTGGCATCGATGAGATAAACATTCACAAAGGGAAGAGGTTCTCCTGTCTCAGTATTCACTACCCTTCCGGCTATCTTTCCGGTAGTGCCTGCAAGAAGTAAGGTTGGTAGAAAAATTATATAACATATTATTTTTCTCATACTATAAATAATACCATAGAATAACTATTTTGTCAAGTTTTTTTTGGGAGAATTCTGAAAAAGGATTCAAATATCATCTTTATTACTTATTTACTTTCGCTCTTCGATTATTTTTGTATTTTTTACTTGACTTTTCATGATTTTTGTATTATATTATTTATGTATCCAACAATAAACATAAAGGAGAAATTATAGAACTTAATGCTCAAAACCTCAATTGATTTAATATATCTCTTATTTCCTGTTCTTGCACAGCATTCATACATCCCCTCTTAGGTGGAACTCAAACTGAATTTAAAAAACTACAAAATATCATTATTGCCTGAAATATAAATCTATATTGGCTTTTAAGTGGGTATAGTAATGACCCTCAGGAGAGAGGGTATAGAGAGGGTATTCAAGAAAAGTTGATGGTAAGAGAGGGTATGGAGGGTTATTTTACGAAAGATAAAATTGAATTATTAAAATTCCTTAAAAAAGAGGGTATAACCTCAATGAAAGAACTCAAGGAGTTGGTCAATAAAATCAAACCACTTAAAGACGCACTGGCTATTGACGAAATTGCTAAAGCTTATAAAACCCTAATAACCGCTCTCAACAAATTCCACTCCAACCTAAAACTTGATAAATAATCGTTTTGAATACATCACATATTATAATATTAATTATTGCTGTATGGGGTGCTTTTTGGTCTACAATTGAGAAAATAAAAAAGATATAGTTATGGCTAGGACAATAGAGGAAAATATTCAGGTCATTCTTAAAAGCCTTGTTGAACGTTCACGCCATAAAAGTACAGGGGAAGTAAGTTGGGAGAGACATACATTAGCAAGGAAAACAAGATTGAGCAATTCTGAGATGAGTGATGCTCTCACTTTTTTGAAGGAAGAAGGATTGGTTAAAGTTGTATACTTTTTGGGAGACAATTTCGTAGTAACATTAACACCGAAAGGTAAATTAGAGTTTGAACGTACACAAGAAAAAATAGCGGAACAGGAATTAGATTCATCAGTAGAGGAAAGGAAGTTTTCTTCAAAGATAATTATTATTGCGCTAATGGTTGTTGGTATTATTGTTCCTATTATTTTCGGGATAGTACAGTGTCAAAAAAAATCTAAAATGGTGCTATCGATTCAAGGGGATAAAAATATTCAAATAATAGGTAATGGTAACTATGTTGACAATCGTATATACTATATTAAAAATGAGCATAAACCAGAATTGGTATATTCATTTTCTGAAATAGAACAATCTGTAGATGGAAAATATATAAAAAAATTAAATATAGAAGTCAGTAGTAATATTCCAGTATATAACCCGAAAATTTATCTGAAATTTAATAAAGTTATTCAAAAAGTCGATTTGAATTATTCTGGTGTTCTATTTTACGAAAAAATCTGTGGTGAATCAAATAGTAATGAATACTCATATACTACAAGGGAGTTTGTTCCAGGTCCAAAAATACAGTTTGTCTTCTCTAATGATACTGAATTTAATATTATAGATTTCAAAATATGGGTAGAGAAAGAATAAAGCTCCCATCACTCTCAAGAATATCGTGATATAAAAAATAAAATGAACTATCTTGGAGATCTATTGTCAATTCACAATATAAAATGAAAAATGTTCTTTATTGCGGTGATAATCTTGAGGTTTTGAGAAAAGAAATTTCGGAAGAAAGTGTAGATTTAATCTATATCGACCCACCATTCTTCTCCCATAAACATTATGAGGTGATTTGGAAAGACGAGGCAGAGATTAGAAGTTTTGAAGACAGATGGGAGGGAGGTATAGAAAATTACATTGCTTGGATGAGACCAAGAGTTGTAGAAATGCATAAAACCTTAAAACCAACTGGTAGTTTTTATTTACATTGCGATTGGCATGCCAATGCTCATCTAAGAATTATGTTAGATGAGATATTTGGAGAGAAGAATTTTAGAAATGAAATTATCTGGCATTATGATATAGGAACAGCTCCCAAAAAGGATTTAAAACGAAGGCATGATACAATTCTCAGATATTCAAAAACAAAAGATTATATTTACAATGAACAACGAATTCCACCACTTAACCCAGTCAGATATAACATAAAGGAACCAGATGGTAGAAGATATTTTACTAGAGGAGATTCTGGGAAAAAATGCTATCTAAATGAAGGTGTATCTCCTGATGATGTATGGACATTTATTAGAGAAAAATCTTTAAGAACTTTAAATTCAATGGCAAAAGAGCGTCTTGGTTATCCTACTCAAAAACCCGAAACTCTTTTAGATAAAATTATAAATATATCTTCAAATGAAGGAGATGTCATTTTGGATGCTTTTTGTGGGTGTGGGACTACAATGGCAGTTGCATACAAATTAAGAAGAAAATGGATAGGTATTGATATATCTCCTACAGCCATAAAATTAGTAGAAAAAAGATTAAAAGATATAGGTGCCTACAGAAACGAGCATTATAAAACAATTGGATTACCTACTTCTGAAAAAGAATTAAGGGAATTAAAACCATTTGAATTTCAGAATTGGGTTTTAGATGAAATAGGAGGAAGGGTAAGTAGAAAGAAAGTAGGAGACATGGGATTAAATGGTCACTTAATAAAAACTCTATGGCATGAGAAAGCAGGAATCCAAGTAAAACAGTCCGATAGAGTAGGCAGGAATGTTGTTGACAACTTTGAAACAGCTTTAAGAAGAGATAAATACCAAAAAGGTTATATTGTAGCTTTTAGTTTCACCAAAGGAGCTTATGAGGAAGTAGCCAGAGTAAAGAATAAAGGTGAATTGGAGATCACACTTATAACTATCAAGGAATTATTAGATAAACGCAAAACTTTACTTACGTGACACAAAAACGTTTTATATAGTTATTATTAAAAATATTTTATAACATACAAATTCATGGAAAAAATTTGCGATAACTTGACAGAGATTGATAAATCAATTGACGAATTACCTTCAGCTGATTCTCTAAATTCGAATAACGACTTCATGTCGAGTTTGGTTAAGATAAGTAATAGTATTCTGTATTTGCTTAAACTTACAGCCAGTTTGGCACCAGACGAAAAAAGAGCCCAACGTGGGTATATAAGAAATCAAGCAATACTAGTAGGTTTATTTGTCCGTTTAACAAAACTCTACGAATGTTTGTTAGACAGTATGTGCAAAAATTGGGGAGAGATTGCTCAAATATTTTCACGTCTAATATTTGAAACGAGGATAAAACTAGAATATTTAATGCAGTCGGGTCCCTCTTCATATAGAAGTTTTGTTATTTCATCCCTTCTCGCAGAAAAAGAAATACTGGAAGATATAGAAGCCAAAAAGAAAAAAGGATCGTTATTACCTATCGAAATAAGAATGCTTCGAAGTGTAAAAAATTGTATTCGTGAAGCTCGAATGTCAAAAAAGGAACTTCTAGCAATAAAAGGACCGAATCTCGACGGAAAAAATTTTAGGCAGATACTAAAAGATCTTGGTCAAGAACAAAATTATATATATGCATTTAGGACGCCCAGTCATCTCATACATGGGGATTGGGTCGATTTGTTGTTTAACCATTTACAGAAAGAAGGAAGATTTTATCATCCTAAAATAGAGCATAATACCGCAGATCCACGGTTAATTGGACCTATTTCAATATCAATTCTCGATTTTCTCTTTAAATATATCAAAAAACTTCGGCTTAATGGTGACCATGTTATTGTAAATATCGCGAAAAGGCTGCGTGAAAAATTATTTGAAATTGAAGGGGCTCATGAGAGCTTTTTGCAAAAAAACCGTTTCAGTCCACCTAAATCATGTAACTTGTTATAATAACACAACATAAGCTTTATTAAACAATTTTTCTCAATTATCGTAAAAAACAAAGGGACAAAACCTCAAATTCTGTCCCTTTTTCTCAATTATCTTTTTTCCCTGCAATCAACTGCAAGCTCTTATCTCTCTTATATCTTCTCCATTTATACCTTCCTTACCTCTTTTCTCAATTATTATAATAACTTATATCCTCTTTGGAAGAAATTAGAAGACATCCTATAAAGATCAGGATGTTGGATATCAATTACTTTCATATTTAAATGCTTCTAAATTTCATACTGGGTTATTAGTTATCCGTTAGCTAACGGATTGGTAATAAAAGTTGTCAGGTAAAGAGATTTGTAAATTAATCTGAGTAATTTTTTCCTAACTAAAGGTGTTGTGTAGTTAATATCTGGGTAATCAGGTATAATGAACATTATACCAGGGGATTATATTGATAAACAGCCAAATAGCTTAGATTATTTCCATATTCTTTATTTGCTCAAGCACCTCTGAAACTGGAATGTCAAGGCAGACCTGTCTCTTACATCTCGGTATTCTGTACTTATAACAAGGGCTACAAGGAAGTTTTTTCCTTATTATCCTAACATTGCCACTTGGTCTGTTCTTCACAGGGTCTGTGGGACCAAAGATTGCTACAACAGGAACGCCTACAGCAGATGCAATATGCATAAGACCCGTATCACCTGTGAAAAAAAGTGAAAATTTGCTAATAAGGTCTATAGATTTGAGTATATCTTTTCCTATATACTTATAAACATCCCTATCTTCAGCTATTTCATCTATTAGTTGCCTGTCTTCTTCTCCTCCGACAAGAATTACTGATACACCTGTCAAGGAGTCAATCAATTTACAGTATCTTCTCTTACCCCATGATTTAAAATCACCACCTGGATGAATACCCAGTATCTTTCCTTTTATCTCTTTCTCTTGTAGGAATCTTTCTCCAAATCCCTTATGTCTATATAAACTATATTTACTTGATACCTTGAGTGAGAATATCCGTTCGACAGTCTGTGAGTCCGCTTCTGTCTCGCTAATTCTCTGTGCAGGCTGGATTATATTGAAGAATATCCCCCTCTTTCCTCTATCATATCCGATACGATACTTGGTTCCTGATAGATATGAGATAAGGGACGTAAGAAAGGTGGGAGATGAGAAGTTTGTTAAAGTAATATCTGGATGTTCTCGATATAAACACCGTATTGTATCTAATAATCCAAATGGTAAATTTAATACCGGCATTAACACAACCTTAGTGGGGTATAGCAGCTTTCCAGCATCTGGATGCATTGCATACACCAATAAACTATTCCTATATTTATCCTGCAGTGTTCCTATTGCGGGAATAGCCATAACTGCATTTCCTATACCTCCCCAAAGTAGATAGACAACTTTCCCTATAGAAGACGGAGTATCTTTCAACCCTCTAAAAGGATACAATAAAAACCCGATAATGGAAATTATCAGGCGGATAAAAAGACGGAATAGTAAAATCAAGATAGTAACTCCATACATTAATTACAGAATGATGAATCAAAACATTACAATTCCGATTACAATCATGACATGGTAATTTTATAATGTGGTGTCATTGCGAGCGACTAACGGGAGCGTGGCAATCTCATTTTTATTCTTTATCCCCTCTGTAATGCGATTGCTTCGTCATCCGTCAACCGACGGACTCCTCGCAATGACAATTTTTAGTGTTTGTCATTGCGAGTCCTACCCTCTAAACATGAGGCACAAAATAAAAGTATATCCTAATAAAGTACATAGAGGGCAGGATGAAGCAATCTCATCCCTGGTATCAGTAGGAGGGACTTCCCAGTCCCGATATTATGGAGTGCCTACCAGCGGCGGTAGGCAGGCAATGATCATGCTCATCCTGTAGAGGAATACTCTACGGGGTCATTGCATACCCCACCATGACGGGGTACTCCAAACCGATATGAGAACTTAAGACTTATCTTTCTCCTTATACCCACATTTTGGGCATACAAGAGCTTTTTTCCTCTTCTCCATTACACTACAACCACACTCAGGACAGGTCTTCTGGAAAGGTGGGTTCCATATGGAAAACTTACATTTTGGGTAATTTTTACAGCCATAGAATGTTCTACCTCTCTTTGTCTTTCTCTCAATTATTTCGTTCCCACACTCAGGACAATTAATACCGGTTCCAAGAGGTTTTGTAAACTTACATTCAGGATATCCACTGCAGGCAATAAACCTGCCAAAGCGAGAATCTTTTATTACAAGCTCCTTGCCGCACTCAGGACATTTCTCTCCTATCTTTTTTTCCTGTTCCTTCTTAAGAGGTCTTGTGTTTTTACATTGCGGATATCCTGAACAAGCGAGGAATCTACCAAACCTTCCAATCTTTACAACCATCTGCTTCCCACATTTATCACAAACCTCATCGGTAACCTCTTCAAGAGATTCTCTCGTCTTTACGGTATCAAATTTAGCGATACTTTTAGAAAACTTTACATTGAAGTTAGAAAGAAGTTCTGTTTTCCCCATATCCTTTGCTTCTACTCGATCAAGCTGCTCCTCCATACTCTGAGTGAATTTTACATTAAATAGTTCCTGGAAATTTTTTATAAGAACGCTGTTTACCATAATACCGAGCTCTGTAGGTATAAGTTTACCCTTATCCTTTATCACATATTCCCTCTGTAATAATGTCCATATTATAGGTGCATAGGTTGATGGTCTTCCTATCCCCTTGGTCTCAAGCTCCTTAACCATACTACCCTCAGTGTATCTGGGTTTTGATTTCGTGAATTCTTGTTGCATATCAGGCTTTTTAACTAAAGATAATTCCTCTCCCTTCTTCAGCTCGGGTATTATCTCACATTCTTTCTCCTTAATTCCTGCTACAAGAAGAAAACCTGGAAAATCCAGTATCTCTGAGGTTGCCTCAAATTCATACTGCCCTGACTCTATAATCGCCTTCCTCGTATTGTATCTTGCCGGAGCAGACTGAGAAGCAAGAAATCTCTTCCATATCATATTGTAGATTTTATATTGATCGCCTGTCAGATAACGTCTGATCTTTGATGGAACCATTTTCAAAGATGTAGGTCTTATCGCCTCATGTGCTCCCTGTGCACCCTTTTTTTCTTTATATATATTTGGCTTTGTTGGTATATAGGCTTTACCATACATATCTTTTATAAATTCCCTTGCTTCTTTAACCTTATCCTTTGCAATTCTCACAGAATCTGTCCTCATATATGTTATCAAACCAACAGCCTTGCCTTCAACTTCTATACCCTCAAATAACTGCTGTGCTATCTTCATTGTTCTGGATGCACTCATATTAAGATTTGCTGACGCCTCCTGCTGAATGGTGCTCGTAATGTATGGAGGTTTAGGTCTGAGCAGTTTTATACCACTCTTGAAACTACTCACGATGAAATTATGTCTGGTTATTTCATTTACAACTTTTGTTGCCTCTTGTTTCGTTTTGGGTTTAACCTTGACTAATTTAGCATTAAATTCTTCTTTTGTTTCCTTTTTTCTCAGTCTAACTATTATATTCCAATACTCTTGAGGAACAAAATTCCTTATTTCCTCCTCTCTTTCACAAATAATCCTCAGAGCAACTGACTGCACTCTGCCTGCTGAGAGGGTCCTTTTTTTAAATACCTTCCAGAGAAGGGGTGAGATTTTATAACCAACAAGCCTGTCAAGTATTCTCCTTGCTATTTGTGCATCCACCTTCGACATATCTATCTTTCCAGGATTTCTAAGTGCTTCTATCACCTTCTTTTCTGTAATCTCATAAAAGAGAACCCTTTCCACCTCATTGTCTATAACATTCTGGATATGATATGCGATCGCCTCACCTTCTCTATCAGGGTCAGTAGCAAGTATCACCTTTCCACTCTTACCGGATGCCTTTTTGAGTGAATCTATTATTTTCTCTTTCCCTTTTATCGGAACATACTCGGGATAAAAGTTTTTCTTGATATCAACACCAAGTTTATTTGCAGGAAGGTCCATTATATGACCCTTGGTTGATATTAACTTATACCTATCTTTGAGGTATCGTTCAATAGTGCGTGCCTTTGTAGGCGATTCCACTATGATTAAATTTTTTGCCATACCTTAACAATTGATGATTTTCGATTGAAGATTGACGATTGCATTCCAATTTATTTTCCTCAATAGTCAATATTCAATTATTACTATTTCTCCCTCTTCCCCTCAATTTTACATTGCTAATTGCTAATTTTGCATTGATAATTGACTTCAACTTCCCTCTTCAGTCTTTCATTATCGTCCGTCAAACGACGGACTCCTACTTTTAATTTACTATTTTCAATTGTCGATTTACGATTGCATTCCAATATCATTTAACCTAATCAACCAATTAACTTTTCAACTAATCAACTATTATCTCGTTTCACATTTAACATCTCACATTTAACATCTCACATTTAACATTTAACATCCAACACTAAACATTCTCTCACCAAACAAGACTCCCTTTACCATAATGTCCTGCGTTTTCTATACAGTTTGATACAAATCTTTTAGCCTTCTCTATTGATGATAAAAGGTTATTGCCTAATGCAAGATATGAGACTATTGCCGATGCATAGCAACATCCTGCGCCGTGTACCTGCACATCTAATCTTTCACCAGAGAAGTGTCTTACTCTTTCACCATCAAATAGGACATCAACAGCCTTTTTCTCAACAAGGTGTCCGCCCTTTATCAAAACAGGTTTTTTACAGAATCTAAATATTTTCTTCGCTGCCTTTTCAGCATCCTCAATCCCATCTATCTCTATACCTGATAACAATGAAGCCTCCATCCTATTTGGTGTAGAAATGGTAGCGATGGGAAAAAGACTCTCAAGCATTTCAGAGACAGCACCATTCTCAAGGAGAGAGTAACCTGTTCCTGAGACCATAACTGGGTCGACAACGATATAATCTGGTTTATGAAATTTTAATCTCTCCACTACTGTAAGAATTATAGATTTATCATAGAGTATACCCGTCTTTACTGCCGAGACTTTCAAGTCATCAAACACTGTATCGATCTGTTCTTTTATGAAAGATGTCGGAATAGGAAGGATATTTCTTATACCCATGGTATTCTGTGCAGTAAGGGCAGTCAGGCAGGATGCACCATAAACACCAATCGATTCAAAAGTCTTTATATCTCTTTGGACGCCAGCCCCTCCAGAAGAATCGGAACCAGCGATGGTCAAAACCACAGGATGCATAAGTAGATAGTAAGGCGTAAATTGTAATTGGTTATAAAAGCATATCAGAATACCAGAGAATCAGAAGGCAGATTACCAGAGTATCAGAACCTGATGTACTGATTGACTGATACCCTTCCAACTGATATTCTGATTGGCTGATATACAAAAGGATAGGTCATTATTCTATACTTACTGTAATATGGTGTGAATTACCGAGGTCGTATTCAAATGGAAGATATGCATAATCGAATGTATAGTTGCTATAATTAATTCCAAAGCCAAATGAGGCATCTTTTGAATCAAATCCAAATCTTTTACCCATTCTAAGAGTTATATATGAATTTAGTGAATACTCCACACCAAAGCTTGATGTAAGAACCTCATCAAGTGCCTTTCTAAAAGAAGCCGAAAACCCGAATTTCTTAATCTCATAACCGCTGCTGAAGTTGAATGTTAGAGGAAGTCTTATAGGAGTCGAACCATCTATATTATAACTTGGTCGAGGTCCTATATTCGTAGCAACAAAGGAAACATAAAGGTTATTAATAGGAACGTAATTAAACCCTAAGTCCACTGCATATCCCTTAAGGCTGTAAACATAACATCTCTCGTAAATATATTTATATGTTCCCCCAAGCCAAACCTCACCCATCTTTCTTGCATAAGATAAATAAGAGACCAGACTAAAAGGAGAATAGTCTCCATATAAAGCCTGTCTCGAATCTCTTAACTCGATATCGCCTGCTGAGAAATAAATAGAACCAACACCAAAGCCATGTTTACCATCACCCCATACTACTCCTGCAAACTCATATCTTGTACCTATAACCTGTGATGTATGAGAGAACGTAGCGCTAAGACCTGATACCAGTGGAATCTGAGAAGGATTCCAGAAGAGCAAAGTGGCGTCCCTTGATAGAATACCACCTCCAAGTGCAAGGTTTCTGGCACCCACTTCAAGTTTCAGTAATGGTAAACCTACACCGTCACTCTTCGATTTAAAAAATTCCTTTATGTCATTTATAATACCTGCCTGACTTACACCACAAAAGAGAATAACAATAACCGCTAATAATCTTAAATAACGCATATATACCCCTTAAATAAAATGTTTAATTAACTTCTCAATCACAACATCTGTGGTAATGTTCTCTGCCTCTGCAGCAAAGTTCAATATGAGTCTATGCCGTAATACTGGTTTTAATACGGAATTAACATCCGACATTGATGGCGTGGTTCTTCCGTCCAGTAGTGCCTTTGCCTTTGCTCCTAATACAACATATTGAGATGCCCTTGGAGAGGCTCCCCATGTAACCCACTCTTTTATAAACTTTGGTTTTTCCGAATTATTAGAGGGTCTTGTAAGACCAATTAATTTTACAACATCACTCACCAGACTATTAGATACCGGAACTCTACGAACAAGATTTTGTAGCTCGAGTATCTCATTCCTACCAATAACTGAATTAATCTCATTCACGTAAGCACTGGTTGTTGTCTCAACAATCCTAACCTCTTCATCTGGTTCTGGATAATCTATCACTACCTCGAACATAAATCTATCGAGCTGTGCCTCAGGAAGTGGATATGTTCCTTCTTGCTCAATCGGGTTTCTGGTCGCAAGAACAAAGAACGGTTGCTCAAGCTGAAACGTATGTCCTCCTGCGGTAACTTTGAACTCCTGCATTGCCTGCAGAAGAGCTGCCTGGGTCTTCGGAGGTGTTCTGTTGATTTCATCAGCCAGGATCATATTAGCAAATATAGGACCCTTCAAAAATCTGAATTCTCTTTTTCCAGTTTTCCTCTCCTCCTCCAGTATCTCTGTCCCTGTTATATCCGAGGGCATAAGATCTGGAGTAAATTGTATCCTCTGAAAAGAAAGAGAAAGTGTTCTTGAAAGCGTATTTATTATAAGAGTTTTAGCAAGTCCTGGTACACCAAGAAGGAGTGAATGCCCTCCTGCAAGAAGTGAGATAAGTATCTGCTCTATCACCTTATCCTGTCCTATGATGACCTTATGCAGCTCTTTCAGGATTTTTTCCTTTGCAGTTCCCAGTTTCTCTATGCTCTCAACATCACTCATCTATCCCCCGTGATATTGTGACAATAATATGTTCTGATTTAAAAAAATATACTTCTCTCTTAAAATCTCTTTCCTGCCTACCGGCAGGCAGGCAATCCCTGTATAAACAATATCTTTTCTTTTCGAAAAAACATTATATACCAATTTTCAGGAAATGTCAAGGAAAAAGTATTAGGGGAAAATCTATTACCTTTCTTTATATCCTTTTTGGTCTCATTTTTTTCTTGACTTTTTGTAAATTTTATGTTAAACTAATATGCAAAAAAATCGAATATCATTATAAATTTTAAATGAATAAACATTCACAGATATCCTTTAAAAAATAGGGGTACCTGAGTGGATTGTTATATATTTTAGTAATAAAATCTTCAGATAGAGAAATATACATCTTAATCTGAGTAATCAGGTATAATGAATATTATACCAGGAGGTTTTCATGCCAAGAAGAAAGAGACCTGAGAAAAGAAACATACCACCCGAATGCAAGTATAATAGTGTTCTAGCACATAAATTTATTAACTGTCTTATGAAGGATGGCAAAAAAAGTATTGCTCAACGTATATTTTATAATACACTTGACATAATTGAGAAGAAAGCAAACAAACCAGGAATCGATATATTCAACCAGGCACTTGAAAACGTCAAACCCATGGTCGAGGTTAAACCAAGAAGGGTCGGTGGTGCTACATATCAGGTTCCAATGGAGGTTAGAAAGGGAAGACAAATGTCGCTCGCTATAAGATGGATTCTTGATGCTGCAACATCAACTTCTGGCAAACCCATGCGTGAGAGATTAGCAGATGAACTCATAGCTGCTTCCAAAAGAGAAGGAAATGCAATAAAGAAAAAAGATGACACACATCGTATGGCAGAAGCAAACCGTGTCTTTGCACAATTTAAGTGGTAATTTGGAATAAATTAATGCTCTTTTAAATGAAGTATCTCTGGTGATTAAATATGGTTCCAGTAATTGAGGCATGTTCATTGTATAAGAGATTTAAAGAGGATTCGGGAGAACTTGAAGTACTAAAAGACGTCTCCCTATCTGTAGAGAAGGGAGAAATCGTTGTAATTGTCGGTCCGTCGGGTTCTGGCAAATCAACTCTTTTATACATTCTTGGAGGACTCCTGCGACCATCGAGTGGCAATGTCTTGCTTGAGGGTGGAAGTCTATTTAGGTACAAAGAAATAAAACTTGCGACTATCAGGAACAAAAAAATTGGTTTTATATTTCAGTTTCATCACCTTTTACCTGAGTTTACTGTACTTGAGAATGTAGCAATGCCTCTTTGGATAGATGGAAAGAACAATATAGAGAAGGCTAAAGAGATTCTTGAATTGACATCAGTTGAGCATAAGAAGAATTACTTACCCTCAAGACTCTCAGGGGGAGAAAGGCAGCGCGTCGCAGTAGCGAGGGCACTGGCTAATGACCCTTCTGTTGTCCTTGCAGATGAACCCTCTGGTAATCTGGATCGAGAGTTATCATTGTCTCTTCATAATCTAATTAGGAAGATCGCTTTAGAGACTAAAAGAACATTTGTTATAGTCACCCATAAAGATTCTATGAGGGCTATTGCAGACCGAGTATTTACATTAACAAACGGTAAGCTTATTAGGCAATGAAAGGGCAGTACAGACTTATCTACTGTTAGAAACTTTCAAGATAAGGAAGTAAAACATGAGGAAACCTCTGATTGCAGGAAACTGGAAGATGAATATGGGAGGGAGTGATTCGAAAGAACTCTCCCGAAGTATCAGAAATGCTCTGGACGATTACACTGATATTGATATTTTGTTGTGTCCTCCCTATACTGCTATTACTCATGTTTATGAAATAATAAAAAATACTTCAATAATACTTGGAGCACAAAACTGTTTTTATGAGTCGAAAGGTGCCTTTACCGGAGAGATATCTCCTCTATTTCTCCTCGATATTGGTTGTAAGTATGTAATATTGGGACATTCTGAAAGAAGATATTATTTTGAGGAAACAGCGGATTTGATAGGTAAAAAGATGATATGTTCATTAGATTCTGGTCTTAATATTATTCTATGTGTGGGTGAAAAACTTGAGGAAAGGGAGAATGGAGAGGCATTTGAAATTGTAAAATTACAATTGGAAGGGAGTTTTAGAAACTTACCAGAAGATTATCTTAAAAAAATTACAGTTGCTTATGAGCCTGTATGGGCTATTGGTACAGGTAAAACCTGTGAGCCGAATATGGCTGAAGAGATGCACCATTTTATAAGAAGTTGGTTCAAGGTAAAATTCGGTGATATTATAAGCAATAATCTGAGAATACTTTATGGTGGAAGTATCAAGCCAGAGAACATCTCATCACTTATAGTAAAAGAAGACATTGATGGGGGGCTCATAGGAGGAGCAAGCTTAAATGTAGATTCTTTCATCCAGATAATTAAAAATACTATTAAAGCAGTACATTAATTAATTGATTTAGATTGACTTTATTGACGGGGGTTATATGCGTGCTTTGTTACTTTCTATTCATACTATATGTAGTGTCTTTCTATTAGTTGTAGTACTTCTACAACCATCCAAGAGTGGCGGACTCTCGGGTATGTTTGGAGGAGGAGGAACATCATTCTTTGGGGGAAGGGGAGCAGCACCATTCCTCACAAAGATAACTGTTGTTCTTGCCACTATATTCATAGTAACATCAGTTATTCTTACATCAATATCGAGTATCACAGCTCCAACTTCTGCAATAGAGAGGGCAATGGAGAGAGGCGAGCTTGGCACCACAGGATGGCCTATGCCCTCAACTGGCAGTGTAATAATGGACACAATCGAAAAGTAAATATTTTACCATTTCTTGTGAAATAGAAAAAATTATTCGGAGGGAGTATGAATGCTGTTGTAGAAATAGCTGGATTTCAGTACAGAGTTAGCAAACATAAGATATTTAATGTACCCAAACTCGATGCAAAGGAAGGTGAGGTAATTCGTATATCAACAGTACTTGCGGTCTCTAATGACAATGATGTTAAAGTAGGAAATCCTTTTCTTGATAATGCCTATGTAGACGCAAAGGTTCTCAAGTTTGGCAAAGACCCAAAAATACTCGTATATAAATACAAAAAAAGGAAAAAGTATAGAAGAATGAAGGGGCATCGTCAGGATTATACCCAAATAGAGATAGTAAATATAGGAATTAAGGAAAAGGTTGTAGAAAAAAGGAAAGAACCCAAACAAACTAAATCAACCAAAGAAACTAAATCAACCAAACCAACTAAAAAAACTAAATTAACCAAATCAACCAAACAAACTAAAGAAACTAAACAAACCAAATCAACCAAACCAACTAAAGAATTACTGTAGTTTATACTAAGGAGATTTTATGGCACATAAGAAAGGAATGGGTTCTTCCCGTAATGGTAGAGATTCAAACGCAAAATACCTGGGGGTAAAACACTATGCAGGCGAGATGATTAATGGCGGTACAATCATTGTAAGACAGCGCGGAACGGTCTTCCATCCCGGATTAAATGTTGGAATCGGTGGAGATGATACACTTTTTGCAAAAACTCAGGGAAGGGTGATGTTCAGGAGAACAAAAGGTAACAGAAAGATTATTGATGTTCTCCCTGCATAATTCATTTACACTGTAATAACCCTCCATAACAGGAGGTCTTATATGCTTATACGGTATATGGGACATTCGGCATTTCTTATAAAAAATAAAGAGGACATAAGAATCATAACTGACCCCTATTCACCTACCCAGGGTGTAAACTACAAACCAATTAAAGAAGAGGCAGAAATTGTTACTATATCACATGAACACTGGGACCACAACGCAGTCGATTATGTTAAAGGTAATCCTTCTGTGATAAAAAAAGTGGATAAAAGAGAAGTCAGGGGAATAAAGATAAGAGGAGTTCCTACTTTCCATGATGCCAGCGAAGGAAAAGAACGCGGTAAAAATATAATATTCATCTTCGAGATTGAAGGTATGAGGTTATGTCATCTTGGTGATCTCGGGCATGAACTCAGTAATGAACAGATTTCTCAAATTGGAGATATTGATATCTGTCTTATTCCGGTTGGTGGAACTTTTACAATAGGACCAGAAGAAGCTAAGAAGGTTTTAAAGGCTATAAACCCTAAAATTGTCATTCCAATGCACTTCAAAACCCCCTCTCTCGATTTTCCTATCGCTAATGTCGATGATTTCCTTAAAGGGATTGATAATATAGTAAGAGTAAATAGCTCTGATTATGAGATAGAAAAAGATAAGCTACCAACTCAAAGAGAGATAATAGTATTAAATCCTGCAATGTCATAATAATTTTAAAGACCACAGGATTGGTTTCACTGAAATTTTTACGTGAAGATCCTGTGGTTTTTTATATGTGATTATGAAATATTCCATCTACAATTCTCCCCTTGGAAAGCTATATATTGTAGCCACAAATAATGGCATATGTAGATTGGATTGGGATGTGATAAGGTTTCAGAAAAATCTACCAGTGAATTCAAATCTGACAAAGGACATATTTCCTGGCTTTGGTCGAAGTCTTGACTTATATTTCAGGGGTTATAGAGAAGATTTCGATTATCCTTTAGACCTTATTTATCTATCCCCATTTACAAGGACAGTTTTGAGAGAGATAAAACAAATACCCTATGGCAAAACGAAGAAATACAGTGCATTATCAGTTCTTATCGGAAGACCTGGCGCACAAAGGGCTGTAGCAAATGCAGCAGGAAGAAATCCCATACCAATCATCATACCATGCCATAGAGTCATTGGAAAAGAAAGTCTGGGTGGATATAGTGGTGGTATAGGAACGAAATTATGGTTACTAAATCTTGAGAAGTCTGGAATATTTCATGAAATCGTTTCTATTATAACCAGACTAAGACAAGAGTGTCCCTGGGACAGTATACAAACCCATGAATCACTTATACCTTACATAAAAGAGGAATGTGAAGAGGTCATTAGTGCTATTAAAGAAAAAAAATATCTTAAAGAAGAGCTTGGCGACTTACTTTTACAGGTTTTACTGCAGTCAGAGATAGCTAAAGACTTCAATATACTCGATGTATGTGAGGTGCTTGCTAGCAAACTAAAAACTCGCCATCCTCATATATTTGGTAATATGAAGGCAAGTACACCTGAAGAAGTAAGAAAAATATGGGAAGAGGTAAAGAGGAACAATTAACAATTCAAAATTAGCAATTAGCAAGTTAAAATGACAGAAGGGAAAGAACATAGACTAAGGACTAAGGGGAGGGTAGGAGCAACGTCCCCGTTGCGATAATTTAATCGGGGTTAGGAAACCCCTCCTACTGAAAAGAGAAGGTAGGAGTCCGTCGTTTGACGGACGATAATAGGTAGGAGCAATGTCTCTACCTGTCGGAAGACAGGCATGTTGCGAAGAGAGAAACAGGTGTGTTAAATTTTTATAATAATATGGATATAAAAAACATAAGAAATATAGGTATAATTGCCCATATAGATGCTGGAAAGACCACAACCACTGAGAGGTTTCTCTTTTATTCTCATAAGACACATAGAATGGGTGAGGTTGATGAAGGAACTACAGTAACTGATTATCTCACAGAAGAAAGAGAGAGAGGTATAACTATAACCTCAGCCTGTGTCAGCACGATCTGGAAAGGTAAGCAAATAAACATCGTAGATACACCAGGTCATGTTGACTTCACTGTTGAGGTAGAGCGGTGCTTGCGTGTGCTGGATGGCGCAGTTGTTATATTCAGCGCCGTAGAAGGCGTCGAGTCACAATCAGAAACTGTATGGTATCAGGCAAGTAAATATAAAATTCCAAGGATTGTGTATGTAAATAAACTCGATAGAATTGGTGCAGACCCATATGAAGCATGCAATATGATGTGCGGCAGACTTGGTGCTACCCCCCTTATTATCCAGATACCATATGGAATTGAAGATTCCTTTAAGGGAATCATAGACCTAATCAGGTGGAAACTATACATATGGAAAGGAGAACCTGACAATGAGTATATCATACAGAATATACCTGACGAGTTAATTGAAAAAGCAAAAAAAGAGAGAGAAAAACTTCTTGAGATTGTCTCCTTACATGATGATTACATTGCATCACTATTCTTAGATGAAAAAGAACCTTCTATTTCAGAACTTATATCCTCAATAAGAAGGGGAACAATTGAAAATTTTTATTACCCAACTTTTTTCGGTGCATCACTAAAGAACATCGGTGTACAGCCTTTGCTGGATGGAATAGTAAATTTCCTACCATCCCCTCTTGATCTTCCTCCAATAAAAGGTATTTCCCTTGATGGAAAAGAGACTGAGCGAAAACTACTTCCAGATGAACCCTTTTCGGGTCTTATCTTTAAGATAGTTCAGGATCCATTTGGAAAGTTATTGTATATACGTATATATTCTGGTAAAATAAAAAAAGGTACCGTTGTGCTTGATGCCAACACACAACAGAAACAGAGAGTTACACGTATATTTAGAATGTATTCGAATAAAAGAAGCGAGGTCAATGAAGCATATGCTGGGGATATATGTACTCTTGTTGGCCCGAAAGAAGTTAAAACTGGGCATACACTCTGCGCAAAGGAACAACCCATACTTTTAGAAAGCCCGACATTTGCTCAACCCGTGGTTTCCGTGTCTATAGAACCCAAAACAAAGGCAGACGAGGGAAAACTGATGTCAGTCTTGAAGATGCTTGTAGAGGAAGACCCGACGTTCACATGCAGATATAATGAAGAGACAGGCGAAACGATAATTTCTGGTATGGGAGAGTTACATCTCGATGTTCTCACAAATAGGATAACAAAAGAATTTGGTGTGCATGCAAGAGTCAGCAAACCAAGAGTTAGTTACAGGGAAACAATTCTTGGAGAGGCAGTTTCAGAAGGAAGGTATATCAAGCAAACAGGGGGAAGAGGACACTATGGTCATGTAAAGCTTGCTGTTTCACCCAGGGAAAGTGGTAGAGGAATTGAAATAGAATACAACATCAAAGGTGGTGAGTTGCCAAAAGAATTTTTCTTTGCAATTAAAGAGGGAATACTCGAGTCTCTCAACGCAGGTCTATTCCTTGGTTACCCAGTAGTTGATATCAATGTAAATGTTATAAGTGGTTCATACCATGAGGTTGATTCCTCATCAATTGATTATAAAATAGCCGCTAGTATTGCGGTTAAGAGAGCAATAGAAAAAGCGGAACCTTGCCTGCTTGAACCAATAATGAATCTCGAGATAATAGTTCCAGGTGAATATCTTGGTGCAGTTCTTGATGATATTAATGCAAGAGATGGTAAGGTGAACTCGCTTCAAGGAAAGGGTAACCTACAAACAGTAAAAGCAACTTGCCCACTTCGCAATTTGTTTGGCTACGCAACTGCAATAAGGTCGCTGTCACAGGGTAGAGCAGTCTATATCATAGAATTCGGTCACTATGGTATTGTACCGCAGAACGTTGCTGAAGAAATGGTAAAAAAAATCAGAGGGTATCTATAATGCTTTTAAATTAACCACAGATGACACAGATAATAAAGATTTTTTGGACATATATCAACTCTAATTTATACTGATTGTAATTTCTATTTTCAAATAAGAAAATAATCGCTTATTTACGTGTGCTTATCTTCATTTTCCTGAATGAAATTTCTATATATTGCAAAAAATACCAAGTCTCACTTACATTGAACAGAAAAAAACATATTCTTGTTATTATCAAATTACTTTATGTGGAAAATAAAAAAATACTCTGTCTACTCTGCGTTCTCTGTGGTTTAGACAAGGGAGAACTATGAAAAATAAACCTATTATCATAGATGGCAGTTCACTAACGATTGAAGATATCATCAAGGTTGCACGGTATAATGTAAAGGTCTTACTCTCTCCTTCAGCCAGAAATAAATGCAAGGATAGTCTAAAATGGATAGAAAAGAAGGCTCAGGGTGAACATACCATCTACGGAGTCAATACAGGATTCGGTTCAAAGGAAAGGGTTAGAGTTGCACCTAATGAACTGCAGAATCTGCAAAAAAATCTCATACTCTCCCACTCCGCTGGTGTCGGTGAAATTATGGATAAAGAGACAGTTCGAGCAATGATGCTTCTCAGGGCAAATGCTCTATCAGTAGGTTTCTCCGGAGTCAGACCTCTCTTGATAGATAATATCCTTACTCTCCTTAATAATAATGTACACCCTATTGTTCCCCAAAAGGGGTCTGTTGGAGCATCCGGTGATCTTGCTCCACTGGCACATCTTGCACTTCTGCTACTGGGTGAGGGTAATGCATTTATAGGAGAGAAAAAAACCCCTGCAAAGAAGGCATTAAATCATGCAGGTGTTGTTCCCATATCTCTTGGTCCAAAAGAAGGGCTTGCACTTATAAATGGAAATCAACTTTCCACAAGCATAGGCATAATAACACTTTTCGACTTCCTCCACCTGTTTAATACTACTCTAACTTCTGCCAGCCTTGCTCTTGAGGCACTACTTGCACATAAAGACGCATTCAGCCCTGAATACCTCAGAGCAAGACCACATGAAGGTATTATGGAGGTTTCAAAATGCATAACAAGTCTTCTTGAAGGTAGTCAACTTATCAATACCGATAAAGAACACATACAGGATGCATATTCACTGCGTTGCATACCGCAGGTTTATGCTACAGTACTCTCCTCTTACAATTGGGTAAAAGGTGTGCTCGATGTCGAAATCAATTCAGCCACTGATAACCCACTTATATTTCCAAAATTAAATAGGGTTATCTCAGGTGGTAACTTCCACGGTGAACCTATCGCTGTAGCAATGGACCTTCTTGGTATAGCCATCTCTAATCTTGGTAATATAACAGAAAGGCAAATAATGAGGCTCGTATCATCGTTCCTATCAAAAGGTCTCCCTTCCTTCCTGGCAAAGCGGGAGGGATTGGAAAGTGGATATATGATAGCTCAGTATTCAGCAGCCGCACTTGTATCTGAGAATAAGCTCCTCACACACCCAGCATCCTCCGATTCAATCCCAACTTCAGAAGACCAGGAAGACTATGTAAGCATGGCACCAATTGCAGCAAGAAAGGCAAGAGAAATATTCAAAAACACAAGGACCATAGTAGCCATCGAGCTCTTGTGTTCGGCAGAGGCAGTTGATATAAGAACAAAGGAAGACTATTCCCTTCTTGGTAAAGGCACAAGGGTAGTCCAGGAATTAATACGAGAAAAAGTACCACCGCTTAATAGAGACAGAATAATAAGTGATGATATAAAGACAGCTGAGGAATTGATTGAAAAAGATATAATTTTTAAAGGAATAAAAGATAAAGGAATTACCCTCCCTTTTTTGGGAATGCCTAATATATTTACTCTATAGTCAATTCGCATTTTTAAAGAAATCCATGAAACAAATTGATTGTGAACATCTTTACCGTGATGGACGATACTATGACCTCGAAAATGAGGATTTTGTAGATGATATCCCCTTCTACCTGCATCAGATTGAGAAATACGGCGAGCCTGTTCTTGAACTGGCTTGTGGGACAGGAAGGATTACCATTCCTATAGCCCAAAAGGGAATTCAAATCACAGGACTGGATATATTAGACTCTATGCTCAATCATGCTAAGAGAAAGGCAACAAATAAAGGTGTTAATGTCGAATGGATTAAGGCTGATTGCAGAGATTTCAGATTAAATAAGAAATTTAATCTTATATTTTCCCCATTCAACTCAATAGCCCATCTTCATGATTTGGAAAGTATTAAAGCCTGTTTTTCCTGTGTAAAAGAACATTTAATGGATAATGGTAGATTTATCATTGATTTCTTTAATCCCAGTCTAAACATTTTAACGAGAGACCCAACCAAGCGCTATCCTGTAAAAGAGTATCCTGATCCTGATGGGAAAGGTCAGGTTGTTATTACAGAAAATAATATTTATGATGTTGCCAACCAGATAAACAGGGTTAAATGGTACTACAAGATTGGCAGCCAGTCAGAGGAGGTTGTAGAAGATTTGAACATGAGAATTTTCTACCCCCAGGAACTTGATGCACTTCTATATTATAATGGTTTCACTATTGAGAATAAATATGGTAATTATGATGAAACTCCTTTTATATCTGCATCGCCAAAACAGCTAATAGTTTGCCATAAACATTAATAGAACGATATCAACAAACAACAGGATTATCTAAATAGATATAACAGGAACTATAAAGATTCTTTTAATAAAATCTATTCAACAGGGATTGGAAGAGATCTGTATGAGATTCTAAAAACAAAGAAATTTTCTTATCACTTAAAATTCTCTTATTTGCCTCAAGCAAATCCCTGTTTAACACAACTTTCCTGTCATTGCTAGTCCATACGGGCTAAGCAATCTCTTGTTTTTTAACAGGGATTGAAAGAGATTTAAATAAAGAATAATAAAATCATTTATCTCTTTAGATTCTCTTTATTTACCTGCGTAAAGCAGGTAAATCCCTGTTTAATAAAGTGTATTTGCCATTGCGAATCCGTCGTCCGTCAAGAAGTACGACGGATTGACGGATGAAGCAATCTCATCTAAAACATTTTTTCCTTGACTTTTCTCCATTTTTTTATTATAATATATACTACATAGTCTTAGCGTCTTTGTGTCATCGTGTCGTTGGGTCCCAGTGAAATATGCTTCCCATGGAGTAGTTTGACATTTCACCACGGTGTAATAAAGAGAATCATTACACATGGCAAGCCCCGTACGCTAAGGCTGCGGGACAGGCTCTAATGATATAGATAAACATTTCAGGGGGCAAGCGGGATAAATCTTTGGGTCATATAAATTAAGCTATTAAAAATTTGGAGTGCATCGAATATGTCGATGCGTGTACAGATATAGATTTTTATAAGCATAAAAAATGTTAGGCGACAAGGTGATGGTTTATTGAAATACGAAGAAAGTGAGGTAATCTATGGAAGAACCAACTATGCAAGAGCAACCCGTACAAGAGCAACCGGTACCAGGGAAACCAACAGAAGTTCCACAAGAAATCTTACGATGGAACTGAGGTGCATTTTTCCTCAACTGGATCTGGGGAATAGGCAACAGCACTTACATAGCATTACTGTGTCTTATCCCGTTTGTCAACATCATTATGATATTTGTACTGGGAGCAAAAGGTAGTGAATGGGCATGGCAGAACAGACACTGGGACAGTGTGGAACACTTTAAAAGAGTTCAGAGAGCCTGGGCCTGGTGGGGATTTGGTCTGTTTCTTTTGGGTATTCTCATTTTTATCATAAACACCATAGTAGCTGTATCAACTTTACAGTAATAATCAGCACCACGTCGCCTAACTAATTAATTTATCAATCACTGAGTCTAATATTTCGTGCTGAAGATAAAACAATCTCATTGTTTTGACCTATCATTGCGAGTACTGATAGTTATCGGAACGAAGCAATCTCATCCTTACTTGTCATTGCAAGCAGTCCGTCGCACTTCTTGACGGACAAAGCAATCTCATCGGTCCAACTTTTTCCTTGACTTTTATCCATTTTTACTATATTATAATAGTATAGATTAAAACACAATATTATTAAAAAACTAAATATTATGAGTAAGAAAACAACACATAAAATAATCATAGGTGACACGAGATGTATGAAAGAGGTTCAAGATGAATCCGTTCATCTTATTATTACCTCTCCCCCATATTGGCAGCTGAAAGATTACGGAAACGGAAAACAAATAGGCTTTAATGACACTTATGAAGAGTATATTAACAATCTTAATTTAGTTTGGAATGAATGCCATCGAGTTTTACACAAGGGTTGTCGTATGTGTATAAATATAGGTGACCAATTTGCCCGTTCTGTATATTATGGAAGGTATAAAATTATTCCAATAAGAACAGAGATAATTAAATTTTGCGAGAATATTGGTTTTGACTATATGGGCGCTATTATCTGGCAGAAAGTAACTACCTGTCATACAACTGGTGGTGCTACAGTAATGGGTTCATTTCCTTATCCAAGAAATGGAATCCTTAAATTAGATTACGAATTCATTCTTATTTTCAAAAAACACGGAAAACATCCAAGAGTATCAAAAGAGATTAAGGATCAGTCAAGATTATCAAAGGAAGAATGGAATCAATATTTTACCGGGCATTGGAATTTTTCCGGTGAAAAGCAAGATAAACATCTGGCGATGTTTCCTGAGGAATTACCAAGACGGCTTATCAGGATGTTTAGTTTTGTTAATGATACGGTACTCGATCCATTTCTTGGAAGTGGGACAACAACTTTAGCAGCCAAAAACCTGAAGAGAAACTCCATTGGCTATGAAATAAACGAGGACTTTTTACCAGTTATAAACGAGAAATTAGGATTAAAGAAAAGAACATTTTTTCAAAATGCAAACTTTGAGATAGTTAAACAGGATAAACTAAAGATAAATTTTGAAAAAGAAATTAAAAAATTTTCTTACGTTTTTAGGGACCCTCTGAAGTTTGATAAAAAAATAGACCCAAAAAAACTAAAGTTCGGTTCAAAAATAGATAATTCTAATTCCGAAAGAGAAAAATATTATACTGTAGAAAAAATAATCTCTCCAGAAATATTAGTTTTAAACAATGAAATCAAAATAAGGTTGTTGGGAGTAAAAGAGAGACTGGATAAAAATGGAGAAGCTATTCAATTTTTAAGAGAAAAAACCCGTGGTCAAAAGGTATTCATTAAATTTGATACTGTAAAATATGATGATAAAAACAACCTATTATGTTATCTATATTTAAGAAATAAAACATTTATAAATGCTCATTTAATAAAAAATAAGTTAGTTGATGTTGACAAAAAATTAGATTATAAAATGAAAAAAAAGTTTACTACCCTATTTACTCAATCAGAAGAGAATAAATGAAAATAAAACTCACTAATAACGAGATTAGAAGATATTTAGATATTGAACCTCAAGAGTTTCCTAAATATACAACCCAACTTCTAAATTTAGCGAATCAAAACGCTCAAGGAACAAGACCTAAAATTGTCGGTCAGATGAGCGAGCTTATCCAGCATTTTACTGGTAAGACCTTGCCTGAATGGGAAGAGTGGTACCTGAAAGAAAAACCTGATGCTATAAGGAATGCAACCGAAAAAATACTACAAATGTTAAATAATCTAAAGAATGCAATAGAGAAGATTGATAGTAAGATGGTTGAAGAATGGGTAAGGGATTTGGTAATAGTCAAGACATTTATGGGCTTGAGATTCCAAGAAGCAATTTTAAAGAAGTGTGCTGAAACGAAAGGTGTTAATTATCGTCTATCTGATTTCACGGAAGAATCAAAGGGTATTGATGGTTATATTGGGAATATTCCTGTTTCAATAAAACCAGAGACTTATAAAATCAAGGCTGCACTTCGAGAAGATATAGCAGTTAAGATAATATATTATAAGAAGATTAAGAATGGAATTGAGATTGACTTTTCAGAATTATAAATCTGTTCTCCTTATACTACAAAGACAGATTACAAATGCTCTCAAAAAAGGAGTAAAATGAATAAAGATTTTAGATGTTATATGGGATGGCGCGAAAAACCATTAGGGACAGGAGAGGCTGCTATAATTATAATTCCATTAGAAGAAAGCGAGTTGACTAACGAGCAATTAAGCAAATTATTAAAACTATTTAGAGTTACAACATTTAGTGAAGAAACAATTGATTTCACAATTCAAGAACTAGATTAGTGATTAAATAGGATATAAAATAATAGGATAATGTTGATTAACGTTAGTTCTCAATTAGTCATTATAATTCGAAAAGTTATTGATCGGAAAATAATTCTAATATATTAATACTATTAATATACTGTACACTTTATCCATAAAGACTACATAAGTAAGCTAAAAGACAACTTTTCCTATTTTATCACATATAGTAATTAAATACAATAATTATTTCTTCCTTTTTTATAATATAAATATTATATGAAATCAAACAAGGAGGTTTTAAATGCATAGAGAATTTAGAAAATTATTAGAAAAAGCCACAGGTTCTTCAGAATTTGTTATAGCAGTTAATATAGATATTAGAGGTTTCTCATCATTTAGTAAAATTGTTGAATCTACTGAAGTAGCAATGTATATCAAAAGAGTCTATATGAAACTTATTGATGAATATTTTTTGAACGCCTCCTTTTTTAAGCCCACTGGTGATGGACTTCTTATAATGATATCTTATACGGAAGAAAGTTTAAATGAAATTCTAATAAATACTATAGAAACTTGTTTAAAGGTATTGGTAGATTTCAGTTCTTTTTGTGTCAACGATCCTATGATAAATTTCGATGTTCCAGGAAAGATTGGTATTGGATTATCACGAGGAAGTGTATGCCGTCTTTGCTCAGAAGATACAATATTGGACTACTCTGGAAAAGTTCTAAATCTTGCCTCTCGACTTATGGATTTAGCTAGACCGAGTGGAATTGTATTTGATGATAATTTTGGTATAGATCTTTTTCCAGACGAATTAATAAATTTATTTACAAAGGAAAGTGTGTATTTAAAGGGTATAGCGGAACGGGAGTCAATCGATATATACTATACCAAAGATTATACACGTATATCCCTACTAAGTAAGCAACCCATTGAAGAGATAAAATGGAAGACAGTGAAAGATACAAAAACATTGAAGCAAATTAAAGAGTCTATACGCTACGCTTATGATCTACCTGGTAAACCTCTGAATCCAGACCAAATTAAAGTTAAAATAATTCAACCTAAGGTATTAAAAGGTAAAAAACGAAAAGAAGTATTAACAATGTTTAATTTCTCCAATTTTGAATATTATTTAGAAGCAGATAAACCGCAAGTAATCATTGAATTTAATGCTTTAGCAAAGCGATTAGAAATAGATAAAATTAAGGATAACTGGAATATCGATATTGAAATCATATATCCTGAGAGATAATTTTGACTTTGACAAACACATATTAAAAACTATAGTCCCTACAAAAATCTAACAAACAACTAAAAAGTATCCACTCATAACACTTTCTGATTTTTAGGTCATACAATCCATATGGATTGTCAAAATTAAGATTTTGTTATATAACTATATCCTAAGGATTCGTATGGGTAACACAAATTGACTTCGCACAGTAAATTATCTTCATACCTTTTAATTATTATCTGCGCGCCTGCATTTCATTAATTTCTGCTTTTAACATGAATCCGCAAATATTCAAGCCTATAATACTGCATTGATGGAGGGACAAGTATTTTGACAACGCTTGAGAAACAACTTGAGATTAATAAAGAAAAATTTAAGCTGTTATCACCCAAGGAGTATTCTGAATCAACTAAACGGTGTATAGTTAGGTTGGGCAGTTCATATAGGGCTTTGGGACTTTGGAAAGACGCACTACGCATTTTCGATATTGGGTATTCACTCAGTCAAGAGGCAAATAATGAGGAAGGAAAATCTGAATTCCTAATTTGGAAATCGAATGTTTATTATCATATGGGTCATTATAGGAGATCAATCGAGTTTGCTGCTAAAGCTATAGGTTTAGGAATTTCCGACTCGACCAGAGTTAGATACATTTCATATTATCTTGCCAATCCCTATCTCATGTTGGGTGATATTGAAAGATATATTTCCCTACAGGAGAAAGCAATCGAAATCTCTAAAAAACTATCCGACAAAATAGACAAAGAGTATATACCATGGCTATTGAGCTATTTAGCACAAGGATACGACATAGTAGGTGATTACGCGAAAGCTAACAAGATTATATTAGAACAAGTAGATAAATTCAGAAATTTACATCAGGAATATGGGCTACCCTTAAGCCTGTTAATATTAGGAAAAAACTTGCTTCATCTTAATGAATTTAAAAAAGCAAAGAAAGCACTGAAAGAATCCTTTGAGTTTTATAAGAAAACCAAACAAGAAGGTTTTGTAGTTGATATTTTAGTAGAATTGAGCAAGCATAGTCTTAATATAGATAATTTAGAGGAAGCGAAACTTTATATCAACAGAGCAATTGCTGAAGCAAGAAAAGGTCCTAGAGAAACAGAAGGACTTGCAGACAAACGACATCTTAACCAAGCACTCATACAGTGTGCAAAAGTTTACTTATATAGCAAGGAGATCGAGAAATCGTTTGCCTTTTACGAAGAGGCTTTAGATCTAGCAGTAGGGTCAAGTAGAAAATCCATGATTATTGAGCTTTTGAAAATAAAAGAGAATTTGATGAGTGGTGGGTAGGCAGCTTCATCTGACAGAATTTTTAAGACACTTTGCTAAAACCCAGCCTTCTATAATTTAAGTATTGGCGCTGATTATGAAGATAACATGCTTAGAAGTTGGGACTTCGTAAACACAAAACATTATACGTAACCAGCTTCGTGACGAGAAATATAGGAACTTAATTATCATTCAAGGAGGTGTAAAAATATGAGCTTTAAAACCTGGGCAGATTCCAAAGTGAAAAGGTTCAGCTGGATTGATCTGAAGCTTGTACAAATTAGCGCTATTTGTTGTTCTTTAATGATAGCAAAACTTTGGAAACCTTTGCTTCGTTTAGATTGGTATTGGTATGCTGTAATTGCCGTATTAGCGGGAATAAAACCAGTATATAATGCACTTAGAAAATAGGCATCACTTTGCCAACTACGCTCACTTTGTTCGCTGCGCATAATATATATTTACCTATCGTCTGCCTCGCCTTGGCGGGGGCAAATAGGGGGTCTCTATGTTCAAAAAGTCCTTTCTTGTTATAAGTATTACCCTTATCGGGTGCATGTCGTTTCACGCCAAATGTTATGGGAATGAATTAGACGATCCAGTTGAAATTGCTATTATGACTACTGCTGATATTCAGAGCTGTATCATACCCTATACAGTCGTTATTGAAGGTGATACCCTAACTGTCGGTGGTCTTGAAAGAATTGCTACAGCCTCAAATCAAATAAGGTCAGAGGTTGATGGTTCACTACTCCTCTCATCTGGGGACGACTTGATTGGACCTCTGTTTTCACTCCTTAGCGGCGAACCGGAGATTCGAGGTATGAGTATGGCGGGCTATGATGTCGTTACACCCGGTAATCATGAGTTTGATAGAGGTGTTGAGGTTTACAAAAATGCTATCAGTTTTTCAAATTTCGATATAGTATCAGCAAATCTAATCATTGATGACCAGGAACTCGATTCCAGGATTCATCCCTATGTAATAAAAGATGTTGCTGATTTGAAGGTCGGTATATTCGGTATGATGACCCCAGAGTTATTAAAGGTCTGTAACATACCTGGAGGTGGTGCAGCAGTAAACCAGGACATAGTCAAAGTCGCCAATAATATCGTCAATGAACTTAAAAGAGCTGATTGCGACATCATAATCGGTGTTACACACGTTGGAGTAACCTTTGATAGAGAACTTGCACAAGAGGTGGATGATATTGATATAATCGTTGGTGGTCATGACCATGAATACATTTATGAAACTGCTAGAAGTACCATAATCGTTCAAGATGGCTCAAGGGCTAAATATCTTGGTGTGCTGAAGTTCACTTACAATAAAGGTGAAATCCAGAATCCAATATGGCAAAAGGTCTTACTCGATTCAACTGTTGGTTATGACCCTGTAATAAAAGACCTGATGGCACAATACATGAAGATTTATAACGACAGCCTTGGCATGGTAATTGGTGAATCAACTATCGAAATGGATGCTTGTAGAGGTGTAAACCGCAGCCGTGAAACGAACCTTGGTAATATGATAGCCGATTCATGGCTTAACTGGTTTACAGATGCTGATGTGGCTTTAGTTAATGCCGGAGCGATTCGTGGTGATCAAATTTATCCTGCTGGTTCGATTACATACCTAACTGTGAATGAGATACTTCCATTCAGAAACGAGGTTTACATGGTTCAAGTGACCGGTGCTGAACTGAAACAGGTGTTTGAGGTATCCGCATCTGTATTGAGAGTTTCTGACGACGGATGCCCTGATACATGCAGAGCCTCAGATGGAGGATTTTTACAGATTGGTGGTGCGAGAATAACCATCGATACGACTCAAGCTCCTTTCTGTGCTGTATATTCAGGTCGGGATGTCTCTGAAGTAATCAATGTAGGTTCAAGAATTGCAAGCATCGAGGTTTATCAAAATGATTCATGGGTTTCCCTTGACACATCCACCACCTATACAATACTAACAAACAGCTGGATGGCAATAGGGGGAGATGGACATTACATTTTCAGAAGTGAAGACATTCAAAAGAAGAATACAACCCTTATCACGACCGACCTTTTAACGAGCTATATACAGAGTCATACTCCTGTAGCCCCACAAGTAGAAAGTCGTATAAAGTTCTTAGTCAAGTGAATATAAACAATACATCTTTTTCTTATTAAAATAACAATTTTCTTGACAATTCCCCTAATTTATATTATAATTCATATAGTAGATTAGGTGAATATTTATGGAATGGATACGCGCCTCGAGCATCAAAATATCGAGCTTCGATACTAGCATCTACAACGATAAACGAAAAAGGTCTCAAAGCTAGGTTGTCCCCGTTAAATAGAAGGAAATTTCACAGGGTTCACCCCGTTAAATAGAAGCGGTTACTGTAGAACTCTTACTTTTATTGTTAAAATATTTAACAGGGTAAACGGTGACGAAACTCGTAACGAATCTCGAAGATGGAAGCTCGAAACTGGAAAAATACATTAACAGGATCTGTTTGTATACGAGTTTCGAGAATCAAGAAATCGAACATCGATACGAGCCTAGACAACAAAAAACGAAAAACGTAAAAGATTACTCAATTTGTGAAAAGCAAAATGTTCTTTTATTAAGGGGGTGAATTTATGTCACGTAAAGATAAAAATAAAGGGGAGAAAAAGGTACAGAAGAAAGCCAAGCATACTATTAAGGAAAAGAGAAGGCTGAGGAAGGAAAAAAAGAAGAAGCAAGAATAAAATGGGATTGCCACGTCCGTACGGGTTTGCAATTACAGATTGCTCAATTTTGCACACTACCTAAACAAATCCAGGGAGGATAAATGAAGGTAAATAAGCCAGTTTGTTGGATTATTATCATGTTAACATTGGGAATAGTTTCGATCTCTGCAAACGAATTTACTAATATTAATTTTGGAAATAGAGATATTAATACCTACAAAGAACAACAGATTGCTTATGCAGTAATCATCAAAGAGGCAACCTATAATGACTCTACCTGGCACGCAGTTGTAGATACACTCCTGGCACGATATCAGGGTCAAGTATTTATCTGGAATAGTTCTCTCGATGATGTGAAGGATGATGTTGTTGCCTTTCAACCAACACATATTGGCTTTGTCTGTAATATCACAACTGCCGCACCGAGTTTTATTATGAGCAGTATATGGTCCTTTACCAGAGACTTAGATGATGATATCTACTGCGATGCTATCTGGGGAATTATAACAGGCTGTGATGCTCAAGATGCCATAAATCTTGTTACAGGTCCTACCGGATTTGAAATAAAAACTGTTCTTGGTGGAACCACCTGCTGTGACTTAAATTACTATACTCAGGGCATATCAACCTCTGAGGCATCCTATGGAGAATACTATATAAAACATCCCGATTCTCTGGAAACTAGTCACTATACTGGCGGTCCTACTGATAGAACAGTGTGGCTTGTAACAATGATAAATGATGGTATCGATATTTTCAATTACGATCCAGTGGATATCTTTTATACCAGCGGACATGGGAGCGCAACTTCATGGCAACTGCATTTTCCATCATCTGGTAACGAGGGATATTTTCGCTCCAGTAACGGACAGGTTTATGGTGATCCACACATAGAACCTGATACGAACATAAATTCAGACCATCCGAAGATATATTTTGGTCTTGGTAACTGTAATATCGGACAAATTTACAGTAGTAATTGTATGGCACCTTCATGGATACATACAGGTGGGGCATATCAATATACTGGCTATTTAATCGGTGAAGGTTCAAATTCTTTCCAACATGGTGGAACAAAGGCTTATTTTTATAGGATGTCAAGAGATAACACCTGGGCAGAGGCGTTCTTTCTGAGTAATCAAGCACTCAAATTTGATATAACAAATAACACACCTGGAGTAAATCCAACTGATTTGAATGGCTCTGCTCTATATGGCGACCCCGGAATGCAGGTAAAAATGTCCAATGAAGGTGTTTTCCAGCAACCACTCTTCACAAGCGAGCTTATAGTAAATGAAGGAACCGAAAAGGATACAATTACTTTCAAGATTGCGATGAACAGAGAAGGAAATCCCGGCACGACAAGCAAATGGGGTAATCGTCATCCGGCGATAATTTTACCCTTCAGAGCAGAAAATATTGAGATTATCTATACTGATGCCATAACTGCAATAGTTGAGGATAATTTTGCCTTAATGTATATCTGGTATCAGGGACAGTCATCGTTAGCTGAAGGTGAAACAAGAGAAGTTGTGTTCACCTGTGACCATACTATTACCGGTATTGATGAAGAAACAGTAAAACAAGGAGATTTAGAGGTTATACTTTATCAAAATCAACCCAACCCATTCAGAGAAAAGACAGTTATCAGTTATCAGTTATCGGTTATCGGTAACCCACTGATTACTGATGACCGGTCACCGATTACCTTGTCCATCTACGACCTTGCTGGTCGCCTTATCTGCACCTTCCCTCTTCACCCTTCTCTCACCACTTATCGCTCTTCAATAGTCTGGGATGCTAAAGATATAAGTCCTGGTATTTATTTCTACCGCATTACTGGTGGTGATTTCAGCGCTATAAAAAAATGTATTATATTGAAATAGTATCATATGACTATATAATGCACCTAATTTTAATGTTGCAGGTAGCAAAGTTGACTGGTTTGACAACTGCACGACGCCTGCCCCGCCTTGGTGGGAATAGGCAAGGTAATCAGGATGTTTTCTTCACCTCTCAATGTAGGGCATGCTTCTGCAAGGCTGACTTGACTGACATATATTACTACTCTAACTTCAAATCAAAGCTATACCTCAATGAATAATACTCTTAATAATGTTAAAACTATAATCACTATTATAATAGCCCATATTATTCTTACTGTAACCTCTATAGATGCAGAATGGACACTAATCGATTCAACCTACTTCACCAGTCTTGTTCCAGCAGGTGAAAGATGTTGTGTTTCAGTTCAATCTTCTACAAACTATCTGGAATTAACCTTACCCTCAGATAATCTTACACCCGATGCAGAAGCTGCTGTCAGAATTGCCCCCAACTGGCTTAAAATGGATTTAAGAGATAACTTTCGCAGACTTGACGAGGAAGACCAGAATCTTTATGCAGGTTTAATCAATATTGCAATATATCCGTATATAGATGAAATCTGCTTTGAAGTGGCTCACATTGCTCCCCAAATACTTTCCTCATCAATGAACCCACAGGTATTATTAGAGAATGTTGAATCATTATATGAAATTGATACATATCTTGATTATGTAGAAATAGTTGATAATGATGGTGATGATTATTACTCAACTGTTGTCTATAGAGTTCTTGAACAGGGAGATACTCTTGATATAGAATTACCTCAGGAACTTTATTACTGGTATATAGTCCATCCAAAGTTACATAAGGAAACTCCCGATTATATCAATCCAGGCACAGGAAATCCTGAAGCTCCACCAACAGGTGTTTTCTGGCGTGACTTCTTAATGAACTATAATGATGATGGGTATCCTCTTTTACTACACTGCCTGGACACCTGTTCAGTATTATGGAAAACCCAGCAAAATTCACTTGATAATGGAGCTGTAGGTGCCCTTACCCAATGGATTCTTGATGTAATGACCTTCCAATCATATACTCATCATGACCAGCCAGTACGGATTTACAGATTACACATCGGCACCTGTAGCGTACATTCTTATCTCACTGCAGCTGCAGCTCGAGCTGCACTCATACCTGCTGTTGTCAATGTGATGTATAGCAATAATCATAAGATAATTGAATTCTGGGATAGACACTGGATTGCATGGGAACCAGTAAATACCTTTATTGATTACCCGGAAGGTTATGAGAACTGGGGTTGGGATGTGGCAGCAGCATTTAACTGGCGTGGCGACAGCTACATCTGGGATGCCACAGAAAAATATACAGAGATATGCACTCTTAATGTTAATGTAACAGATAATAATGGACAGCCTGTTGATGGTGCGAGGATTAAAATCTACAGTAGTCCCTGTGTAAGTTGGGGGGCAACTGCAGGTTGGACGAATTACAATGGAGGTAAACAATTTCTTCTTGGTAATAATCGGACCTTTAATGCCCAGGTCACCAGTAATATTGGTAATTATCCCCAAAGTGGAATGGAGACTGTAATCACAAACAGCGAAGCAGGCCAATGTTATGAATGGAATGTTACGTTACCTGGTGCTATTCCATTTCTGGATGTATCTACTGCTACCATGCCAGATAATCCAACAGATGATTATCGTATAGTATTAGAATACAACTTACATGAAGAAATTCTATATGGTAATAATTTTGATGACAATAATTGTTTCTCACAAAAAGACTCACCCGGACATATTGACTTTTTTATCTGTGATGAAGAGAATTTTAATTATTATACTGTAAATGAACGTTTTCAAGCCTTTGAAATAAATCAAAATAGTTCATTCGATACTGTTGATTTTGTCTTACCAAGTGCAGATTCATGGTATACTGTATTTTCAAATGATGAAAAACTATATCTAACACAGGAATTGCAAGTAATAGCAAAACTCTATCAAAAATCATTCGGTATTATGCTTGAAGAAGAACATGGAAGTCTATACCCTGAATTCATCCTTTACCATAATTACCCGAATCCATTCAGAGAAAAGACAGTTATCAGTTTGGAGTGCATCAACCGTGTTGATGCTGCTGTGACATGGTCACAGCACTCCATACACATCTACGACCTTGCCGGTCGTCTCATCCGCACCCTCTCTCTTCCCTCTTCTCCCTTCTCTTATCACTCTTCAGTGATGTGGGATGGTACAGATAGTGATAATAAACCTGTAAGTTCTGGTATCTATTTCTACAGCCTAAAAGTAGGTGATAAAAAGATCGATACAAAAAAATGTATGTTTCTGAAATCGTAAAATAAAAAGCCCACATATCAACAAAGGAGGAACTCCATGTCAAAATTACTATTAATCTTTGTATTAATGTCAGGATTATTAATTAGCAATGCATTGGCAGATATTAGTGGTTTAGGATTAGGTGTTATTTTAGGGGAACCTACAGGATTAAGTGCTAAGATATGGACAACCAAAAGCACAGCGTTTGATGGAGCAATTGCCTGGTCATTCTATAAAAATATTAACCTGCATATGCATGCAGATTTACTTTTTCACAAATTCAGATACTTCAAGGGAAAAAGAGGAACCCTCCCATTTTATTTCGGTATTGGTGGGAGGATTAAACTTGAAGAAAAGAGTAGAATCGGGGCTCGTTTTCCTTTAGGCATAGAATACATATTTACTGAAGCACCTATGGATTTTTTCCTTGAATTTGTTCCCATTCTTGATCTAATGCCAGGTACAGACTATAGATTTAATGGCGCCTTTGGTTTCAGATACTTCTTCTAAATCGGTCTCAACTATTTAATATTTTCAATGTCTCATCTTTTTCTAATACTGAGCTATACGACTACCTCAAAAAGACAAAACAAAAAAATATACCAACAACTGGTTCAATGAGTGTAAGAAAGTTGCATGAGATAATAAAAGAAAAGAAAAAATCATATACTTTTTTGTAAATGAAGCCTTAAAAAGTTGTAACAATTTGGATATAACAATAGATATATATGAATGCCTGTTTGTTATAGGAGGGTAAAGATGATAAGACCTATTCATTATCTAATTCTTGGAATTGCAATTTGCAGTATGGTTATATTGGCTGGTTGCTACGACCTTGAGGGCACAGTATTTGAAAGAAAACCCGGTGGTGGTATTGGACAGAAAATCCCAGGGGTTGAAATTACATTTACCAGCGAAGACGGCAGTATCACCAAAACTATAACAACGGATAACACAGGCTCCTTCAATATTTCCTTGAGCACGGGTAGATATGTAGTTACAGCTACTCATCCAGATTACGAAGATTACACCAGTGCCCCTGATTATTTTGTAGTCACAGGTGACGGTAATCAAATTGGTAATCTCTTTATGAAGAGAAGGAGTCAATAAGGTAGTGCCAAATAGAATATGAAAGAATATGACAAACCACAGTCCGTCTCAGACGGATCACAGAGTAAATTTAATTCTCTGTGCTCTCTTCTATTGAACCCAAAGTTTGCCAGAGGTGAGCTACAAGCAAGAAAAACCCTGATAGCGAATTTGAGTACACAGAGAAAAATAAATATTATCTCTCTGTGTTCTCTGTGGTTAGATTTTTTGACAATACTGTCAATAATACCAGGAGGTTAATATGAAAGAGCAACTTCTTATTTATCTTGGTTTATCTTTTATGTTACTAAGTACAGTCTGGTCCTTTCCTCAAGGAGATGTCCCAGATAACATAGAAGAGTTGTTTGACCGATATACCAGAGATATTATTGAGCTAAATCCCGAAATTGCTTCAGAAATAGGAATTACCGAAGAAATGGGTTTTACTGTTAAAAAAGATGAGCTAACAGATGTGTCGGAACAGGCTATAATGAGTGAATATAATTTATTCCGTACCTATAATTCCTGGCTTAAGACATACAACAAAGCAGAGATTACACTATCACAACAACTTGATGCGGATATATTGTACTGGTACCATGATACTAAACTACAGGGAGAAAAATACAGGCATCACCAGTATATCATCAATCATTTGTTAGGTATACACAATGCTCTGACTTCGTTAATGACTGAGTATCATACAATCGAGACCTTTAAAGATGCAGAAGACTATATCAGCAGGTTGGGAAATTACAGCGATAAGTTTAAACAGCTTCTTGAGGGTCTGAAAATTCGTGAAGAAAAAGGCATTATCCCACCAATCTTTATTATTGAGAAAATGGACGAGGTTATGTCAGATTTCATCAGTGTAGATGAAAAGGAAAACCTATTATATACATCATTCAGAGATAGAGTAAAAAAACTGCAAAATATAGACGAAAAAACAAAAGAGAGGTTGTATCAAAGTGTTGAGGATAATATAAAAAATTGTGTGTATCCCTCATATAGGGATTTTATTGCACACCTGAAAAAATTACAACAAAAAGCAACTTATGATGCAGGTGTATGGAAATTGCCAGATGGGGATAAATATTATGAATATTGTCTGCGCTATCATACAACAACTACCTTATCACCAGAAGAGATCCATCAAATAGGTATAAAAGAGGTTGAGCGCATTCAGAAGGAAATGAAAGAACTCCTTGCATCTTTAGGATTTACAGAAGGTCAAACATTTGGTGAAATTCAGAGTAAATATTGGACAGCAATGTATAGTAAATACGATGAGCGGTTCCAATACCCCGAGTCAGAAGAAGGAAGAAAACAAGCGCTGCGAGATTACCAGGCAATTATTTATGATGTTGAGAAGAAGTTGCCACAACTTTTTCCGCTAATACCCAAAGCACCTGTCATCGTAATGCGTGTCCCAGATTTTCAAGAGAGTACATTAGGTACCTTTTATCAACCCCCTCCTCTCGATGGTTCAAGGGAAGGTATCTTTTATGCAAACTTATCTCGCCTCCCGTTTAAACCAGGGATGAAGACTTTGACATACCATGAGTCAATTCCCGGACATCATTTTCAATTCGCTATTGAAAGGGAAGCTCCCAACTATAGAATATTTAGAAGCATATTCTTTTTTACCGCCTATGCTGAAGGTTGGGCTTTATATGCAGAAAAACTCGCCAAGGAACAAGGATGGTATGAAGATGTATACACTAAATTAGGTTATCTGAACTCAGAACTTTTTAGAGCAGTTCGCCTGGTAGTTGATACAGGGATTCACTACAAACGATGGTCCCGTGACCGGACTTATAATTATATGGTTGATAATCTGGGATGGGGTTCCTACAGACAGATTAATAGGTATTGTGTATGGCCTGGACAGGCATGTGCATATAAAATAGGAGAGCTAAAAATGCTGGAATTGAGAGAGCGAGCAAAAACGAAGTTAGGAGATAGGTTTGATATAAAAGAGTTTCATCGTGTAATACTACAACATGGTTCTGCTCCACTTGAGATTTTAGAAAGAATAGTGGATGAGTGGATAGAGAGTTGATACTGTGAAAAATAATATTAAAGCGATAAGGTAGGGGTTCGATTTATCGAACCCAAAAGGTAAAGCGAAAATGTAGGGGTTCGATTTATCGAACCTGTAAAAGAAACGGGTCGGATACCCATCTGCCGTCGGACAGGAATCCGACCCCTACATTTGATACTGTGGAAAATAATATTAAATAATATGACAAACCACAGAGGTCACATAGGGGAGAAGAGAGATGAGTGAAGAGCGTAGGGCATAGGACGAGAAACGGAGAAACGGGGAAAAGGGAAGAGTGTAGAGCGTATTGAGTAAGGCGTAGGGCGTATGTAGTAAGACATCAGACCACAGACTATGGAAAAAGTGAAAAGGATAAAGGACTATTTGCTATTTATTATTGAGGAACACAAACTGGAAAGCAATCGTAAATCGACAATGGAAAATAGGAAAGAGTAGGGCAAGGCTTCAGCCTTGCAAGAAGAGAAATGGTAGGAGTCCGTCGTTTGACGGGCGATAATTTAATCGGGGTTAGGAAACCCCTCCTACTGTAAAGGAAAGGTAGGAGACCGTCGTTTGACGGACGAAACGGGTTGTAGTGCAGGTCTGTGGTTAGATTTTTGACAATACCGAATATTATATCAGGAGGGTGATATGAAATAAGGTAATAATTACTTTTGCAACATTGATGATATGTTCCTTATCATTACAGGCTGATGGGGTAATTATTCCCATACCTCCACCCCATATACCTCCCACTGCTAAGATGTATATGGAATTGAAAAACCACTATGTACAGATTGACATTGTAAACCACCTGTGTAGGGTAGAGGTTGAGGAGACATTCTATAACCCTTATGACTTTCAGATGGAAGGTGAGTACATATTTCCTTTACCCAAGGGTGCGATGCCATCAAAGTTTGCACTGGTAATAAATGGAAAAGAAATAGAAGGACAGGTTTTGGAGAAAGATGAGGCGCGAAAAATATATGAAGATATTGTAAGAAGAATGCTTGACCCTGCGTTACTTGAATATTACAAAGAAAATCTTTTCAGGGCTAAGGTCTTCCCTATACTTCCCAAAGAGGATAAAAAGATAATCTTCAGGTATGAATATGAGCTCCCTCGAAAGGGTGAATTTTACGAGGTGTTCTATCCCTTCAAGATAGAGGGGTTATCACCGACTCCAATAAAAAATGTCGTGATAAGTTTTGATATAAAAGATGAAAATCACATAAAACAGGTATTCTCACCAACTCATAAAATAGATTTCTCAAAGGAAGAAAAAGAGGTGAAGGGTGCATACGAAGCAACTGATGTGAAACCTCAAAAGGATTTTATTCTATATTATTCCTCGTCTCAAGAAGATTTTACCCTTTCACTTCTAACATATAAGAGTGAAGATGAGGAAGGATTCTTTCTACTTGGGTTAAGCACACCCTCAAAAGCTCCTGAAAAAGAGGTATTACCAAAAGATGTTGTTTTTGTGCTTGATGTCTCAGGCTCGATGTCCGGGGAAAAAATTAAACAGGCAAAGGAAGGGCTAAAGTTTTTTGTCGAACATCTAAATTCAACTGATAACTTTAACATTGTTGCATTTTCTTCAGACGTTAATCCATTCAAAAAAGAGCTCGCTCCTGCAAGAGAGGAAAATATAACAGAAGCAAAAGACTTTATTATAAGTCTTGAAGCAACAGGTGGCACGAATATAGACGACGCATTAGGACAGGGACTCCTCATGCTGAAAGAAAGTGATAGACCTGCTTATCTTATTTTTCTCACGGACGGACTGCCAACAGTGGGTGTTACTTCGGATGAGAATATTATTGATAATGTTAAAGAAAGTCATACTACTCAGAGAATCTTCAGTTTTGGTGTGGGTTATGATGTGAATACTCTCTTATTGGATGGAATTGCAAAAGAGGCAAAAGGATTAAGCGAGTATATCGAGCCCGGTGAAGACTTAGAGATTGCAATTTCATCCTTTTATAGTAAGATTATGTATCCAGCCCTTGAAAATCCTAAGGTAGAATTTGAAAATATAAATACCTATAAGCTACATCCCTCAGAAATAGGGGACCTATTCTATGGTCAGGATATCATTATTGCAGGGAGATATAAAGAGGCAGCAGAGGCACAGGTAATTTTGAAAGGGAAAAAGAAAGATATTGACCTTGTAATAGAAAAGTGTTTTGAATTCCCAAGAAAAAACGAAGAGTTCGATTTCATCCCTATAATCTGGGCAAGAAAACGAATCGCATTCTTACTCACAGAGATAAGGCTTCATGGGGAAAATAAGGAAGTAGTAGATGAGATTGTCGAGCTTGGTAAAAGGTATGGGATTGTTACACCATATACCTCTTATCTTGTAACAGAAGAAGAAAGAGCTAATATAACACTTGGAGTAAATGAAGATGCCCTTAGATTTACAAGTGGTGAAGGCGCTGTTCAAATTGCAAAAAAACTCGGAGATATGGAACACAGCGTAATTGCAGAGGCTCCTCGAGTGGAGTCTATTAAGCAGATAGGACTGAAAACCTTCTATCTAAAGGAAGATATTTATATTGATAATGAATACACCGAGGAGATGGAAATAAAAGAGGTAAAGTTTAGTTCACCTGAATATTTTGAGATTTTGAAAAAGTATCCTGAGTATGCCAAATACTTTGCAGTAGGAGAGAGGGTAATAGTTGTCATAAACGGAACTGCCTATAAAGTTGTTGCGGGAAACTAAGAATATGTTAATCGTGGGAGAGAAATCCCCCAACAGATAATAATAGATGAAAGAAAAAGAGATTAGGAATTAAACATTTCCCGTTAACCCTAAAAAGGAGTTTATTATGAAGATGCTAACCGCATGTATAATAGTCCTGGTTGTTATGGGAATTTCAAATATTACTCAGGCTAAGACCCTTGAGGAATATATTACTGAGGCAGAAGATTATCAGAAGTCCGGCAATCTTGAGCAGGCATTAATATTAATGGAGGAAGCAGTAGAAAAATACCCGGATAGTTCAAATGCTTATGTATATTCAGGACTATATGCAGGTATGCAGGCAGGACAGTCACAGGACTATATGGAGGCAGGTAGATTAATTGAAAAATCTTTTACACTGTTCGATAGGGCAGTAGCACTCGATTCCCTTAATCCATTTGCACACTTCTATCGAGGTCTTATGGGTGTGAATGTGCCGGAATTTCTCGGTAAATTAGAGGGTGGAATTTACAACCTTGAATTTTTAATCAGGATAAACGAAGACTCTCCAGAAAAGGTTTCAGATGATATCATCATAAGTGCCTATGACCTGCTGGGTATGGGTTATAAGAAAAAGGGTGAAAAAGAAAATGCAAAACTTGCATGGGAGAAGGTGCTCGAGCTTGCCCCGGGAACAGAACTTGCAGAGAGTGCTGAGGAAAACATCAATAGACTCTTCCCTGAAGCTACAAAGGAGTCTCAATCAACTGAGGAGAAGAAAATCGAAGGACCTACAATCACCATGCTAAAGGAAAAAATTGAAAAAGAACCAGATAATCCATCCCTGCTTTTAGATTTAGGTAAAGCCTATATAAATGTTGAGAATTATAAAAAGGCTGAAGAAGCACTAAAGAAGTCAATAAGTATCGATTCATCAAATGTTGAAACCTATAAGTATCTTGCATTTGCTCTGGGGGGAATAGCAGGGAAAGGATATGATGAGAGAATCTATGATAATACCAACTTTCTCGCAAACATTGCATTTGGTGTTATGCAAACCTTGGATAGAGCTTTTCTCCTTGCCCCCGATGATATTGAGTTAAGGCTTTTAAGAGGGATAGTTGGTGTACAAATGCCTTTCTTTGTAGGAAAGCTTGAACAGGGAATTGATGATTTAAATATTGTTATAGAGAGTGATGTTCACGACTCTACTAAGGCTGAAGCCTTATACTGGCTTGGTGCAGCGTACCAGAAAAAGGCTATGACCTACTGGATCGATGTAGTATCAAGATATTCAGACTCCAGGGCTGCACAGTTAGTATTTGATGGGATATGCCCTTCAGTAAAGCATGTAGACTTGTTAAACTATCAAACTCCCTTTTTAGTTATTGACTTTGTATTAGGATTTCGGGATGAACTGGCACCACAAACTGGGGTATGGATTGAAGACGAGAAAAACAACTTTATTAAGACAATATATGTCTCTGGATTTAGTGGTTTTGCCAAAGAAAAACAGATTAATCTTCCCCAGTGGTCAAGCTCCTCTGAATTCGCTGATGTTGATGCAGTTACAGAAGCAAGTATAGATTTAGGACATCATATATATGTCTGGGATTTTAAGGATAATTCAGGAAAAGAAGTAAAACAAGGCAATTATATAATAAAAGTAGAGGTTTCCTACTGGCCAAGTATGAAATATCAGTCAGTCTCTGCTCCTATAAAATTAGGAAAGAAAGAAGAACGAACAGTAGTTGAAGAGGGTAATTTAATTCCATATTTAGAGGTTAAATATTTTCCTTAAGGGAAATCGGGGTCAGGCTAAAAGATAAGAGATAGAATAACGAAATTGGGGTCAGGTCTTTAGTTTTAAGTTTACTTGACTTCTTCTAAAAGATATATTATATTGATACTATAATGAGAGTGTTAATAAGTAATATACTGGATGGGTATACCACGTTACCTCTCAGACTATAGCGAAATTCTTTAACTCGGGTTAAATCAACGTCCCAATTATTGTTAAATATTTTCAAATTCAGATAGTAAAAACCAACGCCTTAAGAAAATAGTTTATAAGGGTACTTGAAAACTTAAAACTAAAGACCTGACCCCATGATCCCTTTTTCAATTCTCAGCATATGGCTCGGGGTTATGAGATAGAGAGATTTTACACCTTGTTATCTTATGTGTTATGTGAATATCTGACTCCGCATGCATACTTTCTTATTTGACTAATAGTAGTGCTATAATAGTACCATAAAAAACTATATAAACTATACCCTCCACAATAGATCCAAGAAATACTTTATTTCCAATCATCCCCAAAAATATAGCTACAAATAACCCAAGGGTACAACCCAAAAGGCACCTTACAACAGCCACTTTCTTAAACAAGTTTACTTTTCTTAATATTCCAATTGTACAAATAATATCTAATATTGAAAAGAATAACAATCCTACTATAACAGTATAGCGCCACCAAACTGGTATTTCTGGCATTCTCGTTGCAAGCAACATTCCAATAATAGAAGAATTAAATCTGAAGCACATAGCATCTAATATAGCTGTAAAATTGAATAAATCGGCTATCGAAATTAAAAGAAAAAAACCTGCACTTACGGAGAGTAAAGCTATTACAACTATGATGCGACTATAGCTCCCATAGATTGGTGTTTTTTTCATCTTACCCTCTCTTCTTCATCAATCCATCTTTGTATAATCTGTGCTCGGTATTTTAAATCGTTTACAAATCTTTCGTGTTCTACATTAGCATCATTTATAGGAAATCGGTAGAAATCGGGGTCAGGCTAAAAGATAAGAGATAGAATATAGACTCTCTACTATTACTAAAAAATATCACATGATAAAAAGCTCCTTCATTTTCAATCCACATCTTCCTGGTCATTTCTTCATTTTACCATAACTTTCCGTCCATGTCAAGTAATATTTCTTATCTCTTAGCCTGACCTCCAATATTTAACTTATGTAATTTCAAGGGATTATGGAGAGTTGACACCAATTTTCCCCTCTCAACTAAATGTTTTTTTATACTCCATTCTTTTTATAATAGTTTTTAAAAAGCTGCAGGTTGTAAGTATAAACCAGACGCTTCTTCCAGCAGTTAAAAAACAAAAATAAACAAACACTCACAATAAATCTTATAACTACAAAATATTCTGCTGCTACTAATATCTGAAGACCTGTTGAAAGCATATAGGGTTCAAACTCGCCTGCTATATAATAAATCTCCACCAACTCAAATAGATTGTAAAATATAACAATTCCTACTTCGAATACTGATAAAAAAGCAATTACAATAAACCAGACTAAGTGTTGACCTAAGCTATAATCTAATGTAGAAGTTTTTAAATATACTGTTGTGATTTCTTCTTTATAGGCAGGAAAGAAAGAATGCTTCTTTATTTTTCTCGAAATCCTAATAAATTTTAACAAACGCTCAATAAAAAGTCCGAATAAGACTACTACATATAATAATATCCACATATTATCATGGTATACATGACTGAACATCATATTAATATGACTTATTGCTGCAATCATATTCTCTCCTTTATTTATATTCTTCTATCAAATAATAATATCTTCCATTCTTTTCTAATATCTCTATATTTTCTGGCTTCAATTTTTCATTGAGCTCATCTTTAATGCAATCAAGATGTATGATTGTCTCTGCAAGTCAATCGGTGTCAGTTTTCTTTAACTCTTTATATTTTGTAGGGTTACATCACGACTTTGGTTCATGACCATTTAGTGTGGTAGTGAGTATTCTTTGACATTTTAAGCTTGACAAGCACCAATTTTTCATTTTAACTCTATGGTAAAGACTTTTCATATTCGAAAATTGATTTCTTGGAGGTGTAATTTTTCTGCGCTCTCATTTTACCATCGGTTGGAATTGAGGACAATAAACAGTCGGGGGCATTGTAGTATCTGATTCATGGCTAAATCTCTTCAACACGTTCCCGTCCTTATCTATATAACATAACTCACCAGGAAATCTGTGCACCAGGTTAAAGACAGAGGTATCTCTATGCATCAATTCATCAAGGGAATCTCTGCTTAACTTCAATAAACCGACGAACCTTTCTTCCTCCATCCTCGGGTCTTTCATACAGAGGTATATATCTGGGTCAGATGTCTCAGATATACCATAAACATTGTCAAAAAGTTTTCGCTCTTTACCAGTTTTGGGGTCTATAGTATATGTATCCCATACCATACCTAACATATATTTCTTATCCTCTGCTATCCATCGTCCTATACTGTAAATAATCCTTCCATCTTTCATCCATATAGGACTACATCTGTCTGCCTTTCCTTTAGAAATCTTTCTCTCATTCTTACCATCTGCATTCATTATGTATAGGTCTTGTGTTCTCGAGCGTTCCCATAGGTTTCTCAAAAATACTATCTTTTTACCATCGAGCGACCAATAAGGATAGTAATCTACCTTATTGTTATGAGTAAGTCTACTTAACTCCTGAGTCTCTATGTCTAATACATATATCTCGGGCAAGACCTGAGTAGTATCTGTAGATGGAAAAATAAGCGTATCGAATGGCATTGCCTCAAATACAAGTCTCTCCCCATCAGGCGACATACGAGGATAAGAATGATCAAGAGGATATGCTTCAATCACTAAACTAACGCCGGCACTGAAGTATATGTAATATTTTTTTTGACCCTCTACTATACCTGAATCCGAAGTGATTTCGTTTCGAAATAAAACTTTTGTCTTTTTATCCCTTATGGACAACATTTTTATCTCTTGAACCTCAGGATATGAAAATCTGGAAAGAAGAGAGATACGAATAAAAACTATATCTTTGCCCGAGGATGCCCAAGTTGGAGATTCGTATATAACAGCTTTAGTCCAAGCTGCAGAAGAGATAGATTCCCTTATGAGAGTATCTTCAAGAGCAATTTCCTTATTGCTCCCATTAACGTTCATAAGAAGAATTTTGGGATAGTCATAATCAAATACTCCTGCAAAGAGAATCTTGCCCTTTGGATATGAGAAAGCGTTTGAATGTCCGGACCACAATGCTATAATGAGCAATGGTGCGACAACGTATTTATTAATAAATGAACCAACCATTATAACTCTCCGTAAATTGCCTATAAAGTTTTTCCACCATTGTGGTATTAATTGGTGTCGGTTCTCTCTAACTCTTTATATTTTGTAGGGTTACCTCAAGACTTTGGCTATGATAAAAGTCAATGCATACCTTACGTAATTTCAAAGGATTACGCAGAACTGACACCAATTTTCCTAATACTATGAAGTTCTAAAAAGATAATCTGAGATGGTTAATCTTCTTTCGAATTATGGTAAAAACTTTCAAGTAATCCAATACACTCATCACGAACTTCTACAAGCTTTGGTTCCGTTACTTGTTTTAGAGCTTTTATACGCAAACTTGTTTCTAAACGTTCAGCCTTATCACTACCATAATACTCATAACCAAAGTTTCCAACAAGTGCATCTAACAGTAAGATAAGATTATAATGATTATAAAGCTCCTCAAGGAATAACTTAGGATTAATCCTAATCAATGCTCCAAGTATGCTTGATAATTCCTCAGCGCATGCCCCATCAGCCCAAGTTGTAAGTAAGCGAAACGCAAGACGAACAGCTTCCCGACCACTGGAGTAAACCTGACGTTCAAGCATTCCTAAAGATTCAAAAACATCCCAGAGAGTATCCTCTAATTCTTCATCAATGTCAATATAGTTAAAGACATGTCCCGTGTCAGGTAATAGAGTATACACTTGTATAGCATTCTCACTTGAAGGATAGGAGATATATTCCTTCCAAGCTTCATAGAACTTGGCTAGATCAAATCCTTCATGTAACTCAGGTTTGCAACTTGCAGGCAGTGCTATTAACGCTAGGAATATTAAAAGAGAAGAAAAGTAATGAAAATATCTTGTCCATAGATTAAACATCACAACACCTCCTTTATCTATTCATCTTCCCTATCTTGCTTGTCTTGTTCTTCTTGAGCAGGTTGAAGACCATAAACAGAGGGAAATCGGTCAGGGAAATCGGGGTCAGGCTAAAAGATAAGAGATAGAATATAGATTCTCTACTATTACTAAAAAATATCACATGATAAAAAGCTCCTTCATTTTCAATCCACATCTTCCTGGTCATTTCTTCATTTTACCATAATTTTCCATCCATGTCAAGTAATATTTCTTATCTCTGAGTCTGACCCCAATATCTTGCACGAATTGAATTCGTGCCTACAAGTCTGCTGGTAAGTAGGGCAAGCAGGTGAAGCAATCTCATTTTTAAAAGAAACATTTTTTCCTTGACTTTTCTCCATTTTTTCATTATAATATACTATAAGGGTTTCCAATAAGAAACTTTTTTAGACGGGATATACAGGATGAACTGGATTTTAATTTATTTATTTTGTTTTTTATAATTATTTCTTTTATTCTTTTATATATCATGTAAATCGGGTTAATCCTGTCAAAAGAAGAGAATTTTAGACGGGATATACAGGATGAACATGATTACGATAACCCCAGAAGTAGTGGGCCTTATTTTTAAAAGGTCTTGAAAAGTATGTAATAACACCGAGGTTTGAATTGAATACTTAAACATGGCATTTTCTCCTTTGTAAGTTTTTATTGTTAAACGAGTTAAATTATATCACACATTGGAGGAAATGCAAAGAAAATAATACTTTATATTTGCTTTCGTAGTAAGGGTTTGTGTTATTTTGCAGAAGTCATCTATAACATAAACAGGGAGGTCACAATGAAGGCGTTGTATTTTGTATTCGGGATAATTTCCCTCGTTATTATAAGCCCGCTTGGTGCAGAGGAAAAAAGCGATATACCAATAGAACCTGTAAGCGAATCTGATATAAATCTTGAAACGAATCCAACAATACCAGAAATGGGCTCAAAAACTTATCTCATTGATACCGCAGATCCAGTCGTTAGATTAAGAATAGATGCGAGCGAGAAGATTGCGGTATTGGAACAGATGGATGAATTCGATTATGATAATAAAGAAACCCAGCTGCAGAAAGAGATCGAGACCATAAAGATCAACACTGAGATTAAAATACTCAATATACATCTTGAAAAGGCAAGAGAGGCAAAAGATGAGGACTTAATAGAAGAAATAACAACAGCTATAGATAATCTCATGGGTGTTTATACACTCCCTTTAGCGGGCAACACAGAAGAGAGAAAAGTGGATATTGGGACGAGAGAAAAGAAAGTGGAAGATGGTGGATTACCCCCTCCTCCTCCAGACTACATTGAGAAAGAGAAGAAATCCTCTCCAGCCAAAATAATCCCTGTGCCCGAAGAACAAATGGAAATGTTAGAAGAGAAAATAGAAGAGGAAGATAACTCTGGGTCTAATGACAAGGGAGGTGCAAGATGAAATCGGTATTAATCTATCTTATATTATTGGCTATTGCATCTTCCTCTGTTCAGCTTTTAGCAGAAGAGGTTCTGGTACCCTTTGAAACGATTGAAAAGATTGCCAAGACCAATGCCACGTCTCTATGGGGAGATGTAAACCAGACAGAAGCCATCCCCTATTATGGACGAGATGAGGAAATTGTCGCTTATGTATTCAACTTTGCTGTTGGGCATCCATTTCCTCCAAAAGAGGAAGTCCTCCAATCCTCGGAAAGGGCTCATAAAGACAATGATAAGAAAAAGAGGTGGGGAGTGGATGAGTACGCACATATGGTTGTCGGAGCGAGATATACTGTTCCTCCAATTATTGAATATAGCAAATCCCTTTCTGGTGAGTTTGCTTATGGAGTGGAATTAGAAGAGCGTGCCAGGGAGGCGCTTGGAGTATCTTTACCAGAATTGGTAAAAATCTACTACCTTGCACCTGAGGCTGGGTGGTATGTATACACAAACAGCCGTGACACGGTCTGCATAAGGCTCTTTCCTCCACCCAAGACATTGTCTCTGAGACAGTTTAATGGAGAGATAAGAAACCTTGAAGAATGGAACCCTCTTTTGGGTCCATCTCCTCGGGATTTCAGGCAGCTTTGGAGCGAATATGAGAAGGGGAATGAGGTCCTATCACTACGCGCCAATCATTTTATACCCATGCATGGACAGATGCCCTACAACGACTGGAGTTACGGATGTACACCCACAACCTATGCCATGCTTGCTGGATATTGGGATAACTATGGTTTCTATACGGCAAGTAATTACTCAAAACTGGTAGATTATCATGTTGAACGCTGGGATATGGTCCAGGCAGAGACAGACTATAATGTCTCGAACATCCAGAGAGAATTTGCCATTGCAATGAATACGGATACCACGACCGGCGGCACTGGTGAAACGGGATGGACCAATGGTTGTACCTATGTAACCAATACACTCAACGGATATAATTTCTCGTACCACAATTATTATGGGACAGCAAGCCAGTACTGGGATACATTAACCTCGTGCATTGATAACGGTATACCAGTACATCTGGGTACCCCTGGACACTCCAATGCCGGTATGGGGTATACCGATAATCATTATGCTATCCGACATAGCACCGAAGGGGCAACTTGGAATACTGTATATTATACATCTATAGATTTAGTTGGACCATTCATTCCGGGTGGAGCTTCCGGCTGGACGATTAAACTTGCATCACCCAATGGAGACCCAGGTTATAATCACGACGGCAATGGTGAGATATTAAGAGCGGGTGAGTCTTATACCATTACATGGGCCTATGATGGCGGCGCTGGTGGATCTGTCAGGATTGAGTACTCCACGGATGGCGGATCTACCTGGTCTACAATCACGACAGGTACATCAAATGACGGTTCATATCTATGGAATGTTCCACAGACCCTATCTACAAACGAAGGGCGCATACGATTAAAGCTTAATTCCAGCAAAGACAGAGTTCTCTGGGGTGGAGACGGAAGCTGGGGGAATTTCATCATACAGGCTACACCGGACCTCGTTCACTATAAGCCTGCAGGATGGACCTACCCTGTAGTTCCCCGTAGTTCTACTGGGGCGACCTCAAGCACCTGCGTTCTCCCGAGCACCTTACCTGGAAACTCCTCTTCAACCTATCTCAACATGCAGGGCAAAAACCAGGGTAATGCAAGTGCTGGTGGATTTTCTCATCATTTCTATATAGATGGTGTTTATGCCGGCGGTGCTTCCTGGGGAGGTGTCTCTGCCGGACAGCGCTTCTGGCATGGAAATTATGGTGCATTTAATGTGAGAGGTGGTCGACATACAATATCTGACTCGGTGGATGTTGGGAACTCTATCAACGAATCCAACGAGAATAACAATTTCTATGCTCGCCAATTTGTATGGAGCCCCCTATTTCTTGCCCAGGACACAAGCATATACCGCAGTTCTCCCCCACCAGAGAGATACACAGGGATAACGGCATATCCCAACTGCGATGGTTTCTCCTTTAACAGCTCATCGGGAAGCTGGTGGACTGCTGTGGGTATATTACCATCTTCAAGTGGGAATGACTATGATTTGAGACTACACAATGACTATGTGGGTAGCGAAGTCGGGTTCGGAACCTATCTTGAGTCATCAACTTACGGAACAGACAGATCTGATTTTCTACTGGTAAACTATAATGTCACCTCTGGTACATATTACACAGGAGTGAACCGTTATTCCGGTGGCACAAGCGGATTCCGTATCAATAGAAGTGATGCACCCTATCATGGAAGCGGTTCCTGTACTACAAGTGTAGATACCTTGGACTTGGGTCACATCGTAAATATACATGAATTTCGGCTTTATGGAGGAAATTTTTACAGAATTGCACTTGATCACCTGACTGGTGCCGCTGATTTGGGAATAAGCATCTACAATGGAAAAGATACTGTATTTGCAAAAGTTGATTATATGTCTGGGGGAGGTGCAAATGCTGATCCCGATTCCGGGGATGAGGTCTTCTCAATTACGATTTCTGATACAGGTTACTATTGTGTAGCAGTATGGAAAGACGACCAGGCTGGGCTCTATACTTCGAATACGTACAGGTTGATGATTCAGGAGGGTGGGGCAGGTGACTGGATTGGCGTCACAAGTTCTGATTGGCATACCTGGAGTAATTGGTTTGGGAGTAGTGTCCCGAGCTCGGGCTTGGATGTAACCATTCCTGCTGGTACCCCATATTCTCCTATTATCTATTCTTCTCATACCTATTGCAATAAACTAACCATAGATTCAGGAGCCCGATTGGTGGTAGCCAATGCAATTGATCTAACAGTTAACAGCCACCTCATATTCAATGGTACTCTGAAAGACAGTTCAGGTGGAACTATTTATGTCAAGGGAAACTGGCAAGACTATGGAATTTTTGAATGGGAAGCACCTTCTTACTCCTACGTACGGCTCAATGGCTCTGGACTCCAGTACATCGTTGGTGGTGATTTCTATGACCTATCTATATATGGTACAGGTAATACCGTCCGAATAATATGGACGGATCTGGATGTTGAAGATAATCTCTATGTTCACAATACCCTTGATACCTACGATAATGGATACGCCATAAATGCCAGAAATATTTATATCTATGACACAGCCATACTCGATGCACAGACGTATTCACTTGGAGTAAACACTGTCAGTAATATCTGGATACAGAGCGGAGGATATCTTAATACGGCAAATGATAACTCCTCAATCGTATGCGGGGAAGACATGCTCATTTATGGCACACTGTATTGTGGAACAAGGTATCCCGATATCTTCTGCGGTAGAAACTGGGTCGACACGACTGGTACCTTCAATGAAGGATACTCTACAGTATACTTCAATGGAACAGGTACCCAGGATATTATGGGAGGAGAAACCTTCTGGGATGTGGTTGTAGATAAAACAGCTGGAAAACTACGTCCTTATGATGCAGGTATAACAATCCATTCCCTCTATATTGAGAATGGCACATTCGACCTCAACAGTTATGATGCCGACATAACATCTGATGCAACTATACGAGGACATCTCGAAATGGTCCACAGTCTCGATGATTTCAATGTCGATGATGATATAATATGGGATTCTACTGCCACAGCTACAATTACAGACGGCGAGATAAGGTGTGGAGACGATTTTGACGTCTATTATGGCGCAGGTATTCAAATGTCAGGTGGTACAGTCTATTTTGTAGGTGCACTAAACAGCTACATCCATATGTATGACCCCGATTTCTCATTCCATAATTTCAGGGTAATCAAAGACTCTGGCTATTGGCTGAAGATATCCACCTTATCTACACATCCTGTAGATGTGAATGGATATTTCTATAATGATAATCTTTCTACATTTGATACCCAGATAGAGACCATCGAAGTAGCAGGCAACTGGACAAACAACGGAACATTTTCACCCACAAGTGGTCTGGTTTGCTTTGATGGAATATCCCAGTTTATAGACAATGGCTCGGGAAATTTCTGGGACCTTGAAATAGATGTCTCCTCTACACTGACGACCAATGATAATCTTGATGTCGATGATGATTTTACTATCCTGAGCGGGACCTTTAATCCGGGATCATATGATACATATGTAGGGGGTGATTGGAACGATACACTTGGGACATTTCAACCTGCTTCAGCCTCTAATTGGGTTATATTCGATGGAAATGGTCAGCAGCTGATATATCAGAAGGATTCAAATCACTTCCAAGGGGTCGAGATATGGAATACGGGCACTTCTCCATCACAGGTTAGGGCTGAAACAGACCTCGACATACTCTGGTACTTTAACATAACCTCAGGATATTTCAATGTCAACGGGCAGGACTTATATATTACAAATGCTCTTCAACTTGGTTATATGCCATCACACGATGGTAATCTTACACAGTACGACGGCGCAATCCACTGCAATGGTGTGAGGTGGTATGCAGGAACGGTGGATTTGCAGGGCGGGACCATCTGCTCCAGTTTCGATAACGCTTCTTATCCTGATTGGAACGATACCCTTATCACCTTTCAGGCGTCGGGCAATCATGCGGTAGAGATGATAGGCTCCACTGACATCACGATTATACAGAAATCCGGCAATTACTTTAATAATTTAGCTATAAACAAACATGCAAAGCAGGACTCACCCGATAGAAAACAGGATTTAGATATACCAATTACCTGTACAGGACTTCTTCCCCCACTCATACCAAGGGAAAGCAAAACCAATACCGTGTTGGCAAACACAGATTTCGATATTAACGGCAACCTGTTGATATCAAATGGCGTTCTGGATCCAAGTGGTCACACATTGAGGATCGCCGGCAACTGGACAAACGATGTGGGTGACGTGGGTTTTGTCGAGGGCATGGATGCTGTTATATTTGATGGAACAACGAGTTCGGATATACTTACTGATGAGACCTTCTATGTCCTGACTCTTGATAAAACTTATCCAAATTATGATGGATTAGAGACAGGAACTGATGGTAATGGGAAGAACATAAATGTCCTTGATAATTTGAATATAGTAGATGGAACCATGGAGTTAAACGTTCCATGTACTCTTGACGTTGAAGGAGACGTACAGATCGCTCTTAACGCTGGTATAAACGGAAACGATGGATATAATATCTGCATATACATAGGTGGTAACTGGGTTGACGACAATCCAGTTCACTCAAGTACCTATGGATTCGACTATGGAATTTCGGATGTCATATTCGATGGTAACGGATTACAGGACATCTCTGGTGATTCGGTCAATTTCTACAACCTCGAGCTTTCCACTGTTAATCCTACCCCTCACTATGAGGACCTTGAACTCACTGGGGCAAATAAACTCTTGAGGATACATAATGACCTGCGTCTTGTGAGAGGGGGTATGGAGATAAACGGTAACAGCATTCTGGATATAGATGGCAGTGTCTTGATTGATTCTACTGCTGGTCTCGACGCGGATGACGGTGGTATAAAAATACACGTGGCTAGTAACTGGACAAACACGGGAAATTATGCTATAGAAGGCGGAGGACCAATGGATGGCTTTGATCAATACACCTCCTCGGTCATATTTGATGGAACGAGCGAATCTCACATAGGAGAAGATACATTTGATACCCTGAGGATAGATAAGGAGAGTGCCAAAGAAAATGCGCCCTTAAAATACTGGGGTGAACTCTATGAGCAAGCAGAAGAGTCGGAGGAGGAAATTAAACCATACTATGGAAAGGAATCTTTAGGAAAGGCAGACAGCACGGCATATGCCGATTCTACAATAATCGCATCAAATATCTGGGTGGACACGGGAAATCTTGAGACATCCGGTCACATTATCAGAGCCTATGATGACGTTAATATAAGCGGTGCCTTAAGACTGGATGCAGGAGCCGTTCTCGAGGTTGGTGATACGCTAAACGTCAATAATGGAGGTAGGCTGGAATGCACAGGCACAGACACATCACAGACGGCAAGGGTAACGAGGACAGGAAGTGGATACTATGCCTTCAATGTAAATGCAGGTGGTACCGTAAGCCCTATCTATTCTATCTTTGAATACATGGGCTCAAATGGCATACATATAACGGGCTGCGGCGCAGTAGATACCTCCACGAGTTTTGACTACTGCAGATTCCGAAACGGTAAATCAGGTGGAACTCTTATGCAAATCGATAATTCACAGGATATACAGATAGTGGATGCAATCTTTCCTGAAAATACCTGGGGAGGTTCCCATAACGTCTCCAAGTTAGAAAACCAGGGAACCGTTACATTTATATATCCCTATGGTGACTTTGCCGGAGAAGACTTTGAAGATGACCTTTACAACAGGATATTCTGGACTGTCGATACTGCAGGACCCGTTGTCTCTTACGTATACCCTCCGCAGGATACACTCATGAGGGACAATCTCCCAACCATCGAAGCCCGTTACTATGACTCAGAAACCGGAATAAAGACCTCTACTGTGTTTCTACAACTCGATGGCAGTTCGGTTAGTGCCACTGTAACAGATTCCTCAGTGGAGTATACCCCTACTGTGGCTCTTTCAGATACTGTTCACGAAGTGGAGCTCAGTGTATCCGATAACAGAGACAACCAGACCATCTTCTCGTGGGAGTTTGAAGTTGATGCCAGTGCACCCCTGCCCCCCCCTCTCTCCTATCCCCCTGACAGCTCCTGGGTAGGAGACACAACAGTATGTTTCCAGTGGGGAGAGGTCGTGAAATCTATCTCCAATGACAACAAATGGCAAATTGTTAGCCGTCCATCAGCCTATAATGATCTCAACCTGTCCGATATCCATACTGATGAATTAAAGGTAAGGCCCACCAGTTACATTGATGAACAAGTTAATACTGGTAATAGAAAAGTTAGTACAGTAGAAAAAGCCGACCAAAGTCTGAGCGATGCAAATATTATAGGCGAAGGTCGATACATGGGTGCGCCCAAGGCTTCTGAGGTAAGTTATATAATTCAAGTGGATACCTCTGAGAGTTTCATTGACCCAATCATTATCGATACTACTAACCAGCCTCTCGATACATTGAATCTTGACCAAGATCATTATTACTGGAGGGTTAAAGCATATGACCTCGCAGGAAACATAGGTGACTTCTCCTCGTCATGGGAGTTCGGCATTGATATCACTCCCCCGGATTCCTTTGAACTGATATCACCCTTGGACTCCACTTGCCAGGGCACTAACAGGCCCACGTTTTTATGGCATTCAACAACAGATACTGCTTGCGGATTCTGGGGGTACCATGCATATGTCGATGGCGACCTCAAAAACACAGGGCTCGATACCTCCTGGACAGCCGACTATGACCTGAGTGAAGGATATCATAACTGGTACATAGTTGCTGTAGACAGCGTTGGTAATGCAAAACAATCAAATCAAGTATGGGCATTACTGATAGATACACAACCACCCGAGATAGAATCAACAACAGTCTGGCGTGATACAACCTTTACAGGACCGTTTCCTATCAATACCAATGTAAGCGATACAAATGGTGTCAGCAAGGTAGAACTCTGGTACAGGACGAGTGTGGATACAAATTGGGTAAATATTGCAATGGACACTGCAAAAGCCGTGGTGGAATTTACAGGAGTGATACCCACACAGCCCTGTAATACCACTGTTGACTATTACATATACGTAGAGGATAATGCACAGCCACCTAATGAGGCAAGAGACCCCGTGAACGCTCCCGATAGTACCTATTCATTCACTGTGGTAAGTGGAACTAGCGTCATGGAAGAAAATCCGGTCCCTGACGTCTTCTTCCTCTCGCAGAATCATCCCAATCCGTTCTGTCAATCCACCTGTATCGAATTTGGTCTTCCTATCAAGTCTTATGTTGGTATATCTATATATAATATCTCAGGATTCAGGGTAGCCAAACTCATAGACCAGGAGATGAAGGCTGGTTACTATGAGACAAGATGGGACGGGAGAAATGACAAGGGGGACAATGCTCCTCAGGGAATATATTTCTGTCAGTTCACTACAGAGAGCTTCTGTAAGGTAAGAAAGATAGTACTGCTGCGATAGTATCGTATAATGAGAATATAGGGTAAACCCTACCTGATGCCTGCTTGACGGCAGTCAGGTCGCCAGATAGATAGGCTTTTGGATTGCTCCGCAAGGCTAAAGCCCTGCCCTACAATTTACCAAAATATCTCTCTGGATGCAGGGCAAACCCTAAAAAACTGATTCATGGAGGAATCCAGCAACTACATCTGGTGGTCAATTGGTGTCGGTCAATTGGTGTCAGTTCTCTTTAACTCTCTATATTTTGTAGGGTTACATCAAGACTTGGTTATCATAAAATTCAATGCATGACTTATGTAATCTCAAGGGATTATGCAGAGCTGACACCAATTTTTCCGCTCACACCGCACCACATCAAACCAGACTTTTCCAGAACCCTCGAGCCTTTGTAAAGTTACTTTTATTGCCTTTATGTTTTGAGAATTTCTATTTGATAGATATTTAACTGACTGAACTTGCTAATAACTAATATCCACTATAAATACTCCTTCTTCAGGTATAGTTGTAGAAATAGCCAGCTTCCTACTATCTGGTGACCATAAAGAACCTGGTATAACAAAGGGTGCTATTGGTGTTCTAAACTTGCCTACTTCAACCATTTTCCTTGTAGATACTTCTATAATAAACAATCTGAAGTCGTATGTGCCTACAGGAGATGCTAAAGTGAGAAATCTACTATTGGGTGACCACTTATCAACATATAAACCACATTCAGGAGGAAGTACTTCGGTAGCTTTAGTTAAACGCTTCGGGGACCGAACAGCGGGCTTCACTTCAACGATATATACATCCTCTTCCTGTATATATGCAATATATTTTCCGTTAGGTGACCATGAGAATGGAGAGACGAGCCAACCCTCTGCTATGAATTTCTTTGTTAGCAGAGAATCCTTTTTTTTACATATAAATATACTGTCCCTCTGGTAAAATGCAAATGCTTCACCATCTGGCGACCATGAAATTTCAGCACTCTTATCTGAAACCTTTCTGACATTTCGTTCTTTAAGATTTATAAGAAACACACCCAATTCTACATCAGAAATATCACCAGTAGAACATAAGATAGAAATAGAGTCAGGTGAAATATACGCCATAGTAGCGTCTATTCGTAATAAACACAATATAGTATCTGTTTTCGCCAGCCATATTCCTTGTAGGTCGTTCCTTGCATCACGATTCCACAATACTCTTCCATACAGGGTATTACCTAATATTTCAAATTTGACACTGGGTATAAAGGATGGCCATGAACCAGAAGCTCTAATTTTCCTATCAGATATGCTTATTCCCCAGAGACTTCCACCACGTTTTTTTATTACTAAAGTGTCTCCTTCAGGAGTCCATCTATAGACTTGTGCTGTATCGGCGATTCGAAGTAATGGGCTTACCGAAAATTCAGCATATGCCAGATGACAACTCGCAATAACAATGAGAAGAGTTAGTATTTGTGTCTTTAATAAACGCATTTTTACCTCCTTATTCTCTTATAGATTCCACAGAATGTTCTTCCAATCTTCTCCTTTCCTCCTCAAGATATTCATTGAAGTTCAGTCAATTGGTGTCAGTTCTCTCTAACTCTCTATATTTCGTAGGGTTACATCACGACTTTTACTATGATAAAAGTCAATGCATAACTTATGTAATTTCAAGGGATTACGCAGAACTGACACCAATTTTCCTAATACTATGAAGTTCTAAAAAGATAATCTAAGATGGTTAATCTTCTTTCGAATTGTGGTGGAAACTTTCAAGTAATACAATACACTCGTCACGAACTTCTACAAGCTTTGGGTCCGTTACTTGTTTTAGAGCTTTTATACGCAAACTTGCTTCTAGACGTTCAGCCTTATCACGACCACAATATTCGGGACCAAAGTTTCCAACAAGTGCATCTAACCGGGAGACAAGATTACGATGAGTATATAGCTCCTCAAGGAATAACTTTGGATTAATCCGGATCAACGTACCCAATATGATATCCAACTCTTCAGAGAACGCCGCATCTCCAAACGTCGTAAGTAAGCGGAATGCCAGTTGCACTGCCTTTCGATCACTCGTGTAGACTTGACGTTCAAGCATGTCTAAAGATTCATAAACCTCCCAGGTAATATCTTCATATTCTTTAGTAAAATCAATATACTGAGTAACATGACCTGTGTCAGGTAGCAGCTCATACACTCGTATAGCATTCTCACTTGAAGGATATGAGATATATTCCTTCCAAGCTTCATAGAACTTAGCTAAATCAAATCCTTCTTGTAACTCAGGTTTGCAACTTGCAGGCAGTGCTATTAACGCTAGGAATATTAAAAGAGAAGAAAAGTAATGAAGATATCTTGTCCATAGATTAAACATCGCGGCACCTCCTTTATCTATTCATCTTCCCTCTCCTGCTCCTGCTGATATTGTCCTTCTTGAGCAGGTTGAGGACCATAAACAGGATCATCAAGGAAATCGGGGTCAGGCTAAGAGATAAGAGATAGAATATAAGCTCTCTACTATTACTAAAAAATATCACATAATAAAAAGCTCCTTCATTTTCAATCCACATCTTCCTGAACATTTCTTCATTTTACCATAACTTTCCGTCCATGTCAAGTTATATTTCTTATCTCTTAGCCTGACCCCCAATATCAAATCTTCACAACTTTTTCCTTGACTTTTCCCCTTTTTTATTATATTATACTATAAGGGCTTCCGAAAGGAAACTTTTTAGACAGGATGAACAAGATAGACAGGATTTTTTTAATTCTTTTATTTATCTTGTAAATCCGGTTAATCCTGTCAAAAAAATAGTGTCGTATCTTTTATAATTACCTTAAATCATATCTTAAAAAGAGCCTACTTACACTTCATTTAAAGAATATGAGAGATAAAGACACAAAAGAGATTGAATGGTATTTCCCTGAATGTTTTGATGAGGCGTCTCGTCTGCTGAAAAAGGAGGGAGTTATTCCTCATGGTGGAGGAACTAGCATAAGAAGAGCCAGCTTAGGTCACTTATTTGGATTGATTGAACTGTCTCATCTACCAATGCATTATTTTCTTGTTGATGATGGCATTATTGAGATAGGTGCAACAAATACTTTTTCAGATGTTATTGAAAATATACGAAAAATAGATCCGGAACATATTCTGGTAAAATCTCTCTGGCAATCGGCATCTACTCCATTAAGAAATCGGATTACAATAGGTGGCAGTATCGCCTACTTCCCAATATGGTCGGATTTAATGGGGTCTCTTATTGCCCTTGATGCCGAAGTAACTCTTATAGGTAAGAATGAAGGCATCTATCCTATAACACAATATGTAAACGACCGTAATCTTAGGAGTGGAGCACTTATTAAAAGTATTAAATTCAAGCAGAATGGATGGTCTTCATACTATCATCGTGAGTCCAGGACTAACTTTGATTATTCAAGTTTCAATATTACCATTCTTTTGAAGACAATCAAAACCAAAATAGAAGATATAAGAATTGCTTTGGTGGGCTGCACTAAAAAATACAAGAGACTAATCGAGCTGGAAAAGTATTTCAAAGGCAAGAAAGTAAATAAAATAAACTCGGAAGAAATCTTGGGTAGTATTGATGTTACTTTTCCCGCCAAAAAACTGGGAAGTCCTGAATATATAAGTCATCTTGTAGGTATTCAGCTAGAAAGAGGATTTGAGGAAATTTTAAACAGTTGAATAGATGGAAGGTTTCTTTAAAATAAACGGAGAAGATAAAAAATTCTTCTTTAATTCCCGTGCCATTTTACTGGATGTCCTCAGGGAAAACGGCTACACAGAAGTAAAAGATGGCTGCCGGGAAGGGGAATGTGGTGCCTGTGTAGTGATTCTTGACGAGAAATTGGTCAACTCCTGCCAGGTCTTTGCTGCTTCAGCCATTGGTAAAGATATTAAAACAGTGAAGGGACTTGGAGATATCCACTCACCACATCTGATACAGACAGCTTTTGTGGAGTCAGGCGCTGTTCAATGCGGATTCTGTACACCAGGGATGGTGCTGGCTGCATATAACCTTTTAAAACAGAATTCCGACCCTACAGAAGATGAAATAAAGAGGGCGCTCGATGGAAATCTCTGTCGATGTACGGGATATGTTAAAATTATTGATGCCGTAAAAATGGCTGCCAAAAAGATACGGAAAAATGGATAAATACTTAAATATTGGGAAATCTGTAAAAAAAATAGATGCCACATCACTCGTGACAGGAGTAGATAAGTTTACAGATGATTTCAAACTTATAGACCCCCTCTATATCGCCATCCTGTATTCTCCACATTCGCATGCAGAAATAATGAACATTGACACAACAAAGGCCGAAAATATAAAAGGTGTTGTAGATATCCTTCATTATAAAAATGTTCCAGGGGTTTTACACACCACTGCTGGTCAGGGATATCCCGAACCATCGCCCTATGATACGTATCTCTTTGATAAAAAGGTGCGGTTTGTGGGAGACAGGGTAGCTCTTGTGGCTGCTGAGACGAAGGAAGCAGCAGTTGAAGCAAAGGATAAGATAAAGGTCGATTACAAAGTTCTTACATCCCTCTTTAACCCGGAAAAAGCAATGGAAAATTCTGCTCAGCAAATCCATGAAGATGATGAGTATGCCAAAATCCCTGTGAAGTACAGACCTGATATAAATCTTGCTGCAGAGGTTGAAATCACTTTAGGAGACATAGAAAAGGGTTTTCAGAAGGCAGATTTTATACTGGAACATATTTATCAAACACAATATGCCTCACATTGTGCTATAGAACCTCATGCCGCTTTATCTTTTTTCGACGAGAGAGGAAGGTTGGTTATAATCTCCTCAACACAGGTTCCCTTTCATGTTAGAAGAATCGTAAGTAGCGTCCTCTCCATACCAGCAGGGATGATACGGGTAATTAAACCAAGAATCGGAGGAGGATTTGGTGGAAAACAGGAGGTGTTTTTAGAGCCTCTTGTTGCACTTGTTACATGGCGAAACAAACGTCCAGCCAAGATTATACTATCGAGAAAGGAAGTCTTTGTCTCCTCAAGAACACGGCACCCTACAAGAATCAGAATGAAAACAGGAGTCAAAAATGATGGAACAATAACATCACTGGAGATGGACAGTCTTATGAATGCCGGCGCATACGGTTCACATTCCCTCACTGTCCTTTCAAACATTGGAGCAAAGGTTTTACCCATCTTTAATAAGATTGAGAACATCCATTTTATAGGAAGGTCTGTATATACAAATCTCCCCATTGGCGGTGCGTACAGGGGATATGGTGCAACACAGGGATACTTCGCATTTAACCAGCACATGGATATTATTGCCAGGAAAACCAACCAGGATATCCTTGAGTTTTTCAAGAGATGGCATATCCAGGAGGGTGAAACATCCAATATCTTTAAGGCACTTGGAGAGGGAAAGGAGGGTGTAAGTCAGATAATCAAATCATGTAAACTCGATGAGTGTATAGACAGAGGAGCAGCAGCTATTAACTGGTACAACAAGCGGGGAAAGAGAATTAAATCAGGAGAAGATAGGGTGAAGGGAGTTGGTATGGCTGTAGCAATGCAGGGTTCAGGTATCCCAAAGATCGATATGGGCAGTGCCTCCATGAAGATGAACGAGGATGGTTCATTTAATCTTCTTGTTGGTGCCACCGACCTTGGAACGGGCTCAGATACCATACTTGCCCAGATAGCTGCAGAGGTATTACGTATACCTGTCGAAAAAATAATTGTCCTTTCTTCAGACACAGACCTTACTCCTTTTGATGTAGGTGCTTATGCCTCCTCTACGACCTATGTTTCAGGTAGTGCTGTTGAAAAATGTGCTCGAAAGATAGCAGAACAAATCATAAATGTTGCATCAAATATTCTAAAATCAAAAAAGGAAAACCTTCTACTTGATATGGGTAAAGTAATAGATATACGTAATAAAAAAGCGGTCTCCTTTGAGGAAATTTCTCTTTATTCCCTGTACAAACAAGACCAATTTCAGATACAGTCTCAGGCATCTCATGTCTCTTCAGAATCACCACCACCATTTATCGCTCAGTTTGTAGAGGTAGAAGTGGATATTAAGACCGGCAGGATTTATGTCATTAAATTCGTTTCTGCTGTTGACTGCGGACAGCCTATACATCCAAAACTCGTTGAAGGGCAGGTGGAAGGTTCTGTTGTCAACGGCATTAGTTACGCTCTCTGGGAGGACTACCTCTTTGATTCTAAAGGACGAGTATCAAACAGCCATTTCTGGGATTACAAAATATATACAGCTGCTGATATTCCTAAAATTGAGACTATAGTTGTAAGCTCCTATGAAGAGACAGGTCCTTTTGGTGCCAAGTCTGTCGGGGAAATCGCCATAAATGGTCCTGCTCCTGCCATTGCTAATGCCATTTACGATGCTACAGGGGTAAGATTGTTTGATTTACCCTTTACACCTGAAAAGGTATATAAAAAGATTAAGGAGGCTGGTCGTACATGATTATCAAAAACGGCAGGGTTGCTCTTCCCGGAGAAAAAGTTTTTAAAGTTGTGGATATAAGGATTGAGAGAGAACAGATTGTTGAAATAGGGACAAATCTGTCAGGTAATAAAAATATCATTGATGCTAAAGGGATTATTGTATTACCTGGTGGTATAGACCCTCATGTCCACTTCGATGAACCGGGATATACTTATAGGGAGGACTTTTATCACGGTAGCTGTGCTGCTGCGTCAGGTGGAATCACTACTGTAATTGATATGCCTTGCACATCCATTCCTCCCGTTATAAATAAGGTGAATCTTCAAAAAAAATTAGATGTAATAGAGAACAAATCTGTCGTTGACTTTGGACTCTATGGTGGAGTTTCTGCACAGTCATTTGAGGAGAGTTTTCCTGGTTACATGGAAGAGCTTGCTGGGTCTGTTCCTGGATTTAAAACCTATTTCGCCTCTGGAATGGAGTCTTTTGAACAGCTCAATTTTTACCAGTTTAGGAAGGTCCTCCAGGAAGCAAAAAACCTGGGGCTTCCGGTTCTCCTTCATGCAGAGGATTACAATTATGTGAAGACTGCTACAGAATCCCTTATAACAAAAGGAAATCAGCCTATTCATTATTACAAGTCACGCCCTGAGGCAGCAGAAATTTCCGCAGTGCTTACAGCAGTGGAACTTGCAGAGGAGGTTAATGCCGATCTTCATATTGTGCATATAGGAACTGCTAAGGCAGGGGAGATTCTTAAAGGAAGCAAAATAACAGGAGAAACAGCACCCCATTACCTCCAGTTTGATGTAAGGGATTTCGTGAGAATCGGTTCACCCTTAAAAGTAACGCCTCCTGTTAAATCATCTGAAAATAGAGATGGACTGTGGAGACTTCTTGCCGATGGTGTGATTAATTTTGTTGCATCCGACCATGCCCCCTGTGCTTTAGAGGAAAAAAATACTGGTTCAATATGGACGGATTATTCAGGTATACCCGGCTCAGGCACTCTACTTCCTTACATGTTCTCAGAAGGATTTGTGAAAGGTAAAATCACCCTAAAAAGACTAATAGAAGTGACATCAGAGAATGCTGCAAAAAGATATGGAATTTTTCATAAAAAGGGTTCTATAGAGCTCGGGAAGGATGCGGATTTTGCCTTTATAGACCCAGACAAGAACTGGGTTGTGGAGGGTAAGAAATTTTATTCAAAAGGAAAAGTCACACCATTTGAGGGTATGGAGTTTAAAGGACGGATTATCAAAACAATACTGAGAGGAAAAATTATATACGATTCTGAGACAGGGATAATGGTGCAGGGTGGATATGGAAAGCTGTTCAAGCCGTCGAGTTAATAAAGAACAAAAAATAAGTATTTAGCACGAATTGAATTCGTGCCTATATATCAATAGGCTAAGCAATCGCATTTTATGTAAAGACTATATAACTAAATACAATAATGACATAAAGAATGAGATTGCCACACTCATCCCCCAATTCCAGAAGGATGGGGGATTCGTTCGCAATGACTGCTTTTTGTGAGTACCCCGCCAAGTCGGGGTAAGCAATGACACGGTCATTGCACTCCATAAATAAAACTATCAAAAAATGGTTATGGCTAAAAATCTTTTAAATAATACATCAACGAAAAAGGAATCTATACGCTATATCGTCGGTAATGGTGTAGTAACTGATGGATTAAATCTCTTGTTGGATAATGGCGCTATACTTATAAATGGTGAAAATATCGAGAAAATAGGGAAAACAGATGAAATAAAAGAGGAAGGAATTGATTTTATAGATGTTGAAGGTCGCCTTATAATTCCTGGACTTGTTAATTTTCATCACCATTTATATTCATCCCTTGCTGTGGGGCTCTCCCCACATGGGAAGACTGAGAATTTTATTCATATACTTGAAAATCTCTGGTGGCGTCTGGATTCTGCCCTTGATGAGGATTCTGTTTATTATTCCGCTCTACTCGGTATTATAGATTCGATAAAATATGGTGTAACCACGATTTTTGACCACCACGCCTCCATGAACTATGTCAGTAACAGCCTTTTTACTATTGAAAGTGCATTTAAGCTTGCTGGTATCAAGGGTGTTCTCTGCTTTGAAACCTCTGACAGGATGGGTAAAGAGGAAGTTCAAAAGCACATAGATGAGAATCTTGAATTCTACAGGGCACACGAAGACTCTTTATCTATAAAGGGTATGTTTGGACTTCATGCAAATCTCACGCTCAGCGATAAGACCTTGAAAAAAATCAGCCATATGAAGCCTGAAAAGATGCCTATCCATGTGCACTGTGGTGAAGACATAACAGATCTGGACTATTGTATTAAACAGGGTTATAGAGGGGTTGTGGATAGATTATACAAATTTGGTTTGTTGAATTCGACTTCGATTCTTGCTCATGCTGTTCACCTTTCTGAAGAAGATTATGGAATTCTTGAGAATATTAAGCCTATTGTTGTTTCGAATCCAGAATCCAATGCCAACAACCGTGAGGGAAAAATGGACAGAAGACAAATAAAAAGGTTCGTACTCGGCACAGATGGTATGAGTGGTGATATGATAGGAACCCTGAGATCCCTTTACCTTTTAGGTGAAGGTATTCAGGAGTCTCTGGATGAAATGAAGAAAATCTTTTTTAACTACCAATACGATATTCTAAGAAAGTTTTTCCCAGAAACAGGAATATTTGAGAAGGGTGGGAAGGCTGATATTGCTGTATTAGATTATATTCCCATAACCCCATTAGAACTGAACAATATCACTAGCCATCTGATTTTTGGAGTAAAGGGATGTAAGGTTCATATGACAATCTCAAATGGTAATATTTTATATAAGGAAGGTAGAATAACCTTTCTGGATGAGAATAAAATAATTGAGGAATCTAAAAGGGTAACAAAAGAGCTTCACAAGAGGTACTATGGCTGATATATTCGTAAAAATAAATGGTATCAGGTTTAAAAATCCTGTACTAACAGCAGCAGGACCTAATGTAAGGACAGCTTATATGATGATAGCTGCAGTAAAAGGCGGAGCAGGGGGAATAGTGTCCAAGACTGTATCTGTAAAACCAGCCAGTGATTCGAGACCAACCATAAGGAAGGCTTCCTGCAAGGGAATTATGAACTGTGAGACCTGGTCTGAAATCCCTGTAGAGGAATTTATCATTGAATGCCAAAAGGTCAGAAAAACAGGAGTTCCTCTTATCGTCTCAATTGGATACAGGTCAGAGGAAGTAAGACAGCTTGGAGTTCTGATAGAGAAAGAAGTTCAGCCTGATGCAATTGAGTTTTCTACTCATTATGTAGGAAGGTCAGTTGAACCTTTGCTGAACGTAGCAAAGAGTTTGAGACAGAGCGTAAGACTCCCTATCTGGATGAAGGTCTCACCGAATTTTCCTGATATTGAAGAGCTGGCTATAAAGGCTTCACAATATGTTGATTGTTTTGTAGCTATCAATTCCTTTGGTCCAGTGCTTGATTTTGATGTAGAAAATGTCCAACCACTTCTTGGTTCCGATTATGGACAGGGATGGTTATCCGGACCTCCAATTCTTCCCATTGCACTCCGGATTGTGTATCAAATCTCTTCTGTTCAGAAAAAGCCTGTAATAGGAGTAGGAGGAATTGAAAAGGGTACAGATGCAATAAAATTCTTTATGTCAGGTGCTTCTCTGGTTCAGGTGTGTTCTACAGCCATAAAGAAAGGACACCAGACTTATGGTAAGATAGCCCTGGAAATCAATGATTGGCTTGATGCTCATGAATATAGTTCAATAGAGGAAATAAGGGGACTCTACAGGAAAAAGTTAAAGGAGCAAAGGATGTTTTCCAGACAACCTGTGATGACTATTAATAAAAAAAGGTGTACAGGATGTAAGGTTTGCATAAAAAGATGTGTACAGGGAGCACTTTATATGAATGGAAAGTTAGCAGAAGTAATACAAGAGAATTGTATCGGATGTGGTTTCTGCCAGGACTTTTGTTCTTATGATGCAATGGAATTGAAGGAAATTTAGGTAAATATAGTATAACTAAGGGCTACAACTACATTAAGAATGAGATTGCCACGCTCCTGTTAGTCGCTCGCAATGACATGCGCTGCTTTATATCATTTCGAGGATTCCGTCACATTTCTTGACGGATAACGAAGCAATTTTGTGTTGTGTTTGTAATATAAGGTTAATAATAATAGCATTTTAATCGTATTAGAATCTATTATGGAAATTGTAAGAATAATAAAGGAAAAATCAAAAAAATATAGAGATTACACCGCAGAAAACCTCTCACAAATCGTCAGGATTCCTTCACTGAGCGGTGATGAGGAGAACGTTATCAAAAGAATTAAAGTAAAACTCGAAAAAGCAGGCTTTAATAATGTGCACGTAGATGGACTAGGTAACCTTATTGGAAGAATTGGAAATGGAAAAAAAATACTGACAATCGATGCGCATATCGATACTGTTGATACAGGAGATTTAAACAGGTGGGAATTTGAACCATTTTCTGGTTCCATAAAAAACGGAATGGTTCTTGGAAGAGGGTCGGTGGATCAGAAAGGAGGCGCTGCCTCAATGATTACTGCAGGTCGTATTCTTAAAGAGATTGGATATAATGGAAATTTCAGTATATACTTCACCTTTACGATTATGGAGGAGGATTGCGAGGGACTTTGCTGGAAACATTTGATTGAAAATGAAAAACTCATTCCGCATTTTGTTGTATCTACTGAACCAACAAATCTTGGAGTATACAGGGGGCAGAGAGGTCGGATGGAGATTGAGCTAAATTTCAAAGGGGTTTCTGCACACGGTTCAGCACCAGAGAGAGGAGACAATGCCATATACAAGGCATCAGAAATAGTGTTAAAAATAGAAAAACTTAATGAAAAACTTCGGTCTGACGACTTCCTTGGTAAAGGTACGGTTGCAGCAACACTCATAACTTCAGAATCTCCATCGTTATGTGCCATTCCTGACAGGTGCATGCTACACCTTGACCGAAGACTTACATGGGAAGAAACAAGGGAGAGTGCACTTAAAGAGGTAAAAGATATAGCAGGAAAAGATGTGACAGTAGAAGTTCCTGTTTACAATAATAAGAGCTACAAAGGAATACCAGTTAGTCAAGATAAGCACTTCCCCACATGGAAAATACCAGAGAATCATCCTCTGATAAGAGTCGGAGTAAGTACCTGTCAACTTCTATTCGGGGAGATTCCTGTGGTTGGGAAGTGGGCATTTTCCACAAATGGAGTGGTAATATGTGGAATATATAATATTCCGACAATCGGATTTGGACCTGGAAATGAAAAATATGCACACGCACCCAATGAAAGAATTCCTGTAGACCATCTTGAAAAAGCTTCTGCCTTTTACGCACTTTTACCATATGTTATTGAGGGAATTTAATGAAGAACTCATTACAAGGAAAACATCTTATGACATTTGAATCCTGGTCAAAACAGAATATTGATACAGTGCTTCAGACATCTTTATACCTAAAGAGAAAACTTGCACATGGTGAAATTATAGAACTTTTAAAACATAAAACCCTGTTTATGATATTCTTTGAGCAGTCAACCAGGACGAGGAATTCCATGGAGGTAGCAATGACACAACTGGGTGGACATGCTCATGATCTGACAGCAGACAAGATGCAGATTGCTCATGGAGAGTCACCAAAGGATACCGCAAAAGTATTTTCCAGAATGGGAGAGGGAATTTCTATCAGGAACTGTTTTTATGGTATTGGCAACAGATATATCAGGGAGATTGCAGAATATGCCAATATCCCTGTCATTTCCATGCAGGATGATATATATCATCCTCTCCAGGCTGTAGCTGACCTTATGACTATACAGGAGTATTATGGGAAAAATCTAAGGGGGCTTAAAATAGCAATCACGTGGGCTTATGCTGCAACCCATGCCAAGCCGCTGTCTGTACCTCAGTCCCAGATTCTTCTTTTTCCCAGATATGGTATGGATGTTGTGGTTGCTCATCCAGAGGAATTTCCCCTGCAAAAAGAGATCATTGAAAAGGCAAAGAGAAATGCAACAAGTGCAGATGTGCAAATCAATTTTGTACATGATATGGATGAGGCAATAAAAAACGCTGATATTGTAATACCCAAGAACTGGGGTGGTTTTGCTTACTTTAAAAAGTATACGGAAAACGAGGAACATAATAAGATGATGGTGTCTAATCTTGAAAAACATAAGGATTGGATTTGTGATAGTAAGCGATTTTCCATTGCAAAGAGTGATGCAAAGATCATGCATGCCCTACCTGCAGACAGAGGACATGAGGTGACGGATGATGTTCTGGATAGCGAAAATTCCATCATCTATGATGAGGCTGAAAACAGACTGCACACGGTTAGGGGCATCCTTGCTCTTTTGATGGGAGGGAAAAAGTGATGAGGTTTTTTTACACCTGCAATGAATGTGGAAGAGATTTTGATATTAGGCCGGATTTAATGGTCTGTCCGTATTGTTCCAAAAAACAAGAAAAGAACAAACCATTAAGAGGAATCCTCGACGTGGGATTTGATGGCAAATTAAAAAAACAATTTGATATATATGACCTCCTTCCTATAAAAAAGGAGTACTTTCCGAGTATACCTGTAGGGAATACACCTCTCTGGAAACCAGTGATTCTAAGGAAAAGGCTTGCCTTTCCCAACCTCTATCTGAAGGATGATACACTGAATCCTACAGGCTCACTCAAAGACAGGGCATCCTATCTTATCGCCGCCTTTGCACTAAAACATGGGATAAAAAATGTGGTTGTAGCATCCACAGGTAATGCAGCCTCATCCATGGCAGGAGTGGGGGCAGCAGCAGGTATTAAGGTAACCATATTTATGCCGAAGACTGCTCCCAGGGCAAAAATGGTTCAGTCTCTACAATACGGAGCAGAGGTCATTCAGGTTGATGGAGATTACAATATAGCATATGACCTATCCCTTGAATACACAAAAAATAAAGGCGGGCTCAATAGAAACACAGCCTATAATCCTCTAACAATAGAGGGCAAAAAGACAGTTGCTATAGAGGTGTATCAACAACTTAAAAATGTACCAGATTATTTATTCGTCCCTGTAGGTGATGGTGCGATTTTAGGTGGAGTTTATAAGGGATTTCGAGATCTTCTAACCCTGGGGTTTATAGATGAAATTCCTATTATCTATGCTGTTCAGGCAGAGGGTAGTAGTGCTATCTACAGGGCTTTTAAAAAGGGAGAGTTTAATCAACCGAAAGAATCAATGACAATAGCTGATTCTATCTCTGTCGATGTCCCGAGAAATGGATATTATGTCCTTAAGCTGCTAAAAAAATACAATGGTAGATGTATCACTGTCTCAGATGAGGATATTTTAAAAGCTCAAAAAGAACTTGCCTCTTCAGCTGGACTTTTTTCTGAGCCAGCTGCCTCAGCATCTTTAGCGGGTTTCCTAAAAGTAAAAAATGAAATAAAAAAAGATTCTACCGTAGTTCTTCTGATAACAGGTAATGGGCTTAAGGATATTGATTCTGCTATGAGAGGGCTAAGGTTGTTTGATAAGTTAAACCGCTAATTACGCGAATATACACAAAAGAGTTAGTTAATTAAAAACATAAGAAATTATCTTTATTAAATCTTTCATTTCAATGAGTGTTAACGAATTGCTTAATATTTTCAGGTATCCTGTAGAGTATTTTATGGAGTGTTTTATGGAGTGCATCAACCGTGTTGATGCACCACTGTGACACGGTCACAGTACTCCAAAAGTATAACCTATGAATATTGAGGGTGTTGTTCTTGCCGCTGGCTTCTCCAAAAGAACGGGTGTGTTAAAAATGGGGCTTTTACTCGAAGGTAAAACTCTTATTGAACGAAGTATAGAAGGAATGTATGATATCTGTTCAAGGATTATTGTCGTTGGTGGATACAAAATAGAAAAGATAACTGAGATTATGAAAGGTTATCCAAAAATCGAGGTGTTTTTTAATAGAAATTATACAAAAGGGATGTTCAGTTCCGTAAAGGAAGGCGTAAGGCATGTGAAATCCGAGAAGTTCTTTCTTCTTCCAGGTGATTACCCCCTTATAAGTCAGAAGACATATAAGAAGATGCTCGATATTGATGGAGAAATTGTAATCCCTGTGAATAATGGCAGAAAGGGACATCCTGTTCTTATGAAAAGCTCATTAATTGAAGAACTGCAAAAAGAACCGATAAATTCAACATTAAAAGATTTCATCAATAGAAAAGGATATACCCCAGTAGATGTTGAGGATAATGGTATCCTTGTCGATATTGATTCAATGGAGGATTACAGGGAAGTATTATCTACAATTAATAAAAAATACAGGTAGTTATAAAAGCTCTGAAACTAAATTATAACTTATTACTTCTTGATACAGCATATAACTTATGATACTAACTATTTTTCTTTTTAATACCCATGTTGTTTTTTAGGCAGATTGCAAGACGCCTGCCTGCCGGTAGGCAGGTTGGCGTTAAGATTTCCAGGTGTTTGTCAAAACTATAAAATCAACATACTATGATATGAAACAGAAAATCAGCATACCTATCAAAAAGAGCGATGTTCCAGAAAAGGCTGGAGGAAGTGCTAAATATATAGCAGATATTGAGTTTGAGGGTATGCTTTATGCAAAAACTCTGCGCTCAGACAGACCCAGAGCAAGGATAAACTCAATAAAAATACCAGAATTGCCAGAGGGTTATTATATTGTTGATAAGAATGATATCCCAGGTAAGAACAGGGTTAAAATGATTATTGATGACCAACCCTTTTTTGCCGAAGATGTGGTCAACTATATTGGAGAGCCAATTCTTCTCGTTGTAGGACCCGATAAGGAGAAGGTCTTTGAGATTGTCTATAAAATTAAGGTTTATTACGAAGATATCGAACCCATCTTTACTATTGAAGAAGCTGAAAAAGAAAAGAAAAATCCCATCTATGGAGATGATAACTGTTTTGCTGAATATGAATTCAAAAAGGGAGAGCCTGAGAAGGCATTCGCAACATTGTCTTATATCGTTGAAGACGAATATAGTACAGATTATCAAGAACATATTTATTTAGAACCCCAGGGTGTGGTTGGTATCTATGAGAATGGAAAGGTAACAGTTTATGGTGCAATGCAGTGTCCCTATTATGTTAAAAATGCACTACTACAGGCTTTTGGATGGGACGAAAACAGAATAAGGGTAGTTCAGACTACCACAGGGGGAGCATTCGGTGGTAAAGAAGAGTATCCCTCTCTTATTGCAGGGCATGCAGCCTTTGCTGCTGTAAAAACAGGTAAACCAGTACAATTGGTCTTTGACAGAAATGAGGATATAGAGGTTACAACCAAAAGGCATCCCTCAAGTATAAAATTCAAAACAGCTTTAGATGAAAATAATAGGATAATAGCAATGGATGTCGATATAAAAATTGACGCCGGAGCCAATGCAGGTCTTTCAGATGTGGTCTTACAGAGGTCTATGTTTTCTGCAACAGGAGTCTATAATATACCCAATATAAGAGTCAGAGGAAAGGCTCTTGCGACAAACAAAGTTCCCAGTGGTGCATTTCGAGGATTTGGTGCACCTCAAGTCTTTTTTGCGATTGAGATGCATATGTACCATATTGCTGATAAAGTAGGTATGGAACCTATTGATTTTAAGACAAAGCACATTTTAATGAGAGGTGATACAACCTCAACAGGTGGTCTACTCAGAAGCGAAGTTAAACTTCCAGAAATAATAGATACAATTGATAAGATGTCACAATATAGAGAAAAATATGAGAAATTTAAAAAGAAGAGGGATGGGTTAAAAGGGATTGGGTTCTCGCTCTTCTTCCATGGATGTGGATTTACTGGTAGCGGTGAGAAAGATTTGATAAAGGCGAAGGTTAAATTAAAAAAGAAAAAAAATGACAAAGTTGAGATACTTGTATCAAACGTGGATATGGGGCAGGGGGCTCAAACAGCATTAAGAAAGATAGTATCCTATTCACTTGATAAACCGATCGAGCATATCATTTATGAAAATCCTGATACGGATAGAGTGCCAGATTCAGGTCCAACCGTTGCCTCAAGAACTGTAATGATAGTTGGCGGACTACTTGAGAAGGCTGCACGCAAGCTCAAAGAGAGATGGAATGAAGCTCCTGAACTCGAAATTGTTGAAAGGTACAAACAACCAGAATATATTAGATGGGACCAAAAAAAGTTCAAGGGAGATGCATATCCTGAATATTCCTGGGGTGCAAATGTTGTGGAGGTTGAAATCGACCCTGTAACTTATGAGATAAAAGTTTTGGGAATATGGGGGGTATATGATGTTGGTGTTGCAATTGACGAAAAGATGCTTCGTGGGCAGATAGAGGGGGGTATTATCCAGGGACTTGGTTTTGCTACAATTGAGGTGATGAATATTAAGGATGGAAAAATCCAACAGGATACTATAACAGATTATATTATACCAACTTCAAAGGATTTTCCAAAAATAGAAATAAAACTGATAGATAACCCTTACGAATATGGTCCTTTTGGTGCAAAGTGTGCTGGAGAGCTTCCCTTTGTTGGGGCTGCCCCAGCTCTTGCTTCTGCTGTGCAGTATGCCCTTAATGTTCCAATAAGAAAGATACCAGTAACCCCTGAACTTCTACTAAGTTATGTAAACCTTATAAATAAACCGCAGAACTCAAAAGAGCTTAGGGAATGTTTAACCACAGAGCACGTCCCGCCTTTGCGGGATCCCGAAGTAAGCGGGACAGAGATCGCTGAGTTAAAAGAAACATCTTAAGTTTGTAGATTCTTGATTCGGTTTTCCCTATTGGTTATTAAAACTAAAGAGAATGGTGTTTTTTATCTACTTCAGTGTTTAGAAAAAATTGGGTTTAAGAGAGAATATGGAGATTTTTAACTGCATAGCACGTGGAGAACACAGAGGTAACTCTTTGGTGATGTCTGATTTTTAATATTATATGTGACCTCTGTGGTTGATATTTTAAAATAACATCTCAACTAAGAATGATGGAAAATGAAAAAAGAAATTAATTTCGTGTTAAATAAAAAAGGGGTCAATATTACAACAGACCCTCTGAGAAGATTACTCGATATTTTAAGAGAGGACCTCGGATTAAAAGGTGTAAAAGAAGGTTGTGGAGAGGGAGAGTGTGGTTCATGTGCTGTCATCATAAATAATAGGATTGTTAATTCCTGTATTGTCGCAGTGGGTACAGTAGAGGGTGCGGAAATTATAACAATTGAGGGTTACAGGAAAACAAAACAATACAAACTACTGGAGGATTCCTTTGCTGAAGCAGGTGCAGTTCAATGTGGGTTCTGTACTCCAGGAATTATAATAGCTGCCGAAACACTCTTAAGAATAAATCCTGAACCTAATGAAAATGCGATAAGGGATGCAATTTCAGGTAATCTATGCAGGTGTACTGGCTATAATATGATCGTAGAAGGTATCAAAATTGCCTCACAAAAAGGGAAGGGATTATGGTAAGTGCATACAGACCAGAAAATCTCAAAGAAGCATTGCTCAGGAGAAAAGAATTCAGGGTAATTCCTTTTGCGGGTGGTACTGACCTTATGGTAAAAGGAAGAAGATGGTCCGGGCTTGCTCCTCATTTCGAACTACCTGTTCTTTTTATCGGACACCTTGGTGAGCTCAAGAATGTGGAATTGGAACAAAACTGCTTGAGAATCGGCTCTTGCTGTACGTTGAGCTATCTTCTTGAAAACGAGAATATGCCTCAGGCAATAAAAATAGCATTATGGATGTTCGCCTCTCCTGCAATAAGAAATATCGGAACCATTGGAGGAAATATATGTAATGCCTCCCCTGCAGGCGATACCCTCCCGGTTCTATATGCTGTGAATGCCTCAGTAGTCCTGAAAAACACGAACGGCATAAGGGAAGTACCAATTGAACAATTTATAAAAGGGGTGGGCAAAACAGTTCTACAGGATGATGAACTTTTAAAAGAGATTATTATACCAATAAAGAGTTTTGACACAATTTATTATAGAAAAGTAGGCACAAGGAAGGCAAATGCGCTCTCAAAGATTTCTTTCCTCGGACTTGCCAAAATAAAAAATGGTTTGATTGAGGATATCAGAATTTCTTTTGGAGCTGTTGCTCCAACTGTTGTAAGATCGATGGAGATTGAAGACAGACTGAAAGGGAAAACAAAAAAATACATTAAACAGATAATTCCTGAAATTTGTAGTCAATATTCTACTCTAATAAAGCCCATAGACGACCAGAGGTCGAATGCTTATTATAGAAAGATAGTTTCACTCAGGCTATTAAAACATTTCTTAACAAAGGATATATTATGAGAAGAGATTTGGCAACAATCTTTAAAGAGCTTGCTTTTTCAATTATTTGATATGGATTTAATTAAAGATTTAATATCAATTGTTTCTTCTTATCCAGTCAAAGAGGTGCTTATAGGAATATTCCAGACACTGGTCTGGAGTAAAAACTGTGGTCTTTCAAGCACTTTAAAACAAGAGAAATGTCCCCATGTTGGCGTTAGAGAATCCGGCAGTCTAATTAACAAAAATGTAAAAGAACTTTCCCAATATCTACTTTCAGACAATCTCCTTGAAGCATCTATCGGAATGGCTGCAATAAATAGTGCTTTACATATTGAAAGAGAAAAATTGGAAACACTGAATGCAAAGGATTTGATTCTGGAAAAAGGAAAGGGTAAAATCGTTGGTGTAATAGGACACTTTCCCTTTCTGGGTAAAATAAAGCATAAGTTTAATGAACTTTATATTTTTGAAAAATTTCCTGGTGAGGGTGACCTCAAAGAAGAGGAGATTCAAGAATTTCTTCCACGAGCTGATGTGGTTGCAATAACCGGGACATCCATCCCCAATCATACCTTTGAAAATATATTAAAGTATACAAAAAGAGAAAGTTATATTATAGTACTTGGTCCCAGTACTCCAGTTTCACCTTTACTCTTTGAGTATGGTGTAGATGCAATTTCAGGAATTCTTGTTCGGGATATTCCCTTTATCATTTCTCAGGTTAAGGAACCTACACCCTTTAGGTATCTGAAGGGTGTGGATTATGTTACTCTTGTGAGGGAGGATTATTTTGCTTGATATCTATGAAGAAATATTAAAATTAAAAAAGAGCGGTGGAGAAGGAGTTCTTATTACTGTTGTGGGGAAAGATGGACATGGACCTGCGAGTATCGGAGATAAAATGCTTGTTTTAAACAATGGAATAAAGAAAGGAACTGTAGGTGGGGGGGCAATAGAAGAGGAAGTTTCGAGAGAGACAAAAGAAATTTTAAAGAAGAGAAAAAGTCTTCTAAAGAGGTATGTTTTGAGTGAAAATAACTCTATTATGGATGCAAAAGATACAGGAATGATCTGTGGTGGGAATATCACCCTCTTTTATGAATATATCTGTCCTTGTGCCAGAATATACATCTTTGGGGCAGGTCATATTGGAAAGGCACTTGCTTATCATCTAAAGAATTTAGATTATTATATAACACTGATTGATAACAGAGAGAATGCACTCAGAAACTATGAAGGTTCCCATAAGACCATAACTGGAAATTACACAGATATACTTAAGGGTGAAGATATTCCTCAAGGCAGCTTTTTCATTGTTACAACCTATTCTCACGAACTTGATTATGTTGTTTTAAAAAGGATATATGAAGTCAAATGGAAACCGAGGTATATCGGGCTTGTTGCCTCACAAAGAAAGGGCGAAACAATAGTAAAAAAACTGCTTAATAACATCGGAAAAGATATAGACTTAAGTATTTTATATACGCCAGTCGGTCTTGATATTGGTGGAACAACTCCTGATGAGATTGCAATCTCTATTATATCTGAAATTCAGTCACTGCGTTATGGTAAAAAGATTCATAAACATTTGGGGAAAAAATGGTCTGTCTTATCATAGGAGAAATTAATCAGGGAAAGACCCAAAAAATACTCTCAGTATACAATAGAAAAAAACAGGGTGATGGGTTTATAACAAGAAAATTATTCAAGAATAATACCTTTATAGGATATGAAATTGTGAGATTATCGACAGAAAAATCAGTTCCCTTCGCATACATGAGAGATTACGCACCCTCTGAATGGGATGAGATTTATAAATATGGTCCTTACACCTTTTCAAGGAAAGCACTTACCTTCGCAGAAAATATAGTTGATGAAATAATAAAAAAAAGAATTAATCCCGTCTTTATTGATGAAGTTGGACCACTTGAACTTCAAGGAAAGGGCTTTTTTAGCATTTTAAAAAGAATTTTACATCTTGAAAAGGACATTTATATAACAGTGAGAGATCACTGTGTTAAGGAGGTAATAAGAGAATTTAATATTAAAAAATATGAGGTAATAAAATTAAAAAATTCCAACAAAGGAGAAATTCGTGATTAATCTTACAATTAACAAAGAGCAACTTGAAAGAACTGTTAAAAGATGCAGAGATAGGGGTATCATAGTTCCAACCTTTGAACAGATGAAGAATCCCTCATTTATACCAGAGAGTATAAAAGGAGAACTGAAGAGTATAGGCTTATGGGATGTCCATCCAAGAAATCTTTTCAGAATCACATGGAAAAATGAACCCAAACCAGATGGTGGTGGATTTGGTGGAGTTAATTACATGATACTACCCTCTGAACTGACTGGTGTAAAGTCGAAAATAATCGCTCTTGTAGGTAAGTGGTTCCCTACAGGTTCACATAAGGTTGGGGCTACCTTTGGATGCATTGCACCCAACCTGATTACAGGTCAATTTGACCCCACAAGACAAAAGGCTGTATGGCCATCCACAGGGAATTATTGCCGGGGGGGCGCCTATGTTGCTTCGCTCCTTGCCTGTAAATCCATTGCAATTCTTCCAGAGGAGATGTCAAAGGAGAGATTTGAATGGCTTGCATCAATCGCAGGAGAGGTTATTGCAACTCCCGGGTGTGAAAGTAATGTTAAAGAGATATTCGATAAATGCTGGGAATTAAGAAAAACAAGGGATGACCTTGTCATCTTCAACCAGTTTGATGAGTTTGGAAATCATCTCTGGCATTACGTAGTAACAGGAAGTGCAATGGAAGAGGCGTTGGACAAGGAAATGGGAGAAGATAATAACTATGCTGGGGTTGTCCTTTCTTCTGGTTCTTCAGGAACACTTGGAAGCGGGGACTATCTAAAAGGTATTTATCCAGCATCCAGAATTGCCGTTGGAGAAGCACTTCAGTGCCCAACCCTTCTAATAAATGGTTATGGTGGTCATAGAATTGAGGGAATAGGGGATAAACATGTCCCCTGGATTCATAATGTCAGGAACACAGATATGGTTATAGCAGTGGATGATGAGCATTCTATGAGATTTTTAAGGTTATTCAATGAACCTGTTGGTAAGAGATATCTTAGAGAGCAGGGAATCCTTGAAGATATTACAGAAAATCTCAATCTCCTTGGTATCTCTTCAATTGGTAATATGATTGCTGCAATAAAATTCGCTAAATATTATGAGCTTACAGATAAAGATGTAATTCTTACAGTTTTCACTGATTCTATGGAACTTTATGATTCGAGGCTTGAGGAGCTGAATGAAGAAAAAGGGATATATAAAAAAACTGATGCAATAAGAGATTTTGAACTCCTGATGAATCTTGGTATAGATTATGTTTTAGAACTTTCACAGTATGATAAAAAAAGAATCCATAATCTTAAGTATTATACATGGGTCGAACAGCAAGGCAGGAATATTGAGGAATTAAACAAACAGTGGTACAACCACAGGGAATATTGGGCTGAATTTCACAATCAGGTTCCCAAAATAGACAAATTGATAAATGAATTTAATGAAAGAGTAGGGTTGATATAATGATACTGCTTAAAAATTGTTTTTACATTGCTACCTTTAATAACAAGTACGATGAGCTAAAAAACCATGACATCCTTATTGAGGACAATATTATAAAAAAAATTTCACCCTCAATACAGTTGTCCTCACAGGAATTAGAAAACACAGATGTGATAGACTGCTCCCACTTCCTTGTAATACCTGGAATGGTTAACACCCACCATCATCTCTACCAAACCGTTACAAGAAATCTTCCAGTAGCTCAGAATACAAAACTATTTGACTGGCTTGCTTATCTGTATCCCATATGGGGACGTATGGATGAGGAGGCAATTTACTATTCCACGCTTTTAGGAAGCGCTGAACTATTGAAAACAGGTGCCACCACAACAACAGACCAGATGTATTTGTATCCTGATGACTTCAAAGGTGACTTGATAGAAATTCAGTTTGAAGCAGCCACCAGAGTCGGGATACGTTTTTCTCCTGCAAGGGGTTCTATGACAAGAGGTAAAAGCAATGGGGGCCTTCCCCCAGATCATTTAGTTCAGAGCACCGAAGAGGTGATTAAAGATATGGTAAGGGTAATTGAAAAATTTCATAACCCTACACCACTGGCAATGAAGAAGATTGTTCTTGCGCCCTGCAGCCCATTTTCTGTTGATAAAGAGGTAATGCTTGAAACAGCTCAGATTGGAAGGAAATACAATGTAGTAATCCATACCCATCTTGCAGAAACTGAGGATGAAGAGAGATACTGCCTTGAAAAATATGGAAAAAGGCCTCTTGCTCTCATGGAAGAATGGAGGTGGCTGGGAGATGATGTGTATTTTGCACACGGGATATGGTTTAACAATGACGAGCTTAAAGTCCTGAAAGATTCAAATACAGGTATCTCACACTGTCCAACCTCCAACATGAGATTGGGTTCTGGCATCGCCAAAGTAAAGCAGATGTTAAGTATGGGAATCCGGGTGGGACTTGGAGTGGATGGTTCTGCCTCTAACGATTCATCTGACATGCTTGGAGAGGTAAGGAATGCAATGCTCCTTCAGAGGGTTAAATATGGCCCAGCTGCATTAACTGCAAGACAGGCGCTGAATATGGCAACAAGAAATGGTGCAGACTTGTTGAAATTAGATGGACTGGGAAAGATAGAGAAGGATATGGGAGCAGACCTTGCCCTTTATGATATGTTCAAACTTCAATATGCAGGTGCAATTGAAGACCCACTTGCTGCAATCGTCTTTTCTGGTTACAACCACGAAACGGCATATACAATCGTGAATGGAAAGGTTGTTGTCAGGAATGGTAAACTTGTGTGTTATGATGAAGAGGAGATTGTAGTTAAGGCGAATGAGATAACAAAAAGAATCGTAAGAAATTCAAAAACATAAATCAAGTTTAGTTGAAAATTGTAAATACAACGAGGAACAAAAAAAGGAATAGGCTAATGGGAATTTTTTTCTTGACAAATCGACCTTTTTGGGTGTATTATTATATGATATTATAGGGCTTCACAAAACTAAAGTTTTGGGAATCTAAAAGATGGATTTTTAATTAGCCCACCGCGATATTATACAAGGAGGTACTAGATATGGTTTTATCAGAAGGGTAGCTTTTTATGCATTAAAGTATGCAGATTTTGTACACCCTTTAATAAGGAGACATTATGAAATTACTTATAGTTCTTTTAAGCTTCACCATTATAGGCGGCTCCATTGAAGCAAGGAATATCACAACACTCGAGGGTAAAGAGATGAGATGCGTTAGGGACGAATCTGTTGCACCCTCCTTTGAAAGAAGGGAGGTAATCTCTATTCCTAAGCTAATGCTTGGTTACGAGCTAAAAGACAGTATAGATTGGATTTATTCAGATTCCCTCTTCTTACATTGCGTAATTCCATCAGGTGGAAGAGCCATCTTCGCTATAGATACAGGAACTGATACCATTGAAATAGTTGAAGTACATGAATCCCTACCAGATTCAATATTGGATGCAATTGATTATGCACCTTTTTGGTTAAGAGACGACCTTGTTGATAACTTTGCAAAACTTCCTGCTGACACTCAGGGTATCTATGCAAATATCATTTTGAATGCTCCAGCAGCCTGGGTGGATGAGGTTGCGTATCAGGTAGCACATGTTGGTCCTGAGATTCTCTCTGATACCTCCTTTGCCCCCGAACTTGTGAGTGTAAATGCTGAGTATCTTTACAAAAATGATTCCCTCCTGCGTTATGTTGATATTATTGATTATGGAGCACCAGGTGATGATAATTACTACTCGACAGTAAGATACAGAGCACTTGAGGATGGTGATACTATTTATTATGAATTACCACCTGAATATTATTATATGTACATTGTCCACCCTGAGGTATCTGATGAATCGCCAAGGATGGATTCCTATGTTTATAACAGGTTCTGGAGGGATTACCTCTTCTGTGCCGCTGATTCTGGCTATCCTGTTCTATCTGAGAAACTCACGGGAGTTAAAATTATATGGGATGTTACTGATACAGCTCAGGTCTATCCAGCAGGGAGACTATTCGACTCCACATGTTGTGCCCTTGATATAATTGGAAATTGGGGTTCTGAAACTGTCCCTGAGCTTGCAGTGGGTAATAGACCCATTCAACCAAATGTAATAGCCCATGAGCACAATGGAAACTGCGGTGAGACTCAGGATGTTCTTCAGGCAGCAGCAAGGGCTGCTCTTATTCCTGCGGTTGCTACTATGAATGTTGCAGAAGACCATGTATGGTGCGAGTTTTATTACAAAGGATGGCATGAGTATCAGATTGATAGGGGACATGGAGTAACCCATATCAACGATTTCAGAACCAGTTATGACAGGGATATGACAGGAAGTCCTGGTGGTAAGGAGGTCTCCTCTGTATGGAATTGGAGGTCGGATGGATTTGGTTGGACTGTAAGCGAGAGATACTCTAAGTCCTGCACCCTAATAGTGCATGTTTATGACCTCAATGGACACCCTGTTGATGGTGCCAGACTTTTGATCTATGCAGATAGCTCACCCTGGGGTGGAGGACTGACCACCTGGGGATTTACAGATGCTAATGGAAGGTGTGATTTTAGCCTTGGAAACAGGAGGGATTTTTACATACATATCTCCTCATCAATTGGTGATTATCCAGAGGGAGCAGATGAGATTGTGCAAATTATTTCTGGTTCACAGGATGGTGCCTCCTATTATAAGACCTTTTATCTCCCTGGTTCCATTCAATCTCCAGATGTGAGACTCATCACCCCTTCGGGTAGTGAATATGCACGCAAACTCGACATCGGTATAAATGCTCCTTCTCTATTCGAACATGGTTATGCACGAGCCCGCAGAAAGACCCTGGACCCCGCACCTTTTTACCATACATACTCAGATAAAAAAACTCCTGGAAATATCGACTTCTTCGTCTGTGATGAGACAAATTACCTGAGCTACCTTGCAGGTGATGAATTTGAATCACCCGTAATAGGAGAAAATATCACTGATGAAGATATTTCATTTATTACACCTCAACTTGGTAGGTGGTATCTTGCAGTATCAAACGAGGATAAAATTACAACTTCTAAAAGTATAAATATCTTACTCAGACTCTATAAGAACCCGGAATTCGGCATAGCTGAAGAGGAGTTCGCCTTTGGTTTCAACTTGAAGAGCATAGCACCAAATCCGTTTATGAAATCCACAACCATAAAATACGAAATCCCCTCTACATTAAAAACCAATATAGGTGTCTATGATATCTCAGGCAGACTGATAAAAACCCTCATCAATGAATCTCAGAAACCAGGATACTACACAGTCACCTGGGATTGCAAGGACGTGAAAGGTAGAATGGTGCCATCGGGTATCTACTTTGCAAGGCTTATGGCAGAGGGGTATGAGTCAACAAAGCGAATGGTGCTAATGAAATAAAAGCTTAAAGAAAATTTCACCACAGAGAACACAGAGCTACATTGAGTTAAAAATATATATCCAGATGTCTTCACCGCTCTCTGCTTTCTCCGCGCTCTCTGCGGTTCAAAAGTTAAATTATCTATCAAAAAAAGGAGGAGATATGAAAAGAATATTTGTTCTTATAACTATACTGGTGCTTGTTAGTCCATCCTTTGCTATATGGGACAGCGGATGGCATAATGAAGGTCTGGTCGAACTTCTTATAAGAAATGACGGTAGATTTGGATATGTAAACTCAGGCATCTGGCCCACAGGCTCAGGACAGCACTATATCTATGGAGCGGGGATATGGGTGGGAGCTATGAAGGAGATACCTGAAGATACCACCACTCTTGCAATCGACCTCGATGACATCACTACCACAGTATTTGTCAACTCCACAGCAAACTTTGCGGAAGTTGGAGCGATAAAGATCGAGGATGAACTTATATATTACCGCACTATAAATGATACATCATTTCTTGAGTGTGAGAGAGGATTTGCAAAATCTGTGAGTTGTGCCCACAACCTCGGCGTAACTATCCTTGGTATGAGTATGGAGACAAGCTATGGCTACAATCCAAGCAATGGGCAGACAGAATATACACCTCCGGACTTCCCTGACTATGATGATGATAGCTATAGAATCTACTGGTCCGATGACCCGGCAGATACCGCAGACTGGCCGCTTAGAGATGACGATGGAAATCCAATTATAGTCTCCAGTCAGGACAGTTACTGTCAATTCACAGATGCAGACTCTTCTCGACATACAGGTGGTGGCTTTCCTCTTGATATAGAGGTGACACAGATAGGTTATTCGTGGTATTATGAGATTTACGAGGATTTCCTATTTATCACCTATATTATAGTCAATAACTCTCCTGATACCCTCTTCTATGTTCATGCTGGGATATGCTGCGATGCCGATGTAGGTGATGCCTCTGATGATCTGGTAGATTTCGATGCTGACCGGGACCTGGGCTATGCATATGACCACGATTTTAATGAACCGGGATGGCAGTATCCACCAGGGTATATGGGATTTGATTTTTTGGAGAGTCCTCTGGATACTGCTGGAGAACAGTTGGGACTCACTGCATTCAAGATTACAACAATTCAAACTGATCCTGGAGACGATAGAGAGGCATACCTTCTCCTCGCAGGATATAATTTTGCAACAGCAGAATATCATCCCTGGGATAGCATCTCGACACCTCAGGATATAAGATTCGTCCAGTGCACAGGTCCTTTTAGTCTGGCAAGTGGTGATACAGTGAAGGTTGTGATAGCAGTGGTTGTTGGAGAGGACATGACTGACCTCCAGACTAACAGTGATGTAGCACAGAATCTCTATGACCTGAGTTTTGAGACACATAAAGTTACAGTTCTTTACCCGAATGGTGGAGAAGAGGTCGATAGCACAGTCTTAATTACATGGGCTGATTCAAGTGTTACGGGTAACCCGCTCACAGTGGATATCTTATATTCAAGAGATAATGGTAATACATGGGATACCCTTGCTTCTGGTATAGAGGATACTCATGAGTATGAATGGAACACACTTACAGTCCCTGATGGAACAAGATACATGATAAAGGTCTTTGTCTCTGATGCAATCACCCTTGGAGCAGATATATCAGATGGAACTTTCACTATAAACAATCCAGGAAATGGTGTCCCTGATATAATCCTTCTCTCTCCACACAGGGGAACAGTTGAGGGAGTAGTCGCTGTTGAATGGGATGCAGCGGATGCTGACCAGGACTCTATAGTTATTGATATATCTTTGAGACGACAGGATAGTGATGAGTGGATAACCATATCAGAGGGTGAGGAAAACACCGGCAGTTATCTCTGGAATACCTATCTCATACATAATGGGGATTACAAACTGAAAGTGATTGCCAGAGATGCTGACACATCATCTGCTGATTCCTCAGACGGCTATATAAAGATATTGAACGACCATTCTCCAGCAGGGACTGTTATTCATTCAAATGGTGGTTGTAACGCACTCTCAATCCAGGCACTCGAATATATACCTGAGGACTATACTGGACATACATATGAGATAAGATTCAATCTGATTCAACGTTCGGGGTTTATGGACCCCTTGTATACCTATGAGTTTTATGATATCACCCTTGACTCCTTGCTTCTTACAGCTCAGCCGCTCTCCACGAAATTAGATGGCGAGCTCTATGTTGATTACACTACAATCATAGATGGATTCGTGCTCGAGTTGGATTCACAAATTGACCTGAATTTTTTCAGATTTGTTGACTTCTATATAGTTACGAATGTAAGCGGCTTTGATGGAAATCTTGAGATTGACAGTCCACAACCACCCGCTCCCAGGGCATGGCCCTTCAGGGGCTCTGATTTTGAGTTGCGCTGGATACAATATCCTGATGATACAACCCTTGTTAGCCTTGAGGTTTATGATATCACAAACGATGTTTTTGTCCCGTTTGGTACAGGAACAGGAGATAGCTGGTATATTGGCTCAGGGAGTGAAACCCTTGATCCAGATACTGATGAAAAAATTCATCTGTGTGGGGGTTACTTCTGGTTCAACGAGGATGGAACAATGACTACGCCACCTGGACCAGGAGATGTCTGGAGGATTAACTCAGCAGGACCAAGGGTCCCCTGTGACGGCAATGTTTACACATTTACAACAATTGTTGGGATAGAGGAGGGGACTGAAAATCCATCAAGGAGCGTTCTCTATCAAAATACTCCAAACCCCTTCAACTCTGAAACGGCAATCTCCTTTTCAATGATGTCAAAAGAGATGGTCAGCTTGAAGGTCTATGACCTTGCAGGAAGAGTGGTTAGAACATTGGTGGATAATATACAGAATGCTGGTAATTATAATATAAGGTGGGATGGGAAAGATGATGAGGGTAACAGGCTCGCCTCAGGGATATATTTCTACAGGATAGATATTGGTGGATTCAAGAGTATGAAGAAGATGATACTACTGCGGTAGGATCATATGACCAAAAGAGATTATAACTGCTTGTATAACATTTAGCAGGGCTAAACAGGCTGTTCAAAAAGTCAAAGCGATTGTCGCGAGCTTCAGCTTGTTTAAATAGGTCATAATTCTCTTGAATCTACGTAACTTAAGAGTTGGGGCTACAGTTTAAATTGTGGGTTTTATCCAACCTGTAAAGTCCTATCACTTATTGAGCAAGAATCTCTGCGTTTTCCGTAGTTAAATGTGTCATTTTTGTCGGGAAGTAATTATGCATAAAATTTTTATAATATTTATTATAATACCTGCGGTGGTGGGGGCTGAATGGACTCCAATCGGCCCCCGAGGGGAGATAATTACCTCTATTGTAATTAATCCCTACTTTGGCTATGTTAATGCGGCATCCTGGGGAAGCGGTCTCTTCTGGTCAGAAGATGGAGGTAGCTCGTGGGTCCAGGTGAATGATAGTCTTGGCAGATTGAATATAACCAATCTTACCTATGTCCTGCCACCTACTGGTAAAAACTGTCCCTTAATGGATGTATATGCCGGGACTGACTCATCGGGTATCTTTGTGTGGTCGGGGATTGATACATCCTGTGCCTTCTGGTATGAGAAGAACGACAGTCTTACCGATCTTTATATTGCCGCTCTGACATCGGATCCTATCTGGGGTGTGGTATATGCCGGGACTGGAGATGGAAAAATATTCAAGACATTCTGGGATTCACACTTCTGGGTTGATGCTACATCTACACTCCCACAGTCGGGTGCAGTGACACTCAGGGCTGCGTCACCGGATACGGTTTACGCACTATTAGTTACCCCAGTAATAGGTTGTGGACTTTGGAAAACGACTAACGGAGGTGAAGACTGGCAACAGTTATTGGAAGTTGGGGTGTTCAGTATCGCAATAGATCCTACTGACCACGATATGATTTATGCTGCGTGTGAGTTTGGAAAATTCGGAAGAAGCGATAATGGTGGCAATACATGGACGTTTTATTATAGTATTCCTATATTTGCAGGGTGTCTCTTGGTTGATTCACATCATACTATCTATGCTGCTGGAGCACCGCGGGAAGGGGTTTATAAAAGTACAGATTATGGAGAGAGCTGGAATGAGATGAATGAAGGACTGGATGATTCGACAGCTTGCTGTCTCTTAATTTCAGGTGATACTCTCTATGCGGGCACAAATGATGGTGTATGGAGATATCTCATTGATGTTGGAGTTGTGGAGACAGAAAATGATGCTATGGTATTTCAGTGCTATCCAAATCCCACGAGGGGAAGTTGCATCATTATATGCGACAGACCGGCGTCTATAACTGTGTGTGATGTGGCAGGAAGAACTATCGAGACCCTCGATTACGACCCCGGAAAGACCCTCAAAATATCCTTTGAGGTTGAGAACACACCCGGCGGCATCTACTTCATAAGGGCAAAGGCCGTCGACGGGAGTGTTACAGAGAGAATTGCGGTTCTGAGATAAGAACTGGTATCAGGCTAGTCTAGAAAATAAAATTGGAAGTTATTCTTTAAATCCTGTATATCTTGTTAATCCTGTCAAAAAAAACAATAAGTTATTCTTTTATCCTGTCAAGAAAACTCAACTTTATCCCTGATATACTTATTTATTTTACCCCTGATATCTCCTGGGATTTTTATTCCCTCAGGTAATCCTTCTCTATTTATATTATCAATTATTGATTTTACTATTGTGTAAGTTTGATAAAGCCCGTAACCTGTTACTTCTGAAGAATCACCCTCTGTATGTATATAGAAAGATGGAGTACCTCCTGCTCTATTAATATTGATTGATGGTATATCGATTTTTCCAAAAGGAATTGAATCACTGCTGTATATATTCTTTTTTATCTTTGCATAAAGTCTCTCCCTCTTCAATATCCTCTTTATCCATTCTTTCAATTTTCTATCACCTGTAACAATTATATTGTTTGTTCCTATGTCATCACCAGTTACATCAATGTTAATTACAAACTCCGTCCCCTTGTTTTCATTATTATTTACATAGTTAAAACTTCCAAGAAGTCCAAACTCCTCAGCTCCAAACCAGATAAATTGAGTATTTTTACCTAAATCATTCAAGAGTGCAAGCAGTACTGCCGAACCACCTCCATTATCACTTACTCCCTTTGAATAAGCAACCGTATCATAATGGGCACATATGATAGTGGTAGGATTTTGAGACTTTTTAACTATAATGTTTGCTGATTTTGATTTCGTTATTTTACCTTTCCCTTGTATTCTCACCCCTTTTCCTGTGTAGTGGAGAAGTTTTAACCCGGTATTATATGATACTGATACAATGGGTATACTTGCACTTTTGATTATTTTCTGAATAATATTACCTGTCATTTCTTCTCTTTCAGGTGTATTTACAGTTATTATTCCCCTGATTTTCTTCCTTAACATCTTCCTATATTCTCTTGGAGTAATTCGGTAGTAGAGCATTAGAATCTTGCCTTCAGGATTTTCAACTACTGAGTGATGCTCAATGTACTGCAGTTCACCATCTATATCAAAGCTTTTAAATCCACCAAATGGTCTTGCATTAAACCTTTTATTATTTACTATTATTTCTCCATTTAAGGGTATGAATGAAAATATGTCAAAGTATTGAATCTCTGGAGTGAGCCCATATGATTTTATCACCTTTACAATATAGTCTCTTGCTCTCCTTTCACCATCTGTTCCAGCAATTCTCTCAAAACTTATATTATTAAGATAGCTTTTAAGTGTATTTATAGTTTTTTTATCCATATATTATCCAGAAATATGTTAGTGCATTGCAATCTTGTCCTTTTTTCAACAGAGACTTGCCTGCCTGCCGGTAGGCAGGTAAGAGACTTATACGAGAATAAAAAATATAAAGAAATTTTTATCTCTTAAATTCTATTATTTGTCTGTTCTACCTAACGGTAGGTAGGCTTTGCTTTACATTAAGAGGTAGGGCAAGGCTTCAGCCTTGCTGCCTGTCATGTAACAATTAAGTGTCTTCTATGGTCATATGATACTATTTCGCCTTTATCAACTTTTTAGTTTCGGTTTTTTCACCAGCATGAAACTTAAGGAAATATACCCCACATAGAACTGTCTTTCCCAAATTATTTCTTCCATACCATACTATTTTATGATAGCCTGGTTTTTGTGGCTCGTTAATTAAATTTCTCACCAACTGTCCACAAATATTATATATCTTCAATTCAGCATTACATTCGTATGGAAGAAAATAGCGAATCGTTGTTTCAGGATTGAAAGGATTGGGGTAATTATGAGATAATGATGGGATTTCTAATATTGAAGAAAGCTTATTGTTAAATATACCCGTCGGTTCAACTGTAATAGTGTCTGTTTTTGTTGAATAGCCTGAACTATTTTTAACAGTTAAACTTACTATGTAAGTTCCACAACTATCATAAGTCCACTCAGGATTTTGTACTGTAGTGTCAATTGTACCATCATTATTAAAGTCCCATTCCCACATTATCGGGTTATGTAGAGAGCGGTCTCTAAAACGAACTGTCAAAGAATCTCCGCCAAGGATGTAGGTAAAGTCAGCTACAATACTTATTGTATCAATAACATCAAAAGCCCGTTGAAGTTCGGAAAATGCATACCTAGCCATTTCAGCTTCAAATATTAACATTTCACTTTCGGATGGATTGTTTTCAAGAAAAGAATCAGTAGAATCGAAAATTATTTCCCCTACTGGATATATTTGATCCCATAGACTGTTTCCGTCTTCGTTCCGGAGCTTATAAGAGTCTATATATCTTTCATTTGAATAGTCGAAAAGACATTGTTTAATTTGGTAAGTCACATTAAAAAGGCTATCTGTATCATCAGGAGGATTTCCAACAGACCAGTAAGGTACGGCAATCGACCCTGCAGTTTGCCCGAGCATTGTCCACATGGTAGTTAACCTTACCAGTTCACTGGGTTCAACTCCCCGAATAACTGTTGCTGAAACTGATATGTGTCTGCAGATGCTATATCTGGTATTTATATAACCATATGGTCTATCAATGATCCACTGATGAGGGTATGGAACATCAACTGGTTCACTATCTGAGTACGAAAAGTCCCGCATATGGTCCTGGAGAATGCTTTGGTAATTCAGGTTACTATCAGCATAGAATTCTCCGATAAGGTTCATAGATCGAATATAACGCTTCTTGCTTTCACTCTCAGGTATACTATCTATATCTGTACCACAAAGGAAAAAGTCTGTTCGCACAATAAAACTATCTGCATCGCACCTTCCATAAAGACTATCCCCTATTTCAAACATTGCTGCACCACCTATTCTATCAATTACACCGAAAATTCCATGAATGTCATGATCGGGTAAATATAAGCTGTTGACTAAAGCAACAAAATCACCTATAGTGTCGCATATACCAAGTGCTTCAAACATTAATGACCCGTTCCCATGTCTTACTGGAATGGAATCCGTAACATTTACATTCACAATTGCAAATCCTTTTTCGTTCATACCCATCCAGGTAAGTTCATTTCCATAGTTTACATCCCAGACATATATAAAATTATAAATTCCTCCAGTGTCATAGCTTATTTTATTATTTACATAAGTGGTGCAATCTCGTGTTTTCCAAAGCAACGGGTGTCCATCTGTCGCTTCACCCGAGGCAACTCCAATTGTACAACCTTCTGCGTTTTGATACCCAACTGTCAAAAAAAGATTAATAATTAACAAATGTAAAATTAGATATTTTTTCATGAGGATCATGGGGTCAGGGATCATGGGGTCAGGTCTTTAGTTATAAGTTTTCAAGTAACCTTATAAACTATTCTCTTAAGACGTGGGTTTTTACTATATAAATTTCAAAATATTTAACAATAATTGGGACATTGATTTAACCCGAGTTAAACAATTTCGCTATAATCTGAGAGGTAACGTGGTATACCCATCCAGTATATTACTTATTAACACTCTCATTATAG
>JAUWGP010000026.1 GCA_030606335.1 Caldifarciminota bacterium
AGGATAGAATATGAAGGAGTTTTTTTGTTATGTGATATCTCGTGGTAAAAGGAGTGAGTTTATATTCTATCTCTTATCTCTTAGCCTGACCCCCATTTCAAGGAAGTACACTCTTGTATAAACGAAATTTCCTTGACAATTTATTTTAAATATGGTAGAATACAACAACATCATAATATATGGTATAACACTACAACATCCATCTAATTCTTAGTATATTGAAATCCTGGGAAAAATAATATGAAAAACCATTCACCCCGCCTTTGGCGGGGCAGGTAGGTCACAGAGTAAATTTAATTCTTCTGTGCTTTCCAAATATTTATGTCTTTTATTCTACAGGGATCTAAAGAGATTTAAATAGAAATATCTTTTATTTTTCAATCTATTAAATCCTTTTCCCCGCCTCTGGCGGGGTGAATCTGTAGTTAATTCCTACAACTAGGAGGAGATATGTCTGAAAAATTAGAAGTCCTGAAAAACGAGGTTTGGGGTCATTTCAAACCTATCCAGTTCATCTATTTAGCAACCTGTGAGGGAAATAAGCCAAAGGTTAGACCAGTAACCCTGGTATATTTCAATGATAAATTCTGGGTTGCAACTGGAATGAAAGCTGCAAAAACAAAACAGATAAAGGAGAATGAAAATATCGAATTCTGTCTTTTGTTGAAAAAAGGTGAAAACAGTGGATATATCAGAGGTGACGGGATAGTTAATATCATCCAGGATAGAGAAACGAAGAAACTGCTGGCGGATAATATTCCCTTTTTTAAGGATTACTGGGAAGACTCAGATGACCCGAATTTTGCTCTACTTGAAATTGTTATCAAAGGGATTGAGTATTTAAAACCAGGAGAATTTGCTTCAGAAAGATTTGCAGTATAAAAGAGATATACCTACCCTACTTATAAGGAGCGACAGTTTAAAAATGGGGTCAGGCTAAGAGATAAGAGATAACTACTTAGCATAAAGTGAAAGTTATGGTAGTTTTGTAATATGCTTAGAAAACCGAGGATAGAATATGAAGGAGTTTTTTTGTTATGTGATATCTCGTGGTAAAAGGAGTGAGTTTATATTCTATCTCTTATCTCTTAGCCTGACCCCCGTTTCTCATTATAACTTAATTTTTTTCTTGACAACTACATAAAATTATGATATAATGAATATCTATGTTCTATATTATAGCCATACTCTTATCGATTTCCCCTCCTGGTGATGTTCGGCCATACGATACACCAAATGATGACGGTCAATGTATAACTGTCGAGTGGGACTTATCAACCGATGATGATTTATTGGGTGGTTACGAGATATGGAGAAGTGAAACTCCAGATACAGGTTTTATAATGGTCGGGTTTGTAGGAAGGGGTATATCACGGTTCAGAGATATAGACGGCTTAGAAAATAGAATCGAATATTACTACAAGATAAGGGGGCGTACAAGAGAATTCGAACACACCGAATTTTGTCTTGTGTCCCCACCATCGGTCTGTACCTACCAATGGTTTAATACTAACAAGATCAATGTCCTTGTTGCACTTGCAATCTTCCTGTCAATTCTACTATATTTTGTTAAAACCGCAAAAAGGGGCAAGGGTTTCTTTGTTAGGAAGATTGCGGGACTGGATGCAGTTGATGAAGCCGTTGGCAGGGCTACTGAGATGGGCAGAGGTGTTCTGTATGTTCCAGGACTATCTACTATGTCTGATGTAGCGACTATTGCATCGATAAACATATTACAGAGAGTTGCAAAGAAGGTTGCAGAATACGACACACCTCTTATAGTACCAAACAGGGACCCAATAGTATATATGGTAGCAAGACAGGTTGTTAAAGAGGGTTATATGGAGGCAGGAAAACCGGATTCCTTTGATGAAGATAATGTCTTCTTCGTTACACAGAGTCAATTTGCATATGCCGCAGCTGTAGATGGTATAATGTTAAGAGAAAAACCTGCTACAAACCTATTCTTAGGAATGTTCTGGGCAGAATCACTCCTTTTGGCTGAGACAGGGCATATGACAGGTGCTGTACAGATAGCAGGCACAGATGCAGTACATCAGCTTCCTTTCTTTGTTACTGCCTGTGATTACACAATCATAGGCGAGGAACTGTATGCAGCATCTGCCTATCTCTCTAAAGAACCTATCTTGTTGGGTAGTATAAAGGCGCAGGACTGGGGAAAACTAATTATCCTATTTCTGGTAATAGTGGGGATTATAGGGAGTATATTTGGAACTCATTTTATTGCAAACCTTCTTACAGTATAAAACCTTCCTTCACACTTCCAATTAACAAAAGAATTCTAAAAGACAATCTTAATGTAGGAACTTTTATATATCACTTCCTCATAACCTGCTGCATTTATTACGGCATATTTTGGTATTATAAGTCTCTCTAAAAACCACCCTCCTAATACCCTGGATCTCTTGCTTGATAGTAACTCATTCTTTGAATAAACCTCAATAGCAAGCTTAGTCTTGAAATTTTGTCTTATTATATCTGCTGTTTCTTCAAGCAGTATGATGCCATCTTCAATAATTCTGTCAGAATTCTCCTTAAATACCATATTTCCATTGAGAAGAATTATCCACACTCCTTTATCCTTATAAAGGATACCTTTCAGCACAATCTCCCTGCCAACAACCCTTGATATATTTCCAAGTTTATCATAAGCCTCGCCACTGTATATATAAACTATACCGGGATTCATCATCACTCCTTCATTACTCCTGCCATCCCAGTATATAGTTCTTGGAGGAACACCCTCACCTTCGTAACTTCTAAACTCTGTACCTTTTTCATCTGTTATTACCATCTTCCATATTCTCACATCATATCCATAGACAGGGTTAAATAAGGCTACATAGTCTCTGACAATTGTTTTAAGCCAGGGTTTGATTATTTGATCTGAGGCGAGTACAGGAAGTAGACTGGATGCAATCTCTGAGTTTGAAAGAAGCTGACTATCATATATGTACTCCTCTTCGCCAACATATGGTATTACTGTCTCATAGGGGTCGAAATCGAGCTCAATTTGAGGTTTCTTCTCATCTATAACACCCTTGTATTCTCCCCTTATCTCTTCCTCGACCTTCTCTTCATCCTGTGCTGTTAGATAAAAAACAAATGTAATCAAGATAAGAGAACTTACTATAAATACTATTTTACTCCTCATATAATCATTCCTCCAATAACACTGTTATGTGATTAACTATGACCTATACATTACCTAATACAAGTATAAATCTAAAGGTTATCGTTCCTGTATGAGTTATAGGACAGCTTTCCCATCTCCATTTCTCAAGTGTCTTCATAACCAGATTATCCCAATTACTATACCCGGAAGTATGAATAATTAGCATTCCCGGTTTTGGCTTACCATCAGGACCAACTGTCACTCGCACTGTCACGACAGCAGATAATCCTCTTTTAAGTGCCCAATCAGGATAGGATGAAAGAGGTTTCTCTAAAAGCTTCCTCTCGGCAAGAGCCCCGGCTATTTCCACCTCTGTTGTTGTCTTCTTTTCTGGTGTCGTCTCAATCTCTGTAGTAATTTTTTTCTTACTGAAATCTGCTGTATGCGAATCATCCTTTAACTCTGATATATCTACCTTCTCCAGTTCTATTATCTGTCCCTTACTACCAGGTGATGTAAAAAGACCAACCTTTGCATCAAGATCCTCCCTGGTCTTGGGTAGAGCTATAGAGGGTTCCTCAAGTATCTCATTTATTGACTTACTTTCAGAACCTATACGTACTACCTCAACATCACCTGTTACATCGATGGCTTCATAAGAATTAAGGTTTATAGTTGCCTGTATATCTGCCAGCTCCTGTATCTTACCTATATCAATCTTAGCATCTGGTGGGGCAACCTCCATGGGTCTTACTATGTACAGTTTTTTTAACTCTGCCTCTAATTCTGGATCTATCTTCTGGCGATTTAATCTATCCCTCAGGGCATCCACAATACTCTTTGTTGGTTCTGGCTGTGATATAGGTTGGGGAGGTTCTTTTATCTTTTTCTCTTCCTCTTTCTCTTTATCTTCCTTTTCTTCGATGAACTCGATTCTGTGCAATCGTGCATCGTGCTCTCTGGTTACTGACTGAACCTCAACAAAAAGAAACACACTAAAATGAATAATAAGCGAGATAAAGATATATCTTGTAAACCTTGTATTCATAATAGGATATTCTAATAATAATTATTCACAATAGATTTTCACAATCCTGGTATAAATAATCAATCTTTTCCCTTCTGAGTAGTTGCTATTGATATATTATCTACACCAAGTGTCTTTGTAACCTGTATCACGGAAAGAACCGTCCCATGATACACATACTCATCTGCTCTTATTAAAACAGGCATAGACGGATTATTATCCACTGCATATTTCAAGAGCTCAATATAACCATCCCAATTTGTTTCCGTTCCTCCAGGATTGTCAGGCCATGAGATCTCTATCCTATGGTCATCTGTTATAGTTATGGATATAGACTCTTCATTTCTCTCCTCAACTGTGTATGCAGAAGGTAACGAAACCTTGAGGCTCCCAGTCATCGATATAACCGGAATGGTCACCATGAGTGTTATGAGTATAGTGAAAGCTACATCAGAGAGCGGTGTTACATTTATACGAGCTTTCTTTACCTTCATATGATACCAAGTTGATATTAATTAGTACGAAATCTTATTTTCTTTACGCTTAAGAAGTGCAATTTTGACGGCACCTGCAATTTTTGCCCTGTCTATTAAGTCTACAACATCCTTATGGTATATTGTGGTATGGGCAGAGATTAAAACTATCCTCATCGGACTGCGTAATAGAAGCTGGTGCATTATTTCATCCTGTCTTTTCCTGTCTTCGGGATTATCTATTTTACCGAACACCTCTTCATTTATGAACACAGTACTGTCTCTGGCAATATACATATTTAGTTTCACCTCTGTCTTCTTCTCATCTTTCTGCGTTGTATGTGCCCTTGTTAATGAAGGTGTCGATACAGCAATATTTGACTGATACATCAATGGAGCAAACATCATAAAGAAAAGTATTAAAAGCATCGCCACACTTATACCCGGGGTCAAGGCCTCTGCTGTAGATGATATATCCTCTCTTTTCTCATAACTTCTTGTTCTCCTCACTCTGGTAGGGGTTTTGTCCATTATATTCTCTTGAGATAGAATGAGCAGGAGCTCTCTTGAACCAATGAACAGTTTATCAACAATAGAGTCTACATCTTTAGAGAAGTAACCATACATAATCGCTGCAGGAACTGCAATTATTATACCAATAGCTGTTGTCACAAGAGCAACTGCTATACCAAGCATCATCCCCTTTGGCGAACCACCACCAACAGCTGCCATAGCCAAAAATGCCTGAATTATTCCTATTACTGTGCCCAGCAACCCAAGCAAAGGTGAGATATATGCTATAGTAGAAAGTGTGCCTACATGGCTTTCAAGTTTTATCTTCTCCTCAGAAATACTATAATCCAGTTCGTTGTATAAGGCATCTCTGCTAAAATTAGCCCTAGATAGTCCAGACTTGCAGACTCTTGCAAATGGATGATTGGTGGAACCAACATATTCCACCGCACCATTTATATCTTTCCTGGATAAAAAATCTCTTATCCTTCCAAGAAACACATCATAGTTAAATCTCATTCTCAAGAGAAGAACTAACCTATCAAGTATAGCGCCTAATGAAATGATAGAAATAACAGCAAGAGCTATTATTATAGGATTCTTTATAAGATCAAATATGAAAACACCAAGAATCATATAATCATTACCTCTTTCCTGACTTGCTCAATATCACCATCAATTCCTTTGAGGCAATTTCAATTCTCTGAATAATTGAATCAACCCTGCCAGAGAAAACACTAAATAATATAGCTGATGGAACGGCAATTATTATGCCTGTAGCAGTGGTAAGTAGTGCAACTGCAACGCCTGACATCATGGCAGTAGGGTCTGTGCCCCCTGCCTCTGCCATACCTGAGAAGGCTTGTATAATACCGACAACTGTTCCGAGAAGCCCAAGAAGTGGGGCTATAAAGGCAATCGTAGAAAGTATCCCTACCCTGGTCTCCAGTTCTGCCCTCTCTTTCATCTGAGCCTTCTCAAGAGTATCATAGGTATCTTCTCTCGTAAGAGAAGACGTCTTAAGTCCTTCATACAATACCCTTGTAAGGGGTGAATTCTCAGTTCTACATTGATTGATTGCTGAGTCCAATCCCTCCTTTTCTATCTTTCTCTCTATCTCCTGCATTATCCTGCTTTCGTCAAATCTAACCTTTCTGAGATTAACAAACCTTTCAATTGCCACAACAATCATAACTGCTGCAGTTATTAGTAATACGATTATCCATGGTGAAGTCAAAAGTCCAACCAAGGTCGTTCCTGGTAGCATGTTCCCTCCTGCTTATAATAATAGTATTTTCAAAAATCTAACCACAGAGAGCACAGAGAATCTTTAGTATTAAGGGATTATAAAAGATTTTTATTCCTTTCCTCTGTGACCTCACTATATAACTAATCTCTTTACTCAATATTTTATCACCGTTCTGTTATTTTTAGACGCTGATTTACACTGATTGTTTTTTACTTCAAAGTTTTTTATTTATCTGTGAACATCTGTGATTATCTGTGGTTAATTTTAGTCTTTTGGGGAGAGCACAGAGAATTAAATTTACTCTGTGACCTCTGTGGTTTTTCTAATTCTTTCATATTCTATTTGACACTACCATAATAATCTACAGTAAAACACAATTTCAGAGAACACATAGATTCTAATGATTTATAGGATCTTTCTTCCTCTTAGAATACTAAGTATATAGGACCTATTCTCCGAACCTTGTAATATACTCCTGTGCCCTTTCTTCATCTCCTATAGCTTGATACGTCTTTGCAATATACCTTCCAGCTTTATTGTATTCCTCACCATCCGGATATTCTGCAAGCACCTTTTTGAAAATCCTTAAAGCATCCTCGTAACTTCCAAGATTATAATAAACAACACCCATGATATTAAAAGCTGACGGCACTTTATTGCTCTCAGGGAAATACCTTATAAACTTCTCAGCCTCCTCTAACTCCTTCATTGGCTGCTTCAACTTGGCGTATGAGAGGATTATATAGTACTGTGCATCTTCAGCATATGGACTCTCTGAAAAGTTTGTAACTAATTTTCTAAACTCAATTGCTGCATTCGCATAGTTCTCGTCATTAAAGGCACTTCCAGCCCTGATCCACTGTGCCTCAGCAGCATATTCTGATGATGAATGCTCATTAATAAGTATATCAAGTGCCTCGGGGTTATCCTGTCCTAACATATAATATGAAAGTTCCATCTGGTCTTTTGCTGTTTGTGCTTGTGGAGACTCTTGATACAGGATACTGAATTTATCATACTCCCTTATCGCGTTTACATAGTCTCCTGCATTGAAATAAGTGGCTGCCAACTGGAACTGTGCCTCACTGGAAAGCTCTGACTCCGGGTATTGATTTACCACCAGCCTGAAGTGGTTAATTGCCTTGGTATATTCTGCTGCCTGTTTATACGTGACAGCGAGATCAAAGGCAGCATAAGGTGCCTTCTCTGACTCGGGGTAGTTAATTAACACCTTTTCCCAGTAATCAATGGCATTTGCATATTTTTGTGTAACGAATAATGCTTTCCCGCCATAGTAGTATGCATCACCGGCAATTGGACTATCCTGAAATTCATCCCCAATACCAAATAGGAAGACCTGGTATGCCTCGTCATATTCGCCCATATTGAATGATGCTATACCCCAGCCATAGAGTGACGCTATAGCAAGAGATGTGTCAGAACCATATCTCTGAAACGCAGACTCAAAAATGTCCTTTGCAGTATTATATCTACCCTCTTCAAGTATACACCACCCCTTACTCACATATGCAGGTGCTTTAAGTAAGACAACTTCGTCGTAGTCCTTTAAAACGCTTTCATAGAATGTTTTTGCCTTTGCTATCCTGTCCATATAATAATAAAGCTCACCTAAAAATAACTTTGCTCTACCAACCCAGATTCCGCCTTTTGATTCAATTAGATGTTCGAAGGAACTTGATACAGAGGCTCCTTCGTTATAATCCTGCATTAGATTGTAAGAGTACACCATCATTGCATATGCTGGTATAGCAATCTCTGATATACTAAAATATCTTAATATATTTTGAAACCTCTCTATTGCCTCGGTATACCTCTTATCATAAAGAAAGGTCACTCCTGCAAGATAATCTCCCATACCCGCAAAAGAACCCGTTGGATAAATACTTGACATCTGATTGAATACTATTAGAGAATTCAGCGTATCCCCAAGTGCTATATAAGATCTGCCATATTCAAAATTAGCTATAGCAGCCACTCTCAAGTCCGGATAACTGGATTTTGCCTCTTGAAACATTGTAATCGCTTCATTAATCCTACCAGTTTTAGTAAGTGCCTTACCAATCATATAGATGGAGTGGGCTGCAAGAAATCTATCCCTCGAATCTGCAGAATATTTATAACAGAACAACGAGGCCTCATAATCACCTTCATGAAAATAACAACATCCTAATTTATACCTGGAGTACTCCTTAAGATGACTCCATGGATACTTCTCTATAAAAAACTCATACTTTTCGATAGCTCCAGCATAATCTTTATTATAAAACAGGGCATCAGCCATTCCATAGTGGCAATATTCAGCAAAGTTTTCATCCTCAAAGCTGTTAGCCAGTTTTTTATATATGGCAAGTGCCTGTAGAGGCTTTCCGAGGCGCGCAAGACATTTTGCCTTATAGAATAAACCCTCTTTTGTAACTGCATCCTCAAAAAACACCATAGCCTCTTCGTATCTACCCTCAAAATATAATAGTATACCTTTACCCGAAAGAATCCTCTTATCCTCCGAGTATCCCGGAAATTCATCTATCTTTTTAACAAGATATTCCTTCGCCCTCTCTGAATCACCTCGCGCAAGATAAGCCATTCCGCAGGCATATATTGCCTCGGGAGCTATATATGAATCCTCATATTTATCTATTAGGTCTCTGAAAGTATATATAGCCTCGTCATACTCACCAAGGTTATAATAACACTCTCCAATACGATATAATGCTTCGGGCGCTGTTTCATCAAAGCCTGTTAGTAATTTGTATCCATTTATTGCATCTTTATACTGGTGGTGAGCAAAAATCACCTCCACCTCCTCAAGCCTTTCCACAGGTGTCTTTGAAACCACTGCATATACAGGTTGGAATATTATAATCAACAATAGATTATATAAAAATATATATCTTCTTAAATCATTCATAGAAACTTTTAGTATTTATAAATATGGAAAGATATACAGATATTAATTTTGGAAGAGGGATATAGAGCTCCATCTACTCTTGTTCTTCTGATGTTTCATTTTCATTCTTTTCCTCAGGTGGAGTCTCTTGCTCGGGGGATTCGGTTTTCTCTCTTATCTCCTCCTTTATAAGTTCGGGTTTTTCTCCCATTGGAGTCATTATTATTGTTCCTTTTGGTCCTACCGTTTTAAGTGTTACAAATGCATCCTCACACTCATAGACCCTTTCAGTTCTCTCTTCAGTAACCCTATACTCGAAGTAATAATTACCATCCTCCACAAATATACCGTTATTATCTTTACCATCCCATGCAATCCTATAAGGGGGTGGACCATACGCGCCAATTCTCCGTACAGGGGTTCTATATCTGTCCTTAATTATGACCTCCCACTTCTGCACCTCTCCCCTTATATTCGTTTCAAAAACAAGCCATGCAAGATTCTCTCCACTTTCACTCATTGGTGAAAACGCAACCTTTGGTGTACGTGCTCTCACCCTGAACCCTCCAAATTCAAAAGATATCGAGATATTATGTGCTGGTGAGAGTAAAGAAGAGGATTCATAGTGGTAAGCACCTGCATAATCTATCTTAATTGTATATCTGTCCATATCCCTCTTCAATCCAACCCCGTATGTGAATTTATACTGATCCATTCCACCTCTTACAGCCATTGAATATAACGGCTTGTATTCAAATCCCATGTGAAATAGTGGAAGTTTTTTTTCTGAAACAAGGACATCACCACACATCGCAAACATATCACGGTATGGGCGAAACGAGAAGCCAATTCTTGCAGATATCGGGGTAGTCTGGGTTTCATTTATAAGTGTCCATGAGGGACTTATCAGATTCTGTCCAGATACACCAAAAGAGAACCATCCTGAAGGAAATAGAAGAAGTCCAAGGTCCAAGCCGTGGCCAACCCCTGACTCATTCATCATTGCCTCGTATAATATCTTATAAGAAATACCCGCTGAAAACCAGCTCTTAATACTAAGAGCATACGTTAACACAGGAGCAATATTTGTGTACGTGAAGGTTCCTCTTGGTACCGCTTCCTCAGCAGGATAGCGGTCAATCTTACCCGAGTGCAATGCAAGGAGACCTATTCCAAAGTTGCCAATTTCTTTGGTTGAAAAGGTATAACTTATAGCCTCAAGCGACAGATTGCTGCTCATGTAAATCATAGAGTGCATAAAGGTTACTCTGTGTCTTTCAACACAGGATAGACATGCGGGGTTAAAATACGAAGAAGACGCATCATCAGCGAGTCCTGTTATTGCTCCTGCCATAGCAAGACCTCTGCTGTCAGAACCCCATGAGACGAATAAATCCCCGGGCATACCACCATCATTTTCTGCATTTAATAATACCGGTATGAATATAATTAGCAGTAATATATATTTCCTCATTATTAGAGTCCCTGTTAACTCCAGATTTATTAAAATCTTATGGCTTTCTACCTCATCACACCAAGACCCATCTTTAGTGCGTTTTGCGCTCCAGCACCTTCAAAGGTTATTATAAGGTTATATACACCATTTGCGACCTTTATATCATCCTCCCTCTTCCCATTCCATACAAGATAGAAGTAATTATCTTCTTCCCATTTATTAAATCCAGAGAGATAAGATTCCTTACTCCATATAAGATGTCCGAAGGCATCATAAATCAAGATTGTAGTATTTGTTTCTCCTGATACACTTTCGGGTCTTTTAAAAACAATTTTAGTAGTATCACACATCGGGTTAGGATAGGCAAATATATAGGGTAATTCTTCATCTTTAGACTCAAAAACTCCGGATATACCTTCATCTTGGTCGAATCTATTCCCAATGTCGATAGGGGGTAAGGTTAAACCTGGTTTGACCTCAAAACTATTACTTGTATCTATCAATGCCTCTCCAGCATCTGCGATAATTGATACGCTATCTGAAGAATATAAAACAGATACCTTAATTTCATTTATCCCTTCTGAGAGAATCAATGTACAGGGAGAAAGTAATCTTCGGCTTGGCTCAGATAGACCAGGAGAAATAACATAAAGGCTGCATGTTATATCCAGGGGGTTAGAGTTTTCTGAATCTCCATCCAGAACCACCTTTATATTAAATGGAACGCCCTCTTGTTTTGGTGTATCAAGTGGTTCAATTCTCAGCCTTAGTTGGAGTTGAGAAAAAAGTGGAAGACCAAAAACAAGAAGAATGGGTATTAAAAACCTTTTCATACCTAACATTATAACATCTTTTTTACAATTTGTCAAGTTTTTTTAAAAAATTTCTTGCATTTTATGGAAAAATATGATATAATTTCAACAGGAGGTATCATGTATACTTTTTTCTTAATATTTATATCGTTCCTTACCCTGCCAGAAATAGACTTTGTATATGCTCCAGGTACATTTATAGGTGACAAGGGGTTAGAGTTGCGCGTATTCCTCAATATAGATGTTGGAAAATTAACTCTGATAAAAGAGGGTGAAGATTTCAATACGGCTTATTCTATCTCTATTATTCTAAAGAAAGACAACAGGGAAAGAGGTAACATATGGATGAAAAAGATAGAAGGACTGGGGTATGGAGCAAAACAAACACTCTATGATACAATTACTATAGATATATTACCAGGCTGTTATGACATGACCATAATCATCTCCGATTTGAACTCTCAGAAATCCATGGAAAAGAAGAGTGAACTTCTGGTCGATAGTCTATCATCTGATTTTTCAATATCGAGTTTTATTCTTGGAAAATATGACAATTTGATAACCGATAATTCCGTTACAAGCATAGATGGAATCTCGTGCTATCTGGAGGTCTATTCAGATAAAGAGGCAATGTTTTATTTCACTGCTGAAGATTACAAAGATAGCATTTCTATAACTCCTGGAATGACACCAATCACTATGAAACCAGTAATAAACAAATTAACCAACAATTTTGCCACTCTTACTGCAGTTATACGGGAAGACGGGAAGAGTTTTGAAAGGGTTGATACTGTTTTTATAGGTAGTACTATTTTTGCAGATGATAATCTATACAAGAGTAAAATAAATGCACTGATGTATATCTTTAATACTCCAAAGTTAGATACGCTACTCCTGGCTAAACCCGAGAAAAGAGATAGTCTCTGGGGAGCCTTCTGGAAATTCTATGACCCCACTCCTGAAACTGACAGGAATGAACTTGAGGATGAATATTTGGCAAGAATTAACTATGTGGAAAATTATTTAGGAGGTTGGCAAACAGATATGGGTAGAGTCTGGTTGGTAATGGGAATGCCAGATGAAATTGATAGACATCCCTTCGAACTGGAAGTCTGGGCGTATGAGATATGGTATTATTATTCTATAAACGAGAAATTTATTTTCTACGATACGCATGGACTCGGCTGGTATGAGCTTATATCACCCGAAAACTGGAACCCCTGGAGAAGTAAATAATTACTGACTTTATAAAAAAATGAAAATCATTGCTCCACTTCTAATACCAATCATTATATTTGCTGTTGAGATTAACATTCCTACTGCAGATTACAGTTTTGATAATGGACTGTTGTGCATGGATGGCTTTGGCCATACATCTGGTTTCACCCTTCCAGTCAGGGTTTTTCCAATAATAATACCGCCAACAATAGAAATATATCAGATCGAGGTAAGTGGTTTCCCTTCTACCATATCAGAATTCAGCCCTAACCTAACCCAATATGCAATCCAAAGAGCCCCTTTGGAGCCATTAAAAATAGATGATTCATTCAATAGGAACATGGCTGTTGTTTTACCCTCAATGATATTTAATGATAATGTAATACATCCAGTAATAATATATCCTTTTTTCTACAACGAGAATGACGAATTAACACATACACCAGTTATTAACATAAATATAGGTCTTAATATAGACAATCTATCGCTTCCCTCTTATCCATTCGGAAGAAATGAAGATAACAAACATCTCTGTATCCTGACGATTCCATCGATTGAGTCCATTCTTGAAAACTTTATTTCTAGAAAAGCATCTTTAGGGTATAAGGTTTCTGTTCTTATAGTTCCACCCTTAGTGGATGCTATAGAGATTCGCAAACTTATTAAAGAGAGATATATCGAATGGGGGTTTTCTCATCTTCTGATAATCGGTAATTACGAGTCAATACCACAATTTCAATACCGGGAAGTAAATACGGATTTCTTTTACGGTGAACTCACATCGGATATGCAGGACAGGCTTGAACCATTCGCCGAGGTCGCTGTTGGTCGGATACCCTATACTGAACCCCAGGCTGTAGAGTGTCTACTTTCGAGTTCGATTCTCTTTCAGATAAGAGATGAAAAGAAGGATATATTTTTCTCAATCACTGAAGACATGGTTTCACTTGAATTCATAAAAGATATATATAGTCTTTTCAGTCCCTATAATGTTGACTGCGATATTCCAGGGGGTGAATATAGTGTATATATAGAACACACACTCAACGTAAGATTAGATATCCCTCTTGAGAATGCTATTATAATATCTACTACTGCTCGTTCTGCTGATTTACTCTTGAAGAAATACGGAAATCGAGCAGCATGTATAATTGCCCCAACCTCTAACTCATATCTAATGCCCCGTAACCCTGGTGGTACCTCAACTTACTTATATAACATATTGAAAAATTTCCTGTTAGAGGATATGAGTATAGGAGAGGCAATAAGATTGGGTGCAATAGATTACTGGATTGAATATCCTGATTCCTTTACAGAGAAAAATATTGCAAGTTTTCATATCTTTGGAGACCCTACAAATACATTCAAAATCGCCCAGTTAGAGGATGTAGGTCTAAAAGATGTTCTCTGTATCCCTTTCAGGGTTGAACCTGGCAAGAGTCTTTCTCCAACAGTTATCGTGAAAAACTTTGGGGATAAAACAGCCTATAATGGTAAGATTATTGTTGAGATTAAAAAGGATGGAGATCTTCTATACTCTGAAATTGTTGACATATTAGATATCAAACCAATGGATGAAAGAGAAATAGACTTCCCTGAGTTTGTTATGTGTGAAGGAACCCTACATATAATCATATCAACAATATTCCCAGGGGATTTCAACGCATCAAATGACATAGTAGAAAAGACAATACTTTCAGGTTTCGATGTTCCGATTGTAATATCAACCGATACATTATATGCAAATCTTTTTATGGAATCCTTATCACAGGAGGCATTCTTTTCGACTGATACGTCATACAGAGGGGAATTGAGGAATGTATTTCTTTTAGAACCCTTTCAGGCAGTGGGTGAGAATATATACATAGAGGGATTTATCCCTGATAAAGACTACAGTGGGAGGATCGATGGCATTGGAAGATTTGCTGGATATTCATTTGAGTATAATGGACCACTCTCGTCTGGTCTGCCGGATTGGTTAAACTATGACAGTCTCTCTATTGCAATGGTAGATACAGATGGAAATCCTGTGGCATTCAACCAGGGTTCTTATTTTATATTTCTTGGTAGGACATTGTATTTGAACCAACCAGCCCTGTTTCTGAGCATTATAAGAGCTGATTTTGATATAAAAACAGGCATTGTAAAGGATACATTAACAACCTTGTTCGAATGTAACCCAAATCCAACAAGGGGTGAAACAGCGATATTGTTTGAGATACCTCTTGATGATATTCAAGTCACTCTATCCATATATGACATAACAGGACACCTCGTCAAGAAACTTGTAGACAAGAAATTTTCCATGGGTATCTATTCCTATATATTTGATGGTCTTGATTCCGCTGGGAGGGAACTTGTTACTGGTACATATTTTATCAGTCTCTCACTTGAGGGTATAACATTCACAAGAAAACTTATAAAACTAAGGTAGAACTATGTTTTACATAGAAGAGCTCTGTAAATACGAGGGACAAGAAGTAACCATCAAGGGATGGATTTACAACAGGCGTTCCAGTGGTAAGATTGTTTTTCTTCTCATAAGGGATGGTACCGGGATAGTACAGTCTGTAGTGTCAAAAAAAGATGTTCCAGATGATATATTCAGACTTTGCGATATGATACCATATGAATCCTCTGTCATAATTACAGGAATAGTAAATAAGGATTCGAGGGCTCCTGGTGGATATGAACTTCTATTTAAAAATATAAAAATCGTATCTCTTTCAGAGGAATATCCTATTTCACCCAAGGAGCATGGTATAGATTTTCTTCTGGAGCACAGACATCTCTGGATACGCTCAAAAAAACAGTTCGCAATTATGAAAATAAGGGCAACATGTATTAAGGCAATCTGCGATTATTTCGACTCAAGAGGATTCATAAGACTTGATGCACCGCTGCTCACTCCCTCTGCCTGCGAGGGTACAACCACTCTCTTTGAGATCCCCTACTTCGACAACAAGGCATATCTATCACAGTCTGGACAGTTATATAATGAGGCAGGGTGTATGGCTTTTGGTAGGGTCTATTGTTTCGGTCCCACCTTTAGAGCAGAAAAATCTAAGACAAGAAGGCATCTAACTGAGTTCTGGCAGGTTGAACCGGAGATGGCATGGGAAACACTGCAAGATGCGATGGGACGAGCAGAAGAGTTGGTAGAATACATCGTTGAGTGTGTTTTAAATAAGAATACCAGGGAACTGGAGATACTTGATAGAAAAATAGAAGTACTTAAAAAAATAAAAAAACCATTCGAAAGAATAACCTATTCAAAGGCAGTTAAACTTCTTGACATTGAGTGGGGTGGTGATTTTGGTGCTCCAGATGAAACAAAGTTAACGAATATGTTTCATAAACCAATCCTTATAACGGGTTATCCAAAAGGTGTAAAGGCATTCTATATGAAGAGAGACCCCGAGGACGACAGGATCTCCCTGAGTTTTGACATGCTTGCACCTGAAGGATACGGAGAAATCATTGGTGGTGGTCAGAGGGAAGACGACATCACTCAACTCAAGGAAAGGATAAAGGAATACAATCTACCAAAAGAGGAATATAAATGGTATCTTGATCTTAGAAGATATGGAACCTGTCCACATTCTGGTTTTGGACTTGGAGTGGAAAGGACGGTAACATGGATATGTGGCTTACATCACGTAAGGGAGACAATACCATTCCCACGAACCATAGATAGAATATACCCATAGTAGAAAACAATTACAAATTACCAATTACTAATTTCCAATGACAGATATTTCATTTTCTACATATATTGATAAATTCCTCTCATTTCTAAAGAGCGAACGGGATGCGTCAAAACATACTCTCAGGGCATATAGAAACGACCTTTCAGAATTTGAAGACTGGTTAAGTGAATTCTCAGATGTTACCGTTATAAAAAAGATTTCCCGAAGAAATGTAAGGGATTTTCTTGGCAGTCTTGGAAGATATGGTTATAAACGCAGCTCAATATCAAGAAAAACTTCATCAATAAAGTCCTTCTTTAAGTTTCTTGTGCGGGAGAATATAATAGAGTTAAACCCTGCCTTGAGTATAAGGTGTCCAAAAAAAAGACGTAATCTTCCTTCTTTTCTCTCAATAGGAGAAATGAATGAAATGCTGGGCAAAGAACTTTCAGAGCGCGATAGGGCAATCATTGAACTTATCTATGGAACGGGTATGAGGTCGAGTGAAATCTGTTCGTTGAATACAACTGATGTAAGTTTTTTCAATGAAACAGTGAAGGTAAGGGGTAAGGGTAAAAAGGAAAGAATAATTCCCTTAACAAGGAAGGCTAAGAAGGCACTTCGTGATTATCTTTCTCCTGCGAGAGATAAGAACACACCGCTCTTTTTAAATAAATTCAGTAAGAGGCTTTCCCAAAGAAGTTTGCAAAGGATTGTCGGAGGGTATATAAGGTCTGTAGCAGATGTTACAAGGTCATCACCTCACACACTAAGGCACACATTTGCCACTCATTTGCTCGATAAGGGATGCGATTTGCGTACGGTTCAGGAACTTCTTGGTCACTCATCTATATCTACAACACAGATATATACCCATCTCACACCTGAGACACTTAAGAGGGTATATAAACGTGCACATCCAAGAGCAGAATCGAAAAAGAATGATTACTGATATCTGTCTGATAAGGACAAAATATAAGGAGTGATAGTCTTCAAACTGATTAATGAAGATATTAAAATGAGATTGCCACGCTGCACTCGCAATGACACCTTCTTTCCTGTCATTGCGAGGAGTCCGTCGCACTTCTTGACGGATGACGAAGTAATCTCATATTGACAGGCACAGTAAAATTTTGAGGGCTTTAAAATGTTAGCCGCAGGTTTTAAACCTGCGAATGATAGAATACCGAAAACTATTTTTGCTAAACAATCAAAAAATCTACATCATGAAGGAGTATAAAGACATATTTATAAGAATTTTCCAGATTGTAATTCCTATCATTATTACAATCATTATACCTCTGTTAGCAAGAGGAAACTTTAAGAGAAAATTGAAAAAAGCGAAGGAAAACCTTTTAGAATTAAGGAAACATATACCAGGTGATATTAATAAAACAGATAATGGTCTTCCCTACTTCAAGGGAAGATATGGACATCATAACATTGATATCTCATTCGAGCGAAAAAAGAATACACCTCAGGCAGATATTCAGATAACCATGGGTCTTTCCTCGGGATTTCCTGTGAAGATATATAACAGGAGAACTATGCCTCTTAAGGAAAGTATAAAAACAGGAGTCGCTCATATAGACAACCTTTATTCTGTTATCTCTTCAAGCTCTGAACAGGCAAAATCTCTAATCCTCTCAATATCAAGGGATGATATAAGTGCTTTAAACGATTTCCTTAGAGAAGGTATAGTAATAGATACTGAAAAAATCATCCTGCTCAAACGAAATGTTAACTCAAAAGATACAGAACCCCAGAAACTCCTGTCGGTCCTTGAAGTAACTTATAGGATTGCACGAATCGTTGAAAGACTCGCCCCCCTGAAAACCAGTTTTTCATAGGGTCGACATCTTGACCCTGTCACCCACTTTTATTCCATTTTGTTCAAACCAGCCCATTTCCACCTCAAGCGCATAGAGGATTGGTACAGGAGGAAAATACAATCTGTTTTTATACAGTATATCCATATCCTGGATTGATACTATCACACCCTGTCTATTTATAAATGCAATAGAGAGTGATATATAGGTATCCCTCATACAAAACGGATATCTATCATCCTTTTCAAATACAAAGAGCATACCACCATCTATTCTCTTCCTGTTCGATAACCCTTTACTCCTTTTATCAGGTGTGTCTGCAATCTCTACCATGATAGGCATATCCCCAATATATATAAGACTCTTCTTGTTATTACATGCCAGAAGAAGAAGAATGATGAGAATTGTGAATGATACAAGTCTATTCATAATATATTTTATTCTACTCTTGACAATGAAGTAGGTATATCATCAAAAAAGGAGCTATTATATCTACCTTATCATTTTGATTGGTTTTATCAGCGCAACTACAACAAAAAGTATTATCTCCAGGATAATATAAAGTAAATAAGGGATTTTATGTATCCTGAGCGGCCAGAATATGGGTGTTATTCCCGTTGCTGAGTCCCTTATAATATGCGAAAGGAGTGAAATAAATATAAATATTGGTATATAGTTTCTAAATGGCAGAGGAAGTATGAACCACAATGTACAACACAAGAGCGCCGCAAATGTAACACTGTGAGTCACTGGTCTCAATGGAAGATTTATTATATCCTTTATTCTGATTGATCTTGCAGTCACAAAGTGGTCAAAATCAATAAGGAATGCCGCAAGAAATGCAATTATATAATCATAAAGTTGTGAACATAGAGGAAGTAGTATAAGAAGAGAGATAATACCGTGAAGAAATGCATCAATTATTCCTGTTATTTCTCTTGAAAGAAAGTGAATCCTATCACCTATTATGAGAATGGCAATAAGCAGTATTAATCTTGCTATGTGGTTCTCAATGTTCAGCAATTATGAAAGAAAGTAAAAAATACACAAAAAAAATAGGTAATTGAGAATATATCTCACTAAAAACTCAAAATAGCAATCAAGCCATTTTATAGTCTCCTCTCCACATATATCTCTTCTTCAAGTCTTGAGAGAAGATAGTTTAGTTTTTCTATTGTCTTTCTCTGTGATAGAAGATTCTTTAAGTCTTCCTTGACTTCCTCAAAACTGGGATGTCTTGATTCCTTTTTATCATAAATCTTAGCCACATAAATACCATCCTCATGCTCAATAATTTTGGTTTCACTACCTATTGGAATATCTTCAAAGAAAGGGGGTATGGGAAGATAATCACTACCATCAGATATAGTTATTATTCTCTCATCCCTCTCGGGAACCTTACCCAATTCAATTGAATCTTTTATCTGTGAAGCAAATGACAGCACTCTCAACGAATCTTCTTTTGTGGGGGTAAGTATGAAAATAATACTCCTTAGTGATACACGATTTCCCATCTTCATATCACAACGTAGAAGGTGTACTGCACCCAAAGTCTGTATCAATCTTATTTCACCTGCGCTCATATTTTCTATTTCCTGTCTGAATAAAGGATCAAGGTCATCTATATCTACAGTTCCAAGACTACCCCCACGCTGCCTTGTAATTGGATCTTCGGAGTAAGTCATTGCAAGTTCACTGAAATCCTCGCCAGCAAGAATTTTACTGTTAACCTTTTCTATAAGAACTTCCTTTTCCTTTAATGTTTTCTCACCTGGTATTATCGGTAAAAACACACTGGAATATCTTGCAACTGTCGGGATATCTGGGATTGATTCAGGATAGGTCTCATAATAGTGCAGTGCTGTTATGTCTGAAGTAGATAATATGCCAAATTTCTTCTGAATAAGTGCCCTTACTATTAGATTGCTCTCTACATCATCCCTGTAATATTCCCTGAGAACATCTTCTGTTATGCCCAGCCTCTGTAACTCTGAATAAAAAGCATCAAGAGATGGAAAATTCTCCTTAAGGGAATTAATAGTATTTGATAATGCATCCTCAACTGCCTGGTCGCTAACTGATAGTGTCTCCTCCTCAGCAGCGATGAGAAGAAGCTTTGTCTGAATGATACTCTCGAGCATCTGCTCTTTTGATTCTGGTGTAATAGGTAACCCTGTCAAATTTAGTTTTTGCTCTATTTCGCTCAATGTTATCGCCTCTTTATCTACCACTCCAATTATTCTATCTATTTTGGCTGATAAAAAGACAGGAATAATTATTATAATTAAATATCTCCACATAATCGGACGCGTTAATCTCATCCTATGCATCTGTCATTGCGAGCGAATGCAATAAGCGTGGCAATCTCATCCTTAAAATTATTTACTTTATTAACAGTCTAAAGACTGTCACCCCTGTTTAGTTTCTTTAGACTCCAACAGATGGGATTGCTTCGTCGTCCGTCAATCGACGGACTCCTCGCAATGACAGGAATCGATTCCTTCCGTTTGAAATATTAGTACGGCAATCTAATTAATCTTTGTAATACTATTTCAATTGAATTTATTATCTCACCTACCTGATGGTAGGGATGGAATAGAATTTACTCTTATTATGTCAACTAAATTGGAGAAGAAGCTAATATTCTCGGTTTCACAATTGCCCTGTCTAAAAACAAGCAGACATCTGGTAAGTAATGCACAACCTGAGATTATTTTATAAGCTCGTAATATACTTCTACGGGAATCTCTTCTCTAAGTTGTTTAACAAGCGAGTCAACAACAGCTATCTGTTTCGCCATTAGTAACTGGTTTTTTATACCCTCTTTTATGTCCTCAAATTTAGGTGGATTACTCAACCTTTTCATTCCAAGGAGCTTTATAATATGAAAACCCCGTTCAGTCCGTATTATATCCGATATATCACCTATTTCTCTAAGCGAGAATGCAGCATCATCAAAACCAGTGAGTGCAATATCACCGAGTTTTACATATCCAATAACTCCTCCATCGGCTCCGGAGTTATCTATTGAATATTCCCTTGCTATCTTACTAAAATCAGCACCTTCATCTATTCTTTTCTTCAACTCTATTGCATCAAGTTTTGTGCTTGAAACTATGTGTGCCACCTTTATCTCATTATCGAATGCCTGTCTATTAAACTCGTAGAAATCCTTTACATCAATGTCACTCACAGATATTTTGTCATATGTATTTTGGTTCAACCAGTAGTTTATAACAATCTGTTTCTTCAATTGTTCAATCTGGTCGGCTATTTCACTATTCTCCAGTGTGCCTTCACTTATAGCCTTCTCATAAACAAGCTCTGTACCTATCCAATTCTCAATAAGGCTTATTTTATCTTCATGTGAGATAGTTGCTAGATATTCAATCGGTAAAGCAGACTCAAATTTTTCAAGAGTAAGCGTAGTCTTACCCACTCTGGCTATTACCGTTCCCTCTTCCTTTTTGCATCCCAAAAATAATATAATAAATATGGTAACAATCAGTGATAATTTTTTCACGACACCTCCGTTTTGCATTTACGTTATATTAAACATCAACCACAGAGTGCATAGAGATTACAGAATTTTTTTCTCTGTGTTCTCCTAAGTACTATGTTTTTTCTAATTCATATAATAGAACAAAAGATAATAATCCCTTTAATCTAATAGTGTCGCTACTTTTTAAGAGAATAACAAATTTATTAGAAGAATCCTGTTGAGAAGTTCTCAAATCTTTCACTCTCTATTTAGGAACCGTAGATTCACCCTGTTAAATAGTTACAAAGTTAAGTATAAGTATTCACTCATGGTACTTTATTTAACAGGGGAACCACAGAGGAACCAAAGAATTCTTATTTCTTTTTCCCTCCGCGCTCTCTGCGATCTCTGTGGTTACAGTTCTGTGGTTTATTAACAAGATTAACACAATGTGTGTTTAATTAAACCATAAATTTTAAGTTACCGGAATTTCAGCCTTGTGCTCTTTTATATCTACAGTAAATTTTTCCTTTATCTGCTCAATAAGTTGATCTTTAATCTTCTGTCTTGCCTGAGTTTTAAGTTCACTTATTACCTGTCTTCTCACCTCATCCAAAGGTTTGGTCCTCTCCTTTTTCCTGTCTTCGACGATTAATATACACCATCCTAAAGAGATGTGAAACGGTGTTGTAATCTTATTAAGTGTAGTTGTAAATACCTTCTGGTCAAGTTCTTTATGTTGTTCCTTTCTTATCCATCCAAGACTACCACCCCTTGCACTTGATTGGTGGATAGAAACCTCCTTAGCTACCTGGGCAAACTCTTCTCCCCTCATTAATCTTTCTCGTGCCTCTTTTGCCTCCTCTTCTGTTTTACATTCTATTATTTTCACCTTTGCCCTTGCAATATCCCTATATTTCACTATGTTATCCTTGTAGTAGGATTCAATTTCAGAGTCTGTGGGCTCTGGAACTATTTTCTCTATTTCATTTTGATTGTATTTTCTTAGCACAACACTCATTCTTCTCTTTTCAATATCTTTCTTTATCTCTGGAGCTGTATGTATTCTATGTCTTTTTGCCTCAATAGGTAGTAATATTTCATACACAAGGTAGTTGGCTAAGAATGTTTTTATGTTTTCAGGATCATCAAATGGTGGTCTTCGCCTTGTTTCAACTATCTTTATGAATTCTTCAATGTTTATGTTTTTTGCACCTGATTTAAGAACTATACTTTTCGGGTCAAGAGCTGAAATATCTGGTAATCCAGATCTGTCTATCGATTGTGAAATATCCTTTACAACCATATCATCAAATTTAATGTCCGCTAGTCCCTTCATGTGTTCCAGGAACTCCATAGCAATCTTTCTCTCCTCCCCCCTCTTAAGCTCTTGCTCTATTCTATCCATTTCTTCCCTTGTGAGTGTACCCTCCTTAAATCTTATGTCTTCTGCTATGACGATAACCCAATTTCCTCTGGATTCGAAGGGAGAAGAAAACTTACCCTTTCCAAGAGAAAGAATAGACTCGAGTAAATCTGTTTCTATCTCTGCTCTATAATCTACCCATCCAAGATCTCCACCTGTTGATGCAGTCGACCTGTCTTCAGACTTTTCCCTTGCAAGTTCAACAAAATTATCACCTATGACTAATCTTCTGTATATTTGCTTTGCATTGTCCATGTCACTTACGGATATCTTTCTTGCCCTCACTTCTTTTTGCATCTTATTCCACCGATTCTTGATTGTGTATGGATGTATCTTTATTCTATCCAACACAGCTATCTTATATAGGTTGCGTACAAGTAATTGATTTGAAGCATTATTCAATTCATCCTGTACTAATTCCACATATCCCTTTTCCAGTGCATCGTTGTACATTATCGCTTCTTCTATTAAATCCTTTACAGCATCCTCTCTCGATATACCCCTTATCATTCTTTCCGTAACAGCATCCTCATATATAATTGTATTCCCAACCTTTGCAACCCAATCTTGTTTGGCACAACCAGCAAGAATAAATATTATAGTAAATGCTATAGTAAGTGCTGTCCATCTTTTCATACCTCCCCCTTTCCAAGATAATGTTTAAATTTCTAAAAAATATACTCTTTTGAATTTGGTGATAATTATAACACAAAAGGGTAAAAATGTCAAGAAAAATTGTTACTTTTAAATTCTAACCATACTCCTTACTCTAATACGATTCTTACGATAGACTCGGATACCTTTTCTGCCAGTAACTGTATACCATCATCCTCTGTAAGAGAACTTTCATATGTTATCCATTCCCGTAATGTTTTCTCCCATATACCTTCACCATTACCCTTTTGAAAAGAAAGGCTCAACTCAACATCTATTCTATAATCCTTAATGTTTTCGTTCTCATCATATGTAAAGGGTTGGTTTTCATAATTTGTAATATCTACACTTAGGACAGTCTCTCCACCACTCTCCACAAGTTTTATTCTCCCATCTCTAATAAATTCGTCTATAGTATTCTGATAAAAGATATCCTCCAGTCCATACCGTATTGTCTGATTATTGAATTGCATAATTGTTATACTGTCATACTCAACAGCGGTAAAACCCCTGAAGCTATATATACAACCACTCAACAAAATAGGAAGTATGAACAAAAGTCTTTTCATTTGATTTATTCCCAAGTTCTTAAATATTGTTGTCTTGATTTTTTTTTAATATTTCCTTTACATAATTCATCTCATCTTCCTTACTAGAAAGGGAGCTACTAAGTCTTTTTCGTTTAACAGAACGTAGTATTTCACCTATTTCCTTTCCATTACTGATACCCATTCCCCTGATATCATTTCCTGTTATCTCTAATCTTACAGGCTCTATCTCTTCCAAATATAAAGATATCTTCTCTCTTATGGACATCTTTACTCCGATATAGATGAGTGAAGGATGCGGAAATCCCTCAAGTATCGTAAATATATCTTCCCTTTTTTCCTTCTTTTTAAGGCAGGGAATTTTCTTATAAAGGGTTTCAATTGAATTAAGGAATTTTGTCTCTTTCTTTGTTAAAAAATTCCTATTCTTGCCACCATCAGCAAAAGCAATAAAACAAAGTGACTCTGGCTCAATCATAAATTTTTTTGCAAACTCCTCAAGTTCCTGCAGAAAATTCCTTCCGGGATATACCATTCCCAGTTGTTTAAAAATACCAAGCTTTGCTATTCTATTAAGAAGATCCCATCTCTTCTTCTCCATGAGACAGAGTGTAAACTCGTTTCTTGTTCTCGCTGTGGAGACCTTTGAAAGAAATCCCTTCTCTATTGCCTCCTCTATAAGAGACATTGTTATCTTTTCTATCTGAAAATCCATTCTCTCGGCAAATCTCAATGCGCGGAATATCCTTGTGGGGTCTTCTGAAAAACTCTTACCATGCAATACCCTGATCAATCTTTTTTTAAGGTCATTCAATCCATTAAATAGGTCAATTACTGTATCCGTTCCTATAGGTACAGCCATGCTGTTTACTGTAAAATCTCTCCTTGAAAGATCTTCAAGTATACCTCCTGGCTCAACCAAAGGAAGTGTGCCTGGTGATGGATATTGTTCACTCCTTGCAGTAGCAATGTCTATTCTGTAAGCGGATGCGAAGAGAATATAAGTTCCAAATTGAGAGGTCCTTTTTATGCCTACTCCCAACCTATTGCTCAATAGCTCTGCAACCCTCTTTGCATTTCCTTCAACTGTTATATCTATATCCTTGTTATCTATACCAAGGATCTTATCCCTTACATATCCACCTACCAGATATGTTCCTATACCTTCTTCTCTAACTATATCTCTCAGTAGATTTATTATGTCCATCTTTCCCATTATATTATTTTAACACATTTTTTACAAAAATGCAAACTTTTTTATTGACAAAATACTATTTTTCTGTTATTATTATAGCATATGATTAAATATATACTGATATCAATGCGACCAAAGCAATGGACAAAGAACATCTTGATCTTTGCCGGCATCATATTTGCAGAAAAACTCTTCTGTTCAGAGGATCTTATAAGGGTGGTCTTTGCCTTCGTACTTTTTTCCCTCTCATCTGGAGGAATGTATATTATAAATGACATCATAGACAGAAAGAGTGATATGGTCCATCCTAATAAGAAAAACCGACCAGTAGCCAGTGGCGTCCTTTCTATTCCAATTGCATGGGTAAGTTCTCTATTGTTAATACTTCTGAGCTTGTTTCTATCCTATTTTCTTTCTAAAGAATTCCTTTTGGTGCTTACTATATATCTTATCTTGATGTTCCTCTACTCAATATATCTGAAAAGAATTGTTCTAATAGATATTATGAGCATAGCATTTGGATTTATACTTAGAACCTTTGCAGGATGTGTTGTTATAGTTGTTTCCCTCTCACCATGGCTCTTTATGTGTACCCTTTTGCTTGCTCTTTTTATTGCAGCCTCAAAACGCAGGCAGGAGATAATCTCCCTTGGATCTAATGCAAAAGAACATCGTATATCTCTTTCAGGGTATTCAAGTCAATTAATAGACCAGATTGTGGTGATTGTCACAGCATGTACACTTATTGCTTATACACTATATACTCTTTCACCTCAAACTATTGAGAAGTTTGGTGGACACGGTTTGGTATTTACTGTCCCGTTCGTGCTTTATGGAATAATGCGATACTTCTATCTAATACACCAGGAGGGTAAGGGGGATAGTCCCGATAGGGTATTCATAGAGGATAAACCCCTTTTTATTGATATTTTACTCTGGATTTTGAGTGTAATTTTTATAATCTACAAGTTTTGAGGTAAAATGCGTATTCTTATTATCATACCGACATATAACGAAATAGAAAACATATCAACTGTGATTTCAAGAACCCTTTCAATAAGAAAAGACATAGAAGTCCTTGTTATTGATGATAATTCAATAGATGGTACTAGTGAATATGTGAGTAATTTATCAAAAGAAGAGGAACGGGTTAAACTTCATAGACGTCCACGCAAACTTGGACTCGGAACAGCATATAGAGAGGGTTTTAGATATGCAATAAATAAGAAATATGACTACATATTCGAAATGGATGCTGATATGTCTCATAATCCAGATGACATTCCAAGATTCCTTGAAGAGATAGAGACTGCAGACCTTATCATAGGTTCAAGATATGCTATGGGTGTATCCGTAATAAACTGGCCTATGTCAAGGCTTCTCCTATCATTCTTCGCGAATATGTACTCAAGGATTACAACAGGTGTTCCAGTGAGAGATATGACAAGTGGCTATAAATGCTATAAAAGGAAGGTAATCGAGGAACTCCTAAAGGAGAAAATAGTATCTGATGGCTATGGTTTTCAGATTGAAACGGTTTTCTGGGCTTATAAAAAGGGGTTTAGATTGAGAGAGATGCCTATAATATTCACTGATAGGTTGGAGGGTAGCTCCAAGATGTCAAGAAGGATTGTTTGGGAGGCTCTATGGATAACCTGGCGGCTCAGATTTGTAGGAATGTTTCGAAATTGAAAGTAAAGAAACCTTTAGATATTTTAATTTTCTATGTTTATTTCTGCTATAATCGTGGCAGGTGGTCGTGGGGAGAGGATGAAAAGTCCCGTTCCCAAGCAGTTTTTAGACATAAACGGGGTTTCACTTATTTCACTCTCAATCATTTTTTTTGAAAAGTTAGAGATTGTTAATGAGGTAATCATAGTAATGCTTCCAGAGTGGATAGAACATTTGGAGAATAATATCCTCTCAAAGGGCAGTTTTGAAAAGGTAAGTAAGATTGTAGAGGGTGGTAAATTTCGTCAGGACTCTTTTAAGAACGGTCTTATACATTCGAAGGGAGAGATAGTAATTGACCATGACGCAGCAAGACCATTCCCGGGATTTCTTGATATTAACAATATGGTTGAAAAGTGTAAAAATTTGGGAGCAGTCGTTCCTATTATCCCGGTGAAAGATACAATGAAGTATTTAGAAGATGATAGAGTTCAGAAAACAATTAACAGAAATAATCTCTTTTGTGTTCAAACACCTCAGATATTCAGGAAGAAGCTTTGCCTGAGGGCATATAAAAGGGCAGAAGAGGATGAATTCTATGGCAGTGATACTGCCTCACTATTTGAGAACGCTAAAATACCAGTCTATACATATTTGGGTTCTGTATTTAATATAAAGATAACTACTGATGATGACCTCGAACTTGCAAGGGCAATTAATCAATATTACTTCAACCACAAGTAGGTATTTGAATTTTTCTCTAATTTATCTGCTTATTTCTGCGCTAATCTGCGTCCAAATAAAATTCTATGCGTATTGGAATTGGATATGATGTCCATAGATTCGTTTCAGGGAAACCACTAATAATAGGTGGTGTTAAAATACCCTATGATATGGGTCTTCTTGCACACTCTGATGGTGATGTTCTCATCCATTCAATCGGTGATGCAATACTGGGTGCATATAGTATGGGTGACCTCGGTACTCATTTCCCTGATACAGATGAGAAATGGAAGGATGTGAGTAGTGTTCTTATTCTTAAAGAAATTATGAGAATAACAGGTGCTAATGTGATAAATGTGGATTCAGTAGTAGTATGCGAGAAACCAAGATTATCGCCTTATATCCCCAAAATGAGAGAAAACATAGCAGGTATACTCAATATCTCCGTAAGTTCAGCATCAGTAAAGGCTACTACTGAGGAGGGTTTACTCCTAAGAGGAGAAGGGATGGCTACATATTCGATTGTCCTTTGTTTATAATCTAATATTTCCCTCATTTAAAGAAAGAAATTCTTCAGCAAGTTCAAAATATGCCTGTGCTCCTTTCGACTTTACATCATGCAGAAGTATTGGTTTACCAAATGAGGGCGCCTCAGCAAGCCTGATATTTCGCGGTATGGTAGTCTTAAATATTCTGTTACTAAAATGTCTTTCTATCTCCTGCCTTACCTCTCTTGCAAGCAATGGTCTCATATCCAGCATCGTAAAAAGAATTCCCTCTATGTAGATACGCGGGTTAAGTGTATTCTTTATCCTGCTTATTGTTGAAAAAAGCCTTGACAGACCCTCCATTGCATAAAACTCACATTGAACAGGAACAAGGACTGAATTTGCTGCTACAAGACCATTAATGGTTAGCAACCCAAGCGAGGGTGGAGAATCGATAATTATATAATCATATTCATCTATCAATATATCTAATATTGATTTGAGAATACTTTCTCTGTTTTCCATATCAACAAGCTCAACCTCTGCTCCTGCAAGAGATAAAGAAGAGGGCACGAGAAATAGGTGAGACAAATCGGTTTTTATGATTATATCACGGATGTCTGTATCACCAATTAATACATCATAGATGTTATCTTTGGGTTTCCCTCCCAGACCTGTGGTTGAATTTGCCTGTGGGTCTATATCAACTAATAACACTCTTCGTTCTGCTACAGCAATAGATGCAGAAAGATTTACAGCTGTGGTTGTTTTACCTACTCCGCCTTTCTGGTTTGCTACTGAGATAACTTTACCCATCAGCCCTCCCAATTACAACAATCTCACCCTTCGTGAAAATCCTCTTGTGTCTTTCAGTAAGCGAGAGACGGTTTCTCTTCAGGACATTTCTGGCATCCTCAATCTCCTTTGGCAATTTTTCCCCCTTGAACATTATAATTCTACCATTTTCCTCTAATAGTCTTGCTGTAAGTTTAACAATCTTTTTAATGCTGCCGACCTTCCTTGCTGTTATAATATCGTAGCACATCTCTGGTTTATACTGTATAATGTCAACATTGTATATACGCACATTACATAACCCCAGTTCACGCCTCAACTCCCTCAAGAATACAGCCTTCTTCTTTCTTGATTCAACTAAATCAAGGAATATATCATCCTTTAATATCTTTAAAGGGATTCCGGGAAACCCAGCACCAGTCCCGAAATCAAGGAGATGGTCACCCTTTAATAAATCATATATTGAAAGTGAGTCGAGGATATGCCTTTCTATGATGTTTTCTTCCTGTCTTGATACTATATTGATCTTTTTGTTCCATTTTAAAATTAGTTCGTAGTATCTTAATAAGAGTCTAAGAGTCTCATTATTTGCAGGCAGTTTTAACTGTCTAAAACCTTTCTTTAACCTCTCTATCCCAGAAACCATTATTTAAAGACAAACTTATTAACAACAAAGTACATATTTAAACATTGTACTAAAACCTGTACCCAACCTCCAGTTCAATACCAACATCCTCTTGAAAGTTGTATAAATGAGCACCGATATAGGCATCACCTATAGAGAATACCCACATACCAAATGACCACCAGAGCCAGTCAGTTCTTTTAGCAATATGGTAATCATAGTCCTCGTCTCTCCCTTCTACTTTTGCATCCATGGCGTAAATATGCTCTCTAACAACAAATCCAAGGCAAATTGTCTGGGCAGCTGCAAACAGGAACCCTTTTGTATACTCTTCGTTGTAGAATTGTCCTCCTCCAGGAAGGATTGATAGAAGCATTGCCTTTGGTGCAGACTTACCTTCTCCATGTAGCATTACAGGAATTAGAATTAATAAAGTTAGTAGTAGTTTTCTCATAATCTAATCGTTTCTTGATATATTATACTCTACTTTTATACTACTTCCATCAAAATGCGATTGCTTCACCTTCGGTTCGCAATGACGACGCTATATTTCTGTCATTGCGAGTCAGTCGTCCGTCAAGAAGTGCGACGGATTGACAGACGTGGCAATCTCATCACTTAAACCATAATCGCTCTTTATTATACGAAATTTCTCTGTTAGAGATTGTATTAACCATTTAAAGTTTATAAAAAATATCGCTCCTCAAGATATCCAAATATCCTTTCAAGCTCAATTCTTATTCTATCACGGGATATTCTATACTCCTCTATTCCACCTCTGATAGGATCTTCTATTTCCTCTTTTCTATCGTCTCTGCCAAATTCACCCAGGATAAAAATTCTGCTGGATATCTCTGGATAATGCGAAACTATCCATTGTCTGTTTTTTTCTTCCATACACAGAATAAGGTCGTAATTATATGCAACTTCTCTTGTTATTTGTCGAGATAGCTGTCCACTAATATCTATATTCTCTTCTAACATAACATCCATTGCAAGCAACGAAGGAGTAGAACCATCTGTGGTATGTACACCTGCGGAACCAACAAATACATTCATAGGTCTTATCTGTCTTGCTAAACCCTCAGCTATCTGACTCCTGCATAAATTTGCAGTACATACAAAAAGTACTCTAATCCTCATCCCCCTGGATAACATAACTCTGACTCCTGTCTTTTGTTCTATCTCAAAAAGGGATACTTTACCTCTCCTGAGAAGGATAGGGGGTGATAGCGAAAGCACCGTTGAAGGAATTGCAGGTTCTGGTGTTTTTCCTTCTATCACATAGTCTATGTCTTTCCCAAAAATTCTTTTTATCTCCCTGACATTCGAAAGGACAGGAAGATTTTCTACATTGCAACTCGTTGTTGCAAGAGGATTTGGATAATTATTTAGAAGAGCTAATATATGCTTCTCGTCAGGAACCCTTATACCTATAGTCCCGTCTTTTGCCTTAATTGGAACGTCTTTATTCGTCTTAATTACTAATGTAAGTGGACCTGGCCAGAAATACTTAGATAATTTATCGATGAGTCTTGTAGAATGGGTTATACTCTTCTCAAGTTTATCAGATGATGGAATAAACATAATCAGTGGCTTATCCTTGACTCTATGCTTTATTTGATAGATTTTTTCAATTGCCTCTTTGAGTGTTGCATCGCATCCTATTCCATATACAGTATCGGTTGGAAATGCAATGATTCCTCCACCTTTAAGGATACCAATCGACCTTTTTAACCAATTCATATATCTAAAGTTATGCGTAAACAAGTATTTAAGAGTATATTTATTAAGTTATTATACCATAAATATTTTAATTTTGCAAGTTTTTTAAAGAAATTGCTTCGTCTACAGCTCACAGGTATATGTAAGAAGATATCATTACGAGTCCGTCATCTGTCAAGAAGTACGACGGATTGACGGACGTAGCAATCTCATTCTTTTTTTCAACAGGGACTTGTAAGAGAACAAAAATTCTTTTATATTCTATTATTTACTTATGTAAGTCAGTTAAATCCCTGTATAACAAAAGTTTCCTGTCGTTGTACGGCAATCTTATTCTTTATTACAAAACCCTCTTTAAATGCGATTACTTCTCCTTCGATTCGCAATAACAAGAATTAGTGTCTGTCATTGCGAATTCCGATGACAATCGGGACGTGGCAATCTCATTCTTAATATCATAATTGTCCTTTGACATCAAGCATTCCGTACATGCTTAAATAATCAACATTGCATCACCATAGGAATAGAATCTATATCTCTTTTTTATTGCCTTGTTATAAGCCTTTAAAACAAATTCTTTCCCTGCAAATGCAGATACCATAATAATCAAACTTGTTTTTGGCAAGTGGAAATTTGTTAGTATACAGTCAACTACCTTAAACTTATATGGAGGGTATATATAATGATTTGTCCAACCACTTCCTGGAGAAACCTTACCATCTTTTACTGCTGTCTCAATTGCCCTCACAGTCGTTGTACCAACAGCAAAAAGCCTGCCTTTTCTGTCATTTATACTTTTTGCAACGTCCACTCCGATCTCATAATATTCTTCCTCCATTTTGTGCTCTTCTATATTCTCCGTGGTTACAGGTCTAAATGTACCAGGACCTGTGTGGAGTAATATCTTTAATATTTCAATTTCTTTCTTTCTTAGCTCTTTAAGTAGTTCTGAAGAAAAGTGTAGACCAGCAGTTGGGGCAGCTACTGCACCAGGAATCTTTGCATAAACAGTCTGATATAGTTGTTTATCCAGATTTGTTGGTTTTCTCTTTATATATGGAGGAAGTGGAACCTCTCCGTACGACTGCACCAGTTCATAAGGTGTAATATCTTCCTCAATTCTGAGGAGTGTGTGCCCATTATCAAGGTGTTTTATAATTATTACCTTCTTCTCTCCAAACTGTACACAAGTTCCAGGTTTTACCCTCTTCTTGGGTCGAATAAACGCCTCAAAGGTTTTATTATCTATCCCCCGAATAAAAAAAACCTCGACCTTTCCTCCTGTATACTCCTTCTTGCCGAACATTCTTGCCTTTATAACCTTTGTCTCATTCAAAAGCAATAAATCCCTATCCTCTATGTATTCTAATATATCAGTAAACATCCTTTCCTCTATACTTCCCTTCGCTCTACTTAGCACCATGAGTCTTGCTCCTTCTCTCTTTTTTAAGGGATACTGTGCTATCAAATCCTTTGGAAGTTTATAGTCAAATTTTGATAAAAGCATATTAGTGAATAGTTAATAATAAATAGACCATTTAATTTGAGATTTTAGATTTTAGATTGAAGATTGCATTTTAATTTTTAGATTTCTTAATTTATTCTAATCATCAATAGTAAATCGTCAATCTTAAATCGTCAATTAGAACGTTCCTCAAGATATCTTTCAAGGATAAAAAGGGCAGAAATACTATCATCATTCCCCTTTATTCCCTTTTCATTCAGCACTCTCTTGGCTTCTTTAGTTGTAAACCTTTCATCAACAAGTTTTGTTTTTATTCCGAGTCGTTCCTCAACTAGATTTGCAAAATTTCTCGTATTTCTTGCAATATTTCCCTCCTTACCAGCAGGTGTAAGAGGAAGACCTATTACAATAAGTTTAATACTATACTCGCTTATTACCTCTTTTAATCCTTCAAATATATTCTTCCTTCTAATACATTTCAATGGTTGAGGAATTTTAAGAGGTCCAGAGATAGCCAACCCAACATACTTTATCCCAAGGTCAATTGCAAGAATTCGCATAAGTAAAATTACTTTAAAATACCCACTCTCCTTTTTGCATTTATATGTTCCTCATGGGTCTTTGAAAATATATGTGTACCGTCTCCCTTTGCGACGAAGTAAAGGTAATCTGATTCTGCTGGATATAGGGCTGCCATGATAGCATCCCCCCCCGGGTTACATATGGCTCCTGGGGGTAGTCCTGCATGTTTATAGGTATTGTATGGTGAGTCTATCGAAAGGTTGGTATACAGTAATCTGTTCTTTCTTTCAGGTAATATATACAGAATCGTAGGACAACTCTCAAGTCTTCTACCTATTTTCAGTCGATTATAGTAGATGGATGATATTACTGGCATCTCTTCGGTTACTCTTACCTCACACTGGATTAATGAGGCGAGTGTTATGATTTCATTTATTGTATGTCCAAGACTGTCTACCCTCATCATCATTGTTGAGTCAAAAACATCAAAAAACCTTGATATCATCATATCTATTACCTTTGCTGGAGGAACAGAATCAAATGCAAAATATGTATCAGGAAACAAGAAACCCTCAAGAGTCGGAGCATCAACATTATACTCTTCTATAAGAGTACTATCCTTTACAAGATTTATAAAACCAGTACTATCCATTCCCGTTTTATACTGGAAGATTTCTGCAACCTCATATATATTCGACCCTTCTGGTACCGTTACCTTTATATCAACAGTCTCTCCGTTCACCAGCTTTCGCATCACCTCTCTTACCCCAGAGGGGGTACTAAATTTATATCTACCTGTTTTTATCCTCCTATCATTTCCTGTAATCCTTGCCCAGGCGGTAAATAGAAATGTATGTTCTATAACACCCTCCTGCTGAAGTTTTGAGGTAACCTCTTGAAAGTTCTCTCCTTCTGAAATATAGACGTATACAGGGTCCGGAAAGGACAGAAGGGATAAAAGCAATAATATTACCATTGTATTAATCTCTAGTGAAAAATACGAAGGAAACAAACTATATTATTCTCTGATATATTTCTGTTCTTCAAATTAAATAAACCAGGGTATGATTCTATTATTTTATCACCAAATTTATAAAAAGTCAAGAAGTTTTTAGAGATTTCTGGCGAAATCCAGAAATCCCTGATTACAACGATTAAGATAAAAAATTACACAGATTAAAAAACCTTATAAAATCAACTAAATTTCTATAACCGGTTAAAAATTTGTCTAATAAATAGAGCTCGAAGGCAGTTTTTCAGAGCTCTCTTTGGAAAATAATCCTAAATAAACCCTGGTTCTATAGAGGAGTAACCTCATAGAATATGCTTGATTCGTCCACTTCTATAACCTGTACATTAACATTGAATCCTGTAGTTAATAATAGGAATTGAGCTGGTGAAACTGTTGTAGCTGTAAAGCCATCTTTACATACTATCACACCATCTCGGGTCTTCTCGTTATCTATCACTCCAAGAAGCCCAGCCTTTGATTGCAGCTCAAACCATTCTAATCTGTCCTTCCAGAATTTATCAGAATAGCTTGAAAATAGTATAGTTCCACCAACCTTGGTTACACGAATGCTTTCCCTGATTAAATCTTTTTGATTAACGTGGAATGCTGAAATTCCGTTCTGTATACAAACAACTCGGTCGAAAGCCCTATCATTAAATGCGAGTCTAATCGCATTCATATTTACAAGAAAACAATTTGAAATGTCGCAGAGCATTTCTCGCCTGAGGTATAAACTAACAAGAGAGGTATCAATTCCGATTACCCGATGAGCTCTCTGGGTGAGTTGGGGTAGTATTCTCCCATAACCACAACCCAACTCCAATACCATATCACCAGGATGAATCTTCTGAAGTACATAGTTTACCTCTTCGTAAAGATATTGCTGCACACGTGGAGGTGCAATTTCGTAGCACTGTTTTAGCCGCTGTGCAGAAAGTTTGTCCTTGTAATAATTCTTCATATTATCAAAATTTGAAGGAATTCTTCTTCAATTTAGTTGGTAGAGTATGTTTGAAAATCCCCTTGAGTTCGCACTTTTTGCATATTCGTATTTGAAACTGTTTACTAAGAGCATTTGCCTATCTACCGACAGGTAAGATATACACTAATTCAATTCGTGCCAGTCTAAAGGATCCGTTTGGATACGGTTTGTCATTCTATCTATAAAGCAGAACGTATTTCCTACTCTTGAAGAGGGTAGCCGACTACGCTCATATATATTACGCTTTCCTCAGTTCCATCTACATTAATTATCTTATTAACCTCATCATCAAAAAGGGCTCCAATTTGACAGGAACCTAGCCCAAGAGCAGTGGCAGTCAGTGCAAGGTTCTGTGAAATATGTCCTGCATCAAGGTAAATATACCTGTATGCACGCTCTCTATATTTCCACATGGAGCGATTGAATATCGCTGTCCAGATAAAAACTAAAGCTGCAATAGAACACATTTCCTGGTCCATTGCTGCTCGGGTTATATCCCCCCTGAAATCCCCATAACTCAACTCCTCCAGAATATGAGCCTTTATATTATAATGATATACCCCTTTTACCACTTCTTCTACATTGTTCACGACAAGGTATGTTTCTATTGGATAAAGTGCACCAGCTGATGGAGCAGTGCGAAATTCATAACCATATTCTTTTCTTTGAATACCACTTGATGCCCAAAGCAGGTATGATAACTGTTTCTGGGTTATGGATTGTTGTGAAAAACTTCGAATGCTCTTTCGTTTCTTTAGGGTTTCACTTAACGACATATCTGCTATTGTCTCGGGTGTTGATAGCTTAATCTTCTTACTTTCTGGATATTCCTTATAAAGTTCAGGTTTGCTTATCCAAACCAACCCTTTTTCTGAAAGCTTGTCAGGAAAATATTTTGTTTCTTGTTGAAACCTGCAACCTATTCCTTCACTCATTTACACCTCCATAAAATAAAAAATTTAAACAACAGGGATCTGAAGAGATTGCCACGTCCCGATTGTCATCGGAACTCGCAATGACAGAAACATGCGATAAAATTGCCGCATGTAATATCATTAATCTATATTATACAAAGAATTGTCACAAAAGTCAAGGAAAATATAGAGTAAATTCTCTATATATGATACTTAACTGATAATTTTTTACTCTTGACAAAATGAGAATTATAGAGTATAATATTAACATATTCAATAAATTACAATAAACATAATTGGCAACTTAAGACATCCTATAAAGACAATGAATATTATGTGGTGTCAAATATAATATGGAAGCGAAAATGTAGGGGTTCGATTTATCGAACCTGTAAAAGAAACGGGTCGGATTAATCCGACCCCTACAAGAATCAGGGGAATGAATATTATACCAGGAGAGCAGCATGTCAAGGATATTGATAATTTATTATTCAAGAACTAGCAATACAGAGAAGATGGCAGAACTCGTAAGTGAGGGTGTTAAAAAAGAGAGTGTGGAAGTTGTGTGTAAGAAGGTTGACGAGATTACAGTAGAGGAATTAGTTGATCATGATGGTATTATTGTTGGTACACCTGTATATTATGGAAGTATGGCATCTGAGCTTAAGAAACTGTTCGATGATAGCGTAAAATTGCATGGCAAGCTTGAAGGAAAAATTGGTGGTGCGTTTTCTACGTCTGTTAACATTGGAGGTGGAAATGAGACTGCTATTATGGATATTCTGAAATGTATGCTCATTCATGGAATGGTAATTCAGGGTGTCGCAAAAGGAGACCATTATGGACCTGTTGCCATAGGAGCCCCTAGTGAAAGAAGCAGTGAGCAATGTATAAAATATGGTCAGCGAATTGCGCGGCTTGTAAAACTAATTCTTTCGAATAAATGAAATGCACATATTGGAAATCATCGAGTGATTAGTAAATCTGATAATAAAGACATAGTGAAAATCCTACCAACAGCACGTCTTGAATTACTGTCCTTTCAGCTATAAAATACCTCATTATACAAATACAAAATTTTAAATATTATAGTACAAACCATAATTTTTTTACTTGACAAATCCTTCAAAATTATGTATAATTATAGCATAGAACCATAAATTATTTACTGATTTTAAAAACCCTATATAGTGTAAATATACTACTTACATTTTTTCAAGGGGAGATTACCTCATATGAGAAAAAATAATAAAGGTAAAAACGTAAAAGTCAAAGGGCATAGTACGCATAAAAAGAGGTCACAAAAGCTTCATAAAGAATACGAAATTATTCTTGATAATTCACCGGCAGGTATAATAAAACTTAATAAAGAATTTAAGATTGAGTATGAAAACCCTGAGATGAAGAAAATATTGGGTGTACCTCCTGGTGAGGAATCAAGGGCAATGGAAATGGATATTCGAGATGTTCCCTCTGTAAAGGAGGCAAGGTTAGTACC
>JAUWGP010000009.1 GCA_030606335.1 Caldifarciminota bacterium
TAATCTCTTATCACATCTTTTAAACCGCAGAGCACGTTCACCCTGTTAGATAATTCTATATCTAACGGGGCAGGAAGAGCTCAGAGAATTTTTGAATTTTGATTTGTAATTTTAATATTTAATTTTTTATATTTAATATTACCTCTGTGACCTCTGTGGTTTGTCATATTCTTTCATACTATTTTTCACAGTATCTTACGATTGGTTAGTTAGTTAGTTTGTTGGGATATTATCCATTTTTACATTTTAATATTTGATTTTTGATATTTAATTGTTTACCAGCCTCCTTATAGTCCTCATATTCCTTATATCATCTTCTTCACTTTTCCTGGGTGTCTCCATTATAGCAGGCAGACGAGATAAGCTGGGATGATTAACTATATTTTTAAAGCCCTGGATTCCAATATAACCATCTCCGATGTGCCAGTGAAGATCTCTATGTGAACCAAGTGGTGTCTTTGAATCATTCAAATGAAGGAAGTAAAGTTTTTTTAATCGTATCGTATCATCAAACTCCTTTATGGTGTCATTTAGTCCCTTCTTAGTCGACAGGTCATATCCAGCTTGAAAAGTATGCGCAGTATCCAGACAAACACCAATTCTGTCTATATCTTCAACCTTATCTATAATACTTCCTATTACTGAAAACTTATCTCCCACCTCAGAGCCCTCACCAGCTGTATTTTCGAGTAATAGTATTATATTATTTCTAACCTTAGAGAATGCTCTGTTTATTGAATCACATATAATATTAACAGCCCTTTTTAATGACAAGTCAAGTCTTGAACCTATATGTGCTATAACAAAATCAACACCAAGTATATTCGCTCTTCGCAATTCCTCCTCAAGTGAGAACCTGGAAATTTCCAATAGCTCGGGTTTTGCAGATGCAAGATTTGGTAGATATGGAAGATGTATACAAACTGGACTCATTCCAGATTTAACAACATTCTTCTTGAAGCTCTCTATGTCGGATTCTTTAAGTGTTCTATAATGCCAGCCTCTAGGGTTTCTGGAGAAAATCTGAAATGTATCACATTCCTTTTTAATAGCACGTTCAACAACCTTTCCTAAACCCCCGGATATTGATATATGGAAACCAAGTTTCATTGGTCAGTATTTTCATATTTATAAAGGAAAAATATATAGTTGTATTATTCCTGGATATATTGTCGGTTAGATTGTTTTGTAGCGTTAGGGTGTCCCTGCTCATCTTTTTACATCTTATCTACATAACTCGCAAGTAAGTAGAGTGCTTCCAGATATCTTTGAAAGATATTGTCTATATTCTTGACTTTTGCTTCTTTTTTTGCATCCAAAACCTCCACAAATACATGCAAATCTATGTCAAGCAACTTATCTACCATATCTATAACATCTCTTCTAATAAGTGGAGGAGTCTCACCTTTAAGTCTAATTATCCCTTTAACCGATGGTATTATGTTGACCAAAGAGGTATAAAGTAAAGATGCAACCCTCTTTTTATTTCCAGTTGCTTCAAACCAAGCCTGTCTGGTTCTTATCAGTTTTCCTTTTATTTGTTCTTCACACTCAAGCCTTAAATGTTCATCATTTATATCAAGTTTCTCAAAGATCTCCTCTCCATATATAGTTACATGATTATCTTTCATCTCTAAAAACTCGATAGGAAATACATCCTTCGACCTTTTGATATGCTCGGGGGTAAAAAGAAGGGGAGGAGGAATTTTCCTTTTTATTCCACCTTTTACTACTTTTTCAAGCGATTTAAGCACATCAATATCAATCTTATCACATACAACAAGCAGGTTAATATCGGACTTTCCTTGTATATATTCACCTGAAGAGGCACTTCCATAAATCAAAATGGATCTAATATTACTACCGAGTATCATCAATAAGTCACTACAATAAGAAACCATCTTCTTTTTAACCTCTTCATTTAACATATCTAAGTTAATTAATTCCATATAACCTCCATATCAATTAAAACTATAACACATTTTATTTTATAGCAAAAAAGAGGAAATGTCAAGCAAAAAATGGGAAAGCCAAAAGTTTTTTATTTTTTACTTGACAAATCGGTGTTTTTGTGTTATAATACATAGTCTTCAAGAAATCTATAAACTTATAAACCGTTTTCACCTTCAATTATTCCTTTGAAGGTTTTAAATAAATAGAAATTTTCCTCATTCTGACCTTCCTAAAAATCCATTTTTTTCTCAAATGTATACCGTATTCGCACGTAAATACAGACCACAAAACTTTGATGATGTTATAGGCCAGGAACATTGCACTACTACATTAAAGAATGCAATCTCCAAAGGCACTATTGCACATGCCTATCTCTTTGCTGGACCAAGAGGAGTTGGCAAAACAACAACAGCTCGCATACTATCTAAGGCCCTTAATTGTAATAGTGGTTCTACTCCAAATCCCTGTAATAAATGTACTAATTGTAAGGAGATTATGCAGGGAAATTCTTTAGATGTATTGGAAATTGATGGCGCAAGTAATAGAGGAATCGATGAGGTAAGAACCCTAAGAGAAAATGCAAGGTATGTCCCGAGTTCCTCGAGATATAAAATATACATAATCGATGAAGTTCATATGTTAACAAAAGAAGCATTTAACGCACTACTTAAGACCTTAGAGGAACCTCCTTCACATATTGTTTTTATATTCGCAACTACTCACCCTCAAAAAGTTCCTCAGACAATATTATCGAGGTGTCAGAGATTCAACTTTAGAAGGATAAGTCTTGAAGATATTATAAATACCTTGAAATACATTATAGAAAAAGAGGACGTAAAGATAGAGGAAAAGGCTCTCATATTAATTGCCAAAAAGGCAGACGGCGCCCTAAGAGATGCAGAAGGCATGCTGGACCAATTAGCATCATATTCTGATGCAATAATAAAAGAAGAGGACGTAAGAAACGTGCTTGGGTTGCCAGGTGAAGATGTATTCTTTGATATGCAATCATATATTATCAATGGTAAAACAAAGGAGATTCTAACCCTTATTCAACAACTGACAGAATCAGGAATAAGCTCTGAAGAGATACTTACTGGATTTATTGAGCATCTTCGCTCTGTTCTCCTTGTTAGCAATAATATAAATGTAGGTGTACTTGATGAGGAAAAGGAAAAATATACCAAGGCAAGTTCTAAACTCACAGCAAACGTCATATTAAGAATAATGAGATTTCTTTTAGAGGCAAAGAAAGAGATGAGATATTCTGAAAATCCAGATATTTACCTTCTGGAGATAATGGCAAGATTGGCTGCATTCAAGATAGTACCTATTGAGGATATAATAGAGAATCTAAAGAAAATCCCCATCAAGTTACAAAAAGGTCAGGATGCTTATAAAGTAAAAGAAAGTGAAGATAGTTACGAGGTTTCACAACCACCACCTCTTCCTCCCCAAGTACCAGTTAAATTAAAAGATACACATCCAGATAAAGAGTTGACCAATATATGGCAGCAATTAGCATCTGATATAGAAACAGAAAGCAAGGCACTTGCACATACCCTAATACTTGGTAAACCCATCCAGATGGACGAAGAGAGTATTACAGTTATGTTCTCAAATGAATACCATCGAAATTCCATTGAGGAAAAGAAGGTCTTAGTTGAAAAACATCTGAGTGAGATTGTAGGAAAGAAATTGAAAATTATTTTTAAGGAAAGTCCAGTAATAGAATCAAAAAAAGAGAGTGTTATCTTGAAGAAGGCATTAGAGATATTTTCAGCAGAAATTATATCCAAAGGAGGATGAGAATGAAAAATCTTTTTGGGCTTTTGAAGAATTTTCAGGAGATACAGCGAGTTGTAGGACAGTTACAGGACGACCTGAGAAAGGAAACCGTTCAGGTTGAAGCAGGTGGAGGATTAGTTAAGGTTGTTGTTAATGGAAATCAGGAGATAGTAAAGATTGAAATATCTCCTGATATTATAAATATGAAAGACAAATCGCTTTTAGAGGACCTTGTTCTCTCTGTAGTCAATGATGCTAGAAAAAAGGCACAGAAGATCGCCCAGGATAAGGTTAAGGAAGTAACAGGTGGTCTTGATATCGGTCTTAATTTAACATAAATAGTAAAAATGTAATTTAAATATTTAATAATTCAGCCTATCTTTAAAGAAACAAGACAGTATAGATAGAAATAAGTAGAATAAATAAGGAATTTAACCAAAGTAAGGTATAATGTACAGACCTGAACCCAATATTTAATAACACTGTTTTCAGAATTATATGGGAGGTTAATATGAACAAACCATTTGAAATAAGATGGCATGGAAGAGGTGGACAGGGAGCAAAGACAGCTGCACTCCTGTTCGGTGATGCTGCCATGGTTACTGGTAAATATATCCAGGCATTTCCTGAATATGGTCCTGAGCGTATGGGAGCACCGGTACAAGCTTTTAACCGTCTGTCAGACGAGCGTATATATATACATTCAGGAATCAAAAATCCCGATATAGTCGTAGTTCTTGATGAAACACTCATGAAGACCCAACCGGTAGTAAAAGGTCTTGGTAAGAACGGAATCCTGCTGGTTAATACAAAATCTACTCCTGAAGATATAAAGAAGTCTTACAATCTGAAAGACATAAAGGTTTATACTATAGATGCCTCAGGTATATCAAAGGAAGCAATAGGAAAAGAGATACCAAATACTCCTATGCTTGGTGCACTTGTACGGGTCTCAAAAATCCTCGATTTTGATAGCTTTATTATAGATGTTACCAATAAGTTAAAGAAAAAGTTCAGGGGCAGGGAAAAACTCGTTGATGGCAATGTAAAGTCTATAAAAAGGGCATATAAGGAGGTTTTATGAAGGAAACCTGGAAAGAACTACCAATAGGATGTATTATTGAAGAGGGAGGAACCTCAAGGAAATTTAAAACAGGAGACTGGAGGAGTGAGAGAGCAATTTTTTCAAAGGAAAAATGTACCAACTGCCTTCTTTGTTATATATACTGCCCTGATGATTCGATAATTATGAAAAATGATAAAGTTGTCGGTATAGACTATGACTTCTGCAAGGGATGCGGAATATGCGCTAAAATTTGCAAAGCAAAGGCAATTGAGATGAAACCAGAAAGATAGCAACCAGGCTCTTCGCTGTTTCGTGAATGCTTTTAATTATGTAAATTAGGTAGCGTCAAAAATAATATGAAAGGTTATGAAAGTAAAAATGTAGGGGTTCGATTTATCGAACCCGCAAAAGAAACGGGTCGGATACTTGCCCGACGGCAGACGTGAATCCAACCCCTACAAGAATCAGAGGGAGGAAAGCTAAAAGTAGATAACTGCTTTTAAAATTGTAGGTTATTCGTTAGCTAACGAATTAGAAGAAAATAGGCAAAAGTTTTTTTGAAAATACTGTAAATTAAACGGGGAGGAATTATGCCAATGAAGGCATTAACAGGAAATGAGGCGATGGCTGAGGCAATGAGGCAGATTAACCCTGACGTTGTGGCTGCCTACCCTATCACACCTGCTACAGAGGTCGTTCAATTGTTTGCAAACTTTGTTGCAGATGGACGCGTTGATACTGAGTTCGTGGCTGTAGAGAGTGAGCACTCTGCACTATCTGCCTGTATAGGTGCTGCAGCTGCAGGAGGAAGAGTAATGACATCGACCTCTTCTCAAGGACTGGCTCTGATGCATGAGATGCTTTATATAGCAGCTGCATTAAGACTTCCAATTGTTATATGTGGGATAAATCGCTCTCTTTCAGCACCGATAAACATACACTGTGACCACTCTGATACCATGGGTTCACGTGAATCCGGTTGGATGCATATATTCGCTGAAGAATCACAGGAAGCATATGATTCTATTTTCCAGGCAATTAAAATTGCTGAACGTGCATATCTACCCATGATAGTCTCGACAGATGGCTTCATAATATCCCATTGTATGCAGAGGATAGATATGCTTGAAGATAAAGAGGTTCAGGATTTTATTGGTGAGTGTAAACCTCATCATTCGCTACTGCTTACAGACAAACCTTATACGGTTGGTCCCCTTTCACTCCAGGATTACTATTTTGAACACAAACGTCAGGAGATAGAGGCGATGATGCAAGTAGCTCCAATAATCGATGAAGTAGGAAAAGAATTTGGAGATAAATTTGGTAGACATTATGGATTATTTGAGGAATATAAATTGGATGATGCAGATAATATTATAATGGCTGCTGGAAGTGCTGCAGGGACAGCAAAAGTAGCAGTAGATGAGGCAAGAGACAAGGGGATTAAGGCTGGTCTTTTGAGAATAAGGGTTATGAGACCATTCCCATATAAGCAAATACAAAAGGTACTCAAAGATAAAATGATTATATCTGTACTTGACAGATCTGATTCAATGTCCACAATGGGTGGACCTTTATTTATTGAAACGAGAGCTGCACTATATGATACAGAAACCCATCCACCGATATGTGATTACATATACGGACTTGGAGGACGAGAGATAGACGTTGAAAATATTCTAAGTGTTTTTGAAAAAGGTGAGATTTATAAAAAGAAGGGTGTGGAAAAGAAACTTGCCTTTATAGGAGTAAGAGAATGAGGAGGTAATATGCCCAAATTAAAAGAAGTCATTAAAAATGGTAATCTTTTTACTGCAGGGCACAGAGCGTGTGCTGGATGTCCTGGTCCAATTATAATACGTCAGGCACTCATGGTTGCAGGACCTAATACAGTAGTTACCATAAATACTGGATGTATGGAGGTTGCATCAAGTATCGACCCTTTCACTTCCTGGAATGTTCCATTTATGCATGAGGCATTTGAGAACTCAGCAGCTGCAATAACAGGAGTAGAAGCCTGCTATGAAGCATTCAAGAAGAAGGGAAAAATAAAAAAACATATGAATTTCATAGCATTCGGTGGAGATGGGAGTTCCTATGACATTGGCTTACAAGCACTATCAGGTGCTATCGAGAGAGAACATAGATTCCTATATATCTGTTACGATAATCAGGCATATATGAATACAGGAATTCAGCGTTCATCTGCAACACCTCGTGGTTCTCATACCACCACATCTCCAGCAGGTACTGTTATTCCAGGAAAAATACAGAAAAGAAAGGACCTTACAGAGATAATTGCTGCTCATGACCTACCGTATGCTGCCCAGGCATCACCAGGATATTGGAATGATTTTATGAAAAAGGTAGAGAAGGCACTTAATTGCGGTGGTCCTTCTTTTATTAATGTTCTATCTCCATGTCCACTTGGTTGGAGACATAAAGCAGACGAAAGTATCGATATAGCAAAACTTGCTGTGCAGTCAAAATTCTGGCCTCTTTACGAAGTTGAAAACGGAAAATATAAGATTACATACAAACCAAGAGAAGAAGTGGATATAGAGGAGTTTCTCAAGGTTCAGGGAAGATTTGCTCATCTCTTCAAACCAGAAAATAGACATATAATCGATGAGTTAAGAGAGGATATAAACTACAAATGGGATAGATTAGAACGACTTGAACGCCTGTACTCTGATTAATAAATAGGGTGATGGTCCTTGTTCCATCACCCTGTAAAAAAATTCTAAGGAATCACTCTACTCTTTGAAATTCCTCAAGAAAGAAGAAAAAAATAATCTTTTTCAATCTCTTTAAATCCCTGTTAAAAGAAAAAAAGTAAAAAATAATATTTACATTTTTTATAAAACAATGTATTAAGTTATCATGTAAAATTCATTAATTTTTAACGAATAGGAGGTTTATGAATATCGGAGAACTTCAAAAGAGGAATATATCACAAATCCGTGATATTGCACAGGACCTTGGTATATCTAAAATTTCTGACTTGCGTAAACAGGAGCTTATATTCAAGGTGATCGAGGCAGGAGCACAAAAAAACGGACTCATACTCGGTAGCGGCACACTTGAGATACTTCCTGATGGATATGGTTTTATGCGTTCTTCTGACTACTCATATCTTCCAGGACCGGATGACGTATACGTATCTCCTTCGCAGATAAAGAAATTTGCATTGAAGACTGGAGATACTGTAATGGGTCAGATAAGACCACCAAAGGAGAACGAACGATTCTTCGCACTTCTTAAAGTAGAGGCAGTAAACTTCATAGACCCTGATGAAAACAAGAGACGTATTCTGTTCGACGAACTTACGCCTTTTTATCCTACATCGAGAATAATGCTTGAGAGAAAAAAGCCTGATATATCTATGCGTATTGTAGACCTGTTTACACCAATTGGAAAGGGACAGAGAGGACTTATTGTATCACCACCAAGAGCAGGAAAGACAATTCTACTTCAAAAAATTGCAAATGCAATAACAGAGAATCATTTAAACATCATCCTCATAATCCTTCTTATAGATGAAAGACCCGAGGAAGTGACTGATATGAAACGAAATGTTAATGCAGAGGTTGTATCATCTACATTTGACGAACCGCCAGAAAGACATATACAGGTTGCAAGCATGGTCTTAGAGAAATCAAAAAGACTGGTTGAACAGAAGAAGGACATTGTTATACTTCTTGACTCCATTACCAGACTTGCAAGGGCTTATAATTCAGTGATACCTCATAGTGGAAGAACCCTTAGTGGAGGGGTAGATGCTGCTGCCCTGCAGAAACCAAAGAGATTTTTTGGTGCTGCAAGAAACATTGAAGAAGGAGGTTCTCTTACAATAATTGCCACCGCACTTATCGAGACAGGTTCAAGGATGGATGATGTAATTTTTGAGGAATTCAAAGGAACAGGAAACATGGAGCTTGTACTGGATAGAGATTTATCAGACAGAGGTATTTTCCCTGCAATACATCTGAATAAATCAGGTACCAGAAAGGCGGAACTTCTTATGGACAAAAACGAATTACAAAGGGTATATATTATGAAGAAGATACTACTTGCGATGAATCAGATAGAGGCAATAGAACTGCTCCTGGAAAGAATGAAGAGAACAAAAACTAACAGCGATTTTCTTGCATCTATGAATGGATAAAAGAAGTTCGTTTAACCACTATTATAAACTACAGGGATTTTTTAAGGAACTTTATCTTATATGCACGATTTATTCATAAAAGAAAAGAGACCACCTCTTGCTGAGAGAATTAGACCAACAAATCTTGATGAATTTGTAGGACAAACCCATCTTCTTGGTAAACAAGAACCTCTATATCATGCGCTATTATCTGGAGAAATCCCCTCAATGATATTCTGGGGACCTCCTGGTACAGGGAAAACCACACTCGCAAGACTCATTGCAAAAACAAAGAGTTATAGATTTATCCAGTTCAGTGCTGTACTTTCAGGTGTGAAAGATGTAAAAAGGGCGATAGCTGAGGCAAAGGTATCAAAAGAACGAACGGTTCTTTTTATTGATGAAATTCACAGGTTTAATAAGGCACAGCAGGCTGCCTTCCTGCCATATGTTGAAGATGGGACTATAATACTCATAGGAGTTACAACTGAAAATCCTTCATTTGAGATCATCTCCCCCTTACTCTCACGTACTAATGTGTATGTCTTTAACCCACTCTCAAAGGATGACATAAGAAGAATCATTGATAGAGCTATTATAGATGAAGTTGGGTTAAGGGATTATAACCCGAATATCTCAGATAAGGTAAGAAATTATATATCAGAAATATCTAATGGTGACGCAAGAATTGCCCTAAATATTTTGGAATTTTCAGTACTTACTACTGGATTTAAAAAGAAAACAGAGGAGGGTTCTAACCTTGAAAAGAAAGAAATTAATAATAGGACTGTGACAATAGAGAGCATAAAGCAAATTGTGAAGGAACTTCCTCTAATATATGATAAAAAAGGTGAAGAACATTACAATCTCATCTCTGCATTCATAAAATCTCTGAGGGGTTCTGACCCAGACGCTACAATATATTGGTTAGCAAGAATGTTAGAATCAGGTGAAGACCCGCTCTTTATAGTAAGAAGGATGATAATATTTGCTGCAGAAGATATTGGAAACGCCGACCCTTACGCACTTACCCTTGCAGTATCCTGTAAAGAGGCTATTCATTTTGTCGGAAGACCAGAAGACCATCTTCCCCTCTCCCAAACTGCAATCTATCTTGCAACAGCTCCCAAAAGTAATTCAGCCCTTATAGCATATGAGAAGGCATTGAAAGATGTACAGAGGTATGGACCCCTTTCTGTTCCTCTACATCTACGTAACGCTCCAACTACTCTTATGAAAGAATTGGAATACAGTAAAGGATATAAATATCCTCACAATTTTCAGGGGCATTGGGTGGCTGAAGATTATCTTCCAGACAAACTTAAGAGAAAGAGATACTACTTTCCATCAGATTCTGGAAGAGAAAAAAAGGTGAAACTAAAGAAGAACTCTCAAATAAAGAGATAAATACAGTAAAAAGCATAGATTACAACGAATATCACACCCTCCCACCGCTGCAATCCTTCCCTTGTTCTTCCAAATAGAATAAGAAGTACAGAAAGGAGAATAAGTATAGGAATAGCAAAGAAATGTGTACTTCTATCTACTGGTAATGGGTGTATAAGTCCTGCAGTTCCAACAACCAGTGTAATATCAAGTACACTTGCTCCCACAATGTTACCAATTGATAACTCTATATGACCTTTTTGTAGGGCAATAATAAAAGTAAAAAGCTCAGGCAGGGACGTCCCGAATGCCACCAGAGAGAGACCGATAACACCCTCTGAAACTCCTAAATGCAATGCCAACTCACTTCCTGATAATACAAGCAAACGACTACCAAGTGTAACCATCAATGCACCCAATATGAAAAGGAAGACCTCTCGCTTAAGGTTGAACTCACTTTTTTGAATTGCACCATTCTTGCGCCATTCATCCCGTGCCTCTTTTGCCTGTTTAATTGCATAGCTTATATAGAGAAATACAAGGAAGAGAAGGGAAATTGAAATTGGTCTTGTTATTTTACCAAAGAAAGAAAAGAGAAATAGAATCGACACAGATACAAGTAACATAACCGACTCTCTCTTCAATAACCCCCTTGATACAGGAATAAAGGTGAAGCATACACATGCACCCAGTATTAGTCCAATATTGGCTATGGGAGAACCAACTGCATTTCCAATCGACATCTCAACCTTCCCCACTGCTGCTGCTATTACCGAGACAAAAAACTCTGGTGCAACAGTAGCAACACTTACAAGTGTAGTACCTATCAGGATTTTGGGTACATGAAAGCCTTCAGCCATTTCGACAGATGCATTAACAAACCAGTCTGCACCCTTGATAACCAATCCAAGTGCAATAAAAAATAATGCAACTACTAACCATAAAGCCATGGCAGAATTATAGCATAAATAGTCATCAAAGTCAAGAAAATTCTGATAGGTTTTTTCCTTGACATTACTGCGCTTTTATGTTAAACTATAATACTTAAAAAAGTAAATATTTTTCATTCTTATCTCTGGTATTTTTTGTCATTGCGAGTGAATCCACCATCTATCAGGGATTGTGTATTGTTATTGCAATCTCATTCCTGTCGTCTGTCATTGCGAACGAACGTAGTGAGTGTGGCAATCTCATATGTGACATAATTCAGTAAAATGCGATTGCTTCGCCTACAGCTCGCAATTACCTAATAGAGTTTCTGTCATTGCGAACGAACGAAGTGAGTGTGGCAATCTCATATTTGGTATAATTCAGTAAAATGCGATTGCTTCACCTACAGCTCGCAATGACCTAATAGCGTTTCTGTTATTTCGAACGAACGAAGTTAGTGTGGCAATCTCATTAATAGTTACCAATCATTCCAATATGCAATTAATGACTGGTTGAATGCTTAGTATAATTGTATCTCTATTTATATTTGGACACACTAAATTAAAACTGAAAGGCGTATAGATGTTAAAAGAAGATATTCTTATAGACCCTAAAAATGTCTCTGAAAATATAATAAACTTCATAAAAGATAAACTTTGTTCATTTAAAAGAAACGGTGTAGTTTTGGGAATTTCAGGTGGAATCGATTCAGCCTGCATTACAGCATTATTAACATGGACTGTTGATAAGGATAAAATCTTAGGGCTTATTATGCCTGAGAGGGATTCAGACGATAGAACTATCGAAGACGCTGAATCTGTAGTAAAGAACTTCGGTATAACCTCTAAATTAATAGACCTCAATTCCATTCTTAAATCTATTGGAATTTATGATTCACAACCTGGGAGATTATTATTACATAAAAGCAGTGCCTCGAAATTTATCAATGTTGGCTATCGATTAATTCCAAAAGGGAGTAATCCTTTCTTGGGTGGACTCCTGGGAACAGAATATACCTGGATGAGACAAGTACATGCATATTACAGGATAAAACACAGGATAAGGATGGTTCATCTCTATTATTATGCTGAACAACTAAACTATCTTGTTGTAGGAACTTCGAACAAAAGTGAGGATATGGTTGGTTTTTTTGTAAAATATGGTGATGGAGCTTCTGATATAATGCCCATTGCTAATTTATACAAAACGCAGGTTATTGAACTGTCAAAATACCTTGGAGTTCCTGAGAACATAATCCAAAAACCTCCTTCTCCTGATATGATTCCTGGAATTACAGACGAACTTGCATTAAAAATTAGCTATAAAACACTGGACCTCATTCTCCTTGGAATTGCAAAAGATATGAAAGAGAGTGAAATTGCAAAAGAGGCAGGAACAAATATCAAGATGGTGCGTTACGTTAAAAACCTTATAGAATTCTCAGAGCATATGAGAAATCTACCTGAAAGTCCTCAGATTGAAAATGATTAAAGAGATCAACCCTTTTTTTCAATTTTAAAGTATTCGTAAAAATAAGGTGTAACATCATATAAATATGCCACACCATCCTTACCTTTAACCCTTATAAGACCCCAGTCAAGAAGGACCGATAATGTATGACTGGAATCCACCCCCCGTAATTCTTCTATTTTAATCCTTGTTATTGGAGTCTCTTTAAATATTATTGCAAGTGTCTCAAGCGCCTGTGGAGATAGTTTTACGACCCTCTTCCCCCTTACTTCCTGTACAAATTCCTCATATTCTGGTCGCGTAACAAGTTGAAAACCATTGTTCACCCTGATAATGACAAATGCCCTATTCTCATACTCTTTATCCAACTCATCAAGGCATCTCTCTATATCTCTCTTTGTCATACCTGAAATTCTTTTCAATCTCTCAATCGATAAAGGAGAGGGTGATGCAAATAGAATTGCCTCTATCTTGCCTTTAGGTTCTATCTTACTCTCAATACTGACCTCCACCCTTTACAAAGTTTTGGACAATCTTATTATCTGTGGTTTGAACCTCTGTGGGAGTACCATCAAATATAATTTTCCCATCATGGAGCATTGCAATCCTGTCTGCAACATAGAATGCACTCTCCATATCATGGGTTACAACAATACCTGTTATCCTTAACTTCCTTTTTAAACTCAATATAAGTTCATTTATAGTTCTTGCAGTTATTGGGTCAAGTGCAGTAGTCGGCTCATCGTATAATATATATATTGGATCAACGGCAAGTGCCCTTGCTATCGCCACTCTTTTCTTCATACCACCTGATAATTCGGATATTCTCTTATTTTCTACCCCTTCTAACTCAACTAAAGATAGTTTTTGCCTAACTACCTCTTTTGCCTTATCAACAGTTATTTTCTGATTCTCAGTGAGTCCAAGTGCCACATTCTCCCAAACTGATAAAAAATCAAGTAATGCAGAGCCTTGAAATACAACACCAATATTCAACCTGAGTTTATATAATTCGCTCTTGGAAAGCATCTTGACATTCTTTCCATCAACCCATATATCACCCATATCTGGAGTAAGAAGTCCTATGATATGCTTCAGGAGTACACTCTTGCCGCAGCCACTTCTACCTATAACTGTAACAGTCTCTCCTACCTCAACATTCAGGGTTAATCCCTTAAGTACTTCAAGGTCATTAAAAGACTTATACAGGTTTTCTATCTTTATCATAATATATCCAAATTTTTAAAAGACAATCCATGATATAAATAGGTCAAAGAAAAGAATAAGTATAGATGCTGAGACAACTGCCTTAGTTGCTGCCTTCCCCACACCTTCTGCTCCACCCTCTGTCATAAAACCATAGTATGTACCCATTAATGAAATAACGAATCCAAAACAAAATGCCTTTAATAAACCACCCCATAGTTCATGCGGGTAGTACTGCATTCTAAGTCCCTCTATATAAACTATCGGCTTAACATCAAAGATAAAGATAGAACATATTCCTCCTCCAAAGAAAGCAATGAATAGCGACAACCCTGTCAGAAGTGGAAGTACAATAATACCCGCTATAAACCTTGGCATGGCAAGATACCTTATTGGATCTATAGCAAGACTTTCAAGGGCATCTATCTGCTCAGTAACCCTCATTGTCCCTATCTCAGCAGCAAGAGATGAACTTACTCTACCTGCTACTATCAGACCTGTTAGAAGTGGAGCGAGTTCAATCATAAATGCCTTTGCTACTGCCATACCAAGATATGCATCGGGCATATAATCACCAGCCTGAAATGATGCCTGATACGCAGTAACCATACCTGCAAAGAAAGATGTAAAAATTACTATGGGCATCGAACCGATTCCCATATGTACTATTTGCTCTAATATAAGCCTAAAAGAGCGAGGAAGGTAGTATAGTTTCACTATTATTGCCCACAGGAATATACAAACCCTCCCTATATAGCCAAAAAATGATTCTATAAAACCCTTATTCATAGTATAAAAAAATACCTATTACTAATAGAGTCATTAAGTAATTGAGTTTATTGAGTTTATTGGGTTTGTTGAGTTTGTTGTGTTTGTTTAGTTGATTTTGTTATTATATCTAATAACTAATAACCATTAACCATTAACTAATAACATCTAACACTCAAAATTCAACCATTCAACTAATTAACATTAACCATTTGCCTTTTTCCATTTACCATTTAACACTTCTCCTATCGCGACTAGGAAGTCGCTCCTACCTTGTCCGTTTCACCGTCTATCGCCTTACGCTTTACGCCCTACGCTATTCTATCATCTTCTATCGCGACTAGGAAGTTGCTCCTACTTTTAATTTACTATTTTCGATTGTCGATTTACGATTGCATTCCAATTTGTGTTCCTCAATAGTCAATTGTAAATAGTCAATATTCAATTATTACTATTCCTCTCTCTTCCCCACAATTCTAAATTGCTAATTGCTAATTTTATATTGATAATTGATTCTCCTCTTCTCTCTTCTCCGTTTCACCGTTTCTCCCTTTCACCTTGGTTTGTTGTTGTTTCCTGTTGATCACTCCTCCGCCATATAGGACTTTGAAGCCGAGTATTCTTCAAACTTAGTATAATCCTTTAAAAACGTTAGATTGATACTACCTCCGGACGGACCATTCCTCTGCTTTCCCATAATTATCTCAATCACATTCTCCATACCCTCTTCCTCTCCCTTTCCTGTATCGTGTTTATGTAGGAATATTACTACATCTGCATCTTGCTCTATGGCACCCGATTCTCTCAGGTCGGAGAGTATGGGTCTTCTTGATTCCCTCTTCTCTACTGCCCTCGACAACTGGGAAGCTGCTATAACGGGTATACCCAACTCCTTTGCAAGACCTTTCAGGGACCTTGATATCGCCGAAATTTCCTGCTGTCTGTTTTCAACAGACCTTGGTCCCTGTATTAACTGAAGATAATCCACAATAATTAACTTCACACCATACTGAGACCTAAGTCTCCTCGCCTTTGCCCTCAATTCAAGAACGTGTATTCCAGGTGTATCATCGATGAATATAGGTGCCTCGGATAGTGTGCCAGCTGCAATTGTAAGTTTGGACCATCCATCTCTTGAAATATAGCCTGTTCTTACATTTCGGAGTGGAACCCTTGACTCAGTACAGAGCATGCGATGAACAAGTTGTTCCTTTGACATTTCCAGGCTGAAGAAACCAATCGGATTATCCTCTCTTGCAGCTGCATACTGTGCTATATTTAAACAAAAGGATGTCTTGCCAGAGGCAGGTCTACCTGCAATAACTATAAATTCAGAGGGTTGAAAACCCGTTGTGAGTCGGTCAAGATCAGCCCATCCTGATGGTATACCAGTTACGTAACGCTTATTCGCAGATGCCTTTTCTATTGCCTCAAAGGTCTCCTTAAGAAGACCCTTAATAGACACGAATCCTGTCTTTACCCTTGCCTCTTTTATATTAAAGATGAGCTGCTCTGCTCTATCTAAAAGTTCATCAACGTCTTCTGTAGCCTCGTATCCAACTTCAACAATCTTACTCGCTGTTTTTATCAACCTTCTCAATGTTGCTTTTTCGAAGACAATTTTTACATACTCTTCAATATGGGCTGGTGTAGCGCTGGCATCTAAAAGCTCTGTTATATAAGCTGCACCTCCTACCTTATCAAGGTCTTTTCTATTTTTTAACTCTTCACTAAGAGTAAGAAGGTCGACTGATTTATTTTTGTCATATAATGAAACAATGCAACTATATATCTTTCTATGGGATTCCAGATAGAAACAGGATTCGTCTATCATCTCTATGGTTCTACCGATAGCATCCCGCTCAAGTATCATAGCAGCAAGCACACTCTGTTCTGCTTCTATGGATTGTGGTTCTTTCCTTTCCATATATACCTCTTTAATTTGGACGCAGATTCACCCTGTTAAATAAAACTATTTTAATTGTAGAACCCTGATGTTTATTTCTATATTATTTAACAGGGTTAACGCAGATTAACACGATTTTTTCTTTTTATTTCATTTTTATTCTTAAATCTTTCAATTTCTAAATTGAAAGAAATATTGCAAAATATGCCCTTTTATCTTCATTCTAATTTAACGAAGATTCTATTTATATTATTTAACTACATACAAAATTTTAGAATGAGATGTATAAGGCTTTTTTTTATAAATGAAATTTACTGTATCAAACTCTCCCTGTTTATTTTAAAAAGAACTCTGTAGATACTTTCACTTTTTCTATCGATTTTAAATACATTTGCTCTACTTGGTCGTATGATTTGAATACACATCTATCTTTGATCTCACTGAATACTGGACGAGAAAGTTCATATCTATATTTATCTTCGTTTTCAGGATATGCAACTATATAGAAAAGAGTAGAGAAATCACATAATTCAGTGAATTTAAGTAACGAATTCTTAAATTGAGGTGTATGCTCGACTTCAAAAGTATATTTTGGGAAATGCCTTTCATTAAACCATAATACATCTATACGTTCTATTCTTCTAATTATTGTTTCGTAAGTAAAAGAGGGACACATTTCTAAGGTCATTAAGTTAGATAAAGTTTTATTCTCGAAGATAGCTCGTTTATCCCAAGAATAAGTATCATAGCCTTCCGCATTTCCAATCTCTATTAACATACCCTGAATAGCAGTATGTTTATTATCTTCCTTTTGAGATGATGTTTTTGGAGTTGGTGTTTTAGGTAGTTTATCAAGATATTCGGTTAATGCATAGGTTCCTAAACCTATTTTTATAAACTTTGGGTTCCTTTGGACTATCGCTTGAATTGTATTAAACGGTGTTTTGCCAGTGAGTAGACGATATTTCACAATTTCCTTATAAATTTTCTTTAAGGGTGAAAAATATCCATTGTCTAACAATACCTTTTCAATTGCTTCAGAATATGTCATTACTTTGTCAGATATTAACTACTAATTCCCTCTATTAATAACAATCGCTTATTATTCTTTTTATTACCTCGTCATCATTAAAATTAATATAGTCAAAACTACCAAGCAAATCTCCATCGGATGTGAAGATATCAACACCTTCGATATTCCCTAACATCACCTCGAAACTTTCACCGGTTTTGGCATCTACTTTCTCTTTTCTCACATCAGGATCAAAAAAATATCTTACTCTAAATTTTTCTCCCAAGTATTTAATAATTTTTTCCATATTATTCAAACAAATGCTCTTTTTAGAGACTTTCTTTTTTGATGTTTTTTTGATGACAACTTAATCAACTCTTATCTCATTTAACATTTCAATTGTTTATCGCAACCAGGAGGTTGCTCCTACCTGCTGATAACTTAATATCTGTTCCTATCTGCGGCAATCTGCGTCCAATTTTACGTTTTTTGCCTTATTTATCTGCGGCAATCTGCGTATACAGTCTTCGTAAAAACTTCAGGTCTTCCCATGAACCTTTTTTCCATTCCTGATGGTAAATAAGGGCAGCAGGATGATATGTGGGGATTACTTTTATACCTTCATAATAAAGAACATTTCCTCTTATCTGTGAAAGAGTACCCTCGTATCCCGTTAACAGTCTTAATGAATGTCTTCCAAGAGCTAATATAATTTGGGGAGCGATAAGCTCAATCTGCTTCTCCAGATAAACTTTACATGCATCCACTTCCTCAGGTTTAGGGTCTCTATTCTCTGGAGGCCTACATTTTAGAACATTGGCTATATATATCTCTTCTCTGGTAAGGTCTATTGCCTTAAGCATTTTGGTAAGCAACTGTCCAGCTTTACCAACAAATGGCTCTCCTACTTCATCTTCTTTATATCCAGGAGCCTCACCAATGAGCATAATTATGGCTCTATCATTCCCCTTTCCGAAGACTACATTTTTTCTTGTTCTATGGAGTACACATTTCCTACATTTCTTACATTCGTGTTCAAGCTGCCTGAGTTTATCGCCCATGTCAATACTCTGTACATCATCGTGTCTATCAAAATAAAGAAACCCCTCACCTGACTTTTCCATCTCTTTGAGATAGTCAACGACAAGCTGTTTTATCTCTTTTTCCATATTTCTTCGATACTGTCAAGTATGATATGCGCAGCCTCCCTTTTAGCCATTTTAGGATAGGTTTTCAATTTGCTATCTTTTCCTATTATAGTAAATTCTGTATTATGACTTCCAACCACTGAACAGGGATTTGCTACAATCATATCAAGTGACTTTTCAATTATTTTCCTCTTCGATTCCTTTATAAAATCATTATCTCCAACAGAAAATCCAATCAGTATTTTATTTTCTCTCCTCTTTCTTAACTTTTTTAGAATATCTTCAGTTTTTTTTAAGTGTAATGTCATTTTATCGTCTTTTCTCCTCAATTTTTTCTCACTAACCTCTACTGGACGGTAATCTGATACAGCAGCAGCCATTATGACAATGTCATTATTATCTAAAAGATTAAGTAAAGTACTTTCCAACTCTTTTGTATTATGTATTCTTATGCCCTCAGTAATAGGGATATCGGTAGCTCCTTTAACTAGTGTGACAATAGCTCCTCTCTGTTTCGCCTCTTTTGCAATTTCATAACCCATAATTCCTGAAGACCTGTTACTAATAACCCTGATCGGATCTATTTCCTCTTCAGTTCTTCCAGTAGTAACCAAAATTTTTACTCCACTTAAGGTAGAGGATTTTTTCATAACCTTGTATACATAATCCACTATTTTTAGGGGTTCTTGTAGTCTACCCTCTCCTTTGTCACCACAGGCAACCTCACCCCTCTCGGGTTTAAGTATGAAATAACCCAGTTCTATTAATCTCTTTATATTATCCTGTATAATTGGATTTTGCCACATATGAGGATTCATTGCAGGAGCGATAAACACAGGTTTCGTTGTAGCCGCAACTATCGATGTTAATAGGTCATCTGCAATTCCAGCATTTATTTTGCCGATTATGTTGTAAGTTGCTGGTGCTATCAATATGAGGTCATTGGATGCAAGTTTTATATGTGCGGTTTGTTCCTGCTGAACATATGCATCTTCAAATACTCTATGACCTGATAACACTGAAAGTGTAAGTGGAGAGATGAAATGATTTGCTCTATGGGTAAGAGCACAATATATATCATTACCTCTTTTTTTGAATTCCCGAAGAATATATATCGATTTATATGCAGATATACTACCTGTTATTCCAAGGGTTATCTTCAATCCTTCTCCTCTGTATACTCAATCTCACCATCAATAAATCGCTTCATTGCTGTAATTACTGGTTTTTCGGGACTTTGAGCCCCAATATGAAATATCCTTCTCGCCTCCTTTATTATGATTACTAATGCCTTGTATTTATTTTCTTCAACTCCCCAAACATCCTCGATTGGTAAATTATATTCCTTCTTTTCCATTTGCCCTCCTATAAATATTATGAATTTAAAATAATTTATGCATTTATCTATAAACAATAGTTTGACAACCCCAGTAAAATTATATAAATCATAATTTATTGGGAAATTCAGCCCTTTCGGTGGAATGTTTCTCCGCAATTACTATTGCATCAATTTTTCTAATTGTATCCTCTAACATATCATTCCTCACAATATAATCAAATTGTACAGCCTTGCCAACCTCTTTCTCCACCTCTTCAATTCTTTTATTAATTACTTCATCTCTACCTCCTCTTTCTATTAGTCTTCTTTTCAGCTCTTCTATAGAGGGCGGTAACAAAAATATGGCAATAGAATCACTTCTTTTCGACTTTAATGAAAGGGCACCCTGAATGTCAAGGTCACAAATAACACTAAAGCCACATCTAATAGTCTCCTCTACTGGTTTCTTGGGAGTACCATAGTAGTCATCATAAACAAGCGCCCACTCATAAAACCTATCATCTTCAATCCATTTTTTAAATGTAGGTATATCCAAAAAAAAGTAACTTTTACCATCAACCTCATCCTTTCGGGGTTTTCTTGTCGTTGCTGATATAGAATATTTTATATCTTTATGTAATTTCATAATCCCCTGTACCATCGTAGTTTTACCTACACCAGAAGGTCCTACAAGAACTATTAAAAATGGTTTATAAGACATTTTCAATCTCTTCTCTCAAGGATTCAACCTCTGTTTTTATATCAACTATAATTCGTGAAATAGGGGCATCTTGTATCTTGTTTGTTACTGTATTGGCTTCACGTAAAAGCTCCTGGAGGAGAAATAAAAGTCTTTTACCTTGCGATGTATTCTCACGTAGTATCTCATTTATACCTGACAAATGAAATTCTAATCTGCTAATTTCCTCTCCTACATTTATACGTTCAAGCAAATACAGACTATCATATTCTTCTATGAAAGAAATTTTCTCTACCCTTTTTCGCTCTTTGTCAATCCTTTCTGGTATCCTCAATTTAACTTCTCGCAGCATTGAGGAAATATTTTTAACCCTTTCTCTTGTAACCTTCTCTATTCTTTTACCTTCTTTTTTTCTCATAAGCATTAGATTCTCCGATGCCTTACCTACAACAATTTGAGTTTCCTTCCAGACATCAAAAGCCTCTGATTCGTCAATATCGATTTTTAAAACACCACTGAACCCATACAGGTGGTCAATTGATATCCTCCCAGCTAAGTTTAAGGACTCCTTAAGAACTTTTAAAGCGTCTCGATACCTCTTTGCTAACTCACTATCATACTTTATAACATTTGGTGTAACAGTAGTAATTATGTTACAGTAGACCATACCTCGTAAAAGTTTATCTCGCAGTAGGGATTCTATTTTGTTTTCATACTTAGAGAGAAAAGGAGGTAAGCTTATAGATGCTCTAAAAAAACGATGATTAAGAGACCTTAACTCGCATCTCACACTACCTTTTATTGCCTCGCCATATCCTGTCATACTTAATATCATAATCTTTATGATGGTTATAAATTAAAAAACTCTACAACTCTATTATAAGTGTAACTGGGCCATCATTTATAAGACCTATATGCATATATGCTCCAAAAATACCTTCTTTTACAGATATGTTATATTTATTAAGTGCATCAATAAATTTCTGATAGAGTTTCCTGGCAAGTTCTGGTGTTGATGCCCTTGAAAAATCGGGTCTTCTTCCCTTATCTGTGCCTGCAAGAAGGGTAACCTGTGAAATCACAAGGCATTCTCCATTTACATCAATAAGAGATAAATTCATCCTTCTTACACTATCGGCAAAGCATCTAAGATTAACACACCTTTCTGCTAACTTAAGGACTTTATCTTCAGTATCGTCGTTGGCTACCCCTAAAAGTATAAGCAGACCATTTCCTATCTTACTTATTTGCTTTCCTTCAACATGACAAGACGCCTTTTTAACTCTTTGAACAACTGCAATCATATAAGATAACAATTTCTAATGTCGAATATCTAATAAATACCTGACAGTAAGTTATTGACTAATTGACCAATAAAGTCTCCTGTCTGTGATCCATAGTAATTAATTTGTTTTTTGTCATTTGGATTTAATTAGTCATTAGATATTTGTCATTAGTCATTTTCTTTCTCTCTATTATCCACTTCAGTAATCACAGAAATAATTTCGTCTGCAAATACCTTAGAAGCTGCTGGACCATCTGCAGTAACTATATTTTTGTCTCTCTCTACTTCGTTTCCAGTATATATAACATCTTCTTCTTCAAAAAGTTTCTTTGCTCCAGGGCTGGCACATACGGTTGCCTTCCTTTCTTTTAATAAACCTGCCCTGGCAAGAATACCTGGTGCAAGGCATATAGCACCAATTATTCTACCTGAATCAGCAGCCTCTATAAGATTCTTATGTAAATGCTCATTACCCCAGAAGATTACGGAACCGCTACCACCCACAAGTATTATTACATCAAAGTCCTTAAGCGAAATATCGTCTAATCGCATATCAGGCTTAACAGAAATCTCAAGCATGCCTATTGCAGTCGTTGTGTCTTCTGAAGCAACAGAAACTTCCGCTCCAAGCCCTTCAAAAATCTCCCTGGGTATAAGATACTCTTCATCCCTGAAATTTTTCTGGGATATGACGAAAACTATATTGGTTCCTTGTAAAGGGTACGTAAGCTCCGCAGGTGTTGTTGTATATAAGAGTGTAATGAAAAATAAATATAACATGTTCTAACCCTCCTTCATTATTAAACCTGAACCTTTAAGAAAATTCGTAGTTAGTTAATATTAAGAGGATAGAAATAAAAATACAAACATTGTTTATCGTTGTCGATGCTCGTAACGATGCTCGATTTTTTGATGCTCGAAGCTTGTTATGTCTTTTCCCACTCTCATGCTTCCAGCCTCAAGTCTCATTACCTGCCTACCGTCAGGCAGGCAAGCTTCCTTACTGTTTACCCTGTTAAATATCATAACTATAAATGCCAGTGAGCAACAGTAAACGCTTCTATTTAACGGGGTGAACCCCGTTAAATATATTATTATCTACCCTCTTACAAGCATCTCCATAAATTGAAGAACTCTATCTCTCTCCTTGTTTGAAATCACACTATCAATCATAACAGTGTCAACCATAGTAGAAAGAGCTTTTAATTCATTCTTTCTAAGCTTCTTCCGTCTGAAGGCGGATATCATCAACTTATCAAGATTTATAATTCTTAAGCTATCCTCTGTTACAGCATCGACAAGCAGAACATTCATAAGTTCATTCATTCCCTTTCTAAACATATTTAATGCAATTCTTTCACCTACTAAAAGAAACAGCAATAGAATACAGACAAGTGCAACAAACATTATAGACAATTTCATAATGTAAAAATTAGAACCCCAACAACAACCCCAATAATATCTGCGAAAATATCCTTGTAACTCGGATTACCTCTGCATGTAAGGTCATATAATTCCTTGCAGATACCAATAGATAGAGACACCCCAACTGCAATTTGACTTGCATTCCTTTCTGAACAACTAAACTCGTAATGGCTCATATAATAGGTAGTTCCTAATAGGAATGCAGATACAAATATGTGTTCAAATTTATCCTCTGATATCCATCTATCCTGTATGTCAACTACATATAATGAATCAACAGGAGTAAATATAAGAAAATAAACAAACAAGAAAGGCATTGTAAACTAAATTAAAAAATTCCAGAGTTTCCTATAAGCAGTTTTTTATTTAATAAATATAACCTTCTTTCTTATTCCCCTATCTATTTCCAAATAGTATATCCCACTTGAAACTTCAACCCCATTATTATCTATCCCGTTCCATATGAGAACATTTTGTTTGCCAGATATAACACATATAAGACGACCAGATATGTCATATATCTTTATCGAGGATTTACCTGGATTTCCACCAATTATTCCATAATCAATCTTTAGTAATCCCTTTGCTGGATTAGGATATATATTCGGTAGGGATCTCTTTACATCTTCAGTAACTCCAGTCTCTATCAAGGTAAAACTTTCTGGGAAACAGCAAAGCCCTCTCTCAAGCGAGTCTTCGGCATATGATCTCCAGTAATAAGTTCCAATTGGTAACTGCAGCTCACAAATGGTTGTATCTATCCCCTCTTCTATTCCAGTTGTATCAATTATAAGATTTGTAAGGAGCGAATCTGTATAAACCTTAAAACCATAGCTAAGTTCATCACCATCCTGGTCCACAGCATTCTCCACCACGAGTATTGATGAGTATATCGTATCTCCATCAACCGGATAACGTGGAATAGGTGATGATGGTGCATGATTACCAGGCGAAGACGCAGTAATAGCAACGTCATCGATGTACCAACCATCTTCTGTAACATAGGTGTCGGTATCTATCCTGAATCTAATCCTTAGACTTGCTTCTCCACAATAATCTTCTAAGGATATACATTCTTGTATCCATAATGATTGCTGACCTGTAAATCCCTTTAGAGTTGACCATGTTATACCCCCATTTATCGAAACCTCACAATATCCGTAGTCCCAACCATACTCGATAAAGTATTCGTGATAGAATGAGAGTTCTGCATAGGATGCACAGGAAAGGTCTACATAACAATTCATGGTCATTGATCTATCCCAGTTATTACTATAATTCCCACCTGGACTATCTGTTGCAGAGTTATTCGGGGAGTGTGACTGTGATGATGTAATTGCCCAGGGTGAATCCCATATCCAATTTCCTCCTCCTTCTTCGAAATCATCAAAAAATACAAAAGTAGGCTCTCCAACTATATCATTAAACTCTGATTGTGAAAAATAATCGTTGCCAACCAGTGTAAGTAAGAAAGGCACCATATGCCCTTCAGGACAATCTGGAGAACAGGAAAACCTGTAGGGATTGACAGAAACAGTCTCTTCTTGCTCTGACATATATCCAAACGTCGATAGGGCATTTTCAAGTTCTATATAAGCATCTCTTGTGGATAATAAACCACTTACTCTGCTTACACCATCAAAAATTCCTACATTCTCAATTATAATCGGCATATCAATGGTTTCTGAGGTATCAATACCTCCATCTCCGTTTCCATATTCACTATCTTCAACACTATGCTCTTTATAGGTCAAATATGGACCAGAGGCAAGACCAAGCTTTATGTTCATTGGGATGCACTCATTTAGATTTCTCTGTATGGCTGCTTCATCCCAGAAATATGCTCCATCAACCTCAGGAGAGAGCGAGTAACATCCCTTCTCACCATAGAACCAATCTAATGTTCCACCATTAACATTATATAGAAGGTCTCCTGGCGTACCATATCGATAGTTATTATCACTCGTAAGGTATATTGCAAAAGGCTCGTAATATTCAGTATAATCAGGAGGGAGTTCACCATTATAACCCCAGGGATGTAATAACATTCCACCATAGGAGTGATAACAAAGGTTTGAAATAAAATTATATTCTTCAACAAACTGAATATACGCCTGGGTTTCTGGTTCAGATGCAGGAGAGGGACCTCTATATGTCTCATCCCACATATATGGTGATGAGCCTACATCGTCGTATCCCCACATATATGGAAAGTTCCTGTTGAGATCAACTCCGTATGTATACCTTATAAACTTGTCATCCTCATCTGAACGTCTATTCTTTCGCCACATCCCTCCACCACCAGGATTTGTGCTCTCGTTATATAGATATCCATCTGGATTTAATATTGGAATAAAGTAAAGCTGTCTGTTATTAAGCAGGAATGTTATCTCAGGGTCATCACCATAATTCTGGAGAAGGGTTCTCATGCTTTCTACTAAAACATTTACAGTAACGGGTTCTCTGGCATGGATGCAGGCATCATAAAGGACTTCTGGTTCATCCTCATCAATCTCAGGATTATCAGATATCTTTAGAGCATATATCTTATTACCCCGCCATCCCTCACCAATCTCCCATCTTATCTTTACCAACTCTGGATAACTCATTGTAAGAGAATCGATAATTGCATATGCCTCGTCAAACGTATAAAAATCCCCAAAGCCCTCCCTACCACTCATCTTACTTGAGTAATACTCCTCCATATCAGCGATAATAACCTCATAATTTTCACCCTCGATTTGATACATCTTATGTTCAGGAACCACAGCTTCAACTGCTATACCCTTCTTTACCTTTACAATATCAAGTCCCAAACTTGCAATTCCTGCAACATCATCTGTATAAAACCTTATAAGGCTGTATCTTGGATTAGCTTCGAGTAAATTTGATAATAAAAGAAAAAGTACAAGGAATATTACCAATGTAATACGTTTCAAAACACCCCCTTTTTGTAGTGCCCCACCTTGGCGGGGCAGGCAATAACCATGTTTATTCTGTAAAGGGATACTCTATGGCGTTATCACATACTCCGTTTTTATAGCGTAATATGAAATAACAAACAGATTATAACTCAAGAACCTCTAATAAATATTTAAATATTTTTCGATTTCCCAGCTTGAGACCTGAGTAGAATACTCCTCCCACTCTCTCCTTTTGATATTCAGATACTTCTTTTTTAGATTTTCACCAAGTGTTCTTTTAACAATATCCGAGTTCTCGAATTCATCCAATGCCTCAAACAATGACCTTGGTAATGTAGTCATTCCTTCCAAAGATTCATCATCTAACTCAAACACATTCTCTTCATGTGGTGTAGAGGGAGCAAGTTTTTGCTCAATACCGTCCAGACCAGCCATTATCAGGGATGCAAATGCAAGATAGGGGTTTGCCGATGGATCCGGACACCTAATCTCAAGTCTCCTTGAATCCAACTTCCCTTTGCTAATTCTGGGCACCCTGATAAGGGCAGAGCGATTCATCTGTCCCCAGCATATATACACAGGAGCCTCATAGCCCGAAATAAGTCTTTTGTAAGAGTTTATAGTAGGTGCAAGGAGTACACATATCTCTCTGGCATGCTTAAGCTGACCACCAAGATAATTATAAGCAAGTTCAGACAATCCATATTTATCACTATTATCTGCAAATGCATTTTTATCATTTATAAAGATACTCTGATGTAGATGCATTCCATTGCCGGGTTTACCAAAAACTGGCTTGGGCATGAATGTTGCTACTGTTCCATACCTTTCTGCTGTGCGTTTTATTATAGTCTTTGCTGTTACTACGCTATCAGCAATTGTAAGGGCATCTGTATATTTAAGGTCTATCTCATGTTGACCTGGTCCAACCTCGTGATGCCCAGTCTCCACAGCAATACCAAGTTCGTGAAGTTTTTCTGTAATCTCTTTTCTCATTTTCAGTGCTATATCCCCTTCCAGGTCAAAATACCCTACCCTGTCATAAAACATAGGTGTCACACTATCATCCCTGCGGAATAGATAAAATTCGAGTTCTGCTCCAATATTGATATTATATCCACTATCTAAAGCAACCTTAATTGCTCTTTTTAGAACTCCTCTTGGGTCACCTGAAAATGGAGAATGGTCCGGAGAATATACATCACATATCACTCTTGCTGATAGTGGTTCCTCTTTACCCAAGGGAAGAAAAGTATTAATATCAGGTATAAGGTACATATCGCTCTCATAAATCCTACCAAATCCCTCAACCGAGGAACCATCGAACCATATTCCTTCACTGACAGCCTTCTTGAACTCATTTCGAGGAATTGTAAGATTCTTGATACATCCAAGTATATCAGTAAACCAGAGATCGATAAACTTTATATCTTTCCTTTCCATATCCTTTAATATTCCATCAATTTTCTGCATCTTTTTAACACATTAAAATTACAAAAAAAACTTGATTACAAATATTAATTATAACAGATTTTTTTGCATTTGTCAATAAATTTCTGTTTGTCACCTGAATAATTTATATATCTCGATTAAATTATCCTGGTAAGAAGTTTGTTGATGCTCCTGTGAAAATATAAACCAACTTCACTTTCACTCTTCACTTTTCGCAAACTGTTCTCTGTGGTTCGAAATATTTTCTTGACAAAAATTTAAATTCGTGTTATAATAATCCCAGAATATGCACAAACCACAGATTCACCCTGTTAAATATTTATAAAAGCAAATTGTTTGTAGTCACAAATTGGGCTTTATTTAACAGGGTAAACACAGATTATTTTAAAAAAACAGTAATTAGGTCATTGGGTAATTAAGTAATTTAAGAACACATTTGGAAATAACTCAATTACTTAATAACTCAATCGATTGCATCTTGTGATAATCCCTGCCCCGCCAAAGGCGGGGTGAATGGTTTCTTAATACACAATTTTGGATAATTTCACCATGAGACTTGGTGTAAATATAGACCATATAGCTACACTACGGTCACAGAGAGGTACCCCCTACCCTGACCCTGTAGATGCAGTTCCTATTGTTGAACTTGCAGGAGCAAATGGAATAACCTGCCATATAAGAATTGATAGAAGACATATAACAGAAAGAGACGTAAGGCTTATTCGGGACATTACAAAGACCAGTCTGAATGTCGAATTGTGTACAGACCCTGAAATAGTAAATTTTATTTGTGGGATAAAACCACATCATGCCTGTCTCGTTCCTGAAAGAGAGGGCGAACAGACAACAGAGGGTGGACTCGATTTATCAAAAAACAAGGAAGATATAAAAAAAACAATCAGCATACTAAAGGATAAAGGAATAAGTGTCACACTTTTTGTCGAGCCTGATACATTTATAATGGAGACCGCAAAACTACTCAGTGTAGATGCCGTAGAATTGAATACAAAGTCTTACTGCGAAACATCACATATTGAAAAAGAGATAAAAAGACTCGAAGAGGCATCAATAGTAGCTCATGAACTTGGACTTGAGGTTCATGCAGGTCATGGACTTGAATATCATAATATGAAAGGAATTCTATCTGTACCTCATATTGTTGAACTCAACATTGGGCACAGTATAATTTCAAGAGCAGTATTTACAGGTCTCGAGGAGGCTGTAAAGACTATGTTGACTCTTATTCGTAACGAATAATGAAAGAAAACTAATACTTTGAGTTGATAGCCCACCAATTTATACCTCCTCTAATAATTTCAGGTATCTTAAACAACTTTGAGTTTAACTTATTTTATCCCTTTTTTGGTTGGATTATTATGGTCAAGGTGCTCATATTATATGCTCCTGGAATAAACTGCAACCTCGAAACAAAGATAGCCTTCCAAACCTGTGGCGCAAATGTTAATGAGATTACAATCAGAAGACTTGAACAAAAACCCTCTAAATTACTTTCATATGACATTCTTGTACTTCCAGGAGGTTTTTCCTATGGAGATTCTATTTCCAGTGGTAAGATATTATCTGTATATTTTAAGGAATTCCTGAGAGAAACAGTCCTTGATTTCCTTAAGAGGAACACACTTGTTCTGGGTATATGTAATGGTTTTCAGGTTCTATTGAAATCTGGATTATTGGGAAATGGTGTAACACTAACAGAGAATGCAAATGGAAGATTCGAGGACAGATGGGTAAGGTTAAGGGTTACAGATTCAAATTGTGTCTTTACTAAAGGATTAAATATTATAGAGCTGCCTGTCGCTCATAGAGAGGGTAGAGTCATAGTTGAGGATGTTAAATATAACAGAGTTCTTGCATACATTGGTGATAATGATGAACCGATTATGGAATATCCCTATAATCCCAATGGGAGCAATAATGCAATTGCAGGGATATGTGATAATACTGGTAGGATATTTGGATTGATGCCCCATCCAGAGAGATTCTTTCTGTCCAATCAGTATCCAGGCATGTGGAAAGATGGCATTCCCCACGGTATGAGAATTATAAAGAATGCAGTAGACTGGGTAAGAGAGAGGAAAATGTAGGGTGAGGCTTCCTGACTGTCCCCGCCAAGGCGGGGTAGGCGTCAGGCAAGTTAGGCCTTTCTCTCTTCGCTTTTCACAAACTGCTCTATGTGGTTAAGTTTTTGGCAATACTATTATTCATTGGAGGGGAAGTATGGGTTATCGTGAATTAAAACCAGATGAACTTGTATGGAATTGTGATGTGAAATGTGTAGAATTAACTAAGGAAAATATAGAAAAGAATAAGAAGATAATAGGTCAAAAAAGGGCTGTTGAGGCGCTTGAAGTAGGACTTGATATAAACAGCATAGGTTATAATATCTTCGTTACAGGAGCTGCAGGTACAGGAAAAACAACTGCTGTGAAACTTCTTATAGATAAGAGTAATAGAAAAAAACAAATTCCAACTGATAAGTGTTATGTAAATAATTTTAGAAATCCAGACTCACCAAGACTTATAGTGCTGCCGATGGGTATGGGAAGAAAATTCAAAAAGGATGTTGAAGAAAACATAGGAAATATCATTAAAAACATACCTATTATCCTCGAGAGTGAACAACACAGAGAAAAAAGAAACGCTATTATAGAGATATTTAAAAAGAAAGAGCAAGATATCCTTGCAAAATTCGAGAGTAGGGTGGCAAAGCAAGGCTTTGCTGTAGTGCAGGTTCAGGTTGGTCCATTTACAAAACCTGATCTCTTCCCAGTATATAAAGAAAAACCTGTTAACTTTGAACAAGTTAGGTCATTAGCAAGACATGGTAAGATATCAGATGAAGATGTTAAAAGAATGCAGGAGACCTATAACAAGCTGTCTGTTGAACTTGAAAAAACAATTAAAAAATTAAGTAATATAAAGAAAGAAGCCGATAAAGAGATGATGGAAGTTGACCGAAAAACTCTTCACCCTTTCATTCAGGAAGTTCTTTCTGATATAAAGGAAAAATATAATATTAAAGCAGTTGAAGAATTCCTTAAAGAGGTAGAGGAATCAATTATGGAAAATAGAGGAAAACTCTTATCCAAAAATAAGCCTAATAAGGATACTGAACCTTATTTAGAATATCAAGTTAACCTTATTGTGGATAACAGTAATACCAAAAAGGCACCAGTCATCTTTGAGGTATCACCAACATTCAAAAATTTATTTGGTTCTATTGAAAGGAAGGCTACACCTGCAGGATGGGTATCAGATTACCGAAATATTAAAGCTGGTTCTCTCCTGAAAGCGGATTGTGGATTTCTTATCATGAATGCACTTGATGTGCTGATTGAACCAGGAGTTTGGAATGCCCTAAAACGCACACTGAAAACCAGAAGACTTGAGATTCAGACATATGATACATTTTTTATGCTTACTCTTTCTGCATTGAAGCCCGAACCAATTGATATAGACGTAAAGGTTATACTAATTGGTGAGCCCTTTATATATCATCTACTCTTTCATCGAGATGATGATTTCAAGAAAATATTCAAAATAAGGGCAGACTTCGATTGGGTTATGCCCAATAAAGATGAATCAGTTACAGAATATGCGGTCTTTGTATCAACGCTTCAAAAAGAGGAGGATCTACTTAAGTTCAGCAAGGATTCTATAGCCCGTATTGTTGAATATGGTGTGAGACTTGCGGGTAAACAGAAAAAACTTTCAACCAGATTTAATCATATAGCCGATATTCTACGAGAAGCAAACTATCTGGCAAGAAAAAAGGGCAAAAAGATGATAAAGAGAGAGGATATTGACCAAGCAATTGATAAACGTATATATAGAGAGAGTCTATACCAGGAGAAGATACAAGAGAATATAAAAGACGATACAATTATGATAGATGTCTCAGGTAAGGTTGTCGGACAGGTTAATGGTCTTTCTGTCTATAGTATCGGTGATTATATGTTCGGCAGACCTATGAGAATAACAGCTAAAACAGGTGCAGGAAGTGGAGGTATAATTAATATTGAAAGGGAGGTTGAACTTTCTGGCCCAATCCATAGCAAGGGTGTATATATTCTATCTGGCTACCTGAGAGATATGTATGCAGAAAATAAACCAATTACTGTAAGTGCCTCCCTCTGCTTTGAACAGTCTTATTCTGGTGTAGAAGGTGATTCTGCCTCATCTACAGAACTATATGCTATTTTATCAAGTCTATCAGATATTCCAATTCGACAGGATATATCCGTCACAGGTTCTGTAAACCAAAATGGTGAAATTCAACCTATAGGTGGCATCAATGAGAAGATAGAGGGATTTTTTGATGTATGCAAAGCAAAAGGTTTTACAGGCAATCAGGGAGTTATCATCCCAGAAAAAAATGTAGAAGACCTTATGTTGAGAAAAGACGTACTTGAGGCTGTAAAGGGAGATAAATTCCACATATATTCAGTAAATACAATAAATGACGGCATAGAGATACTCACAGGGATGAAGGCTAGTAATAAGACAAAGGACGGTACATACAATCCAGGAACTATTCATTATCTGGTTGATAAAAAGCTCGAACATTTTGCCGGTATTTGGAAAAAATACAAAGGCGAGATTAAATAAGAAGGGAGTATTTAATGAGGAATAGAGAAGAATATGAATCCATTGAGGAGAAATTCCTCGCACCTTATGCTATGAAGAGTAGAGCCACAAAGGGAAGGAAATATAAGGAAGAGAAAAGACCATATAGGACCTGTTACCAACGGGATAGAGATAGAATTATACACTCAACAGCATTCCGTCGTCTTGAATATAAAACTCAGGTTTTTGTTAACCATGAAGGTGACCATTACAGGACGAGGCTTACACATACTATAGAGGTTTCACAAATAGCCACAACAATTGCAAGAGCATTAAAATTGAATGAGGATCTGACTGAAAGTATAGCCTTAGCTCATGATATAGGGCATACACCCTTTGGACATGCAGGTGAAGAGGCACTTGCTGAACTTATGGAGGATAAAGGTGGTTTTGAACATAATCACCAGGGACTAAAGGTTGTGGATTTCATTGAGGACAGCTATCCTGATTTTCGCGGACTAAATCTTACTTATGAGACGAGAGAAGGAATTGTGAAGCATAGAACTCTTTATGATGTCCCAAATATAGATGACCTTGTAGAATTTGAACCTCACCTCTCTCCCACTGTTGAGGCACAGGTGATAAATGTCGCAGATGAAATCGCTTATAACTCACACGATTTAGATGATGGCATTAAATCTGGTTATATAACGGTTAAACAACTCGAAAACATACCCCTTTTTAATGATATATACCATAGTGTAAAAAAAGATAATATCTCAGAGGAAAAGGCAATTGCACGAACCATACGCAGACTCATTGCACTTCAAACAACTGATGTTCTAACAGAGACAGAGAAAAATATATCAGAATTTAATATAAAATCCATTGACGATGTCAGGTCTCATAACCTTATTGTAAACTTCTCCCCACAAATGCTCGAAAAACAGAAGGTACTTAAAAATTTTCTATATAAAAATCTTTACTCTCATTACAAGGTATTGAAGATGCAGCTCAAAGCAAGAAAATACGTTATCGACCTTTTTAGAAGATACCTGGAAGATCCAAGACAGCTTCCACCAGATTATCTGACAAGGATTGAAGAATATACACCAGAAGAGGTAGTTTGCGACTATATCGCTGGAATGACTGATAGATTTGCTCAGGATGAATATGAACGTCTTTTTATACCCTATGCCAAGATGTAACCGCAGGATTTACAGAGGCAGAAAAGAATATAGCAATTTTTTAAAAAATATTAACAGGGATTTGAAGAGAACTTAAGAGATAAAGGCAAAAGAAGAAAGATACAATCTATTTTTTATCTGTGCAATCTGTGGTTAAAAGACATCCTATATAGTGAATATTATACCAGGAGGTTCAAGTGGATTATTTCCTTAGTGAAGAGGAATTGATGGTAAGGGATACTGCAAGAGATATCTCACAGAAGTTGGTTTTGCCACTGAGGAATGAACTTGATGAAAAGGGTGAGTTTCCACATGAGATAATCAAGGAGTTTGGAAAGGCTGACCTATTAAGAATATTTATACCTGCTGAATACGGGGGAATGGGATTGACGAATCTTGCATTATGTCTTGCAGTGGAGGAAATATCAAAGGTTTGTGCAGGTGTTGCTACAACATATGCTGCTAACGCACTTGGTGCTACACCAATAATCCTTTTTGGTAACAAAGAACAGAAGAAAAAATACCTCCCTCCAATCACTTCAGGAGAGAAACTATGTGCCTTTGCATTAACTGAAGCAGATGCAGGTTCTGATGTTGGAAATGTGAATACTAAAGCTGTTAAGGACGGTGATTTCTACATCATTAATGGAACAAAACAGTGGATAACAAACGGGGGTGTAGCAGATATTTATGTGGTGATTGTTGTAACACAACCAGGAAAGGGTGCAAGAGGACTTTCTGCAATTATCGTAGATAAGGAAAGTCCAGGATTTTCTTTTGGAAAGGAGGAAAATAAACTCGGAATAAGGGCATCTATGACAAGAGAATTAATATTTCAAGATGTCAAAGTAGCAAAAGAAAATCTCATCCTGAGAGAAGGAGCAGGATTCCTAATTGCAATGAGGACATTTGACCGTACAAGACCAGGTGTTGCAGCACAGGCAGTTGGAATTGCCCAGGGAGCACTTGATGAGGCAATAAAATATGCCAAGGTTAGAAAACAATTTGGAAAAACTATAATAAATTTTGAGGGAATTAGCTTTATGCTGGCTGAACTCGCTACAAAGGTTGAGGCAGCAAGGGCACTTACATATCAGACAGCACGGTATATCGATTCAGGTGCAAAAGATATCTCTAAGTATTCATCAATGGCAAAACTTTTCGCATCTGATGTAGCAATGGAGGTTACAACACAGGCAGTTCAGGTCCTGGGTGGTTACGGTTATATGAAGGAATATCCTGTAGAGAAGTATATGCGTGATGCAAAAATAACTCAAATATATGAGGGTACGAATGAGATACAAAAACTTGTAATTGCAAACGCCCTACAGAAATAATTTAATGAGAAACTATTCCTTCAAGGCAATTGACAATTGAATAATGACAAGGAAAAAGTTAAAAGTAAAAAGGGAAATTTAGAAATACATTCCGGATTGCGAATTGCGTATTTTTTAAAAATTTCTGCTAAACCAACAAAACTAAATAAACCAAACAAACTAAATAAACCCAATAAACTCAATAAACCCAATTACTTTTTCCTTTTTACTTTTGCCTTTTAACTTCTAAATTTACCCTAAGACCTATCTTTCTATCTCATCATCAATAGTTTACTTGTTTGTTTACTTTGATCTGCTTCGAATCTCAAGAAATAAACACCGCTTGGAACTCTCCTTCCAGAATTATCTCTTCCATCCCATATTAAGCTATGAACTCCTTTATTCTCCATTTTATTTAAAAGCTCTCTCACTTCTCGACCAATAAGATCATAAATCACTATGTGCACATTGGTGCTCTTTGCTAAACTATACTTTATCGAGGTTACATTCCGAAATGGGTTTGGTTCACATATAGGGGTTAAGAAGACAGTTTGAGGGTTCTCATATATACCGATGTCACCTTCGTTATCATATGATATAGTATCAGAGAAATCTCCAGTCATACCAGAATCGACTAAGATTATCAAAGAGTCATTATTTTGCCTCCAATCTGGTATTACCAGATGTGATGAGTTCTCAGATAAAATAATACCTTCATGGAAGAAAACAGGAGCACCATTTTCACTCGGTATTTCAATCCTTAAGTTATAGTCCTTATCTTCACCATAATTGTCCAATTGCAACTGAGAACCTGGCTTTATTGCATAGCGGTTTGAATCACCGGGTTCTGTTGAAATATCGTTTACAATGTAGAAAATCTCAGAATCCGGGCAGATGCTAATGAGGTGAACATCATACATTCGGTTTTCACCATCAGGATTCAATACAAGGAAAGTGCTGTCATTTCCAGGATAACGGAATTGTTCGGTTTCGCTATCATCGACTCCTGAACGCCAGTAAGAAATCACAATTGAGTCTGTAATCATACTCAACCAGAATATCGAGTCTTCAGCGCCAGAAAACTGGCTATTCCAAATGTCATTTGGTAGATAGTACCCTATAGGTGGTGTTTCCTGCCCGGTAATCGGTATAATCGGGAACCCATCCGTAAGTGTAGAAAAGAGCGAATCTCCAACTCGACCAATATTACCGGCAGGTGATTCAAGAATAGCATTTTCTGTGGGTAAGACGTAAAATTTAACGCAATCAGAGACTTTCGGTGTTTTTTTACCTATCCACCGCTCACGAGGAGGAATAGACTTTGGTAGCATAGGATTTGTCGTATAGTTGCCAATTGGGTCCATTAGAAATAGAAATTTATCACCACCCCAATTGGGAAAAACATTATAAAACCAGGTATTAGCATCAGTATCGATTACGATACGTTTAGTATCGTCTCCAGGAAAATTACAGTCATACACATACAGGTAATTAATCTCAGGATCTATAGGATCAACCTCCAATTTGTATGGAACAACAGCATGACCACCAAAGCCATAGTTATTAAACAGCACCAGAATCCTGCTATCAACGCCAGGAGTGAACATTGCATAACAGGCCGCAAGCGTCTGGGCTGGTGTTGTCGTAAGCCAGTTATCATTGATATTCTGTTGTTGAGCTTTACCAAACTGATATATCCAGTATTTATTTACCATCATGCGACTTTCATCATTTATAGGAACGGAATATAGCGAATCGTACCCTGGGAACTCTGTTTGTAGATTCAAATAGTTATCGAAGAAAAGTAGACTTGAAATAGCAAATCCAAAGCAAGAACCTGACCAGGGACCTATAATTGAGCACCACACATTTTCAGCTTCTATACTGTAAATAAGCGGAGGATCACAGTAACATTGGTCTTCACCAAAGGCTGAAACGAACAAAGGCCAATCAGGAAAGACTGATGAGGATGTAAGTTGATAGAGGAACTGAAACCATACAGGGTATGGTGGTTGAGTATAGTCAAACTGACTCCACCAGCTCTCTGGCCACATATTTACTTCAGTATTAGCAAACTGCCAATCATGGTGTCCAGGATGAAAGCCTAACTCATCCGTAGGTTTTAACTTGACAAGATAAACATCATTTCCACCTAAACCGAATGATGCTGTATATCCAGCGACAACATAACTTCCATCGAATGTTTGCTGAACTTCATAGCCTTCTTCATCATTTACGCCTCCACATGTTTTTGTCCAGGCTGTGTCACCATAAGCATCTGTTTTTACAAGGTAGATGTCTCTACCACCCTCACCATACGAATTTGTGTAGCCAGCAACGATATAACCTTCATCGGCAGTCTGTTGAACTGAATAACCCCAATCCCAATCCGAGCCTCCGTATGTTCGAGCCCATACTGAATCACAGCTCGCATTAGTCTTTAAAAGATAGACATCAGTACCACCTGCACCATATGACCATGTATGAGCTGCTATTATGTAACCACCATCAGAGGTCTGCTTAACCGAATGACCCTGCTCATTACCTGTTCCACCAAAAGTTTTGGGAGGAAAAGTTAGATTTCCACTTGCATCGGTCTTTATAAGGTATATGTCATCGCCTCCAGCTCCAAATGAGTTTGTATAACCTACTATTATGTATCCACCATCAGAGGTTTGCTGAACCGAATGACCATACTCCCATTCACTTCCACCATAGGTTCTTGACCAGTCTTCATCTCCATTGCTCAAGGTCTTAATAAGGTAAACATCACGACCCCCTACTCCAAATGAACTTGTAACACCTGTGAGTATATAACCACCATCTGAGGTCTGTTCAACATCCCATGCTATATCACTGCCTGTACCCCCATATGTATATGTCCAAACTATATTTCCAGAAGTATCTGTCTTTATAAGATAAACATCGTAATAACCTCCAATAAAAGCCGTCTGTCCAGCAACAATGTAGCCACCATCTGATGTCTGTTTAACTGAACGAGCTCCATCTTCGCCAAATCCTGTATATATCCTCGTCCAGGCTGTATCACCATTTTCGTATGTCTTGATTAGATAAACATCACCATATGGGTCACCGAATGATAAGGTATACCCAGCAATGATGTACCCGCCATCAGTAGTTTGTTGGGCTGAATAACCAACTTCCCAGCTTGAACCTCCAAATGTTCTGGTCCATAGGGTATCGGGAGCATCAGCAAATACAGCAGCTGTTCCAAAAATAAGAATCGATATCCCAATAATACACTGCCTATATTTTATCTTCTCCATATTACCTCCTATCCTTTTAATATCCAACAAATATTGTAGCTTTCATCCTTTGGAAAAAATTAACACAAAGCGGGTTTAGCATTAGTATAATGGAAAAAGAGCCAAAAGTCAAGAAAAAATTATGAATGCTATAGTTTCTTATGTGGATTGTAAGAACTGTAAACCATCCTGTAAGGTTCTTTTTTTCAATCCTTTGTCATTGCCTTCTTTCTCAATCCTGGTGAGAGCTTCTCAATTGCGTATCTCAAGGCGGTTCTGGGCATCTTTTGCTTGTGTCTCATGACATATCGAAAAACTTTTTCTGGATATAAATTACTCGCATCTTTTAACATCCATCCATAACCTTTCTGAACCATATAATCCTGGTCTAATAGAAGCATGTCGGCTATTTTAAAAATAGTATTTAGATATTTATCTCTTCTAATTGAATAAATCATTACTACAGCAGATGCCCTTCTTAACCATCTATTATTAGATTTTGTCCAGTGTTTTACTTTTGGTCTAAACTCAGGAAATTGAAAAATGAATGCACCAAATGCATGTGTACAGAAATCATCACATGCCCCCCAGTTAGATACATATTGTTTCAACCATGACTCAAACATATAAAAATCAGATGGTTCATACTTCCCCTTAAGACGAAAAGCCCAATCAAAGGCAATAGTCTTTTCTTCACTATAATCGAATTCTAACAAATCCTCACATAAGTGTAATATATCTTCCTTAGTTTTCGTTCTGATTTTTGAAAAGTATTTTTGGGATATCTTTCTCACTATAGGAGTCTTTACACCATGCAAAGTTATACCCTCTTTAATAAACCTCCTCGCACTATCACGATATTCATTATCAATATATTTTAATATTTCCTGCCTGATTTCTTGAATAATCATTTCCCTCCTTATGTTTCTGTCATTGCGAGTCCCGATGATAATCGGGACGTGGCAATCTCATTCTCTATTGTTAAAACCCAACACTATGCGATTGCTTCGCCTACGGCTCGCAATGACTGTTTTCAGTATCTGTCATTGCAAGACTGAACGAATTAAAGTCGCGACAATCTCATCACTAACCTCTGTCATTGCGAGTTCCGATGACAATCGGGACGTAGCAATCTCATTCTCTATTTTAAAACCCACCACACTATGCGATTGCTTCGCCTACGGCTCGCAATGACTGTTTTCAGTATTTATTATTGCGAGTGGGCTAATTAAAATCCAACATTTAAAAATTTTTCCCTTTATTTCACAATTCTATTCTCAAGTTCAGTCCTCTTTTCAGCTTGAGCATATTCAGTTTTTCCCTTAATTCCTTCCAGTAAAGATGTTCTTTCGAGAATGCTATCTGTCTATACTGTTCTGTAATCTCTGGATAACTATTATTTAGTATCTCTCGAATATTCTGCCAATTTCTGTCTTTCTCAGCAGAGATTTTTAATCCATACAACCAGATAGTATCTGAGTACAGTTTAACCATATCTATAAGAGATTCCACATCAGTGATAAAAGGCATCACTGGACATATTAAAGTGTAGGTTTGGATACCTGCTTCCTTTAACTTTTTTAAAGCTTCAATTCTCCTCTCATTTGAAGGAGCTTTTGCCTCGAAAAGCTTTCTTGTATCTTCATCCTGAAAGGCAATTGAGATACCCGCTGATGAACCTTTCATAATTTTTAGTAAATCAATGTCTCGGACAACCATGTCAGATTTTGTAAGTATACAAACAGAAAGGTCACGATTTAAAAGTATTTCAAGAACCTGTCGAGTCTGCTTATAGATTTCCTCAGATGGCTGATAGGGGTCAGTATTCATACCCATATAGATGGTCTGGGATTCAAGTTTAGATAGCCCTTTATTCAGTTTGTCCGTAAGGTCTTTGTGAATAAGGATTTCTCCTTCCTTAATTCCTGGTTTGTTTAGTATGTAACAGTAATAACAGTGATGTTCACAGCCAATATATGGATCTATTTGATAGACAAATCCTTCTAAACTGCATGGCTGAATTATTTGGCTACCTGAACAGTAATTTATTTGCATAGTCTTAGAGTTTTTTTTCGCTGCTACAACCCAACTTAATTATCTTACCCTGTTTTACATACCGTTAAAATGTTGAATGTTATAGATAAAGTAGTGAGTAGTGAGTAGCCATTAGTGAGTGGACAATATGTGGAATTTTTAATGTTAAATGTTTAATGTTAGATGTTAAATGTTATGGATAAAGTAGTGAGTAGTGAGTAGATGATATGTTAAATGTTCAATGGAGTAAATATGGAATAATTGGGACGTTTACTGCTTGTTTTTGGGATTTACTAATTTCCTAACAGATACTCAAGACCGTATTTAATATGAGACCTCCAACTTCCCCATGAATGCCCCTCATTAAACTCCATATATGAATTGGGATAATTTTTCTCATCAAGGACAGACTTGAATAGTCTGTTTGTTTCAACCATCCATGGCCATTCAAAGGTTCCTACATCAACATAGAGTCTAAGATTTTTTCTGGGCTGTTCTATAAAATATTTTAGATAGTTGTTATACCCGTCATCAATGTATACAACTCCTGATTGTGATATTATACATCCAAACACCTCTGGAAAATTCCACCCCAATGCTATAGAGATTGTGCCACCTGCTGATATACCAGCAGTGCATCTCTTATCCTGATTGTCAATCGTTGGGTATTTCTCATCGATATATGGAATGAGTTCTTCTATAATAAATTCTGCATATTTTTTCTCACCAAAATACTCCTCAAATCTATCAATAGGGGGAATAAAAATCGCTATGAGCGGTTGTATGCGTCTCTGGTAAATCATATTATCCAGGACATTTTCAAGCCGAGCGATTGATATAAGTTCATAACCATCATGAACATAAAAAGAGGGATACTCGCCTTTATTATCAAAATTAGCTGGTGTATAAATCTTAAACTTCCGAGTTTCGTCCAATATTTCGCTGTATATAGAATCTGCAATTATCTGACTATGAGGAATGTTTGGGTCAAATTCTATCTCATTAGCCTCGATATAACCAGGCATATTGACTTCGGACTTAGGACCAAACCCACTCATTATAGTGTTAGGATTATAGGGGTCAAGAATCCACTCATTTCCAATCACAAATTGATAATCCAATCTCGCATCGATAGGGAATTCGAATGTCTTGTAAAGAATTTTTGTACCTGGTAGTTTTATAAACCAATCATATTCTTCTTTCCATTCATTAAAATCTCCAACAATAGACATAGGTAACGTGTCGACTGATGATTTATTTTCGTAAATAAAGGTAACCCTATTACCTTCAATTAGTGGAGTTCCTTCTTTCTTGAGCTTATCCATAAACTCTCGTGCATAATCCGAAGCCTTTTCAGGATTAAGAACCACATTTATTTTAAACTCATTAAAATCCTTCCAGGTCTCAGCCTGCATTTGAACAGTTATTAATAAGGCAACAATGCACAATATTCCTTGTAATCCATACCATCTCATAAAACGCTCCTTCTATAGTTTTATTACCAACAGAGATTATAAAATATTTGAATTTTCAACAGGGATTTAAAGAGATTGAAAGAGATTTTTTTTTAACAGGTAATTTAAGAGATTGTTCGTAGAATCCCCTGGAAAAGAGATTTTTTATTTTAGTCTTTATCTCTTATATTCTCTTCCAATCCCTGTTAAATTTCTCTTCCTTAACTTTTAAATTTCCTTTTATACTTTATTACCATCATAGTGATATCATCTGCTTGTGGCACTCCCTGTGAAAAGTCTTTTATCTTTTCTACAATATTCAAAACCAATTCCTTAACGGATTTTTCAAGTAGAACATTTATATCTCTTTTAAGTCTTTCCTCTGAAAAAAGTTCCTCAGTTTTATTTACAGCCTCTGTTACACCATCAGTATACATAAATATATAATCACCAGACTGTAAAACTAATCTCTCTGTTTTGAAAATTATATCCTCAAATGCACCTATTGCAGTGCCTTGTTCCATTTCAAGAAAATCTCCACCTTTACCCTTGTGCACTATTAAAGGTGGATTGTGTCCACCATTTGTATAAAGAACCTCCCCTGTTTTTGTATTTAATATACCTAAAAATATGGTCACAAACATACATGAATCGTTGTCATGGCATAGTTCTACATTCGCCCTCTTCAGGATTTCATTTGGACTCATATTCTTAGAGGCAATGGTCTTAATCAGGGTTTTAGTTACAGCCATAAACAGAGAAGCCGGGACACCTTTACCAGAAACATCACCAATAACAAAGCAAAGGTGTTCATCATCAATAAAGAAAAAATCATAAAAGTCTCCACCAACCTCTCTTGCTGGTTCGAGGGTTGCATATATATCAAATTCACTTCTTTCAGGGAAGGGAGGAAATATTTTGGGCACAATGCTCATCTGAATATCATGAGCAATTTTTAATTCACTTTCTATCCTTTCTTTAGCTGCTGTGGTTTCTGTCAATTCTTTAATATACTGTTTCAGTGATTGTTTCATATAAACAAATGATTCGGTAAGTTGTCCTACCTCATCTCTAGACTTAACGGATGGAATTTCAACATCTAAATTCCCCGAACCTATCTCTTCGCTTTTCTTTGCAAGTGTTCTTAAAGGTCTCGTAATGTTACTCGCAATTGATGCTATTATGAATGAAAGAAATAAAATTCCAGCTATAACTAAAGAGAACACCATACGATTCAACCTGGTAATATCTGCCAATAGCTCATCCTGTGGAAAAAGTACCCCCAGTGACCAACCACTTGAGAATACGGGACCGTAAACCATCCAGCACTTTTTTCCGGTTACAATGCTATTAAAGGGAACAAACCCGGACATACCTTTAATCATTTCTCTTCCTATTTCTCGCAATTTAGCATCTCCCCTCGCCTCAGCAACGCTGAATATTGTTTCATTCATAATCAGTTTTTCTGTTGGATGTGTTACTACTGTCCCATTTTTCGATATTAAGAAACCATAACCCGTTTGACTTATTTTAATTGAAGATACCATCTTCTGGAGCCATAAAAGAGAAATATCAGCAGTTACTATACCCGTTAGTCGTCTTTCTCCATCAACTGTTTTATAGAATGGAACAGAGTATGTAGCCATAATGATATTACCACCACCTACATCATAGTACGGTTCACTCCACATTGGGCGTTCCAGTTCTCTGGGTATCTGATACCAATCCCAGTAAAAATATCTATAGGTTTCGCTTCCCAGATAGGTAAATTTGATCTCACCATTGGATTTATAAAAATAGGGTGCAAAGTAAATCGATTCACTATTAAATGCATATGGCTCAAATGCAATTGTGCCTCCATATATCTCCGGGTTATTTTCTACTACTGAACGGAGAGAATTTATCAACTCTTCTTTTGAATAGGATGAATTCTCGATGAAACAGGCAAGATTTTCTGGAGCCTTTTCAACAGAGCGCAGTACTATATCAATGCGGCTTGTGGTTGCCTGGGCAAGATTTTTTGCACTCTCCTCAATCTTTCTGCTAATAACTTGTCGAACAACAATATAATTATAACCAAATATCAGAATAAAAATGATTAAGGCACTGACGAGTATATAAAAAATGAGTTTGAATGCTATTCCTTTATTCCTTAGCATGATTATCACACCTTTTATAAAAAGTTTCGAAACCAGGAATTTCGTCTATCAGCTTATTCTCCTTTAATCCCTGAGCTACACGTTCATAATCATCAAATAAAAGTCTTCCCATAGCGATAGAGGTATCTTCTGGTAATATTAAATCCTTCATCCTTTCAAGCATCCATTTCTGGTGAATCCTATTTGCAGGAATGTGTGCCTCCTCCATATACTTCATAACTACATCAAGTGCTTCCTCAGGATGTACAAATGCATATTGCCATCCCTCTATAGATGCCTTAGCAAAAGCACAGCATAACTCAGGATCTTTTTCATATGTTTCTTGTAGGGTATAGATACCATCCTCCGGGAAATTCAGTCCGTACTCATAGAAAAAAAAGGTAGTCAACTCCTCTGGATTAATCCCGGCGTTCAGGATAGTATGATATTCGTTATACCACATTGCAGATGCAACATCTACACCATCCCGCAGAAATAAATTTACAGAATATGACTGAGAGATAATCTTTACATGAATATCATATTTTTTAAAAAGGGCTTTTGGCTGTATTTGAAAAATTAGACCCCATAGTCCAACTTTCCTACCGTTTATGTCCTGCAGTGTTTCTATACCACTGGTCTTTTTAGCGACAAGCATTAAGGCTGACCGCTGTAAAATCTGAGCAATATTGACTAACCCTATACCTGCATCTCGCATCTGTATCCCAGAAGATAGCCAGAGAGTGGCAAAGTCTGCTTGGTGACTGTTTAAAAGCTCAGATGGCGATGCTTCAGGTCCTCCAGGAATAATGGTTAGATCAACACCATGTTTCTTATAAATTCCTTTTTCATATGCAACATAGTACCCTACAAACTGTGCCTGAGGTGCCCATTGGGGAATAAATGTAGCCTTTTTTAGAGGTTCTTCTTTGGCAGAAATAGAAATGGCTATAAAACAGAAAAACGAAATAAGAAATAAGTATGGTGTTAATATTACCTTTCTCATACCCGATATATTAAAAATTGTTATACTTTGTGCAAATATAAATCACTGTTAGGAAACCCCTCCTCCATATGTAGGAGAGACTTCCAAGTCTCGATAAATGATATACCATACTCCCTATTTCCAACCATTCTTAAAACGGTTCAAACCTGATTACACTTTCCATAGAAACAGGCCAGGACATACTTGCACCTAACTGAGTAGCACCTTCCATCTCTACCTGTCCAGAAAACTTTTGAGTTAACTCACCTTGTACAGGCCATCCTGTAATCTCCTGTATTTCCATTGTTCCCTTTTGCTCACCTGACAGTTTGTAATTAATTTTCATAATACCCATATCGATAGGAGGAGCTTCCTCATTAGGTTCGACTACAGAACGAACCTCAATAATGGCTAAACCATCTTTACGTGCCTTTAGTGTCCATGTATTATCCAGAATCATAGGGAATCCCCTTGATAGAACCAACCTTTTTGTCCAACGTTCTCCAATGCCAACTGGACTATCTGGAAATACTGCCATCATTTTTTCCATGTTCTCTTTTAAGGCTTCGTCACCAAACTGTCCTTTCAAATTTTTCATCAAATCATCCATCATAGGAAAATCAGGTAGATCAAGTTGTTCTATCATATTTGATAGCATTTCATCCACGCCATATATATCTTTCACATTTCCTTCAGGAGATATAATCATTGTAAAACTCTGCCCTACAAGAGCATTAAAACCCATAGCCATAGGAGGAATTTCAGCAGGGGGATCAGAAGAATCATATTCGAATTTTCCCATTGGTCCATCCTGTTTGAATAGAATTGAATGATAGGTGACTTTAACTGTAATACTTCCATCAAAGTCCACATCTTCCACATCGAAGGTATATCCTGTTCCAATCGTCTGAAGAATGTCCTGTGTTTGCTCCTGGATTGTCTGTGAAATCTTCTGTTCTGCAACCATTCGCAAATTATAAGACTCTCCTGCTTGCAAGCAAAGCCTGAGTTGAATCTTCTCTTTATCCTTTATGCATGATGTTACAAAACAAACAGTTAGTATCGCCATCAATACTCCATATACTCTCTTGTTACTACTCATAATTAAGCTCCTTATGGTTAACGATAATATCTAAATTTCTTTTCTTAATCGCAAGTTTTCCTTGAACAGTAACTTGAAAAAAATAGAAGGAATTATTATCTATTGTGTTTTTAATCTTTGATTTTTCATCTCTTGCAATCCCTGTTAAATTAATTCTTTTTAAATAAAAAATAAGTCTCTTAAAAGTCTATTACAAGTCCCTATTATAATGAGTCATAGGGTCTTTGTGTCTTAGAGTCGACACTGTTTTTAAAAGTTTACTCAGTTTACTTTTTTTGTTGAGTGGACTTTTACTTGTCCTTAAATCGTAAATCTAAAATCTAAAATCGTAAATTCTAAGTCTCTGTTAAATAAGTTCTTTTAAAATAAAAATAAGTCTCTTAAAAGTCTCTTACAAGTCCCTGTTATAATGAGTCATAGGGTCTTAGAGTCTTTGTGTCTTAGAGTCGACACTGTTTTTAAAGTTTACTCAGTTTACTTTTTTTGTTGGGTGGACTTTAATTGTCCTTAAATCGTAAATCTAAAATCTAAAATCGTAAATTTTAAGTCCCTGTTAATTAATTTATTTTTAAAAAATCACCTACTCAAATTCCTGTTATTACTATTTTATCTAATTAGTAATCTTACTGCATCAAATATAAATTTGCCACTGAAAAATAATAGAAATACTCCACAAATGGCGAAAACATATCTTTGAAATTTTCTACCAAAAAATTGTCTACCCCTGAAAGATAAATTTGAAAGAAAAGAGCACCACAAAAAGTCACACAACCAGTGAAGCAATGCAAAAATTAAAAACCATAAGATTCCAAATTTAGCTGAACGTAATATCAAAGCAGCACCAACAGTTGCCCACCAAATAATAAAATAAGGATTGCCTATACTTATAAGTATTCCTGCTAACATTGGTGAATGGGTATATTTGTCTTCTCTGACCTCAACTTTGTTTATACTACGAAACATACCTATACACATAATCAAAAGGAACAATCCTCCAACAATACCAATTATCTCTTTTATATATGAAAGATTTATAATATATCCAAAGCCATAAAAGATGGCTATCATCAATGGAAATTCAATTATTCCATGTCCTATTGCTATTTGTGCCCCGGAATGAGGAGATTTAGTTCCTTTACCCACTATTACGGCGGTCATTGGTCCTGGTGCCATAACACCAGATAGGGAAATTAACACTGCTTCAAACAAAAATACCAAAACAGGCATATAACTTTTCTTTTAGTTTATAATATTATTATTCTTCTTCTTTAGTTTTGGGAATATGACCTATAATTTCTCTAGCTCCTGGAAAATATTTCATTTTAGAAATCCAGAAACTCATAGCACGATTTTTGCCAGATGATTTATGATATGAACCTTCCCAGAACCTGAACTTTTCTACTTCAAACTTTGCTTCAGGATTAAAGAAAGCTCGAGCTGGAGGGTGTATGTAAATTCGCAGGTCTTTTCGAGTAACATTGATAGTTAAAATTTCTCGCCCTTTTGAGAAAAAGGATATTGCTCTACCATTATCCGTCTTTATATCTTCTATTCTTGTTGCAAGTGTTTCTACTATATATTCAAAAAGTTTATGAAGTACTTCTAACACTTCTTCTTTTTTAAGTCTTGCAGAATATTGCTTCCAGACTTCCTTATTCACTAAGTCTTTTAATGATTTTACTTTCATATTATTTTAAGTTTTATCCACTTTCAGGCTTCCTGTCGGAGTGCATTACCTTGGTAATGCATGCAATAGCAAGTTTACCCCGTATCTATGTATAGGTGCGGGGCTACTGCTTGCCTGACGGTAGGCAGGCACTCCAATTAGACAAAGAATTATAGCAATTTTGGAATACAACCATCTATCTACACATTTCTCTGTAATTGCAATAATTACATATTTTATTATTTGTAGTCTTTATGAATTTATCTTTATCTTGTGGGATGTTTTCTTCTATATTTCTGCACCAGGAATACATTTCTTCTGTTTCTTCCTTAATCTGAATTGCAAAATCTTGAATATCATATTCGTTAAATTTCATATGAACTTCCTCATAGGATGGTCTTAAATATGCAATTGTTGGAATGATTTTATTCGGGTCTTTCTCTAAATGATAAGAAGCCCAGCAGGTATAACCTAATAACTGCTTTTTATATTTCTCTTCATCTCGTTTCCCTGTTTTCCAGTCGATTATGTATATATAATCATCAACAGGGAAAAGGAAATCAACCTTACAATATATTTTCATTCCTTCGAGTCTTGTCTCTCCAAACCTTGAAGGTTCAATTATCCAATTTAATTTGTTGGATATTGCCTTCTCGGTTAACCAATCATACCTTTTGCTGTTTAAAAAATTATTCAGGGCATGGTGTATCTCACCAAATAAGACTTCAGCATCTACCCTATTGATTTCTTTATAATATACTTCTGAAAATGTTTTTGAATTACAATGTTCTCGAGTTTTTCTTTTAGCAAAATCTATAAATTGTGATTCATCTATTGCTTCTTCTGATTTTAACAAACGTTCTAAAAGAACTTTTACAACCTGGTGAACAATATTACCCATCTCAAGTGGAATTGAAGTTAATTTTTTCAAGGCCTTTATTTTTTGTACTGGGTATACCTTATCATATTTCGCATAATAATCATAATAATACTGTCTTTTACACAAATTGAATTTATCATACCTACTTACAGACCAGCCCAATATAGGAGTAAAATCAAACCATTTTATCATATTAAAACACTCCTTTTTATTCTATTTAATAGAACGGTTATATTCCAATTTCTTTTTCTGCCATTATTTTTCCTTCAACCATATTTCTAAGTTTTTTAAAAGCAATCTCCCATCTTCTGGTTCTTAATCCACAGTCCGGAGCAACAAATATTCTTTCTGGATCTTTTATTATTTTAATAGCATATAGAATTCTATCCCTTACAAGTTCAGGTGGTTCAATAAAATTTGTATGTACATCAATAACTCCAAGCCCAACTACAAACTTATTATCTTTAAATTTTTCAAGAATTTTGTAACCCTTTCTTTTTTTCTCCTTTACTCCCAATTCTCTTGTATCTCTATTTGCATATTCAAAATGAACCTCATTCAGTATTCCTTCAAGTCTTTCTATTTTGGGGAATAAAAGGGAATATTTTGAGAAACATATATGAGTACTAAAAAAGACATTACCTTTAAGGTCTCCAATACTCTCCTTAAACGTGTTTACTAATTCAGGAATTTCATCTCTTTTTGTAGTAGCAGCTGGTTCGTCTATTTGTAAAAATTTTGCTCCTCTATTATATAATGCTTGTAAATTAGGATATATAATTTCCCTTGCCATTTTTCTAAGGAATTGACTCTTACCCCCTTTTCTCTCTTTTCTTATATTATTTTCGCCAGGAGATATATCCTTGAGATAATATTCATTATAGGACCAGTCTACGAGGGTATAAGCCCCTGTTATTGGTATCTTCACTGGTTTTTTAGCAAAAGTGGATATTCTTTCAAACTCCTTAACATGATAAAATTCCTTCAATTCTGGTTTTCCTATAAAGGAGGCTTTCCTGTAATATTTATTATCAAAACTTCTTACATGTCCTTTAAAAATAAATCCCTTTATTCTCTTAATAGGATATTCATACATCTCGACTCTATGTTGTTCCCCGTCATAAACCAAATCAATTCCTGCTTTCTCTATTAGTTTTGTTGCATAAAGCGAGGAAAAGTATACTATTTCTTCTTTCTCATACTTTTTAAAGTCTCTCCTTTTTTTGAGAATTTCCAGGAGCTTGTCCTTTCCCTCAATTTCCAGAAGTTTTCCCCAATTTATTGCTTCTTCAATATCTTTATCTTCAAGTGGAATTCCCCTTATTGTCTTAACCCTCCAGGATGGTTTTGACAGGGAACCTATCTCATGAGTTAAAAATGGTTTCAATTTCATTTGAAAACCCCCTTCAAATTTTCTACTTTTTGATCCATTGTTATTCTTGGTAGAAATTCAGGAGGACCACTTGGTATAAGATAAATCTTTTCTATAGAGATATAATTTTCCAATTTCCTGATTACTTTTCTAATCTTCTCTCTGTCCTCAATAATGGTTGAATATACATTTATTACACCAGCTAATAGTGATTTATCTTTAGGGAACTTACCCATAATTTTAGAAGTAGTATTAGAGTAAAAATCAATACCAATTCCATCAAAGGGTAGGTTAAATATAAAATCCATATCTTCTTCAATTGAAAAAAAGAATGTATATAGAAATATAGGGATGTTAAATTTCTCTTTTAACCTTTCAATAAATTTTCTTCCCTCCAATTTCTCTTCATCTTTTATCTTTCGCCATCCAAAGCTTGGCTCTAAGAAAAAAAGAGCCTTGTTTTTTAGTTTATTGATACCTCCAATTAATCTAATAAAAATTTTAGATATTTCCTTAAGTGAAATACCCCTTGAAAAATCCTGAAAAAGATATAGAAAGGGAAATGGTATTATAAGATTTATATCATTTTTAAAATATCCTTCAGCAAAAAAATAGGTTTCAATCCAATCTCCAATTTTTCCCTCCATTAATTCAGGTTTGTTCTTAGACTCAATAATTCTACAGAAGGTATTTGTTTCAAAAAATCTTAAAAGCTCTCCTTCCCGAGAATTGTGTACAATGTTAATAAAGGGACGTAACAAATCCTGCCATTCAAAAAGACCTGTTGAGATATATTTAAATCCATTCTGGAGTTTATAAAATTTTTCTACATCATCTCTCCTTATCTTTTTTAATTCATTAAGAGTTATTCTTCCTCTTTCAAAATCTCTTGTACAGGCAACAAGTTTCTCACTTCTTGGGTATATTCCGGGTAGTAGAATTTTCACTGTTATATTCTCCTTTTTATCTCTACAAGTATTTTCTCTGCTGGTTTTAAATTGTTATACATTACATGTTCGATATTAAAGCTTAATTTTATTTTCTGTTTATCCATGAAATCAAAAATTTCATCAATCAGTCTGTTTAGTATTTCAAAGGTTCTCCTTTCTACCTCTTTTTCTTTATCAATAAGGTATGAAAGTATTGCTGAGGGGAATTCTACTCCAAGCCATTTCATAAATTCAATATCCTTTACTCTTAAAGCAGGAGCAAGAGAAATATATATTTCTGGTAGAGGTAGCTTTTCTTTCTCTAATAAATTTAAAAGATTAATAATAACATGCTTTATATTTGCTGTTTGAAATATTATTTGGGAAACGAAAAATTCTATCCCATTCTTCATCTTTGCAATAATTCTTTCCTCTTCCCCTTTTCTTGTAAAAATTGTAATACCCCCGAGTTTTATATCCGGAAATCTTCTATGTATAAACCCCCCAGCTGCAAGAACAGAATATCCAGGATATTTTATTTGATTTGATTCTCCCCCTACAATAGTAATATGTCTTATCCCATTTTTATGAACCTTTTCCACCCATCCCTTAAAAGCTCCCTTTTCCTTTATTACACATATCTTGTTAGGAACAGGTATTACTTTTCCTGCGTATTTTTTCACCAACTCAGAAAAAAATATATTATCTATTTTGGGTGTGAAGGAAACCGTCCTTGCTTCTCTTCTTGTAATTTCATTCACTACTTCAGGTAAACTTATGTATGAAATTTTATTGTTATTTAAAATTTTAGAGACCTTTAATACCCAGTTTTCAACTCTTTCAACCCCCCAGGTTATAGGAGGGGCTATTACTTCAAACATTATTCTATCCATAAAATATAAACTTAATGCAAAAAAGTTACAGGATTAATAGAATTTTAGTTCTTCTTCTTTGAAATTAAAAAATCTAATTTCCTCAAAAGTAGATAAGTACTGTCTATATCGATCGAAACTTTCTTATTTATAGTCTATTTTTCTGCAAATAAACAAAAGATTGTTTAAAAATAATAATTTTAAAAAATCGTAAATCGGTCCCTTTCTTCTTCTGAGTGCAATTATTATTTTTTCAACTTTAAAGCCGTGTTCTTCTATTAAATATTTTAAAGTATATTTGCAATACCAACAAGTGTGGAAGATATTAGGTCTAAATAGAAGATAACCAATTGATTTAACATTTGGAGTTACAATAATCATCAATCCATTATTTTCAAGATGCTGATTCATATTGTCTAAGAATAAACCAGCATTATGGATGTGTTCTATAACATCTCCTGCAATAACAACATCAAATTTTTTATTTAGTTCAATTGTTTCTGCATTTCCCTTTATTATCTCTTTATTGTCACCCTCTATGTCCACTCCTGTAATACTTTTTCCTCTTTCTTTCATTAGATTAAACAAGGTTTTTGTTTTTGTTGTCTCCCCTTGATTTGCACAACTTCCAATATCTAAGATATCTTTGTCTTTTAAATACTCTAAGATTATATCATAACATGTTCTCATACTTTAGTCCTAATTACTGTCAAAATACAGAGCATAAAAACATTAATACCTTAATATCGATGGGTTAAAAAGCAATATATTATGCCATAATTTCGTTACAACTATATGTTATAGACTTCTTCTTGTATATTTTTAGACATTCTGTAGTGATTTTAAAGAATAACTATTCTTAACGTCAAACTGTCGAAAACATAACCTGTATTTTAGTATAATACAATATTAGAAAAAAGTCAAGAAAAAAGACAGTAGATTAGGTTAATAATAGATATATTCAACGGATTAAGCAGATTAAGCGGACTTTTTTACAATATAGTAGGCAGTTCCGTTGGAATAGCTGCGCATTTTACGCCGTACATTGTTACTACAGGGCAGGCCACGATGTAATATTAAAAAACTAATTACATATGGCAAGCAGGATAAATAGGGCATAGAGCGAGAAACGGAGAATGGGTGAAACCGGGGAGAGCGTAGAGCGAAAAGCGTAGTGCGTAAAGCGTAGAGTAAGGCTTCATCCTTGCGAGAAGAGAGAAGTTGAAGTCAATTATCAATGCAAGATTAGCAATTAGCAATTCAAAATTGCGGGGAAGAGAGAGGAGTATTGAGCATATGGTGTAGGGCGTAAAGCGTAGAGCGAGAAGAGGAGAAAGGGAAGATTTACGATTGACTATTGACCCTGATGAAATAGATACTCATTTCACACTGTACGCTATGCTACAGGACAGGCCACGATGTAATATTAAAAAACTAATTACATATGGCAAGCAGGATAAATAGGGCATAGAGCGAGAAACGGAGAATGGGTGAAACGGGGAATCGGAGCAAAGGGAAAGTAAGTAGTAAGCACTATGCACTAACAACTAAATATACAAGATAAACCAAACAAACCAGATAAACCCTTCGTGTCTTTGTGTCTTTCCATTAGCTAACGGACTTGGTGGCATTAGAAGAAATGTGGAATGTAGTCTGATTATTATTTTACACACAATCCAAAATTTGGAGAATTTCATTGAGTTTTTTTACCTCATAATCAGGTTTAGTGTTTATATCTAAATGATGTAAGCCATCAGGATTGAACCAGCAAGTATGCATTCCAGCTTTCTTAGCACCTATTATATCAATATTATAAGAATCACCTACATATAAACATTCCTCTGGTTCCTTGCCTAATGAGTTATTAGCCATCCAGAAAATTTCTGGAGCTGGCTTCATAATGCACACCTCTCCAGAAAGCACAATACAATGGAACAGGTGTCTTATGCCAATTGTCTTCAGCTTCTGATATTGAACATCCGGAAAACCATTAGAGACAATACCCAGCTGAAACTTCCTCGCAAGATTTTCTATAACAATCTTTGCACCTTTAATCTGTTTACCAATGATGTAATAGGATTTTATATACATTGTTGTTATTCCTTCTGCAAACTCCTCATCCAATCCAAGAATCTTTAGAAATCTATGACTCCTTCTATTCCGAACCACTTTTGCAGAACTACCCTCATTGAATTCCTGTATTGCCAGAAGGTCTGATTCAAAGAATGCGTTGGTTATATTCTCTTCATCTATTCCTGAAAATATATTACTAAATTCTTTCACGATTAGATGTATTATCTCTCGTTGGGCTCTCTTTCTGTCAAAAAGTGTGTCGTCTATGTCAAAAAGGATAGCTCTCAAATTATTTATCATTATTAACTAAATTCATTCTTTCCAATTGATACAAATATAGTAGAAAGTATTCCCAATACAGGTATACAGGGAATTGCAACTATAGCACCGGCAAGTGCAAGTCCCCATGCTTTTCTGAAGATTGCAGCTATACCTCCAATTATTGCTACTATTCCCAAAATAATCCTCCCAATTCCAGGCAGAATAAAAAAACCTATATAGGCTCTATGAAGTCCCCAGAAAAATCTACCCAAACCAGGTATAAAAGCAACTCCACTAATTGCAATAAACCCGGCAACTATGCTCAGGACACCAGCCACAACCGGCTTCCCTGTTTTTTCCATTTGTCTCTCCTTTATTTAGTTTAAGATAAAATATCAATCACACCTGCCTACCGTCAGGCAGGGAGGTCATATATGATATGACTAAGTGAACTCTATGTACTCTCCGTGCTCCGCGGTTAAAAAATCTCTATGTTCTCTTCACAGTATTTTCTGAATGTGGTCTATTCATCAAATTTACACATTATCAGATGTCTTTTGTGATATACTGACCGAGTGATAGAGAGAAGCATATGTAAGACTGATCCACATCGCTGCTGGAATGATTCCTACAATGAAGCAAATAAGTCCCGCAATAGCGATAGGAATTGCTACTAAACCGATCAGAAAGACCTGTATAGCATAACCATTAGTCATACACCAGCTCTCTTTGAATGCCTCTATTGCCTCCATCTTTTTATCAACAATTAGATATGGTACAAAGGCTAATTTACATGCAAAAATAATGCCCGGTACTATGAAAAATACAACTCCAATACCAACAACTACAGCTACGAGTAAACACGCCAGGACTGCATTCCAATAGTTTTGGAAAACATCAAACATATTCTTAATCTCGAGCTTTTCACCCCTCGCAGCCTTAAGATAGGCAAAAGATACGCCATACTTAATAGGCCAGGCTAATAGAATTGTGTATGCTAAACTGAAAATAATAATATATAAAACTACAATACCTCCAATATCTTCTGAAATTTTAAGAAAAGAACCTGGAAGAGAAATGAAAAAGTATATGATAACTATGAGAAATAATTCTAAGAAGTACTTCCAGAGCTTTCGCCAACCGTACTGGTAGCAAGTACCCACCTCTGGTTCAAACGAGGTCAAGCTCTGCTGAATTATCTCGTTGTTATTATCCATAAACTCCCTCCCGATGTAATAATTAGTATCGTCAAAAAGCTAACCACACCCCGCTTTTGGCGGGGCAGGGAGAACAGTTTGAGAAAAGCGAAGGGTGAGAAATACTATATCTTTTCTCTCTTTTCGCAAGGCTAACTTGCCTGACGGCAGTCAGGAAGCCTTGCAATATAGTCTCATCTCTCATCTCCTTTCTTCCCTCCCTGTTATTCTTCTTTTACCTTATCCTCTTCCATTATTTCCTTAATCTTCCTCTCTTCCCAATCCTTTCCAAATATCTTTTTAGTACCAAAAACAGAAAACCCGTGAAAAAATAAACCTATCCCCCAACCAAATAGAGGCCAATAGAACCATAATGAACCTGGCGAGGTAAGAATATTTATTATAAACAGTACCAGGTTTACCAGTATGTAAATAATAAGGTGAACGTAAAAGGATTTTATTTCCTCGACCCTCTCTTTTGCCTCTTTATATCTTTTATCTTCTTCCATTTTCGACCTCCTCTATTATAGTACTCTATAATTATAATAAATCTACATCACTTCAATTAGTTATTTTTCTTCATCATCTTCTGTACGGACGATCTGAATCCTAACCTTTGCAAGCAGTGCTGCCATTGCACCCAATGCTACCAGTATCGGCGAGAAAAATGTTACCACACTGCCAACTACTACACCTGCTGTTAGTGGTATTTCAACTAAAATCTCACCGCTTGATTTTCTAATAATTAACCTACGAACATTACCTTCTTTAATCAATTCTTTTACACGTTCTACAAGTTCACTTCCGGCAATTTCTATTTCCTCAGTCCAGGTGCGTTTCTTTTTCTTATTATCCATCTCTCCTCCTTCAGGATTTTTACGTATTGTCAAAAATCTAACCACAGATCCACCCTGTTAAATATTTACAAAATTAAGTACAAGTAATCATCTCTGGTACTTTATTTAACAGGGGAACCACAGAGAATCTTTAGTATTAAGGGATTATAAAAGATTTTTATTCCTCCCCTCTCTGCCCCGCCGATGGCGGGGTGAATGACCTCTTATAAGACTAATCTTTTTATTCCATCTTTTAACCTTTCTACATTAAAATTTAACCGCAGAGCACGTTCACCCTGTTAGATAATTCTATATCTAACGGGGCAGGAAGAGCTCAGAGTATTTTTTAATTTTGATTTGTCATTTTAATATTTAATTTTTTATATCTAATATTACCTCTGTGACCTCTGTGGTTTGTCATATTCTTTCATATTCTATTTGACACTACCGATTTTTATATTTTCAATCGATACTCAACCATATAAACAATTATTACCTTCACTTTCCAAGTTCTTTCAATCTTTCCAATCTTTTATGTTCATTTCTCATTAACCACTCGTCTTTTGAAAGTATATCGTATGCAAGTTTGAAATATTTTTGTGCTTCTTCCTTTTCTCCCAATAACAATAAACACTCCCCTAATTCCTCAAACACATAACCATCGGGTTCAAACCCTTCTTCTTCGATTTCTTTTTCTAATGCACTCTGGATATCAAGGGCTTCATCTATTCTGCCGAGTGATCGATAAGTTCTTGCAATACACCATTTAGCGATTATTATAGAATATATATTATTACTTTCTTCTCGCAATTTTAATGACTTTTTAAACATCTCTAATGCCCTATCATATTCTTTCAAATCGTGATAGGTCCAACCAGTATTGTTGTACAGAGGACCTAACCAATTTTTTGCTCGCTGGTCAGTTGATTTTTCAGCCAGTTCTATTGCTTTATTAGCCCACTCTATTTGTTTTTCTGGTGGTTCAACAATTTGCAACATATGTATTGCATCAATTGCATAGAAGTCTTTTTTATTCGCATCTGCGATTTCCAATGCTTCTAAAAAGAGTGGTTTAGCTTTATCCGGGTAATTTGAAGAATTATACACCCTTCCTCTTTCAAGAAGAAATCTTATTCTTGCAAGAATTAAATCATCCATTAATATGGTTTCAACACTATCAAGTGTTTGATGAGCATCCTCAAACTTATACTGCAATCCTTGTGTCCTTGCTATTTGTGTCAACAATTGGGCATAATAAGATAGGTTATCTGATTGTTTTGCTGTAGGTATCAATTCCCGAAATTTGATTTCAGTCTGCTCAGGATTATTGTAATCCCAGAGTGCATCAAAATCAGCCAATGGTTTCACATCTTTTTTAGTCGAGCATCCTGCAATAATTAATACAGTTAGAAATACCAGGATTCTATTCATTTTTTCTTCTTGTTTAAGATTTAGTATTGCCAAAAATCTAACCACTCACAGAGTCTGCGACAAAGAGCAGTTTGCGATTTAACCTTCTATCTTTTCGCAAGGATAACTTACCTGATGGTAGGTAGGTGTACCTACAATAATCATTTATAGAGTGCAATGATAATAATGTGTATCTGCAATCAAGAATACAAATTGAAAAAAATCAATAAAGTGTTTTTGTATCACAAAAATCTAAATATGAATTACAAGGCAAGCTTAAGTTAGTAAATATTAAGGAGTTAGAATGGTGGGTGATCATATGATTAGATTCAAGGTAAATATTACTCAAGGGAAAACATATAGTATGAGTTTGCCATACCACCAAAATATAACTGAACTTCTACAGATGGGAATTTTTTCTTAATCTGATTTGAAAGATTTTTAAAGGTCTGTTCTTCAAGGACTTTTCCATAATATACTGTAATGAGGCTGTGTTCCTCTATTAACTTGGATATTGATTCTAAAAGACAGTTTATAGGGTCACCAGAGACAGAAATAAGTTTTTTATTCTTCACGCAAATTGCATTACCCTTTTTTATCGTAATACCACCAATCTTCACATCCCTCACAGCCCATTTTATCTCACTACATATTATATTCTTAATCGCATTCTTCATATCATTTATTACTTCATCAAGATCTCCATCCTCCCTGAAAGAAAGCAATGCAGCGAGACCTTCTGGAACTGATCTGGTTTCTATAACCTCACATTCAATATTGGAGAGTTGTTTTGCCTTCTTAGCCGCAGGTATAATATTATGGTCATTTGGAAGTATGATAGCCTTTTTACCATTTTTCTCCACTGCTTCAACGATTTCACCTATACTGGGGCTTTTTACGTCTGCAAGCACAACCGATACACCCATACTTTTTAGAATATCCTTAATCCCCTCCCCTTCACCGTATGCAATAACGGATAATCCATCTATATCCTCACCAAGGAACATCCTCTGCTCTTTATCCATATCGTTTATCTGCACCCTTATGATATTACCCATATTTTTACATCTTTCAAGAACGAGCGGGGGATTATTGGAATGAATATGAACCTTTACAAGCTCTTTTTCGCGACCAACTACAAGGCTATCTCCCAGACCCTTCAGTTTTTCCTTTACATCTAATACAGGTGGATTCATTGTTACATTTATACAAAATCTGTAGAAGGATTTTTCGTGCCAAACATCTGCTGTTTTGTCTACTTCTGCTTCCAGTATCTTGGTCTTTTTACCCGTAAGATATGCATCTATAGCCTCTAATACAAGACAAAACCCCTGTCCTCCAGCATCAACTACACCTGCCTCTTTAAGAATTGGCAATAAATCTGGAGTTCTCTTGAGGGATTCATTTGCTACATCCACAATGAATTCAGACAATTCCTTAATACTGTCAAAGGTGCGGTCTTTTACAGCATCCCTTACATCCTCCATAACAGTTAGTATAGTACCTTCAACAGGGTCACCTATTGCATTTATTGCCTCTTCAGTCGCATGGTCAAATATATCTGATACAGTAGAAAAAGATAGATAATCAGATTTTTCGAGTATATCCCTTACCCCTGCTAAATACTGAGCAAGTATAACTCCAGAATTTCCTCTTGCTCCCATAACAGTCTCTCTAACAAAAACACTAAGTATTTCCTGAAGTGAACTGTTTCTTGCACTATTAACTGCTTGTAATCCACTGCTTACAGTGGAGTACATATTGGTTCCAGTATCTCCATCAGGAACAGGAAATACATTCAGACTGTTGAGGTAATCTTCATTCTCTTTCAATGTCAGTCTCATAAGAGACAGTATCTTCTTTAAATCTTCAGGTCTTAGAAGAACCATAATTAATTTAAAAATTTAATAAATTAAAGAAAAATTTCCTAATTAAATTATACACTTATTTTTATATTTTGTCAAGAAATATTTTCGAGAGCTCTTTAAAAACTACCTTTGAGCTCTCTTTATAATATGTGAATCATTCACGCAATCTCACAGAAACAATCTTTGATACACCAGGTTCTTCCATAGTCACACCATAAAGGTAATTTGCTGATTCCATAGTCTGTTTATTATGAGTAATTAGTATATACTGGGTTTTCTCTGCTCGTCTTTTTATCAATGAGAGGAATCTAAATAAGTTTGCATCATCCAGAGGTGCATCAACCTCATCAAGTATCATAAAGGGAGTAGGTTTAAGTTCGTAAACCCCAAAAAAAAGAGCTATCACGGAAAGAGTCCTTTCTCCGGTAGAGAGTTGCTCAATCCTTCTTAGTTTTTTCCCCTTGGGAGAAACAACTATATCAACATTGGCTACAAGAGGATCTCCATCGCTAAGTAAAAGTCTCGCTTCACCCCCCTGAAAGAGTATCTGGAAGATATCGTTAAACTTTTCATTTATTTTCACCATTGCTTCCCTTACTTTATTTCGTGCCTGTTCGTCAAGTAGTTTTATTGTTTCCTCAATTATAGACTGTGAACGAATTATGTCTTCCCTTTCCTCTTGAAGGAACGTTAATCTTTGTTTTATTTCCTCATGTTCCTTGATAGCAAGTGGATTCACCGGTTGCATTGACTGGAGTCTTTTCTCATAATTTTCCAATCTCTCATTAATATCATCAATCAGATATGACTTCTCTGGTTTGATTACACCCTTACTCTCAAGCTCCTTAGTTCTGGTTTCTAAACGTGTTATTTCAAGCTCCTGAGAATGCCGTTCCTCCCTGATTGAATACAGCGAATTTCTACTCCTTTCGATCTCCTTTTCAAATTCAAAAAGATCAGTAATACCACCAACAAGTTCTATATCTGAAAAATCCACTGTTTCCTTTCTTAAATCCTTTAGTTCTTTAGTAACACCTTTATATGAAAAAGTCACCTCATCAAGGTTTTGCTTTACTCCCCTCTCTTTTTCTGTGACTGAAGAAAGATTTTTTCTTAACTCTTCAAGGTTTTTATTATAACCATTTAATTCCTTATCTAAAAACCTTGATTCATTTTCAAATTTTGAGATTTCTAATTCTTCTTTCTTTCTCGCCTCTATAAGTCTATTCACATAAGCGACATCACTCTCAATCTTATCTCTGCCCTTCTCTTTTTCTCTAATAAGTTCTGTCAACTTTAAAAGTGTCTCTTCCGGGGATTTCATATCAACCTGGACATCATCCTTTAGTTCCTTCTTCAGATTATTAAGAGTTTTATCCATTTCCTTAATATCCACCTTTAGTTCCTTTATTCTTAGACTCAGTGTCACACTTTTCCTTTCATAGGTTATCTTTGCAGTTCGTCTTTCATCCAACAGTTTCCGTTTCTCCTTTATCTTTTTCTCTACCTCTTCAAGCTCCTTTTCTAATCTAGTTTTACTAATTTTAATCTCAGGTTCTCCTACTTCAAGTATACCAAGATATGTCAGTAATTCTCCATTCTTAGTGACGATAGGTAGATTAAGCCCCTTTTTTCGAAGGGAAATTGCAGATTTTATATCTGAGGTCACAATGAATATATGTAAAATCGATTCGAGGTATTTATAATTATGGTCTAAGTTAACGAAAGTTGACAAATCCTCATAATTTTCCTTAAAATTCCAACCAGGCAGCAAATCTGGACATATAAATTCTCTCCTTTTACCATCAGAGAAAACAACCTCTTCAAGTTTATTAACAAGTATACAGGACAAAACTGAACCAAGTGCTCCATAAACAATCTTTTCTTTGCCCTTCTTCGCTGTAATAACATCACCAAGTTTTACATAATCCTCATCAGAAATGACGTCTTTCACATAAATCAACAATCTTGCACGTTCCTGTTCAAGCTTTTGTATAGAATTCTCTATTTCCTCCATATCTCTTGCGGGTGGCTTCAAGTTTTCAGATAATCCTAATGTTTTCTTAAGCTCTTTTTCTGCAACACCTTTTCTCTGCTCAGTTCTATCCAGTTCCTCCCTTATGTGTTCTCTTCTCTTCTTATTATTCTCAACTATTGTCTTTGTTATGATAAGATTTTCTCTTACGGAAGCACTCTCTTTTTTCAATGACTCAATTCCCCTGATAATATCATCTCTTTTCTCATATAGTGTTTCATCAACTTCAGGATATAATTTTACTTCATCTCTTTTCGAATCGATACGTTTAAGAATTTTCTTGTAATTATTATCAACATCTTTCCTTGTCTTTCCAACCTTTAACAAATCTTTCATTATTCTATCTCTCTGTTTAAGAATCTCATCCAATCGATACTTGAGGTTCTCTCTTTTTTCTTTAAGCGAAGACTCCTGTTTCTCAAGTTGAACCATCCTGTTTCCTATCTCTTTTCCTCTTTCTTCCAGTTCTTTTTTTCTACCCATAATAGATGCTTTTGATTTCTCTAAATCTTTTACCTTTTTCTGTAATCCTTTTTCCTTAGTGATTAACGATGATATAGTTTCTAACTTCTTATCAATCTGTGCTGTCATATCCTTTAAAAGTATCCACTTTATATGCCCGATTTCCCTCTTCAGGTTTTCGTATTTGACTGCTCTCCTTGCTGCACTACGAAGCTCTATCTCTCTTGCAGAGACTTCGCTTATAACATTATCCAATTTCTCTATATCTGTTTTCATACGCTCAAGTTTCGATAGAGTACTTAATTTATGGTTTCTATATGTTACTACACCAGCGACCTCTTCTACTGTTCTTCTTCGATAGTATGGATCACCTGAAAGAACAGAATCTATCTCCTCTCGTGATAGAAGGGAATAACCCTGCGGGTTTATTGACTCAAACAACTCTACAATATCTCTTTGTAGTACTCTTTTATCATTTAAATAAAATTCATTCTCTCCAGATCGTGTAAGTTTTCTTGAAATAACTACCTCACTTGACTTTATGGGTAGTACCCCATCATTAAGAAAACATAGTGATACTTCTGCCATTCCTTTCTGGGGTCTCCTTTCGGTACCATGAAATATCAACTCTTGCATGGTCTTTGCTCTGAGAAGTGAAGTTCTGCTTTCACCAAGTGCCCATCTAATTGCATCTATAATATTGGATTTTCCACATCCATTTGGACCTATAATGCAATTTATTCCAGGGTGATACTTTATGATTGTTTTATGGGGAAACGACTTAAAACCGGAGATAGAAATAGATTCAAGATACATTGGTGGGTAATCAAAACTGTAAAAAACAATACACAAGTTAGAATTTTTAACAATATTCCATAGTTATGTGATACGGGTCTGGTCTGTCATTGCGAATTCCAATGACCATCAGGGTGAAACAATCTCATATTAGGGATAGTAATTAGAGATGAGATTGCCACGCTCATCCACCAATTCCAGAAGAATGGGGGATTCATTCTCTATCTATTCCAACTTCATCATTCTTGCCTCAAATATATCCTTTATCTCATTATGTATCTTTTCTATAGATTTCGAACCATCGAGAAGTACAAACCTATCAGGATTCTGTCTATGAAGTTTTAGATAACCACCTCTGACGCGTTTGTGAAACTCCATTGATTCAGACTCAAGCCTATCTTTTCTTTCAATTCTCTTAAGTGCAATCTCAGGCTCAATATCTAAAAGAAAGGTTAAATTTGGCACTAAGCCCCCGGTTGAAGTCTTATTGAGCTGCGTTATAAGTGTTTTAGATATTCCTCTCCCATCTCCTTGATATACAATAGATGCATCTATATATCTATCACATATAACAATCTTGCCCTGCGCAAGGGCAGGTTTTATGACTTCCTGGGTATGTTGTGCTCTTGCAGCAAGATAGAGAAACAATTCTGTATAGGGAACCATATCAAGGTGTTGGCGGTCAAGAAGTATCTCCCTTACTTTCTCTGAAAGATCAGAGCCACCTGGTTCTCTTGTTAATATTGAGGAGATATCCTTTTCTTGAAAGTACTCATATAGAAGTTTTGCTTGTACAGACTTTCCACTTCCCTCTATACCCTCAAATGTGACAAGATATTCAGTCATAATTACCCTTTTATCATGCCTTTTTGTTTAAACCAGAATATTTTTTAATAAACTCCTCTACCTTATTTCGCGCTATATCATCAGGAAACTGTACAGGTGGGGACTTCATGAAATATGAAGAGGGTTCAATTATACTCCCGGATAAGCCTGCATCTAAAGCAATCTTGAGTGCTCTTATGGCATCGATAACAACCCCTGCTGAATTAGGGGAATCCCAGACCTCAAGTTTGAGCTCAGCTGTAAGAGGAACATTACCAAAGGTGGTTCCTTCAAGTCTCATAAATGCAAATTTCCTATCTTTTAACCAGGGAACATAGTCAGATGGACCAACATGAACATCTTCATCAGGGAGCTTATATGACAGTTGTGAAGTAATCGCCTGAGTTTTTGATATCTTTTTAGATTCGAGTCTTTCCCTTTCAAGCATATTTAGAAAATCGGTATTTCCTCCTACATTCAATTGATATGTGCGTTCAAGCTTAACCCCTCTATCTTTGAATAGGTTTACAAGAACTCTATGAACTATCGTTGCTCCAACCTGTGATTTTATGTCATCACCTATTATTGGTAAACCGGCACTTTTAAATCTATCATTCCAATATTTCTGAGAAGCTACGAAAGCGGGTATACAATTTATAAATCCAACTCCAGCCTGTAATAATTGTTCTACATACCATTTTGTAGCCTCCTCACTTCCAACTGGTAAGTAGCTAATACACATATCTGTTTTTGTCTCTCTCAAAACCCTGATCATATCAACTGTAGAACCAGGAGCAATCTTTATAATAGGAGCAAGATACTTACCGATGCCATCATGAGTCATTCCTCTCAACACAGGAATGTTAAGTTTCGGGACATCACAGAATTTATATGTATTGTTTGGTTTTTTAAAAATTGCATCTGCAAGATCCTTCTTAACCTTGTTTATATCTATATCAAATGCACAGGAGAATTCTATATCACTAATTCTATATCCTCCAAAGTTTGTATGCATTATGCCTGGGATTAACTCTTTATCGCTTATATTCCTGTAAAAATATACACCCTGAACAAGTGAAGATGCACAATTACCCACACCAATGATACCCACTCTTATCTTACCCATAGAACCTCCTTTTTTAACCTACTTCCATTGTGTGTAACACAACCGCAGTGGAGAAGTAAATTATAGTTTATACTTTTAAAAGTTTATAAAAACTATATATAAGATAACCCTATATGATAACATACATTTAATAAAAAGTCAAGATATTTTTTATAAAAATAGTTATAAGTATCTTATATTACAGCACATAGTATAATATCAATAACAATAAAAACACATATAATTCTCTATGTCAACTTTTTTCTTGACATATAATAAAATTTATGTTATAATCTGCGTGTAATTATAATTAATAATAAAATTCAAAACATATCTGGAGGGATAATGGCGCATATGCCTTCGACAAGGAAGAGAATAAGGCAGGATAAAGTCAAGAAATCAAGAAATATAGGGTATAAGAGACGTATGAAAACGAAGATAGTTACTACAATTGCAGCTACACCGAAGAAAAAGAAAATCAAACTTTCAGAGGCGTATTCTGCAATAGATAAGGCAGCAAAAAAGAAAATAATACACAAAAATACAGCAGCGAGAAAGAAATCAAGACTTACCAAGAAACTATCTCAACTTAAGGCTGCTTAACCTCTGATTTAATAAAGCTATTTCTTATTCCCAACATATGAGAAAGATTCCTGCATGCCTCAAGCTGCCTCTGCAGGGAGAAGATATGTTCTTTATATTCTTTAAAAGACTCCATCTCTTCTCGTGAGATGGGGTCTTTTCTTGATGGGGGGTCAAGCTTTAATGGGTCTATCCACCTCCCATCCCTTTTAATTCTAAAGTCAAGATGCGGACCTGTGGAGAGTCCTGTAGAACCTACGTATCCAATTATATCTCCCTGTTTAACATAACTACCCTTTTTTACCCTTGATACAAACCTTGAAAGATGCCCATAATAACTCTTATATCTCGAACCATGTTGAATAACTACCTGATTTCCATAACCACCATTCCATTTCCTCAATATAACCTTGCCATCACCGATGGTTTGTACAGGTGTGCCTGTTGGTGCAGCATAGTCTACTCCATAATGTGGTCTATTAATACGCAGAATTGGATGTAATCTTGACTTACTAAATCCTGAACTTACCCTTGTATATGATAGAGGTGCTCTCAGAAACACTCGCTGTAAAGATTTGCCTTCTAAGTTATAATAGTCAGGTCTCTTGCCTTCAGGAGTATAGTAATATGCTCTTAACTCTCTTCTTATTTGCTTATAGGATGCATATAGTATATTCCCAAATCCAAGAAATTTTTCTCCGATATATCTTTTGTATACAAGAATAGAAAACTCGTCCCCAGTCCTTGTTTCAACATTAAAATCTATGTCCCAGGCAAATATCTCATCTGCAATCCTGTATACAAGATATGGAGAACCTTTATTCGATATAACTGCCTCCCAGAACGAACCTCCATCTACGTAACCATGGATAAGTGTTAAAAGAAGCTTCTCCTTCTCCCTTTCAAACCTGTAAAGACTATCTACACTGTATGTAAGGTCCTTGCCTTCGAAGCTGAATTCAACAAGCATGTTTCCTGACCTTTTAATATTTATTTTATCACCTGGATAGCACTTCCTCACATCTACGCTGTCTTCAAGTAGTGTTATCAGTTTCACATAGGAATCCCTTTCCAGACCACCCATTTCAATCGCCTCACTAAGTGTGCTGCCTCTCTTCATAGTATGGCTATATTCAATGACAGAGTCAGGAGATTGAGCTATAATTAATAGGATTGCTAATATCATCATATTATCGTTAGTCCGTATTGTTCTACGGTTACGAAATCTCTACTAAATATAGACTAGTATGGTAAGAGCTTAACCCTTACGTTAAAGCAAACCTGAAGGTTTGCCCTACATTAATAGGTTAGCCAAGGCTTCATGATTGCCCTGCTTATAAAGAGGTGCCACGCAAGTCAACATTGTTACCTTTAACATAATAATTTATGTTCCTCCTGGGCTCATATGATACTATTTAAATTCGTCCCTACAAATACGGCGTAAATAGTAAACAGTAGACAGCAACAGATGGAGCACCTTGCTCCATGGTTGACAAACAGGAACCCATGTCTGTAGTCCCTACAATTGCAAGGCTTACTTACCCTATATCGGGGTTGGGAAACCCCTCCTACTCACTCTACCCTTTGCATTAGCAAGTTAATGCACTCCAAATATCCCACTATATCACTCCATTTTTCCATTGGATAGGGACGAGCCCTGTCCCTACCATTGTCAGAGGTTGTACTCTTTATTTTACTACCATCATCTTACGGCTTACCCTTGACCCTTTGGTTTCCATCAAACAGAAGTAAATTCCCTGAGAGACCTTTCTACCCTTATCATCTTCAACCTTCCAGGTAATACAGTTAATTAGTTGATTAGTTGATTGGTTAATTGGGAAAGACCTGACGAGCCTGCCTGTAACATCATAGATACCTACCTTGACCTTACCTTTCTCTGGAATTGAATACGAGATGGTAAAGAATTCCCTCGCGGGATTGGGTGTAACGGCAAGGGTCATAACTCCCTCATCCTGAACTGTCTCCTCCTCTATACCCGTTATTTGAAAATGGTATATACCGAGACTCGTGTTGTCTGCGAGATATATGTAATCGCCATACGGAGCTATCTCTTCGGGGATTCCCGATGTATTATACCTGTCTACCAGAACAGGCGAATCCGGGGTTGTGGTTTTGAGTATCGTAAGATATTTATCTCCGACGATATACATAAATGTATCCTGAACTGCAATATCACCATTTTGCACATTGCTGTTAATCCAGAGAGAACCCACAAAATCCATGGAGGAAAAATTACCACTAAAATGATAGATAACAAGACTATCCTGATACAGGAAATATCCATATTCACCATCCACGAGTAAAGGTGAATACCAGAGATTTCTTCCAGGGTCTAATTCCTCTGCAAGAGTTGGGGAAGAGGGATTGGAAACATTCAATATCTTGAATGTTGCCGGGTCATAATCATAGAAAAATAGGAGGGTATCTATGGCAAAGAGATGCAATGTGTTAACATCATCTTGATAGACCCCTACCTGTTGAAGACTGTCACCTATCACCTGAAATACCCTGAGGGTATCCCTTACGCTATAGACATATCCATTTGAAACAACAATATCATAGAGATATTGTGATGTTGAAAATGAATTAATTAGTGATAGAGATGGCAGGCTGAGTGCATTTAAACTATAATGCCAGGAGTTTACATAATATACATAGTTTGAATCAGCTGCCAGCTTAAATACATTGGAAGGAGAGTAATCAGAGAGAAGAGACGGAGATGCAGGATTTTGTATATCGTAAGAGAAAATCTGTCCCGGATTCGCCACTATCATATTATTGCTCATCGTTCTTACAAATTGAATGGGTCCCTTATCAGTAATAGTGTAAGAGAGGTTGTTCGGAGAAATTGGATCAGATATTCCCATAATGCCCATTCCATAGTAATTTCCCGAGACTGTAGAACGGCTGGCTGTCATAGCAAGGAGAGTGTCTTCCCCGAACACAAAACCCCCACCCCCACCATACGAAAAAGGAGTAAGTCCAAAGGTGTCTATCTGCGCAGGGTCAGATATATCAAATATGGCTAATCTGCCGCCGTGACGGTAACCATAGAGGATACTATCCAGTTCAACAAAGGAATAGTAGGCATACCATTCGTCAAGAAAGTATCCAGCACTATCAGGAGACACCGGATTTGTGATGTCAAAGACCTCCACACCGTAGGATGGATAGCCGGTTCCAACATAGAGATAATTACACACTGCTGCCATACCGCAGCCCTTTCCCCCAAGGGAAATGGTGTCTATCATATAAATGGAGTCGGGATTAGATAAATTAAGAATATGTATGCTGAGATGGTCATCAGTCATATAACAGTATGGATAGTTCACTTGAAGGTCATACGGATAGTTAGGAATTTGAATACTATCTCTTGGAACAGGATTAAGAGGATTGGTAATGTCAAGAACCTTAAGATATGCGTGTGGGTTCACATAATCCGGGTAGTAGAGCATATTATCATAAATCTCCACTGTGTGTTGAGGGTAATACAGAGACATTCCATTATAGAAATGAAATGTATTAAGAATGGATGGTGACGAGGGATCTGTTATATCAAACAGTATTATCCCATTACCAACATCAAATAGATATAGATAGTCATCCTTCACCACCAGATTTTCGGCATGCCCAGGGGTATTTATGGTATTTATATGGATTGGGGATAAGGGATTTGATATATCGTATATGACAAGCCCCTTAATATTTGGCGTAAGTAGATAATTGCCACAAATTACTATATCCCTGAACTCACCCGCCTCAAATAGCTCATCCACCAATGTTATCTCCTGTTGCGCAAGTAAAGGTAACGCGGACAACACTAAAACCACAACAAATATTCCTTTCATATAATCCTCCCTGTTATAAGATATTTAATCATAGAGCTATACTATCGTGATTACTATTTAAATCTCTTAAGCTCGTATTTATATAAGCTGGATAACTAACCATCTTGTCAAACGAATGTAGAAGAGATAAACGTCTCAAAAGATATAAGCTAATTCAATATTCCACGACCCAACTGCTGCAATATCCTTTGTATAGATATCAAACCTGAACCGTTTCCAGTTATAACAAGCACCAAAACTGATGTTATAATTGGGACCGTTTGTATATTTTGATTTGCTGTAGCCTTCGCTGGTATTCTCTTCCAGGAGATGATGAAAGCCATAGATGCTAATCCCAAATCTTATGGCGATTTCTGGTATGGGTCTGTATTCTATACCCAGGGGAAGATAGATATAGGTTTCTCTTTCAATGTCCTTCTCTTCTATTGTGGAATGCGAGTGCAAGGAATCATTAACCACATCCCTTGTTCCTGTGAGTTTAACCTCACTTTTCTCGTAGGAGATTCTGATTCCAACCCCCACAGAAAGTTGAGGAGAGATAGTAAATTCCCGCCCCATGGCGAGAAAACCACCGAGAATATTTGCATCACCATCAAGCACACTCTCATCTTCCTGGTACGATTCAGACGTATCACCATGGGCATAGAAGGTGTCAGGATCTGAGTAGCTGTAATAACGGTCTTCATAATAGTACCTCAGATTTTTTCTCTCTCTCTGTGCATCTCCATATCCTTTATAGAGAGTAGCTATTGCCCTAAATGTTGAGGTAGGGGTTATATCCCTAGACAATCTCATCCCCAGACTCCATATCTGGGGATTGAGAAAATCATATTCCTCTGCCAGTCTTTCGGATTCAAAGTTGTGGATATCTGTATATATTGTGCTATCGTATGTGCGAATGTATTCTCCATATCCATTCTCTCTCCTGCTGTCAAGAAAGTGACCCAGCTCCTTTTGATTTCTGTACATAAGGACAATTTCCACATCTGATTTCTGGATTGAAGAGAGCATGCCTATGCCAAGAGACCAGGAAGATGTAGTGTCTGCACTGTTGTGTTCTCCTGTATCATCTCTACTATCTAACCGCTCATAGCTATCATAGTTCCTTTCACGGGTATATCTATATATCCAGTCATCACTGCTTGTATAAGGCTTCAAGGAGTAATCTAATCTTAATCCAATGCAGGTATTAGGATTAACCTGCTTTGACCCCAGGAGTACCCCCTTGTATGTATTGCCTGAATGACTACTGCTGTGACTATTTAAATAATCAGTATAATGATGATCCCAATAATAGTAAGGAGGCTCTTTCTCTCTGTACTCATTCTCCGATTCAGAGTAACTTGCTTCTAATAATATTCCCAATCTCGTTTTTAAGGGACCCGGAAGCGAGGTGACTATTCTGTTTGGAACCCGAAAAGAGATGAAACTCTTTGAGGGTAGTCTTGCTGGATTCCAGAGCATATCAGTTATGGTATCGGATACAACACCAGCGAGATGTGACCCTATTCCTCTGATTCTCAGGGATATCTCGTCATTCTTGGGATAGGGCTTGGGATAGGGCTTACGAGGGTACAACTCATAGCTGACATAGATTTCTGATGCAAAAGTGGGATAGTAGTTGTCATAGCTGGTATAGAGTTCCAACGCAAACGTCAGTGAGGAAACTAATGTAAAAGTTCCCAAAAGCACAAAAACAAATATATTCTTCATTACCACCCCCTGATGAATAAAATGAAACTTATAATATTATAATCTAAATTTAATGAGTTGTCAAGAAAAACTTTAAATAAGATGAATCCAAATCACATTTTTTTCTTGACAATCCTATTGCTTTAGTGTATAATTATCAAATAATAATATTGCCTCTCCATTTAAACCTGAAAAACTCAACATTATACGAATATGGCAAAAAAGATATCACTTATGTTCATCCCTGACGAGGAAGGAGATGTAAAAAGGATAGTTATTCCCAAAGGTGTGGCTATACTTCTTTTAGTCCTCCTTTTTGTTATTATTGGAGTTGTAGCATTCCTGGGATATAAGTATGTGAGTATTTACAATCTTGCTAAAAAAGCAAATAAACTGGAAGAAAACATAGAATTCCTTCAAAAAGAGAAAAACGAAACAATAGATAAGATAATAGCAGACTTAAATCGCTTGGTATATGAAAACCAGAGATTACTAACACTGTTGGGCATAGAAGATACATCACCGGTCTATACACAGGGAAACAATCAGGAAGGCTATATACCTGCAATTTGGCCTACACATGGGTGGATAAGTCAGGGATTTACTCCCTATCATAAGGCAATAGATATTGCAGCACCAATTGGTACACAAATAGTTTCAACCATAAGTGGATATGTAAATGCAATATGGACTGATTCACTACTGGGCAGTGTATTAGAAATATGCAATAAGGAAGGATATAAAATCGTATACGGGCACAACTCATCTATCACTGTAAAGGAGGGTGAAAAAGTAAACAGAGGAGATGTGGTTGCATTTGTTGGTTCAAGTGGTATATCCTCTGGACCCCATCTTCATTATGAAATATACTATAATGACAGTATATTAAATCCAGAAAAATATCTTCCTAATAAATCAGATATTCCATAAATATTTTATTTGTTACTAACATTAATTATACAATTTTTTAATCATTTCTACTTATAAATACTCCCATTATTTTTTCCTTGACAATTCTTTATTATTGTGTTAAAATAAAGCTATGAAAAGGCTTCTTCTCCTCGCAATTATAACCCCTACAGTCCTTTTCTGTAATAACAGCACCACAATATTTGACTTTCTCAATATTCCGTGCGGTGCAAGACCAACTGCAATTGGTAGTGGGTTTTCTGCTTTCTACGATCCTTATAGTATATTTTACAATCCTGCTGGTATATGCAATACAAATTCCATGACCATCAGCTCTACACTGCGACTCTATGTAGCTGGTATAAACTCTGGTATTTTGCTCTGGGAAAAACCTTACCTTTATGGTGTAATTGGTGTTGCAATTAATTATGTAAATCTTGGCAGCATGGAGAGACGGGATATAGTAGGTAAGTTAGAAGGTACCTTTACTCCAATCTCTCTATCTACAAGGATTGCGTACGCAAGAAGTTTTGGCTCCCTGAAGGCTGGTTTATCCTTAAATCTTATATATGAAAACATAGACCAATATTCTGCATTTGCTCCTGCACTGGATGCAGGAATCATATATACTCCACCTAATACACCTCAGATCGATATTGCCTTCTGCCTTAATAACATAGGTTATGAGATAATAACCTTCAGTGACAAAAGAGAAGACCTACCTTATAAAATAAGAGCGGGTGTTAAATACAATCCTCTTCCCCCTTATATCTTTAGCCTTGATGTTGATAGACAGTTTAATGGAAGACAAAATTTCATCCTTGGTGCAGAAGTTGAACTTTCATCAAATTTTGTTTTCAGGGCAGGATACAATACACAGGGACAAGACTTAAAGGCAGATGTACCCATGGACGCTATTGCTGGATACTCTGTTGGTCTTGGATTTGTACGAAACAGATTGAAATTTGATTATACGGTGTCTCCCATGGTTGACCTCGGCATCGCTCACCAGCTTAGTATATTATTTGTCCAGTAAGTTTAATAATACCATAGATAATATAAAATTCCAAAAGAACCTTAAATAAAATAAACCACAATCCGTCTCAGACGGAACACAGAGGTAATATTAAATATAAAAAAATTAAACCTAACTACTGGTTGGAATGAATTAAAATGCCAACTTGCCTGTCGTCTGCCCCGCCTTGGCGAAGGCAGCCAGGAATCAAAACTCAAAAATTCTCTGAGTACTCTGTAGTTTAAAGGAAGTGATAGAAAGATTAGCTTTATTGAGAGGTTACAGAGGGAAGAATGGAGAAGAGAGATGAGTAATGAGAGAGAAGGGATAGAGTATTTCTCAACCTTCGCTTTTTCCTCTTCGCTTTTCACAAACTGCTCTCTGTGGTTAGATATTTAACATTATTGGATAAACAGGGAGGATATTTTATGTTATCAGGTGCCTATACATTACTTATCACACCATTCGATAAGAACTTATCTTTAGATGAAAAAGGACTTCGTATACTTGTACAAAGGCAAATAGAAGCAGGGATTCATGGAATTGCACCACTTGGAGTTACAGGTGAAAATACACTACTATCTTATCAGGAAATAATAAGAGTGATAGAAATTATAATAAAAGAAGTAAACGGTAAAACAAAAGTTATTCCTGACACCTGTACAATGAGTCTGGAAAAAACTCTTGAAAGAGTTAAATTATTTTATGATCTTGGATGTGATTATGCTGCCGTATATGTTCCTTACCTGATTTTACCAACAGAGGAAGGCATTATCTCCTTCTACAAGCATGTTGCTGATGAGTCAAAAATTCCTATTATAATGCATAACTCACCAGGAAGGGTCTTAAGGAATCTATCTCCTGAAGGAACAGCTAAATTGGCTGAGCATCCCAATATAATTGCTACTAAAGATGGAAACTGTGATATGAGACACTTGTCCAAGGTTGTATACCTGACAGAGAATAGTGATTTCGATGTATTTACAGGAAAGGACGTAACTGCTTATCCCCTACTTTCATTTGGCGGAAAGGGTGTATTTACTGTTGCTGGCAATGTCATACCCGACGTTATGAAGAATATAACCGAATATAGTCTCACAGGAGAAATAGACAAAGCAAGGGAACTCCATTATAAATACTACAACTTATTTGAAGCCCTTAGAATGGAGACAAACCCTATGGCCTGTAAGGAGGCTTTGAATTTAATGAGACTACCTGCAGGTGGACTTCGGTTACCTCTCACAAGATTGAGCCAACCAAAGAGAGAGATTTTGAAAAATGTACTGAATGAAAAGGGGTTAATTTGAGAGAGATCGTAGTTAGAGCACCTGCCACAATAGCGAATTTTGGTCCTGGGTTTGACATCTTTGCTCTCGCTTTAGAGAAACCATATGATGAATTCAGAATATCTTTATCCCAGAACAATTCTGTTGTTATAAATATTGAAGCAGGTAAATGGGAAGTTCCTACCGAGGTTAAAAGAAATACAGCTGGTCTTGCTGCCATAAATCTTCTACAAAGGCTTGGAAAACCTCAGGGTGTGGAAATCAATATAAAAAAGGGCATTAAAACATGCTCAGGTCTTGGCTCATCTGGTGCATCCGCCTCTGCAACAGTATATGGTCTTAACCAGATGCTATCACTAAATCTTAACTACAATGAAATTATTGAGATAGCAAGCAGTGCAGAGAGGATAACGGGTGGGCAACCTCATGCAGATAATGCTGCAGCGTGTTTGCTTGGAGGATTTATCCTTGTAAGATATTTTAAGCCCATGGATGTTACAAAATTTGAGGTACCTGATATACCTATAGTAATTTCTATTATTAAAAAGAAACTTGTCACAACCAGAGGTCTTATAAAAAAAAGATATACATTAAAAGAGTTAAAAAACCAAATAAGTTGCTGTTCGGCTTTGATTCATGCAATCGAATCAGGTAATTTGAAAGATATTGGAAGATTCGTAAATAAAGACTGTTTATCAGAACCAGCAAGAGCAAAATCAATTCCAGGATATGAAAATGTCAAGAGGAGAGTTCTTGATGCAGGTGCATATGGATGCAATATATCTGGTGGTGGTTCATCTATTTTTGCAATATGTGAAAAGGAAAAAAGAGAGGAAATAGCTACTATTTTTGAGAAAGAACTAATAGAAACTGAGAAGGAAATTTTAATTACTAAATCAAGTAATATTGGCATAACCCAAATATAAAGACATCCTATAAATATCAGGATGTCTAATATAATAAATATTAGGCAGTATCAAATAGAATATGAAAGAATATGAAAGAAACCACAGAGGTCACAGAGATAATATTAAATATAAAAAATTAAATATTAAAATTACAAATCAAAATTCAAAAATTCTCTGAGCTCTTCCTGCCCCGTTAGATATAGAATTATCTAACAGGGTGAATGTGCTCTGCGGTTTAAAAGATGTGATAAGAGATTAGTCATATCCGTAAGATTCCGTATCCTTTCCATACATATCCTGTGGAATGGATATTGAGATTAATAAGAGGTCACAGAGGGGAGAAAGGAGATAAGAGATAAGAGATGAGAGAGAAGGGATAGAGGATTTTTCACCCTTCGTTTTTCCCTCTTCGCTTTTCTCAAACTGCTCTCTGTGGTTAGATTTTGCACACTACCGAAGATTATACCAGGAGGTAGAATGAGTTTTAGAATTGCTATAATCGGATTGGGCACTGTTGGTCAGGGCTTTGTAGAACTTCTTAGAGAAAAGAAAACTTACCTGAAGAATAAATACGCCCTGGAGTATGAAGTTGTGGCGATATCTGATCCAGTAAAGGGAAGTGTATACCATGATGAAGGTCTCGATTTACAGGAGATATTATCACTTGTAAAGAAGGATGGTAATATCAATGGTTATTCAAGTGGCAATAAGGGATGGGATAGTTTGAAGACAATAAAAGAAACTGGTGCAGATATAATCGCAGAGATTACACCAACTAATCTTGATACTGGAGACCCTGGAACTACATTTATAAGAACAGCATTACAGGAAGGTAAGCATGTAATAACCACTAATAAGGGTCCAATAGCACTTCATTATAGAGAGCTCAATAAACTTGCAACAGAAAATAACAAGATTCTTAAATTTGAAGGAACTGTGCTGAGCGGTACACCTGCACTAAATTTGAGCCTTTCCGCTCTTGCTGGTGCAGATATCACTGAGATAAGAGGGATTGCCAACGGTACGACAAATTATATACTCACTAAGATGGATGAAGGTAGGAACTACGCTGAGGTTCTTAAGGAAGCACAACGCCTTGGTTATGCTGAAACAAAGCCTGATGCCGACGTTGAGGGTTGGGACGCCCTTGCAAAGATAGTCATACTCTCAAATGTGGTGATGGGTGCTGATATAAAGGTCTCTGATGTAGAAAGAAAGGGTATTACTAACATTACTCAATCTGATATCCAGCAGGCAAAAAGAGAAAATAAAAGGTATAAACTAATCGCAGGGGCATGGAAGAAGAATGGAAAAGTAAATGCACGTGTTTCACCAGAAAAGGTTGAAGAGAGTGATATTCTATTCCATATCTCTGGAGTTAATAATGCAATTGTATTCAAGACTGATACTCTTGATTGTGTTACTATATCTGGACCAGGTGCAGGTCGTATAGAAACCGGATTTTCACTTCTAAACGACTTGATCAGTATCCATCAGACGACTATTAAATAGAGTAAGATATCCAGATAAAAGACATAAGACTTTAGACTACTAATTAATTGATCTTGTATTATAGAAACAATAGTGAAATTGCTTTGTTGCATTACCTCAAAGAGTCCATCAACAGGATACATATGGATACGGACAAGGCGATATACTATATTATGCTTTTTGTAGGCACAAATTTAATTTGTGCTAGATATATTTGCTCAGTTAAAAACGTGCCTACAAATTGATGTGTATATCAACATGAGATTGCCACGCTCATTAAATTCGCTCGCAATGACAGAAGTCCTTTTAATGTCATTGCGAGGAGTCTGTCGTACTTCTTGACGGACGATGAAGCAATTGCATTTTAGAGACAGTATATCAGTTAACATACCTTAAATGCTTTTAATAGGTATAACAGGTGTATCTGATACTGGAAAAACACGGCTTATAAACCAACTTATAACCGAACTCAATAAAAGGGGATACAGGGTTGGGTGTATAAAGCATTGTCCTCGAGGATTCAAATTTGACCTCCCTGACAAGGACTCATTTAAATTCAGAAAAAGTGGAGCAAGGGGAGTGGTTTTAAGTAGTCCAAACGAGATTGGATTAATAAAAATATCAACAGACGAAAACAAACTCGAAGATCTTGCTATCAACCATCTCTCAGACTGCGATTTTGTACTCATCGAGGGTTATAAAAGGGCAAAGGCAGTAAAAAAAATTGAATTACTAAGAATAGGTATAAGTGAGAAACCCAGGATAAAAGACTCTGTTGCAATAATAAGTAATTTCTCAATAAAGACAGAAAAACCTACATTTCACCCTGATGATATCAAAAATATTGTAAATTTCCTTGAAAAGTTGTCAAAAGGTAGAGATAAAATTACCCGACTTAAAATCAATGAAAAGATAATTCCTTTAAACTCTTTTGTGAAAAATGCATTAACAAACATCCTGCTTGGATTTTTATCAACCCTCAAAATAGATGAAGATAGAATATATAAAGTTGATATTAGACTGGAGGCTTAAATGTTCAGAAAAGAGCTTATTCCTATAGTCTTCTTTGGTTCTATTTGGGGATTTCTTGAGACTACCGGTGGCAGTGCCCTTTACAATGCTAATGTCCCTTACTCTGATATAATACTCTCCATAATTGCAATTGGTATCCTGGGAATATCCTTTATTTTTGTCTCTCGACCTGGCTCCATCACTCTCATAGCAGTAACTGCCTGCTTGTTCAGACTTATCAATGCTGGGCCTTATTACTGCCATCTCTTAGCAATACTCTCTTTAGGCCTGGGATTTGATATCATTGCAAAGCTAATTAAACGAGAAAAACCCATCTGGATATCCGGAGCACTTGGAACCTGGCTTGGATATGTTATATTCGCATTTTCAATAACCTATCTTTTCAGATACCATTATTGGACATATGGAGGATCTGCAAAGGTATTAAAATATATAGGACTAAATGGTAGTTTGGCTGCACTAGGTGCCGCTATAACCTCTTTGTTTGGTTATAACTTTGGAAAAGTTCTTTATAGAGCCTTTAAGAAAAAAGAGAGATTAGCCTACAGTATAGAAATAGCAATTATATTTATAATCTGGATATTTATAAAGGTAATTTAATACTATTATACATTGATACCAACTTATCGGAGGTGCATATGTTAGGTGGATATATGGGAAAAATATTAGAAGTAGACCTAACCTCAAGGAAAACAACCATAACAGAAATAGACCCTGAACTGGCAAAATTATTTATTGGTGGCAAGGGTTATGGGGCAAAGATTCTCTGGGATAGAGTCCCTGCAAAGACACCTCCCTTAAGCCCCGATAATCTACTTATCCTTATGACGGGTCCACTAACGGGTACCCTAGCCCCATCTTCGGGCAGATTTTCAGTGATAACGAAATCACCCGAGACCGGGATATTTACCGATGGTCATGTTGGGGGTTATTTTGGACAGAAACTTAAGACTGCGGGTTTCGACGGAATAATAATTAATGGAGCATCTGATAAACCTGTTTATCTACATATTAAAGACGAATCCTGTGAGATATTGGATGCTTCAAACCTATGGTGTAAAACAGTATTCGAAGTCGACGAGATACTAAAGAAAAAGTATCCAAAATCAAGTTGTGGTGTAATAGGACCTGCTGGAGAAAAGCTCGTTAAGTTTGCATGTATATCCTTTGATATCGGACGTCAGGCAGGAAGATGCGGACCAGGTGCAGTAATGGGTTCCAAAAATTTGAAGGCAATTGTAGTGGAACCGGGAGATAAGAGACCCACTTATGCCCACCCCGATAGATTTAAAAAACTTGTAAAAGACCTAAATCGCTCTCTACACACCCATCCAAACCGCATAAAGAGACATGTATTAGGAACGCTCGTTTGTATATGGGAAGGAATAGATGGTGGTACACTGCCTATTAAGAACTACAGCGGAATAGCATGGCCGCAGATCATCAGTCTCGTTCCTGAAAAATTATGGGAGGAGAATATATGGGCAGGAACTACAACCTGTTATGCATGTCCTGTAGCCTGTACTAAATTAAGTGTACTAAAATCAGGTGAATATAAGGGGAAAAAATTAGAGGCTCCAGAGTACGAACCAGTTGCAGTTTTTGGTCCCAACTGCCTAATTGATTCATATGAATGGGTAACATATGCCCATATACTGTGTAATGATTTAGGAATCGATGCAATCTCAGCTGGTAATGCTGCAGGATTTGCAATGGAGTGCCACGAAAAGGGTTTAATAAAACCAGAGATAGATTTAAAATTTGGCAATGGTAAGGCACTCATAGAGTTTATAAAACTTATAGCCTATAGAGAGGGAATTGGAGACCTTTTTGCAAATGGTGTAAGAATCGCCGCAGATGAAATTGGCAAAAATTCTAAAAGATATGCAATACATGTCAAGGGTCTCGAGCTTCCAGGTGTTGACCCTCGTGCATCTTATGGTATGGCACTTGCATTTGCAACAGCAGATAGAGGTGGATGCCATCAGAGGGTATGGGTAGCACGTGCAGAGCTTTATGGTAAACTCAAGAGATTCAGCACAGAGGGAAGAGCAGAATTTGTTAAATATAACCAGGATGAACGTGCCGCTTGTTTTTCTACAGACCTTTGTGATTTTATGCCTTTTTCTGAGGAAGATTTTGCCAATCTACTTACGTATTGCACAGGTTTGAAATTTACCCCGGAAGAATATGTACATGCAGGAGAAAGAATCTGGAACCTAACAAGGATGCTTGCTGTAAGAGAGGGAATATCAAGAAAAGATGACACATTAGCACCAAGATGTATGGAAGAGCCTATTCCTGCTGGACCAGCAAAAGGGCAATATATATCACAAGAGACACTCGATACCATGCTTAATGAGTATTATAATCTTAGAGAATGGGATAAAAATGGTATTCCAACAAAGAAAAAACTCAAAGAGCTCAAGCTCGAATGTAAAGATATCTAATGCTAATTCATTAAAGTAAAAATTTTTTCCTTGACTTTTTTATAAAAAACCATTATAATATTATATGAAAACTTTCTAAAGATGATTACTTATACTCCATTTTGTAAATATTTAACAGGATGAATCTTTGGTTAAAGTTTTAAATAGTTTCAACTGCAATAGGAGGGACTATGGAAATTAGGGAAAGATGGGGGAACAGGTCAAGCTTCATCCTGGCATCCATAGGAGCAGCCATCGGTCTTGGTAATGTTTGGAGATTCCCCTATATATGTTATGCTAATGGCGGCGGCGCATTTCTTATTCCATATTTTATAGCTTTAATTACCGCCGGCATACCACTCATGATATTGGAATATGCAATGGGAAGAAGGGCACAGGCAGGAGCACCATCTGCTTTCTCTTTTTTGGTTAGCAAAGGCACGGAATGGATTGGATGGCTATCACTATTCGTGGTAATGCTAATATTTCTATTCTACCCCACAATAATGGCATGGAGCCTAAACTATGCGGTACATTCTGTGACATTAAAATGGGGAGCAGATACAAGTAATTTCTTCAGTAATTTATTTCTTCAACAAACCGCAGGACCCGGGATACTTGGAGGAATAAGGTGGCCAATACTTTTTGCACTTGCTATCGTATGGTTGGCAATCTATCTCATTTTATTCAAGGGTGTTAAGGTCGTTGGAAAGATCGTTCTCTGGACAGTAACAATACCATGGGCTATCCTTGTAATCATGGTTATCAGGGGTCTTACACTACCTGGAGCTATGGAGGGTCTTAAATTCTATCTGACACCAAATTTTAAAGCCCTTGCGAACCCCCAGGTGTGGTTAGCAGCCTATGGTCAGATATTCTTCAGTCTATCCTTAGCAATGGGCACACTAATCGTTTATTCAAGCTATCTCAAGAAGGAATCCGATATCACGAATAATGCATATATTACGTCACTTGCGAACTGTGGAACAAGCTTCTTTGCTGGTTTTGCAGTATTTTCCTCACTGGGTTATCTTGCACAGGCAATGGGTGTCGGCGTACCGGATATTGCCTGTAGTGGTTTCGGTCTTGCTTTTGAAACCTATCCACTCATAATACAGATGCTCCCATTCTGGGCTCAATTCTTCGGTGTTCTATTCTTTATATTGCTCCTGACCCTCGGGATAGATTCTGCATTCTCACAGGTAGAACCCTTTGTCGCTGGATTTACTGACAAGTGGCACTTCTCTAAAAATAAGACATTGGTTATTGTCTGTATATTCGGCTTTCTTGTCGGTTCCTTATATACAACCCGTGGGGGTATACACTGGTTGGACATTACTGACTACTTTGCCTGCACCTACGGTTTAACACTTGTTGGATTTCTTGAGTGTGTAGCAATAGGTTATATTTACAAATCTCGAAAATTAAGAGAGTACACAAACGAGGTTTCAGAATTCAAGATAGGGAAGTGGTGGGATGTGATGATTACGATAGTAACTCCCCTGATACTTGCATGGTCATTTATTGCATCTCTTTACCAGTTAATTCGTTATGGTTATGGAGGATATCCGCAATGGGCAATCTTTACCGGATTGGGTATTCTTGTTCTTATTATAATATTATCCATTATTCTTGGAAAAATAGGAAGAAAGGAGGAATAAAAAATGCCTGTATCGGCTATAATAATGTTAATATTTGGCTGTATAGTACTTTATGGAGGCCTGGCAATCTGTCTCAGAAGAGCAGCCAGGTCTAAATAAAACTCACATTGAAGGGAGGTGATATCTCAAAAAACTCTTATAGGGGTATGTTTTTGCTGGGGTTTATTTTTAAAGGGAGGTTGTATGTCAAGAAAAGTGACACTGGTAGCAGTAGTATTACTTATAGCCATGTCAGTGTTTGGTATGGCAAAGCAGCCTGGGTTATGGGCACTATATGATGCCCAGATAAAGACTGCCACATTTGTTGACCTCACACATGCATTTGATGAAACTACTCCTGTGTGGGAGGGATTTGGTCAGGCAAAGTTTGAACCCGCAAAGGACGCAGAAGGCAATCTCTGGACATGCGAAACAACTGATAATTTCTTCAGAGCTACAATATATACGCATGTTGGTCAATATGGAACACATGTAGACCCTCCCAGCCACTTCTGTGATTGTGATATAACTTGCGACGAAATTCCATGTGATGAGATGATTCTCCCTCTATGTGTTATAGACATTACTGACAAACTTGTTGATGAACCTAGCCATCAGTGCTCCGTAGATGACATCATCGAATGGGAGAAAGAGTACGGTAATATTCCAGAGGGAGCCTTCGTGGCATTAAGAAGCGATATGTATAAGGACTGGCAGTTAGACAAGGATATACGCAACTTTGACAACTTCAAGAGATATCCTTTCCCTGCATGGGGTATGGAGGCAATTCAGTTCCTTTATGATGAAAGGAGTATAACTGCAAATGGCCATGAAGCTATGGACACTGATACTCTTGGTTGTTCGGTCGAAAAGTGGCTTCTTGCTGAAGGACACTGGCAAATTGAGGTTTTGAGAAATCTTGACCTGGTTCCTGAAGCAGGTGCACTTATTGTAGTAAGTTGGCCTAAGCCATTCAAGGGAGATGGATTCCCTGCCCGTGCATTTGCTATATGTCCATAAAGACAAAATTGGGGGGCACTTAGATGTGCCCCCCAAAAATAAACACTTATTAAAAATATTACATAGTATCACCCATAATCTTCTCTTTCACCTTTTATATCTACCATCTATATATTTAAAAATTCAGTTCTTATTCAATTTAGTTTAAATAATATATCTGCCAATAGGCAGATACGATTAAATCGCCTTGAATTCTTACTCTTTACATATTTATAACGACCTATGAATCTATATGTATTTTGTTATTCTGCATCTTTTGCCAAGAAAGAATCACATAGGAAACAGATAGAAATTTAACATTAATAAACCCAATTTTTAATAAAAAATCAGTTGACAAATTCCTATATTTGATGTATAATAAACAGCAGTTAAGACATATTTCAAAGAAACTATATATCTACAAGTAAACAGAAGTATAATTAAGTTGCTCAAAATATAGAAAATTTGGTAGTGTGAAATAGAATATGAAAGAATAAGAAAGCAAAAATGTACGGGTTCGATTTATCGAACCCGTAAAAGAAACGGGTCGGATACCCGCCCGACGCCTGCCTGCCGGTAGGCAGGGTAGACGGGAATCCGACCCCTACAAGAATTAGGGGGAGGCAAGCAAAAAATTGTTAACAGCTTTAAAAACCATAGGTTATGAGAAATTAGTT
>JAUWGP010000044.1 GCA_030606335.1 Caldifarciminota bacterium
GGCAAATTTCTGGTCTTTGATCTTCTTTCCAACTCTTGCCGCTCAGCATTGGATAGAAAAATTGGTGAGGGTATCGTTTTCATACCCCAGTATAACATACTTAATTCTATTTGTCAAGATATTTATGTTACAAGACACTAGCGACTGGTTCGTTTTCTTTTATAGCAGTGATTGGTACCAGTTCTCTCGAACTTTTTATTTATAATGATATTATCCAAAGGAGTTATAATAAAATTGAGGTAGTCGGGATCGGGTCTTGAGATTATAGATTGAGAGGTCGGGGAATCAGGGATGGAGATTAAAAAATATCAAACTTAGGAATTTTTGAGATTTTTGAAAACGCCACGCAGTGCGTGGCGAATTAATTTGGACTCTTAGATATTGGTAAAAAAGTTAGTTCTTCTCCAATTTATTGAGTTCATATGCTAACCAAAAGCTGTACAGTCTATAAATGAGGCTTATTGTATTATGAAAGTTATGTCTCCTGCTCAGGATATTCTCTGTTTTGGCTGCATAAGGATGCAGTAGCAAGCTACTGCACTCCAAAAACACATTAAACTAATAATGGAGTGCATCAGCTTGCTGATGCAAAAAACAGAAACTCATTGAGAGAGAAAATGGAATTTATGAATTTACTGATATGTTTTTTAAACTTTGGATAGAAAAAAGATTGTAAATTATCCAAAAGACGTTACGCCAAATGGATAATTAAATCCTTATTTTCCGTCCAAAAGAAGAAAATAAAGTTTGAAACTTTGTCATTGTTTTTTTAGGATAGCAAAATAGACCGGAAGTAGCTTATGCCATATGTAAAAATCTGTGATGTTCAACCCGGTACAATATAGGTGGGCTGATTGGGTCCGGGGCTTGATTTTTAAGCTTTCTGTGCATGATAAAGTAATATGAAACGATTGGAGTTCAAGGACAAGATTAGGAAAAGGTTTTAGAACAATTTAAGTGGGAAAATTAAAAAATATCAATAATACTTGACAAGTTATCGAAAATGTGCTATAATAGAATTGGGTTAAATAAATCCTGTACCTATCCAGATTGAGTGGAAAGAAGACGAGGAGGAAAAGTGAACAAAACTTTATTTGAGAAAATATTGAAGGAGATCGTAGCAAAAATTGCGAGACATTTGGACCCTGATAGGATTATATTATTTGGCTCTTACGCTTATGGAGAACCCGGGAAAGACAGCGATTTAGACCTGTTTATAGTTATGGAAAGTAATGAGAGACCCTCTAAACGTAGAATAATGGTGAACCAATTATTCTGGGAAAGAGAGATGGCGATGGATTTTATTGTAAAAACTCCTTCTGAAGTGAAGGAACGGCTGGCAATTGGCGACCCTTTCGTCAAGAAAATTATCAAAAAAGGGAAAGTATTATATGAGAGAAAAGTTATCCAATGAATGGATTTATAAAGCAGAGGAAGACGGAGAAGAGGCTACTGTAGAGGAATCCAAAGAAGCTGTTATCAGAATGAAGGAAGTTCGTAAATTCATAAGAAAAAAAATGGGATATTATTAAAAATGAGACTCCAGAGAGGGTAAGATTTTGCATTCATTGACAACAGATTGGAGGTAATTATGGCAGGGATAAAAATCCATGATATCCAGCCCAATATGCGAAACATTGAAGTGACGGGACGGATAAGCAAAATGGGGGAGAAAAGAAATGTTCAGACCAAATTTGGGCCTGTCGATGTCGCTACAGCCACATTAGAGGATGAAACAGGTTCAATTGATCTCAGTCTCTGGAGAAAACAGATTGATATGGTAAAGGAAGGCGATAATGTTAAACTAACAAACGCCTTTACCAAAGTCTTTGGTAACAAGCCTCAACTAAATATAGGGAAAGAGGGTCAAATAGTCAAAATCACAATGGAATAAACAATGATCTAGAAATGTCTGACCCCATAGCTTAAACTGGTCTTCCACGAGAAATTGGGGTCAGGCTGAAAACTGAAATATAGAACAACGATGGTATCAAGTTTGATTTTTATACCAGGAGGTAAAATGAGGGAAGCCATACTGTATCCTGGAGAAGATGGTTATTGGGTAGTAGAGTGTCCCAGCCTGCCCGGATGTATTAGTCAGGGCAAGACCAAGGAAGAAGCGATTAAGAATATCAAAGAAGCTATAAATTGCTATATCCATGCACTCAAAGAAGATAATCTCCCAATACCTGAAGAGAAGTTTAATGCCAAACTGATAGCTGTATGAGTAAACTTCCTGTCATATCTGGTAGTAAGTGTGTTAAGGCTTTGGAAAAGGCTGGATTTTATTTTAAGAGACAGGAAGGTAGCCATGTAACCCTTCGTCGTGATAAACCTTTCCCAAGTACTGGGGAAGTGATCCTACTTTATCCTGTCTATCTGCGTCCTAATAACATAAGAAACAGATTTTTTTCACCGGGGATTAATTATGCTAACCAAAAAAGAGAATAAGAAATACTATGAAATTCTTAAGGGTATGAGTGGTGAACAAAAACTAAGGATAAGTTTTGAAATGTATGACTTCACCATGAAATTCGTAGAGGCGTCAATCCGAAACCAGTACCCCAAAATTTCCAAAGAGGAACTCAAGCAAAAAATAAAAGAGAGGATTCCAAAATGAACTTTGAGCAAGTTACATTGAATGTGGTTAAAAAGTTAAACCAGTCTAAAATCCCCTATATGCTTACGGTTGCCCTGGCAGTAAGTTATTACGGTGAACCCAGAACAACTCATAACATAGATCTGGTTGTGCAGATAACCAAAAATGATATATCTATGCTTATGATGCTCTTTGAAGAAGATTTCTTTATTGACGATGAGTCAATCCGAGTTGCATTAAAAGAAAAGAGTATGTTCAATATCATTCACAAAGAAATTGGTCTCAAGGTGGATTTTTGGATTTGTGGGAATGACGAATTCGCTCGTGAGGAATTTAAGCATCGTATCAAGGTTAAAGCGCTGGAAACCGAGATGTGGTTTCCAATAGCTGAAGATATTATTATTAGGAAATTGGATTGGTATAAGAGTTCCGACATCGATAAGCACTATCTGGATGCCCTTGGGGTATACAGGATACAGAGAGAAAACCTTGACACGGGATATATTACTCAATGGGCAAGCAGAAAGACAACCATTAAAATCTGGCAGAGAATAGTGGATAGAGAAAGTTAGAGTTAAGTCTGACCTTAAAAAAAGAGCTAAAATGAGGGAAGCCATACTATATCCTGGGGTGTTCAGTCAAGGTGAGTCTCTTGAAGATGAGAAAGCATTATCCTCTAACCTTATAATAAACCACATATAATTTTCCTCAATTTTGATTTTATTCCTACCTTGTAAGTTTTTACCTGTTGTAGAACAGGAGATAAAAAACTTATTGACTTATGGAAGATTTTATGTTATAATACATCAATCACATACATTACTGCCTTATATTAAAAGGTTTATAGAAATTTCTATAGATGGCATTAAAATGAAAGGAGGTAGGGGAAATGCTTAAAATAAAAAAAGAATATGTGATAACTGATAATAATAAGAAGAAAGCGGTTTTGATTGATTTAAAAACATTTGAAAAGATAGAGGAAACCCTTGAGAGTTATGGATTAGGTAAGTATATGGAGGAAGTAGAGGAGGAGAACAACCTATCTACAAATGAAGCGAAGAGTTACTACAATAGATTGAAGAAGGATTGAAGATGGACTGTTTTTACAAAAAGACTTTCCTAAAAGATCTATCAAAGTTGCCAAAAAGATATAGGAAAAAGATAGAGATATTAGTTTTTAAGGATGTTCCTGAACTCAAAAATATTTTTAGCTTAGTAGATATAAAAAGGATGAAAGGATACAAAGATTATTATCGGATAAGAATAGGAAATTACAGAATAGGATGTAAGATAGAAAAAGACAAGATTATCTTTTATAGAGTGAAGAGTAGGGATGATATTTACCGAGTTTTTCCATAATAAGAAATAGTCTGTATAAGTCGGATCTTACCATTAACCATAAACATAAAAATAGAATTGAGTAAGGTGAATCTCTTGAAGAATTAGAAGAAAACGTTCGAGAAGTGTATAACCTTATGATGGAAGGAGTGTAAGTAAAAGAGCATTTTTCTAAAAACTAATATTTATACGCTGAGAGTAGAATATCTTTAATCCCCTCAGGACACCCCGCTTAATTTTTCTCCACTTTAATTTTATTCCGTATTAGCAAGTTTTCCCTTGACTTTTTTTGAGAAATGATTTATAATAGAGTACCAACTCCGCATTTGGTGAGTGTTTCCCACATAGGAATATAGTAATCGGTAATAAGTAAAGATCAAGTGACCTCTTTCAAATCAAAACAATACGGCACAAATTGTCACCGCCACTGCGGGATCCCGTTCCACGGGAAATTTGTGCCTACATCGTAATAACTTGTGCACCCAATTCCGTGACTGAATGTTATTTATATAACTTATAATCTGTGTAATCTGTGGCAAAAATAAAAATAATCCCCATTGGACATCCATTCTTACCTACCCTTGCTTCATATATATGGAATAAATTTAAGGGATACTATCCTGACCTATCCCAAATTCTCATCATCTTTCCATCAAAGAGGAACAGGTACTATTTCAGAAGGTATCTACTCCAGTCTTCGGAAATGAAGGGAATAATTCCCCCTACAATACTAACTGTCCAGGAGCTAATTGACCTTCTATTTGAAAGGCTTGGAGGAAGAAAGGGTAAAAATCTTGAGAGACTTGAGAGAAATCTTATCCTTAAATATGTAGTTGATTCCTTGAAGATAGAATTCTGGAAGGACATTGACTTCCTTAGATTCATATCAATAGGAAATAGATTACTCACCTTCTTTGATGAACTTTTGAAAACGAATACAACTCTTGAGAATATAGAGGAATTGAAGGAGAAACTTCATTTTCCGGAGAGATATGTAGAGAAGGAACTTACAATAACGAGAAGCATATTTAACGAATATAGAAAGGTTCTAAATGAATCTGGCTACACAGATACAGAATATAAATATGAACTAATAATGAATGAATTTAAGCCAGAATTACTAAAAGGTTTTGATTATATTTTTATTTCAGGTCTTCTTGCCCCAACAAAAGTAGAGTGTAAAATAATAAAAGATATTCTTGAAAATCTAACATCGGAACTCATTCTCCATTCAAGTAAAGACGATATTAAAGAAGATATCACGTCCCCGTACTATAGTCATAATAAATTCATTCTTTCGCTGGGAGCAAGCGTTGAAGATACAGAAGTAATCAGTAAACAGTCATCGGCAATCCTAAAATTAAATCAAAAATTAAATGGAACTACTTCTTGCCAATATACATTCAACAATCTGCAACCTGCAATTCATATAACAAGACTGAAGAGTCAGATACAGGAGGTGCTTTACATAAAATATCTACTGAGTAATCTCATTGGTAGATACGAACCTTATAGAGTTGCCATTATACTTACAGACAGAACATTGGTATTACCAATAAAGACGGCTTTAGAAGTAGAGGGTTATAATTTCAATATTTCTATGGGGATACCATTTTCACAGAATCTTCTTTATTCATTCCTGTTTCTACTGAGTGATGTGGTGAAGAAGAATTTTCATTATAAGGAATTCCTTTCACTTATAAAACATCCACTTATGAAAAATGCAGTGCTTGAGGGAATTGAAATGAGACCAATCATATATGCACTTGAAAGGCAAATGATAAAGGAGAACAGGGTTTTCTTCAAATTTAAGGATTTTAAAGATGAGGAATATAAACCACTTATAAGAATGATAGAGAAATTTACAGACAGGATAACAGAGAAAACCTCATTTTCTCTTTATGTAAATGGCATTGAGGAGATACTTTTTCAGCTTCTATCCTGTAATCCTGAGTTTTTAGAGTCTGGCATACTGGGGATTGGTGAGTTTCTTAAACAAATTCACAAAATCAACAATCTAATAATCAGAGAGGATATCCTTTCTGCTGGAATAGAGAAACTTGATTTCATCTTAAGGGTTTTAAAGGATGATGAATATACTATTGAGGGTAATCCATTTAGCGGTGTGCAATTGATAGGAGTCCTTGAGGCAAGGAATCTTGATTTTGATTGTGTAATATTACCATCGATGAATGAGGGAATATTTCCTGCAAAAAGCGAGAAAGACCTATTCGTTCCTCCTCATCTGCGTAAAGAGGCAGGAATGACATACGATAAAGAGAGGGAGAATCTTTATTACTATTACTTTACTCAGCTTATAGAAGGTAAGCAGGAGGTATATCTATCATATGTTGAAAAAGAAGAGAGGGATGTTTGTTCAAGATTTATAAATTTCCTTTGTGATAAAGGAATAAAGTTATACGATTCACCAGTGGCTTTTGGTAGAGGTAAAGAGAGAAGAAAAGAACCAGTGCAAAAGGACGAACCTCTAATTAGAAAATTAGTGAATATGAAGTATACACCCTCTTCCTTAAGGGATTATCGAGTTTGTCCATATCGGTTTTATTTAAAGTATGTTACAATGATAAGAGAGCCATCTGGTATAGTTGAGGAAGCAGGAGCTCTGGAATGGGGAAATATAATACATAAAACCTTGAGGGGATTTTACAGTAAGGATTTTCCCTCAGGTTTCTTCGATAAAAAATTGGAAGATGCAGAGGAAATACTCTACAATCGTATGGAGAAGACGATGAAAGAGGAGTTGTATCAACCAAAGGCGGATACTATATTTGACCTTGAGTTGTATAGAAGGCAGTTAGGAAGATTTCTTATACAGGATAAGAAACGATTTGAGAAAGGTTATAGTATACACTCTCTTGAGAAGCCACTTGACTATGTTCTCTCATCCGAGGGTAAGAACTTTAGATTGGGTGGTATGATAGACAGAATAGACCAATATAATGAAAAATACTATATTTTAGATTATAAGACAGGGCGTAAGATTGGGAAAAAATACTACAGGATTGGTGAGGAATTTACAGAGTTCCAATTACCACTCTATGCACTCATATTCTCTGAGGAGAACTTTGGCAAGATTGGTGGACTTGTATATTACTATATATCAAGGCAGAAAACAGAGGTTGTAGATATTATGAAAGAGGGTTATCTCTCGATGTTTAGAGACGAGATTCTCATCCCTACGATTAATGAGATCATAAACCCAACAAAGGATTTTCCCAGAACAAATGACGAAAAAAGATGTCGGACCTGTACTTATAGGTGGTTTTGTGGGAAATGAAATATGGAATGTTAAATGTTGGATGTTGAATGAAATATGTAATGTTAAATGTTTAATGTTGTATGTTGGATAGTTGATTGGTTGATTGGTTGAGTTTTAATGTTATTAGTTAATGGTTATTTGTTATTAGATATAACAACTAAATCGACTAAACAGACTTTATGACTATAAGACCCTAAGACCCAACATATAAACTCAATGAACTCAACAAACTCGATAAACCCAACAAACCGTGAAACCCAATAAACCGGGTAAACTCAATGAACTCAAAAAACTATATGTTTAATATAGCTCTGAAATCATCTGCAGGTTCGGGTAAGACATACGAGCTGGCGAAGAGGTTTCTCTCGCTATACCTAAGAGATGTTCCGCTTGAATCTCTTTATGGGATTACATTCACCAATAAAGCGACCCTGGAGATGAAAGAAAGAATAATTAATTATCTGAATGTCCTTGTAAACGATAATCCAATAAAACCCGATGAAATTGAGATTCAAAAAATATTCAGAGACAGACAAAAATTTATCAAGGGGAAGAGAAAGAATTTATTTAACAATCTAACTTCCCTGAACATAGATACATTTCACTCCCTATTTGCAAGTTTCCTATCAACCTTGCCATTTGAAGCCGGCATTCTTCCCGGTTATGAGATTATTAATGAAACAGAGGAAAATATTATAATTGATGAGGTTCTTGATGGATTCTTTGAAAAGGCACTTAAAATGGAAGACTATAGAAAGGCGATATTTGACCTTGTCAGGAATGACGAAAGAAGAATTAAGGAGAGTATACTCAGTATATTTAAAAATGTGAGAAGTAATATTAGATTGATAAGGGATAATATTGATGAGATAGAAGTAATAAAGAGAGATATGAAGGAAAAAGAGGCTCAATTCAGGCGTGTGATAGATGAATTTATGATATTCATGAACGAGAATGCCGAATGTGCCTATACAGCCAAAGGTAAGATGGATAAATATATGGACAATTTCATTCAGAAACTTCAATTGTTTATCAATGAAGACAGTTGGAAGGAAGTTGGGGAATTATGGATAAGGGGCAATCCTTTATCAAAAACTTATTTCAAGAAGTTTGTGGATAGACTTGGAGATAACGAAAAAAGGTTTTATATAATTGTAGATAAGCTTAGAGTGAATCTTAATTTACTCTGTGTAACCTTATCTGATTGGGAATTGTTTGTTCATATAAGACCTATATTGGAGATTGAGAAGATGCTGCAAGCAGAGAAGCTCAGTCGTAACCTTATTACATTTGATGATATTGAGAGATTTGCTGAGAAGGCACTTATGGGCGGAACAAATTATCTGTATTTCAAGATTGGAGCTACAATAGACCATCTTATGATTGATGAGTTTCAGGATACCAGTATCAGACAATGGGAGGTATTGAAACCTCTTGTTGATGAGATTACGTCATACGGGTCCGGAGAAAAAACTCTTTTTTATGTAGGTGATCCTAATCAGGCAGTTTTCCGCTGGCGTGGGGGAGAGGCAAAACTTTTTGATTTTGTAAAGAAAGAATATGAGGGAAAAATTGTCGAGGAAACACTTAAGATAAACCATAGGAGCAAAAGTGCTATAGTAGAGTTTGTCAACAGGTTATTCAAGAGAAATGATATATATGAAAAGAATAACAAGGGTGGATGGATTAGTTTTGAGAGTGTCGGAGATTATAGTATTAATGAAGGTCGAGAAGAATCAAGAAGAAGAACTGTAGAGATTATTAAAGGATTAATAGAGGAGGGTTATAAATATGATGACATTGCAATACTTGTCAGGGAAAATAAGTTTGGGATATCAATGACCGATTTACTTGATAGTGAAGGCATTCCCTGTATAAGTGAATCTAAGGCGAATCTCTTTTCCAGAGAAGATACAAAAACAATAATAAACCTTCTCAAATTCCTCGAGTGCCCGGAAGATGATTTTTCTCTTTCCTGTGTACTTCTCTCTCCATCTTTTGGTTTGAAGGAAAATACTTTAAGAAGGATAAAGGATAAGGGAAAAGGTAAAAAGTCGCTATATCTCTCACTTGTTGATGAGCATCCGGATTGGGATGTATCTAAGAAGTTAAATAAACTTCTTTCTATAGTGGGATTCTCAACTCCTTATGAAATAGTATATAAAATTTGTAAGGAATTAGAATTTACAATCAGCGGTTCGATTGCTGCATTGCTTCAGGCAGCGCTTTTATATACTCATGATGGATTTAATCCCTTGAGTTCTTTTATAGATTGGGTAGAATTAATTGGTGAAAGTATTGCAGTTCAGGACATAGAAGGAGAGGGGATAAGAATTTTAACTATCCATAAGGCGAAGGGTCTCGAGTTTCCCGTTGTAATAATTCCAGATACAGTATGGAGTCTCAAGGAGGAGGACAGACTACTCCTTTATTATTATGAAGAGGGGAGTATTGAACCTGACAAAGTATACTGGGCAAGGATGGGTAGTCTATTTCCAGAGATTAAAGAAGCAAGTATAAAGAGAGTTATAGAGGATGAGAAAAAGGTACTCTATGTAGCATTAACAAGGGCAGTAAATGGTTTATATATACTTGGATTTGACTGGCTGAACAGGAAGAGTATATTTACCTGGTTTGATTTTATTAAGAGGAATGTTGAATGTCCATATTATGTTGGGAAGGTAGAAGAGAGAAGAGAGGAAATGGCAAATGGTAAATGGCAAAAGGCAAAGGGAAGGAGAGAAGAGGGAAGAGGGGAAATGGCAAATGGCAAATGGCAAATGGCAAAGGGGAAGGGAGTTCGTTCTATTAAAGAAGAAAGAGAGCTCTATTCACCTACAGAAAGGGGGGTTGAGATTCTAACCCCAGAGAGGCAGGAGAAAATTGAATTTGGAAATATCGTTCACGATACTCTTTCAAGATTGGAGTGGATTGATGGTAGAGACATAAATAAGGTAATCTCAAGTCTATTAGAATATGCAAAATCTATCTACGTTAGAAAGGAAGAAGATAAAAGGTTAATTGAGGAAAAGGTAAGGGAGATTATATATGATACACTCACATTTCCTGATTTCCAGTTCGCATTCAATAAAGGAGACAAGGATGTAAGATTAAGGGTAGAAGTTCCTGTCTACTACGAAAAAGGGAAAAGGGATGTTGCAATTAAGATTGACCGTCTTCTAATAGAGGGTGACAGGATAACCATTATTGATTATAAGACAGGAGATAAGAAGGATGATGATATAAAACAACTCAAGGAGTATAGAGAAGGTATGAATTTAATTTTTCCAGAGAGGGATATTAGAGCATACCTTTTTTATCTTGAGAAAAGGATGGTTAGACAAGTTGGATGAGATGTTTAATGTTAAATGTTGAATGTTAAATGTTGAATGTTGAGTAGAATGTTAAATGTGTAATGTTAAATGTTGGATGTAAAATGGGATAAGAGTTAATTAGTTGATTAGTTAATTAGTGGATTTGAATACTGCTATGAAATATTGTAATTTTTAGTTGGTCTTCGGTCTGTGTTCTTATGTCTTTAGTCTTGAAGGGAAGGGGGATTATGGATATGAACAAGCTTGCTAAAGAGATAGCAACCTGGAGAGAGAAGAAGGGTTTCATTACCACCTGGGACAACATGCTTGAGAAATTGATGCTTGTTGTGACTGAAGCTTCTGAAGCAGCACAGTGTTTCCGCAATGATGATAGAAAAGGTTTCAACGAAGAGATTGCTGATATATTCATAAGGCTTTTCGACATATGTGGGACACTTGATATTGATATAAAGAAGGAAATAGAAAAGAAGATGGAGAAAAATAAAAAAAGACCCTACAGGCATGGAAAAAAGATGGGGGATGTCGTGCAATAATAATTGTTAGTGTCAAAAATAATATGAAAGAATATGACAAACCACAGAGGACACAGAGTAAATTTAATTCCCTGCCTACCGGCAGGCAGGTTTGTGCTCTCAAAAAACAAGGACTAAAATTAACCACAGATTCACCCTGTGAAATATCTATTTCACGGGGTAAACACAGATGTTCAAAGATAAATAAAAAACTTTGAAGTAAGAAACAATCAGTGTAAATCAGCGCTAATCTGCGTAAAAGAAAATAGAAGTCATACGTGTTAATCAGCGTTAAAAAAACGAAGAAATATAAGGTAAAGCGATTAGTTTTATCTGTGAGATTCCGTATCCTTTCCATACATATCCTGTGGAATGGATCTCGAGATTAATAAGAGGTCATTCACCCCGCCTGTGGCGGGGCAGGGAGGGGAGAAAGGAGATGAGAGAGAACGGATAGAGGATTTCTCACCCTTCGCTTTTCCCTCTTCGCTTTTCTCAAACTGCTCTCTGTGGTTAGGTTTTTGATAGTACGTAATAATTTAAGGGGGACTGGTAATATGGACAGGATTATTGTATTAGATTTTGGGGGACAATATTGTCACCTGATATCAAGAAGAATCAGGGATATTGGTGTTTATTCTGAGGTTTTACCAACAAGCACTCCAATTGATGATATAAGAAGAATTGAGGACTTGAAGGGAGTAATTCTTTCAGGGGGTGCAGCCTCAGTTTATGACTCCTCTTCCCCGAAATATGATAAGAAGATATTAGATTTAGATATTCCAATTTTAGGTATCTGCTATGGTCATCAATTAATTGCTTATCTCGATAATGGAGGTGTGATTTCTGGAAAACATGGTGAATATGGTTTAACAGATCTTAAGACATCGAGAGAAAGTAGATTGCTTGACAGTCTGGGTCCTATAGAGAGTGTCTGGATGAATCATAAAGATGTTGTTATAAATTTACCAGACGATTATTCCACCATAGCGTCGACAGCCAATTCTCCTATTGCTGTTTTTGAAAACGACAAAAGGAAAATTTATGGTGTGCAGTTTCATCCAGAGGTCACTCATACCGTAAATGGTGATAGGATACTAAGGAATTTCGTATTTGGAATATGTAAGGCTGAAAAGGATTGGGATGTATCATGTATGGTAGAAAAAATTAGAGAGGAGATAAAAAAGACAATAGGTAATAGAAAGACAATAATTGGTTTATCCGGGGGGATTGACTCTGCAACTGCTGCTCTTCTCGTAAGTAGGGTGATAGGCAAGAACCTGACTGCTGTATATGTTGATTCAGGTTTAATGAGATATAAAGATACAGAATTCGTTAGACGAATATTTTCTAAATCCGATATGAACTTAAAGATTATAAAGGCACGAAATAGATTTTTCAAGGTGTTAAAGGGAATTGTTGAACCTGAAGAGAAAAGAAAAGTTATAGGAAAATTGTTTATCGATATATTTGATGAGATTGCACAGAGAGAAAATGCAGAAGTTTTAATTCAGGGAACAATTTATTCAGACAGAATTGAAAGTGGAGTGACAAAGCACTCATCTAAGATTAAATCACATCATAATGTTGGTGGTTTGCCGGATGATATGAGATTAGAAGTTTACGAACCACTGAGAGATTTATACAAAGATGAGGTCAAGAAACTTGCTAAGGAATTGGATTTGCCTGAAGAGATTATTAAAAGACATGTTTTTCCTGGTCCTGGATTGGCTGTAAGAATCCTTGGTGAAGTAACTCCTGAAAGGGTAAAGATTGTTAGAAAAGCCAGTTTTATTATTTCAGAAGAACTTAAGGAAGCCAGTATTTATAACAAGGTCTGGATGGCATTTGCAGTTTTGTTACCAATAAAAAGTGTTGGAATCCAGGGAGACACACGGAGCTATAGATATCCAATTGTAATTAGAATTGTGGAATCAATGGACGCAATGACAGCCAATTTTGCCAGAATACCCTACAATATATTAGAAAAAATTTCTACGAGAATTACGAATGAAATCAGCGAAGTCAATAGAGTAGTTTATGATATTTCTAATAAACCACCTGCTACAATGGAATGGGAATAAATTAAAATAAGGATGTAAGATTTTCTTGACTTTTTAGTAATAATATGGTATAATAAACCTCTTTAGAGATTTATATTGGAATATAATGGTAGTATCAAATAGAATATGAAAGAATATGACAAACCACAGAGGTCACAGAGTATCTTTGAGGTAGAAAATTAAGAAAAAAATAAAAAATCTCTGTGCTCTCTTCTATTGAACCCAAAGTTTGCCAGAGGTGAGCAACAAGCAAGAAAAACGCTGATAGTGAATTTGAGTACACATGAGTACACAGAGAAAAATAAACATTATCTCTCTGTGCCCTCTGTGGTTTATACTTGCGTAGCAATATTAAAAGATGGAATAGAAAAATTAGTTTTGTAGAGGTCATAGATTGGAGGCATAATACTCTTTTATAATCCCTTAATACTGAATATTCTCTGTGGCTCCCCTGTTAAATAAAGTACCAGAGATGATTACTTGTACTTAATTTTGTAAATATTTAACAGGGTGAATCTGTGGTTAGATTTTTGAAAATACCAATATAATATTAAGGAGGATACATGACAAAGCACAAGATAACCAAGAAAGAACTCAAACATGATAGATTCCTGGATTCAACAGCAGAGTTTATGATATATGCAAGACATCACAAGAAGATTATTGGTGGTATAGTTGTTTTTATAGTCGTTAT
>JAUWGP010000024.1 GCA_030606335.1 Caldifarciminota bacterium
GTTGATAGAATAGAGGTTCAAGTTCTGTTGAATTCTTATTACTTGCATAGGTATATCAGATAGAAATGATCTAAAATGGACAATCACACCTGTCTTTATGACAATGTATTCGATTGTAATTGTATGACAGACTCATTTTTCGTCATTGCGAATCCGTAAGGATGAAGCAATCTCATTTTATGGTATTATACAACTTATGAGATTGCCACGTTCACTTCGTTCACTCGCAATGACAAACTCTACTTACGTCATTGCGAGCCATAGGCGAAGCAATCGCATTTTACTGAATTGTACCAAATATGAGATTGCCACGTTCACTTCGTTCACTCGCAATGACAATCTCTTATCTTGTCGTTAAAAGTCCTGATGACTATCAGAGCTAAGTAATCTCGTATTTGTGAGGAGGATATATAACAAGTCTTCCTGACTGCAGCTAGGCAAGTAAGCCTTGCGATTAGATGAGAAATGTGTTGGTTTCTAAATACAAAGAGCGTTATTCATAAGCCCTAACATCTCTTGAATATCATTTGGGTCAACTAAATTGGATAAGAACCAACTTTATTAATACAAATGGCAAAACTGAGTGTGGGTTTTGCATTTGTGAGTTTATAAGTAGAATTATTTATTATAGCATAACTTTCTAAGAATGTCAAGATTTTTAGGATAGAAGAACAAATCTTTTTTCTTGACTTCTATTAAATTATATGCTATAATTATACCTGTCTAATCACTCTTGTTATCCTAAGTTCTAAGGAGGCTGAATGAATGTATTTATTATGATATCCCTCATCGTTTCATTACTCTGGAGTGAAGGAGAAGAAAGAACTACAAAAAAGGCAGTTATGTTCTCTATTGTCCTTCCAGGACTTGGCGAACTGTATATGGGAGAGAAGGATGATGCAATAAGAGCATTTATACTTGAAAGTGGTGTAATTCTCTCATATATAGGATTTAACAAATATGCAAGCATTTTAAAAGACGATTATATCTTGTATTCCCACCATAACGCAGGAGTTATGATGGGAATGGATGAAGATTATTATAATAAAGTTGAATGGTATTCATCAAGAGAATCCTATAATACCTATCTAAGGGAAGAGGCTAGACGATTCTTCCCTAACAACAGAGAGAAACAATTAGAATACATTGAAGAAAATGAAATACCACCAGAACTTGACTGGGAATGGGAAGAAAATAAATGGCAAAAATACAGAGAATTGAGAAAAGGAGAGCGAAGGGCTTATTCAAACGCATCCTACTGCATGGCTGCAGGTATTGTAAATCGCATTATATCTGCTATCATATCTGCCAGACTTGGTAGAAATAAAAATATCAGTCTTTACATTGAACCCAGCATGGGTATTAGATTATCTTATAGATTCTAATTTTTCCATTTAAGAACTATCCAAAAAAATATATCCTATAAAATAACACCACATATCATATAAAACAACATTATCCAGATTATTTTTTTGATTTGATAATAAGATACTCTATATGAAAATACAAAGGTTTTTATACATAATACTCATCCCAATTGCCATCAATGCCGCATACTTCGGGAAAAACAAGGTTCAATACAGCCAGTTTGATTGGAAGGTCCACCCTACTCCCCATTTCGAGATCTTCTTTTACGAGGGTGAGGAAGAACTTGTACAATTTGCATCTATAGTCCTCGAAACTGAGCTGGAACGACTTACTTCAATACTTGGTAAACCACCAAGCACCAAAGTTCCTGTAATAATATATGCTAATCATAGCGATTTCGAACAGACAAACGTAATTCTCAATTTGATAGATGAAGGTGTAGGTGGTTTTACTGAGTTATATAGAAATCGAATTGTTATTCCCTTTAATGGCTCATACGAAGATTTTAGACACGTACTCACACACGAGCTGATGCATGTCATACAATCATCTTCTCTCAAAAGTGGAAGAACAACCATTCTTCCACGGGATGCATTGTTTCGAATTCCCCTCTGGTTTATAGAGGGTATGAGTGAATATATATCCCTGAGAGAAAACCCTGAAACAGACGTTATAATAAGAGACCTGATATACTACAATAAACTTGTACCTATCGATGAATTATGGAAGATAGAAGGAAGTTACATTATGTACAAAGAAGGACAGTCAATACTCAAATACATAGCAGACAAATACGGTGAAAAGAAAATAGGTGAGATATATCATAAGATCAGCTTTGTTGGTGGATTTGATGCAGCACTAAGACAGGCAGTAGGTATAGATGAAAAAACACTGGACAGAGACTGGCAAATGTGGCTAAGTAAATGGGCGTGGAGTGATGTAGAAAATACTGTTGACATTACTGGAGAGGCAAGACGTCTAACCAGGAGAGATGGTACTTATACATTTAACATAGCTCCTGCAATCTCTCCTGATGGAGGTAATTTTGTATTTTTATCTGATAGGGACCAATATGGTAGTATATATCTTGCTTCAGCTATAACGGGTAAGTTAAAAGGAAGACTCATACAGAGTGGAAAATCAAGAATCTTTGAAACTCTCTATATTATGGAGGGAAGCATATCATGGTCCCCTGATGGCGAATATATTGCTTTTGTTTCAAGGATTGAAGATAGGGATGTAATTTATATCATGAATCCTTATACGAAAAAAATTGTAAATAAACTGACTCCCCCACCACATGCTATATCATCACCATCTTTTTCAAAAGATGGCGAGAGTATAGTATTTAGAGGAATCGCCTGTGGAAGAGCAGATATATATATAATCGACATAGAATCTGGAAGAACAAAACAATTAACAGATGACATATATGATGACAGAACACCAAGTTTTTCTGGTAATCACATATTCTTCGCATCAGATAGACCTGATTCTTCGGAAACATGGAAATATGGAGAATACGGCATATACTCTATCAATAGAAATGGTATGGAATTAACTAAAATTATTAAAAGAAAAAGCAGGGAGACAAAATTACCAATAGCATATGATGATACACTTATCCTTTATCTCGCCAACTACCCTGGTAGAACAGACATATATTCTTATAACACATCAAGAGCTGAGGAAAAACAACTCACAAGAGTTATGGGTAGTATAGAATCATTCAGCATTTCTGACAACGGAAGGATACTATTTTCTCTTTATACTGAGCTTGGATGGGATATATTCAGTATGGAGTTCCCATATATAGGATTCACTCCATCTAAATATAATTGGTATGATATTCCTTTTGTATCAGTTAGTAATCTGGATGAACCTGTCGAAAGAACTGATGTTGGGCTCCGATTATCACCCGATTTTGCTGGAGGACTAATTTCCGTATCTAACAACGACTTTTATGCACAGGCATATATCTCAGTATCCGATATACTTGGAAGTCATAGATTTTATCTAATTACAGACTACCCAGGCAATTTACTTGAATCTAACCTCAATTTTGCCTACTGGTATCTTGCAAAAAGACTAAATTTCGGTTTCACTTTATTCAAGGAACAATATCCAAGTCTGATCTGGTATGATGAATTGATGAACGAAAAATTTACAGGTGCAGGAATCGCCATTGAATACCCGCTTGACAAGTTCAGAAGAATTGAAAGTGATATCTATTTCTATTCTATACAGAGAATATTTTACCAGTGGGATTATATACATGATGAATGGCTTGCATATAAAGATACCACAAATTACGTTTGTCCCATCTCTTTATCCTATGTGTTTGATAATACTCTATGGGGTTACACTGGTCCTGTAAATGGCACCAGAATGCAGTTCAGCATTGCACGCACAATACCCTTTACAAGATCATTTCTCACATATACATATTTCGGTACTGATATTAGAAAATACTTCAGGTTTTACCCTGGTTATTACTTTGCATCAAGATTGTTTGCTGAAACCATTGATAGTAAGGACTTCGCTAGATTAAGAATAGGAGGTTCTGGCAGTATTAGAGGATATGATTATCTTGAATTTGCTGGATATGATATTGGAGGAATAAATCTGGAATTCAGGTTTCCCTTCATAAAAAATTTGAGTATTGGATTTCCGCTGCCAATAGAACTATACGGCATAAGAGGCGCCTTATTTCTTGATGCAGGATACGCAACCGATGACATAAGGAACATCAGGGTATTCAGAGATGGGAGATTAGAAGATATAAAGATGGGTTTTGGTGCAGGTATTAGGTTTAGATTTCCGTATTTTGTTTTATTATTGGACATGGCTAAACAGACTGATCTTAAAGACGTTTCAAGAAATTGGTATTATCATGTTACTCTTGGAAGTGAATTTTGATCTTGTCTTTCATGCAAAGACATAAATATTTTTTAAGCATATATAAGTATATAGTCCTACTAATTATAATCTTCGGGTGTACATCATATTATCCTGCAAAGGAAATTGAACCCCCAGATACAGACGAAATAAAAAAAATCCTTGAAGAAGCTGTAAATACAAGCTTCAAGATAGAAATAGAACTATCTCGCTCTGATATTATAACCTTCATTTATGGAGAATATGATAAAAGAGGACGGATACGGTTAAGATACAAATGGCAAATTGACGGTGATAAAATAGAAAAAGATTGTCTCATTTTAGATAAACAGACCTTAGTAAAAGAGGATGGCGAATGGAAAGAAACTCCTGATAGTGAAAGATTACCTCATGAATTAGTCTTTACAGTGATATCCTTCGGTGACTTCATTTACAAGGGTAAGAAAAAGGGGAACTTCACATATGAATTTACTCCAAATCTATTGTTCCTCTCTCCTTTCATCGAAAACGGAGAGGCACAGATAAACCTGGATAGTCAAACCTTTCAACCATTAGATGTTATAGCAAAAGGCAATGGTGTATATTTCAATGCCAGGTTTTCATGTTTTGGGGAAGAGATAAAGATAGAACATCCACTCTCTAAGGTTTATCACACTCAGATCTCCCCTATCCCTAATGACAGAGACCTGTCTATAATAAAAATGAGAATAATAACCATTGGAGCAGATGATTGCTGGTTTAAAAATGATAGGTTATATATAAAAATACCATATACAGATGAAGGAATTATTAAGAGATTATTAAAAAGAGGAATAATACATATCCATACAGCAAGCTATCCAGAGGAAACACTTGAGATAGTAGAAGAAAAATACGGGGACAGACTCGTATTCCTGGACCTAAATCCAATTCTAATAGACAGTATATTATATGAAGGAACAGCAGAAGATGTCTTTTATACGAGTGGGATAAAGGATAAAGAAATATTAATAAGATTCATAGATAATATAATATCCCTTATCCCCATTCTTGTGATGATTGATAACAAAGGTGTCTGCCTATATCAAAAGTTTCTCGGAAGAGATATGGAGATTGATGGTGATATTGTTGATTATTCAATTCTTAAATTTGGGTCACTTTCAAGAGATTATCAATTGATTGAAGATTGATTATAATGTTATTTCATATAGATGAATATAGATACTGTGAAAAATAATATGAAAGAATATGAAACCGAAAATGTACGGGTTCGATTTATCGAACCCGTAAAAGAAACGGATTGGATACCAGTCTTACGTCGGGCAGGAATCCGACCCCTACAAGAATCAGGGGAAGTCAAGCAAAAAATTGTCAATTACTTTAAAAACTATAGGTTATTCGTTAGCTAACGAATTACGATAAATTAGTTAAGATATTTTGCACACTACCGTCTATAGACTAGGGAGGTATCTATGATAAACGATAAACTACTCGATATATTAGCATGTCCGAAATGTAAAGGTGAACTTGAGTATAAACCAAATGAAGATAAACTCATATGCCACAATTGTAAACTTGCCTATAGAATAGAAGATGATATTCCAATTATGCTTATAGAGGAGGCTGAAAACATAGAATACACTGAATAGCTGTACACTATAAAAGGAACATTATAAAATTTTTTCTTGACATATACATAACATTGTGGTATAATACTGAAAAATTTCATTAATAAACTAAGTACGTTGGAAATTCAAATAAAGATTTATCTAATTTCTTTATGCTACTGTAACATATGTCTTCTTTCCTTCTTTTATTCCTGATACTTATAACCCCTGGTTTAAGCATTTTAGACTCGGATGAGACCGGTTTAACTATTTTATACTCCCCTACTACAATTACATTTGGTGATTATGTTCATGTAGAAGGTGCTGCCTACCCGGATGAGAGTGGTGTACCCTGTATTCCAGAGATATATGTATATATTGCCATACCCCCCGGTTGTGAGGTAAAGTTTGATGTTAGAGAGTCGACTTTAAAAGAGACGAGAATGATGGATATAGCTCCTGTTCCAGAGGTGCACGAATGGGGTTATGAATATAAAAGGAATCCATCCATATACGAGAAGGATATTCTATATCCACCTGAAATCGTGAGTATAAAAGAACGAGGCTTTATAAGAAGTCAAGAATTTATCTTGCTCAAGCTACAACCTGTAAGGTATAACCCTAAAAAGGGAATGGTCAAAACATATGAACAGTTAATAATCAATGTGCGTTTTATTGGAGGAAAACCTGGACAGATTTTAGAGGAACCCCTTTTTGAACACATCTTTAGAGAATTCTTTATTAATTATGAAAACTCTAAAAACTGGCGGAAAAAACCTGAAAGAAAAATGGGTAAATACAATAATAATACCTGGTTAAAAATAGAGCTTGATAAGGTAGGAATATATAAAATAAACTACGATGATTTACGTAAAGCAGGTTTAGACCCGGATTTTATAAATCCTTTAAGTTTTAGACTCTTTACTCAGGGTGGGAGTATGGAAATACCTACCGATGATACACTTAAGGAAGTCCCAATATATATTAAGGACGATGACATATATTTTTATGCTACTTCAACGGATGGATATGGTAAAAACGGTATCTCCTATGCATCACCCAGTGATACTGTCTATCTCTTTCCTAATATATTCACAGATATAAATGTCTACTGGCTTACCTATGGAGGTTTAGGCAGAAGAGACAGTATCAGCGGCAACCTTGGTGCAGCTATCCCATTCATACCACAGGATTTTAAGGACACAATTCATTTCGAGGAAGATTACCTATGTCCTGCAAAATCTGGAAGAGGTTGGGCATGGTTTGAACTTAAAAGAACAATATTATCACCTACTTCATATAATCTCTCTTTCGAACTTCCAAAACTTGAAGGAAGTACAGCCGATGGAAGATTCGGAATATATGGCTACACCAAGGATAGGAATGGGTTTAATATGTACCACGACGTAAAACTATATATCAATGGAGAAGAAATTATAGAGGATACGTGGCGTGGTGGTCACAGTCTAAACCCTTATTTAATCTTGACTGAAGTTTCAAACCTTAATGAAGGGCAGAATGAGCTGATGGTTGAACTCTGGCCCGGTCCTGATGCAGACACCCTTGATTGGATATACTTTGACAATTTTGAACTAATACCCACATTAACCTATGAACAGTATAATGGCATGTTACACTTTCAGGCAGATGAGGGTGATACTATAGAGTTTCATCTAAATGGTTTTGATAAGACACCAATCATATTCAATATCGATGATGAACTATTACCAATAAGAATTACTGATATAACATATCAAGATGGAGAGGTAATATTTCAATCCACCAGCAAAGGTCCATACTATGCTGCAACCACATTCAAATCACCCAAATCCTTAACCATTAAAGATCCCTTCAATCTTATAAATATAGATACCCAGAACTTTGATTATATAATTATCACTAAAGATGATTTCAAATATATAGCCCAAGAACTTGCAAGATACAGGGAAGAGAAAGACAGTATCACTACCAAAGTTGTTCTCATCGATAATATCTACGATAATTTTTCATTCGGTCTAAAAAATCCCTATGGTATTAGAAACTTCCTGAAATTTGCCTACGAAAACTGGAATACATATTATATACTTCTACTTGGCTCTGGAACCTATGACTATCGTTCAGAAATTGAGAAAAATATAATACCTCCCTGGGAAGAGGGATACCGTTTAGGAGAATTTGGTCTCTCACCTCATGAAAATCCCTGCTATGACAACTGGTTTGCTATGGTCAGTGGAGATGACAATATGCCTGATATGGTCATTTCAAGGATTACTGCCGAATCAAGAGATGACTCAAGGCAGGCAGTAGAGAAAATACTGGATTATGAAGCTTCATTTGGTCCCTGGCGCAGCAGGATACTACTTTCAGCAGATGACGAGTATGGGGCAAAAAAACAGGGAGAACAAACTCACACAGAACATTGTGAATATCTTTCCTCCATTACCCCATCCTCTTATAATATATTCAAGCTATATCTTATCAATTATCCTCCTGATGAACAGGGTACAAAAGGAAATATAGACATGATCAAGAATCTGAATAAAGGTATATATTATGGAGTTTTTATGGGACATGGAAATTACAAACAGTTAGCTCATGAAAATATCTGGACTTCTCCTAAAGACGTATATGCACTTTCAAACAATGAAAAATATTCAATATTCTTTTACGGCTCATGCGGGGTAGGAGCCTTTGACCGTCCTTACACAAGATGTACAGCAGACCTTATGCAAATCGTAGACGAACGAGGTTCTATTGCTACTATCGCAGCCACTCGTTCAACTTATCCTGCAGATAATACATCAATGAGTACACCACTTTACAATCATATTGTTGTGGCTCCTGAAAAGAGTGTTGGAGAGGCATTTTTTCTTTCTTTTTCTACTGGCAACCCAAAGAAATACATATTATTTGGTGAACCTCTAACCAATATATCCCGATATAGAAATAGCCAAATTCATACCTCGACTGACAGCCTATTGGGAGGTATGCATTTAGAGGTTACTGGTGAATCTGAGGATATTGACACAGGATATGTCTATATTACTTTATACGATGCCGAGAATAGGTGGATATACAATTGGAGTACTCATCAGAGAAGGATATGGGATGGTCCACCAGCAACAAATGAGATTGAGTACACCGAATTAGGTGACATAGTTCACAGGGGTTTAACAATACTTGAGGACAGCATATTAAGTTTATCCTTCATAATACCAACAGGCCTTGATTCAGGCTTCGGGAAGGTTTCTGGATACCTGTGGGATGATGAATGCGGTGGAAGTATGGCAAAATATGTATGGATTACTGGTAATGATACTATAACACAGGATACAACAGGTCCTCAGATTGATTTGTTTGTTAATGGAAAGAAGATAACAGATAGTATGCAGGTGAAGGTTGACGACAACTTTACGATGAGTGCCCTTCTCGAGGATTCTTCTGGTATTAAGCTTCAGAACGGCCAGGGGATAAGGCTTGAGATTAGAGGTGGTAACTATTATCATCTTGAGGATAACTTTGAATACGATATAGGCAGCTCAACAAAGGGAGAATTGGTTAGCAATATTGAGCTAAACACAATGAATATAATTGACAGTCTTACTCTGATAGTAAGGGATAATGTTGATAATGAATCGAAAATAAAGTTTTCAGTTGAGAGGACTTATGGTGGTAAAATAGTTCTGGAAAATCCTATAAACTATCCAAACCCAGTTAAAGGTGAAAAGACAAGGATAGAATTTTACTCGTCTAAAGATGGTATGGGAACGATAAAGATATTTACCATTTCTGGGAGACTTATAAAGACCCTTACTCTCCAAAACGTTAGATCAGGTACTAACAGCAAATATTGGGATATACGAGATGAGTTCCACGACAAAGTTGGAAATGGTTTATATATTTATAAAATCGAGGTTACGGGTACTGGCAATGAATCCTCTAAATGGAGTGCCTTTTGTATTGGGAAGATAATAGTAATGCGATAAATTATCAAGTGTTAAGTGACAATCTTAGATAATCTTATATTTGTAAAGGAGTTAAATTAATGGAGAGTATACTGATAACTGGAGGAGCAGGATTTATAGGTTCTCATCTTGTGGATGCTTTAATAGATAAAGGCTATGATGTTCATATAATAGATGATCTCTCTATGGGAAAGGAAAAGAATATAAATCCACGTTCAACCTTTCACAAAATACAGATTCAGGATAAGAGAGTAGAAGAAATATTTAAAAAAATAAACTTTATTTATGTGTTTCACCTTGCAGCACAAGCCGATGTCAGAAGGTCATGCAGTGATCCAATGTATGACGCAAATAGTAATATAATGGGAACTTTAAACATACTTTCTCTAAGTAGAAAATATGGGTTGAAAAAATTCATATTTTCTTCTTCTGGAGGCGTGATATATGGTGATGTGAAAACAGCTGCAATAGAGACCTCTCCAGCACAACCTATATCACCTTATGGTATATCAAAATTTTCAGACGAGCTTTATATTATTTTTTTTAGGAAGTTTTTCCCCTATACCATCTTGCGATATGCCAATGTCTATGGCGAAAGACAGGACCCTTCTGGGGAGGCTGGTGTCGTATCTATATTTACCAAGAATATGTTAAATGGAGAACCATGCACATTGTATGGATATGGTAAACCACAAAGGGATTATGTTTATGTCCGAGATGTTGTGAAAGCAAACATTCTTTCTTTACAGAGAGGAGATAATGAAATCTTAAACATAGGAACAGGAGTGGCTACAACTGTTGAAGAACTGTACTCTCATCTACAAAAAATAACAAACTATGATATTACTCCTGTATACAAACCTTTAAGAGAAGGAGAATTAAAATCAAATTATCTTTGTATTAAAAAGGCAAAAAATGTTTTAGGTTGGGAACCATCTATCCAGTTACAGGAAGGTCTTAAGAAGGTAGCTAAATGGCTAAGAGTGAATGATAAATAATTAATGCATTTTATTTTCTATATCTAAGGAGCTTTAATATGCCTAATATTGGAGTAATAGGTGCTGGGTACTGGGGTCCCAATCTTATAAGAAATTTCAATCAGATTGGTGCACTAAAGATTGTATGTGACAAAGATAGCTCTAAGCTTGAAAAGATAAATGAAAAGTACAGGGATGTAGAAACTACCGAAAACATTGAGAGATTGTTTGAGCTATCAGACGCAGTGGCTATAGCAACAGGAGGTGGTTCACACTATCAACTTTCAAAATTAGCATTGGAACAGGGAAAAGACATTTTTGTAGAAAAACCACTTGCCTTAACCTTAGAAAATGGAAAACAGCTTGTAAAACTGGCAAATGAAAAAAATTGTATACTTATGGTTGGTCACCTTCTCCTATACCATCCAGCAGTTAAATGTCTTAAAAAGTATGTAGATGACGGGGTTCTTGGTACTATAAGATATATATATTCCCATCGTGTTAACCTGGGTAGGATAAGAGAAGATGAAAACGCACTATGGAGTTTTGGCCCTCATGACATTTCTGTTATTCTCTACCTTTTAGGAGAGGAACCAATAAAGGTTATGGCTATTGGAGAATCTTATATTATGGATGGTGTACCAGATGTAGTCTTTTTGGTTCTTTACTTTGCTCACAAAATACTTGTTCATATACACCTTTCCTGGCTCGATCCACACAAGTTAAGAAAGTTTACTATAGTAGGTGATAAGAAGATGGCAGTATTCGATGATATGGAAGCAGGAGAAAAGATTAGATTGTATGACAAGGGTGTTGAATTCAAGGGGGAGTATACAAACTTTGGTGAGGCTCTATCCTTAAGGAGTGGTGATATCTTAATACCAAAGGTTAGTAACAAAGAACCACTCTCCATTGAGTGTGAAGAATTTGTAGACTGTGTAACAAATAGAAAGAACCCTCTATCTGATGGAGAACTTGCATTAAAGGTGTTACATGTATTAGATTCTGCTCAGGAATCTATTGAACATGGTGGAAAATGGATACAGTTGTGAAATTAAAAATAAAACAAATCCTTGTGAAAAGGTTTGAATAAATTTTAATTTTTGATATTTAATATTTGATATTATTATGGGGGTATTATGAGGCAGTTCGTAGTTATAGGTCTTGGAAGATTTGGAATTACTGTTGCAAAAATACTTGCCAAAAAGGGATTCCAGGTAATTGCGATCGATTCTGATGAAGAAAGGGTTCGTGATGCCTCTGAGTTTGCAACCATAGCTGTCCAATTAGATGCAACAGATTCTGCCTCACTACAGAAAATAGGACTTAAGGACGTTGATGCTGCTATTATAGCAGTTGGAGAAAATATATCTGCCTCTATCCTTATAACAATGATATGTAAAGATGCTGGCATTCCAACCGTGATTTCAAAGGCTACAAATCCTCTTCAGGGAAAAATACTCGCAAAAATTGGTGCTGATAAGGTCGTCTTTCCAGAACGGGATATGGGAGAAAAACTTGCCGAATCACTGGCATCTCCAGGTATCTTTGATTATATATCGGTTTCAAAGGACCACTCAATTATGGAAATATCAGCACCATCAGTCTTTATTGGAAAAACTTTAGGAGATGTTAATCTCAGAGCAAAATATGGGGTTACTGTTATAGCCATAAAACACAAAGTTCCAGGGATAGATGAACAGGGTGAATCGACATTTAGTCAAGAAATTATTATTGCACCAACTTCAAAGGATACAATATCGAAGGGTGATACTCTTGTTGTTCTCGGGAAAATTAAAGATTTAGAAAGACTAAAGGGATTAATATGAAAAAAAAACCAGAACTTGATGACCTAATAGAGATTGCGAAATTCAATTTTTTATCCTCAAGATATGAAGCTGCAATAAATATATGGAAAAATGCGCTCAAATTATCTCCTAATAATCCTCAAATATACTACAATATGGGTATAGCATACGAGAGTCTTAATAACCTGGATGATGCAAAGATTTGCTTTCAGAAGGTTATAGAGCTGCAGCCTGAAAATAAACAGGCAAAAGAACATTTAGAAAACATTGTTGGAGCATAAATAAACATGTATCTAAAAATTCTAACAACAATATTATTCCTCCTTTTTTCTGGGGGAGAGGGAGAGAATATGATTACAAGACAGCCAGCAGTAGCGGGTCAATTTTATCCTTATGATAGAAAAGAACTCAAGTCAGTTATAAAAAAATATATAGATGCTGCAGATGATCTTGGTATAAAAGGATATGTAAGCGGCTTAATATGCCCACATGCCGGTTATCCATTTTCTGGTCAGACTGCTGCATATGCTTTTCGTCAGATAGTGGAAAGAACCTACAAAACCGTTGTTGTAATTGGTCCCTCACACAATGCATACTTTGATGGTATAAGTATACAGCCTGCTGGATACTTCGTAACACCTTTGGGAAGTTTAGAAATTGATATAGATTTTGTGAAGAAACTATATGACAAATTGGATTTTTCAGGATACGTTAAACAAGCCGATATTCCCGAACACTCAATTGAGGTTGAAATTCCTTTCCTTCAGTATGTCCTTGGAGATTTCAAACTCGTTCCAATAATCATTGGTAACCAATCTATGGACATACTTTCAGAACTTTCCTCTGTTCTTGCATCTATCTCAGATGAGGATGTCCTGTTTGTTGCATCTTCGGACTTCTATCATGGTTATGATTACAATGAATGTCTCAGAAAGGTTGACGCTGCTGTAGATCTAATTAAAAAATATGATACAGAAAGTTTCTATAACTTAGCAACGGAGGAGAAGGATATAGCATGTGGGTATGGACCTATAGTCAGTGTTATGCTTACCTGTAATGAATTGGGGGCAGATAATATTTCACTTACCGGTGTGACAAACTCAGGAGATATAACACGAATTAAGACTCCTGGAAGATGGGTAGTTGGATATTCAAGCTTCGTTATATATAAAGATAAGGAAAAAACTCCAGGTTCAGGCAAGGATGAAATACAAAGAAACGATACATCAGATGAGCCAGCAAAAGAAGAAAAAGAGATTATAGAAGGTTTTCTCACAGAGAAAGAAAAAGGTAAGCTCCTTGAAATTGCACGATATTCTATAGAATGTGCAGCAAAAGGGGAACAGCTTCCAAAAGCAGAAACTGAATTTGCAACTCTTGAAGAAAAGAAGGGAGCATTTGTAACATTAGAAAAACATGGACACCTACGGGGATGTATCGGTTATATATACCCTGTTAAACCTCTATTTCAGACTATAAATGAGATGGCTCGACAAGCTGCGATAGGTGACCCGCGGTTTCCTCCTCTTAAAGTAGACGAACTTCCTGATATCAAAATTGAGATATCTGTTTTGACTCCTCTTAAAAAGATTGACAATATCGAAGAGATTAAAGTAGGTAAACATGGACTGTATATAGTGAAGGGAGCTTTTTCCGGACTCCTGCTCCCACAGGTTGCTACAGATTATGGCTGGGACAGGGAAACCTTCCTACAACAGGTCTCAAGGAAAGCAGGATTACCCCCACAGGCATGGGAAGATGCAGAACTATATATATTTGAGGCTGAGATATTTGGAGAGGATTGAAGGTAAAACACTATATTTTTCTTATTACCTTTAGGATGCTAAGTGGTCTAATCCTACTCGTATTTTATCAGGCTCAAAATATCATAACCACTTAATTTTTCCCTTCCTTTTAAAGAAACAAGTTCCACAAGAAATGAAACACCAATAATTTCTCCACCCATTCTTTTTATAAGCTTACATATTGCAGATGCTGTACCTCCAGTAGCAAGAAGGTCATCAAAAATCAAAATTTTTTCACCTTTTTTTACAGCATCAGAATGGACTTCGAATATATTCTTCCCATACTCAAGTTCATAATCAATTTTTATGGTCTTGTGTGGCAGTTTTCCAGACTTCCTTACAGGTACTATACCTGTATCAAGGACGTATGCAAGAGCTCCGCTGAATATAAAACCTCTTGATTCAGCCGATATAATCTTATCTATCTCCATATCTTTGTAATAATCCGTAAAGAAATCTATTGACTTTCTGAATGCATAACTATCCCCTATTAGAGGGGTAATATCTCTAAAAATTATTCCTTTCTTTGGAAAATCAGGGATATTTCTTATATATCTTTTCCAGTCTTCCATGAAAGCCTCCTGGTATAATATTCGGTAGTATGCAAAATCTAACCACAGACCTGCCTTCTTACAAGAAGGCGTCAGGCAGGGAAGAGATTATTTATTTTTTTATCTTTTTTTTTTAACTCATACATTTCTCTTTCAATCCCTGTGAATTTAAATCTTTTATCAACCGGGAGCTTAGGAAATTTGTAATAACCTCAATATGCCTTAGCAAATACGACTCTCATTTTCGACTCTTTCCCACACTGGATGCATTTACCCTTTTCAACATTTCCATTTATAGGGATACATCTTATAGTCATATTCGTTTTCTTTTGTATATCCTCTTCGCATTTTGCCTCTCCGCACCAGTGAGATAGAATAAATCCTTTTTTGTCCTTAAATTCTTTCCAATCATCTACAACGTATGTATTGTCTTCCATAAATCTCTTTGCCTTATCAAATAGACTCTCCTGAATAGCTTCAAGTGTACTTATTACTACCTCTACTGACTTACTTTCCTTTACGATAATCCTTTCTCCCCCATCTCTTCTTGCAATTGTCACTGTAGAATTTTTTAAGTCCCTTGGTCCAATTTCAACTCTCAGAGGTACTCCTTTCATCTCCCATTCATTGAATTTATACCCAGGAGTAAATTCCTCTCTTGTATCGGTATGAAATCTTATAGGCAAATTAGCATATATACCATTTGATACAAATTTCCCCTCAAGAGAATGAATGGCTTGTAACACCTTTTCCTTTTCATCACCCTTCCATATAGGAATTAATACAACCTGTATAGGTGCAATCATTGGGGGCAGGACTAACCCAATGTCATCTCCATGAACCATTACAATTGCTCCTATAAGACGCGTAGATACGCCCCACGAGGTCTGCCATACGTATTCAAGCTTATTCTCTTTTGTTTGATATGTAATGTCAAAAGGTTTGGCAAAGTTTTGACCAAGATCATGAGAAGTTCCAGCCTGAAGTGATTTTTTATCACCCATCATCGCCTCAATAGTATAGGTTTCAAGTGCACCTGGAAACCTCTGAGCCTCTGATTTTCTTCCATATATAATTGGTATAGCCAGAACACTCTGCATAAAACCTTCATAAATAGAAAGAATTCTTAGTGTCATTTCCTGAGCCTCTGTATGGTCTGCATGTGCAGTATGCCCCTCCTGCCACAGAAACTCAGTCGTTCGGAGAAATAGTCTGGTTCTCATTTCCCATCTTACAATATTTGCCCATTGGTTAATCAATAGTGGTAAATCCCTGAAAGATTGTATCCATTTGCTGAACATAGCATTTATGATAGTCTCTGAGGTGGGTCTTACAACCAGTTTCTCTTCTAATTCTTTACCACCACCATAGGTAACAACGGCAAGTTCCGGAGAAAAACCAGTCAGGTGTTCAGCCTCCTTGTGTATAAAACTCTCAGGTATAAAAAGAGGGAAATATGCATTCTTTACACCAACTGACTTGATCATCTTGTCCAGAATAGACTGAATATTTTCCCATATCCCATATCCATAAGGTCTTATAATCATGCAACCTTTTACAGGCGCATAATCTGCCAACTCTGCTCTTAGAACTATGTTATTATACCACGCAGAGAAATCCATCTCTCTTGAATTTTTCTTACTCATATTATGTTCCTTTTGTAAGAATGTTATTTAAAATATAAACCACAGAGGTCACAGAGTATACAGAGAAATCTTTATTCATAATCTCGGTGTTTTATTAATAAAATAACCATAAAATTATTTACAAACAATACTATTCTTATTACATTTTAAAGATTAACCTATAAGTATATCGAAATGCGATTGCTTCGTCTGCGGCTCGCAATGACTTAGGTTGGTGTCTGTCATTATATTAAAATCTAAACTCCGCCCAGACAGTCATACCTACGGTTCTTGTATGCATACGTGTCATACGGTCATTGTCCTCTCTATATTCTATTCTCGCTCCACCAGTGATATCTGAAGAAAAGTTATAATTCATCCCAGGAGTAATTGAAAATCGGTATCTATCCTTGCTCTTGCTATCTATTGTAACATTTTCACCTGTATCTAACAAGTATTTTATCTCAAGATTAGTAACAAGATTACCTGCAAATCTAATATGGCTAAATAGTGGTAATTTTATACCAGATGGTGCACTGAATGTATAACTACCAGATAACCCAATATCGAAATGTCTGTCTTCCTTTTCTGAATACTTATTGGCTCCAGTACGCGTCTTTGTATATTTTTTTGTAAATGTAGTATTGATTCTGGAAGATATTCCAGACTTCCACTGCAAGTTAAGCGAGGGAGTTAATGAAATATCCCTGGATTCCTGAGTAGCTTCATCGACAGTATAACCCTCAAAGGACTCACTTATTTTAAAATTTGACGAGAGACTCACAGACGAAAGTATATTCTTAAGTCTAAAAAACCTTTCAAGAGAAGAGAGACTAAACCTCATATCTGGAAGTGTCTTACTCATACTCCATCTTTTGTTATCAATAGTTCCACCCCAACTTTCACTCTCTCGATATGCAAAAGAAAGGCTCAAAATTCCCAACTTAAACCCTGTTGATGCAGTAATATCAGTGATTTCTTTTTCACTGTCTTTTGCATTTCCTAATTTACCAACCCCATAATCACTTGAAAGACCGAATATAAACTCCCTGCTTGGTCTGCCAAGAAGAGAATAAATACCAGTGGAACGCGATAAGCTATAGGATAAGCTCGGGCTGGTAATTAACCTGGTTAATCCTCTGACGAAACCGAGCTTATCGCCTATTTTCTGGAGATTGATTGTCAGGTCAACATCAATGGAATTTGTATTTGTGGCATCTCTTACGTTCGCTGTATCTCCATTTACTATCTCGAATTTTTCAATACTATTAATCTCATTATATCTTGTTGTATATGCAAATTTCTGTGAGGTATAATTCCATATATTAGGAGAGAAATTACAGGCTAAATTCTCATCTCTTGAGGTCTCTCTTGAATAATTAAGTTCGTTCGTTGATTTGACACTATAGCTCGTGGTAATTGCATTTATAGGAGAATAAGATATACTTGCCTGATCAGTACGGGTAACAGGATTTGGACTCTCTTTAAGTTTAATGGAATCTCTTGAAACACTATAACTTCTCATATCTGCGCGTGAGTAATTTGTTCTTATATTGAAGTTGTTGGGATAATATCTTATATCGAATCCAAATAAACTTAAGGCACTTAGATTTGGTGTACATCCATAACTTGCAGTAATATTAATATTTTTAGTTGAGTCAATTTTAGTAGGTCCTATTGTAAAGTTCTCCCTGTAAGAAGCACTGGCTGCAATATTATCAATCGTATATTTAAGTAGGGTGTTCTTGGATTTGGACTTAGAAAACGAAACATTAATATTCCTGGGTTTTGTAATGGTCTTCTCATTCTTACCTTCTTCATCTGAGAGAACAATATCAGAATTAGTAGAATACATAGGATATTTAGTCGTGTTACTCATTCCCCCGCTAACAGGAATATTAACGCCCCAGGATGAAGGCAGAAATTTTCCCAATCCAAGGTCAAATTTAACAGCATAAGAACTTGTATAACCTCCTTGAGGAACCATCTCCTGTCCAAATTTTCTGAAATATGGGTCCTGTCTACTGTAAATAAGGTCTAATCGTACGAAGTCTGCAAATTTGAGGGTAGTACTTGCACTTGCTGCAAGTCCTATGTTCTTCTCCACATCCAACAGTCTTATATCATCCACCCAGACCTCCCCTTCAGCTTCTGAATCAGGACCTTGTTTTATACCAACCTCAACCATCTTTATATTTGTCAATGAGGGATTACCCAGGACAAAACAACTATCATCTCCCACAAAAACCCTTCCAAATATAGAATCCTGCGGCAATGTATCTCTCTCCCTTTTAAGATGGGTAAGGGAATCAAGTGGTATCTTTATATCTCTCCAATTATCAGGAATGTTTACTGTATATTCATAGTAGTTTAATGTATCTCCACCAACACGTATAAAAAACCTTGTATTATTCGTTTCTATCAGGTTTACACCATTCAAATACAATGCAAATGTATTATATTGAATAAATTCCTTTTTTGTACCATATAACGTATATGCAGAACCTTCAGCACCATCCTTAAATATTATAGAGAGTGAACTTTCACGTTCCTCTCTACCATATTGGTCCCTCTCAGGTGGATATGGTGGTTCGTATGGCGGTTCACCTGTATTTTCCTGATTATCTCTATAAGAAAGCTCAATATCTCCTCTTTTCTCCCATCTGTTCCCAACGATCTCCATAATGGCAATATCTATGGTATCAACACTCTTACATAAATCATAATTTTTCCCAGGTATTCTTTCCTCATCAGGAGTATCTCTCTCTATCCATAATCTGGTATATCTGACAAATGACCATCTCGGGTTACCAATGGGAACTGCCTCCTGAAGAGGAATACGATATAATCTCCATCCATTTTCACCCTCCTGAATAAGATTTTCATCTGACCTGAGATTAATTTCAAAGGAGAAATAATCGCTCTTTGTATTAACTCTACTATTTTTATCAAGGTCCTCTGTATCAAGACGTCCGTTCTTCTCTGTGCCGTTTATCCTGGAATAATCGTCAGAATCCAGTGTATAACCATAGTCGTCATTTCCATCGTCTTCTTCTTCCTCAGAGACAACCAATTTATCATCTTTCATAACACCATCAAGTCCAGTATCCTCACCTTGACCACTATCAAGCTTTCCATTCCCGTTTATATCCTCTGTGCGAGGATAATTAGGATCAAGATTCCTCTTTATGTTTCCCCATTTATCTTTATAAAGAGCTTCTTCGTGAATATTTGAGCCTATATCGATGTGGATTTTTCCATCTCCTCTTGCCCATACCTCAAGAAACTCTGATTTTTCAAAATCAGCACCATCCCTTGATATAAGACTTAGAAGACTTCCCCATCCTCCCCCATATTCTAATCGTAATATGGTCTGTGTTTCTTCCTGTCTGTATTCAGGTAAATAAGGAAATATCTCTACTCTCTTAATCTTTTCCCTTGGGTTATACCATCTAAGAGGCTCAAAATCATCAAGGTTCTTATCAGGTGGAGCACTCCCATAAGACCAGTTAATTCGACCAATTCCAAGAGATGTAGAAGATCTGGTTCCTTCCATGTCATCTATATAAACCTCACCTTTTGTATTTGGATTTGGTGCAGACAAGCCGACATCAAAATTCACACCAAAAGATGAGGGTGCATCTGTTTCAACTAAAGGTATTAGATCGACAAGCTTTGTAAATAAAGCTGGTGTTGTCGAATACCGACCATCTATCTCACCAAGAAGTATTTGAGTTGGTTCATTTCCAAGCTTTGGTCTCTTATCGAATGATGAAGACGAGTGATATATGAAAGTGGAACCGAATTTAAGAACTCCTCTGTCATAGTTCAACCTTGCACCTAAAAGATTCTTTGAGGCAGTCTGCATAAAGGGAAGATATTGATAATCTATTGATATTCTCGCATTGGGATCTGTTATGACTCCAGCCCTAAAAGTAAGTTCGCCAAAGTCATAGTTTATATCATAATGAACACCTCTTGTTAATTCCTTACCATCCATAACAACCCTTTCGCTGCCCTCAAGTATATTCAGTCCAAGTGAATATCTCTTTTGTATTCCTTTATATCTCATCCATATATAGTATTTTCTACCAATATTCGCAGTAATTCTCACATCATATATTGAGTCAGGGTCAGGTAGTTCGAGGAATGGTTTTTCAAAAGGAAATATAACTATACCCATGTCATAATCCACATAGTTTCCATCATCAATAGTACCATCATGCTTTGCCATACCAAAATATTGGAGAAAGGTGGTTTCTCCAGATACGAATTCCTCGTCCTCTCCAGCTCCCTTTTTGTCTTTAAATATCTTCATTTCAAAAGATCCTGGTGATATATTTGCTGCTGGAAGTGCATATATATACTTCATTTCGTAGTCCCATGAGACAAACTCTGGATCCTTATCATTTCTCATTCTTTTAAGCATTCTTAATGTTATGGTGCTTGGTATATCATCACCTATGGTATCCACAACACCGCCAGGGGTCCTGTAAATCAGAACGAAACCAACATAATTAAATGTCCTCTTCAATTCTATTATTCCATCATTTCTGTTCAAGACAAAGTCCTTGTTATCACCCTGCTCTAATAGTATGAATCTATTATCGACACTATCCGGAATTCCTTCTCTATTGTAATCTATTGCAACTCCTGCGGTTGAAGTCGATGAATCCTGCTCATTTTGATTCGCTGAACGGTACAATCTCACCTCAATAATAGAGTCTATATACTCATCTTTTATCATAAAGAATCTATTACTAATAAAATCTGTATCCCACAGCTTTGTGGAATCCTCTATAGCTCCACCTACAAAATTCTTCTGCTGAACCTCACTCTCCTGTTTACTAGCAATAGCAGTTATGTTAAATGGTCCAACCTCTGCCAGCAGCTTTACACCAAAAAGCCCTTTGTTTGCTCTGGGAGCTCCTATCAAACCACCTGGTAGTGATATATCTGTATTACCTGCATTTATCTCCTTTATTATCTCATCTTCATCACCTTTATATTGAAGTCTTATGGTATTTCTAATGTCAAACTCGCGCTTAGAATCATGATCAATAAACACGTGAATCTTCTTACCAATTGTTCCTTGTAGATTAACGCGTAATTGTTGTTCCATCTCAAGTTGTGGAAGTAGAGACCTATGATATGTCTCTGTGTATATTGGGTCTATTTCTTGAGTACTTGAACCTCCAAACTCTATTCTTTCATTACCAGAGATTCTTAACTCTCCTCCCTCACCAATCAATCCAACTACAGGTTTGGGAAATTTAATTGGGATGTAAATATTGGGTATAAGTCCCTCTCCAGTTCTTACTTCTTCTGTAATAATCTCCTGTACAACATCCCTCCACAAGGAGCCTACAGCCTTTTTCATCGAGTACTCTATATAACTTTCAAAGGGTATGACATCAATACCTAAGAATACATCTTCTTTGGTTTTGATGTATGTAATATATTTTCCACTCCAATCTATATCTACACGAATAGAATAGAGAGGTTCTCCTTTTAAGGTTAAAAAGGAAAGAAGGGAATAAAGAATTAGTGGGACCAAGTTACCTCCTTAGAGCCCTGATTAATAGAGTGAGTAGTCTTAAGAACAAACGATAAAATTTAGATTAGAAATTATTATAAATAAATAACAATAAGCAACCAATCACTCAAATGGGCTCCAAAACATATATGTCCCCATTACCTCCTTTGTTAGGTTCAATAAAAAAGCAGGTTCTTTTGATTATAGCATAAAATGATATGAATGTCAAGCAATTTTTTTGAGAGCTGGAAAACTACTTTTAAGCTCTCTTAAACATGCATAAATAATGACTCTTTGTTTTTTTCTTGACTTTTATCTTATATTATGGTAAAATGTATTACAAATAGACTTCGTTCCAAAGTTACGTGATACGATAAAGTCATATATATATATGATATAAACAAGTTTCATTTAAATAATAGGGTTTATTGCCCAGAATTTATTACATGCTGTAAGAGGGATTGTTATTCTTATAACCTAATTCTAGAGGTTGGTGGATTCGCTTTTCGGGTCTTATGACTCGTAGTGACAGAGAGCTATTCAGTCATTGCGAGCCGTAGGCGAAGCAATCGCTTTTTACTGAATTATATTACATATTAGATTGCCACGTTCATCCCCCAATTCCTAAAAGAATGGGGGGATTTACTTGCAATGACACACTACTCTCTGTCATTGCGAGCCATAGGCGAAGCAATCGCTTTTTACTTAATTATATCACATATGAGATTGCCACGTTCATTTCATTCACTCGCAATGACAGTTACCCTCTTGTTAATCATCACGAGAGTCTGGAACATACACAAATATTAAATTATTCAAAATGTTTTCAAAGGTAAATAATAGACAAGCCAAACTATTTTGTGGTCTCATCGGTCATTCATTCGAGACAGTAATTAAACGACTTATTAAGTGCTTTGGAAGTATAGAAGTTAGAAACGGTGTAATCCAGTTTGATTACACAAATTACTACAATGAAGAGATGGGCAATAATCTCCTACGGGACTGGGTGGCTTTTGATAACTTAATAAAGGAAGAGGATATAGGAAAGATAAAGGTTCTGACTTGTAATATAGAGAAGGAATTCTTACAGAATGGTAGAAGAACTGTGAATATCGACCCTGGATATGTAAACCTCTCCAGGGTTATTCTGGCATCAACCAAAGATTTTAGCCACAGGATTTACATCGGTGGAGGAATATTCGCAGAGATCACTCTAATTTACAAACATAATCAATTCATAACACTTCCCTGGACATACCCGGATTATAGAGATAATGTTGAATACTTTGAAAGAATAAGAAATATCCTCTATAATCAGGTGATAGGCGATAGGTTATAGGTTAAATGTGGAATGTGAAATGTTGGATGTGAAATGTTAAATGTTTAATGGGATAAGAGTTGATTAGTTGAAAAGTTAATTGGTTGATTAGGTTAAGTGTGAAATGTTATATGTTAAATGTGTAATGTTAGATGTTAAATGTTTAATGTTGAATGTGGTAGGAGTCCGTCGTTTGACAGACGATAAGGGAAGAGACAAGAGCGATAGTAATTGGTTATCAGTAATCGTTGAATTGAAAAAACTTTGTGTCTTCGTATCTTTCCGTTAGCTAACGGACTTGGTGGCATTATAAGAAATGTGAAATGTTGAATGTGTAATTAGATGTCTATTTTATTATATATAATACTTATATCCACTCCATTTATGGACTATGACGATGTCAAGAAAGGGATGGAGGGATTTGGATTAACAATATTCCAAGGTAGTAAACCTGATACATTTGGGGTTGAGATTATTGGGGTTAAAAGGGTTTTTACACCCGGGCAAGACATAATCATTGCGAGACTTCATGGTGATAGGATAGAAGAGACAGGTGTTATAAGAGGAATGAGTGGAAGTCCAGTCTACATTGATGGCAAACTCATTGGTGCAATTTCATATGATTTGGGAGGAGCTTTCTCAAAGAAGCCTATATGTGGAATAACTCCAATAGAGGATATTATTAACCCACCAAAAATGGGATGTTACGATATACCAAAAGAACAACAAATCTCTCTCCCTGTCTGTTTTTCTAATATTTCTGATAAGGCAATCTCGCTTTTTCAGGAGGATTTAGAAAGGTGTGAACAATTAAACATTGATGGACTCTTTTTCTGTTCCTCTACATCATCAGGAGGTAGAACCAACATTGATGAAGAACCATTTTCCCCCGGGTCTTCAATTGGAGTACAACTGGTCTCAGGTGATGCCAGTCTTGGTGCGATAGGTACTGTAACACACATAGATGGAAACAGGTTATATGCATTTGGTCATAACTTTTTGGGTCTTGGAATTGTTAATCTTCCTGTTTCAACATCTCATATATATACAATCGCTTCATCCTTTCTTTCGTCTTTCAAGATATCAGAGATGGGTAATATAGTTGGATGCATGGATATGGACGCCTTTACAGGAATCTCTGCTCGGGTAGGATACTGTCCTTCGATGGTTAATATGACAGTAAAAAATGGAGATATTATCTACAGATATCAATTGGTTAAAGAAGAACGATTACTTCCACTTTTAACAAACCTTATGCTTGGAAACTCAATACTTAAGGACTACTCAATGGGAGGTGTAACATACACAACAGTTCTTAATATAGATACTGAGGAGAGACAGATAATACTATCAGATACATACTCGGGTGAGGTTATTGAGGTTATTAACGAAATAGCAAATGACATAAACACAGTGCTTAAAAATAGTTTCTTAAAATTAAATGTCAAATCTTTAGAGTTCGAACTTACCCCTTTCTGTGGTTATAAGATAGCCCTTATTAGTGATTTGCAGGGTTATGTAAGGGATGATACACTTTGTATAATATGCACTTTAACCCCTTACAAGGAAACGCTCTTGAGAATTGAAGAGAAGATACCAATAAGAGAACATGATGATGGAGAATCCTTTGTAATAACTGCCTCAGGTCGGGATTATATAAGAATAGGAAATTATGACATTTCTAACTTCGATGAGCTCATAAGTTACCTGGAGAGCAGACCTGAACGTACGTCTATTATAATAGAGGTTTCAACTGTTGATGATGGCCTCCTCCCACCTTCTTATGCCAAATTCTTGAAAATGGAAGAAAAGCCTTCATATAAGAAGATAATAGAGACAGAATGGGTCATTATGGGTAGTGCAACCTATGAGGTTGAAGTAGAATGAACAACTATCTAATTAGAATGATTTTTTCCATTCCCCTATATAAGGGAGATTCTATAGAGAGAAAATAAACACCTTCAGGTAGTCTATCAAGTTCAAGAATAACTTCACCCTCTCCCCTATTATTCATCTCAACTCTATCCATCAATATTCCACTTAAATTGTATAATCTTATACTAATATCTCTATAACCTGTGTATCGTAGATTAACTATACCGCGTGATGGATTAGGATATACTGAGATAGCTTTTTGAGTGAAAGATTCAGATATGCCTTCTATTTCAGATATTGTAATAATTGAAGTTCCTTGAGGAATAATAACATTTATATAATATATTAAAAACTCAGGTGTTTCAACAACCTGAATTATCTCTCCACCTGAAACTTCATATCCATTAACACTTACAGGTACGAAGAATTTGATCAGTCCATTCTCAAATGTCTCATTGTATTCGTTTACTATAGTAGCTGTGATTTCATGTTGTGTCCCATCATTAGAACAATCAAAATGTAAAGTAATATCGTGTCTTTGATGTTCTAAGAGTGGGTAGCTTACAACCTCAGTACTATCAATTCTTATTAATCTGTATACACCATTATAACCATATGTTTCACCTGTAAGAATCGATAGAATATCTCCATAATAGGATACATTGTTGTGATGAAGATGACCCCATAATAATAAATCCACTGAATTATCAGATGCAATATCAAAGATCTGGTCCCACGTAAAATCATAGTGATAGAAGATGCATTTGAATGGCTTCTGTGACGAGAGTAGTTCAGCCTCGAGCCAGTCGACCTGCTCCTGAATGAGACTGCACCAACCATATGTTGACCAGTCAAAACCTCCATAATTCTGATAACACTCAACCGCGATAAAATGACATTCACCATAGTCGAAACTATAATTTTGTGTATGTATTCCATCATTTTGTGGGTGTCCGCTGTAAAGTCTATCCCATCCAAAGTATTTCCAGAAAAACCATTTCATATCACCAACATCGTGATTACCAATTGTCAGAAATATTGGTACTCTGGAATTAAATAAAACAAGCTGTGCTATTTCACATTGATCCTCATATGAACGATTTATCAAATCGCCTGTAAGAAGAATAAATTCCGGGTTGATAATGTTTATCTCGTTCAATGCCTCCTCAAGATACGGGACAGTATTGTAACCACTATAGTGTTCAGGCAGATGGGGATCTGTAAGATGCACGAAGTAATAACTATCTTTGAATTCATCGATTACCTTTACCGCATTTTTTACAGTATCACAAACATCGTCTGCTGTAACAACAAGGTCATATAATTCTAAGGGTGTAGCATCAGGTATATTAACCTCTAAAATCCACCTGTGTCTCCACTGATCATAATGCTGTGACAATATATTAACAGTAGTATCAAACCACTCTGTCTGTATTACTGACTGCCAGTCATTTGTATTCATGGGTGCATCACATTCGATAAGAAAATCCTCTCCCTTTTTTTGTATAACAGGAATATTTGGCAGGGGTTTCAGAACAAGTGTTACAGGGTCAGTGGCTATTAGCTCTGGAAAACCGCTTTGATAGTATTTCCATAAGGAGGATATTTCTATAAGAATATCACCATCTGCTAACAATTGAAGGTCAAACGACATATCATCATCTGAGGGAGATACTCCATGAACCTCAACAGCAATTAGCATTTCGTAAGACTCGGTATAAGCAAATGTATCAATAAGTTCCTGAAGGTCTATACTGAAGGCTTCAAAACCTATTCCCTCATGTTCTGATAAGGCATAAGTATTATAATCAGGCTCACCCTCAGGCATATTAGCCCTTGCAATCTCGACGCCATTTATATAAGTAACAAAGCCATCATCGTATTTAACGTTCAATGAAAGAGAATTATAATCTTCAAGGTCAGATACATAAAAATATTTTCTAAAGTAATATGTATTATTCCCAGAGATAAGAACTGTGGTTTCGTTACCATCTCCAAACCCGAGTTCGGCAAAACCTGAATCCCATGATGAATCAATGTATGCCCCTTGTGTCCAGTTAAGGGCATAAGAGTACGGACCAAAGAGTATCAATACCAGAAATATTACTTTTATTTTCATAACATATCTTATGGTTGGGTTATAGAGTCCCAGTGAAATATGCTTCCCGTTGAAATAGTTAAACAATTCACCACGTTGAATAGATTACATTCCACATGGCAAGCAGGACAAGTCGCATTTCACGGGATAAATTTATTGAGTTTACATGGTTTATTGGGTTTGTTGGGTTTAATGGGTTCATTGAGTTTGTTGGGTTTATTGGGTTTATTGAGTTTACACGGTTTATTGGGTTTGTTGGGTTCATTGAGTTTGTTGGGTTTAATGAGTTTATTGAGTTTATTGGGTTCATTGAGTTTGTTTACTGATTACTACATACTGCTTAGTTTCTCTTTCACAGTTTTTCCGGTTCCCCTTTTCTCTTCCTACGCCCTACGCTTTACGCAATACGCTTTTCGCTCTTCATTCTTCAATCACTAATCAACGATTAATTATTTCTTGTTTCCCCATATATTTTATCAGCTTATCTGGTATCTTAACGGTGCCATCACTTGTTTCATAATTTTCAATCAATGAGATAAAGAGTCTTGGAAGTGCTACACCGGAAGCATTAAGGGTATGTACATATCCTGTCTTTCCACCACCCTTAAACTTGATACCTGCCCTTCTTGCCTGAAAATCCTCAAAATTGCTTACAGAGGAAACCTCCAGCCACCTCTTGAGAACTGGTGCCCAGATTTCAACATCATATGTCTTAGCTGAGGCAAAACTCATATCATTTACAGGGAGAAGTCTTATCCTGTAAGTTATTCCGAGTTGCTGCAGAATTACCTCTACATCCTCAAGCATTGATTCAAGTTCATCATATGAATTATCCGGGTATGTAAACTTAACAAGTTCCACCTTGTTAAACTGGTGAACTCTTATGAGTCCCTTTGTATCCTTTCCATAACTTCCAGCCTCTCTCCTGAAAGATGCTGCATAACCGACATATTTAATAGGAAGTTTCTCCAGCAATATACTCTCATTTTTATGCATATTTGTTATGGGTACCTCTGCAGTTGGATTCAGAAAGAGGTCATCTTTTTCAATCCTGTACATATCATACTCAAGCTTTGGAAGTTGACCTGTTCCATACATAGACTCTCTATTAACCAGGAAAGGTGTGAAAACCTCTGTATATCCGCGACTGATATGCGTATCAATCATAAAATTTATAAGTGAACGCTCGAGCATTGCTCCATCTCCCTTATATAGCGGGAAGCTTGTAGAAGATACCTTAACCCCTCTTTTTAAATCGAGTATGGAAAGCGAATTACAAAGGTCGAGATATGAAAGTGGTTCAAAGTCAAATTCCCTTTTATTACCCCATTTTCTTATAACAATTTCATCTCCCTCGACTGGAACTGATTGGTGGGGTATGTTTGGAATTCTTTTTAAAATCTCATTAATATCATCTTCTATTTTACTTAAGCTTTCATCGTATGACTTGACTTCTTTAGTCAATCTTCGAGCCTCTTTTTCTCTGGATTCAGTATCTTTACCTTCTCTCTTGAGTTCTCCAATTTTTTTTGATATCTCCTTCCTTTTTCGTCTCTTTTCATCTCTTTTTAGTATAAGTTTTCTTCTCTGTTTATCCAATTCAATAAAGCAGGATATATCCAAATCCTCTCCCTTATTCTTTATTACCTTTTTTATCAATTCGATATTATCTCTGACGAATCCAATATCAAGCATAAACCCCCTCGACTTAAAATTAAAAACAAAATATTGAAAATTAAAATTAATGTTGCAATTTCATTCTATTGTTTGTCATTGCGAGTCCGTCGCACTTCTTGACGGACGTGGCAATCTCATCTTTCTGTCATTGCGAGTCCGTCGCACTTCTTGACGGACGTGGCAATCTCATTCCTTTCGCCTGTCTTTGCGAACGAACGTAGTAAGTGTGGCAATCTCATTTGTGACATAATTTAGTAAAATGCGATTGCTTCGTCGCTCACACTTCTCGCAATGACGGTGTGCTGGTAGCGATTGCTTCACCTATAGCTCGCAATGACAGTGTGTTGTTAGCGATTGCTTCACCTGTCAAGAAGTGCGACGGACTTCTCACAACGACAATTGCCTGTTTGTTATCATTCGCACGACCCCGCCTTTGGCGTGGTTACCGGAAGCTTGCGCCTACTACTCCTAGCTGTCATTGCGAGACTGAACGAAGTGAAGTCGTGGCAATACCATCCTTCTGTCATTGCGAGACTGAACGAAGTGAAGTCGTGGCAATACCATCCTTCTGTCATTGCGAGACTGAACGAAGTGAAGTCGTGGCAATACCATCCTTCTGTCATTGCGAGACTGAACGAAGTGAAGTCGTGGCAATCTCATCCCTTTATTAATCCTTATTTTCAATAATTACATTCCAGCAGGTATGATATTTTATCTTTGTATGTATGTTTCCTATCTCATCAATACGAGTTTCTTGTTCTGCCTTTCTCCGCCCATCTCTACACTCAAAAAGTATATGCCATTTGGTAAATAATTACCAGTTCTATCTGTTCCATTCCAGTTTGATGAAAAAATTCCTACAGGATGATTTCCGTAATATATCGTCTTAATCTTTTCCCCAAGAATATTGTAAACCTCAACTCTTAGTTTTATATTAGCATTCACATCAAAACGTATATTAGTAGTACTGGCAAATGGATTCGGATATACCCCAATCAATGTAGACAGAACAACTTCTTCCTCAATATCCTGCACATATGCACGGCTGGAAATAGCAATAAGAAATGCCTCCCCAGCCTGGCTCTGCGTTCCAGCGATAACATCCGGGTAACCATCTCCATTCAAATCTGGCACACTCCTAACTGAAAAGACAAGCCTCCTTGCATCGTGCTGCCATATAAGACTTCCTGTGGCTCCACTTATACAAAACACAGAGTTTGTAGTTTGACTTCCTGCAAGCACATCCCATGCACCATCCTCATCAATATCAGATATTGCATCAACACTCCAGACATTTCCACCCACAGAGTAGGTCCACTCAATACCACCATCATCTGCTGAAAGGAGATACAGTGTGGAAGAAGTTATAAGTCCTGCAACAATTCCATCCACACCCTTACTTATTGCATCCGGAATCCTTGCTATCTTCACTACTAAGCCACCTACAATAGTTGACCACAGTGAATCGCCATCTGCACCTGACAGACATATTATCTCTCCACCCCAGGTTCCTATAACCACATCGTCTTTATCATCACCATTAATATCAGGAATGGTTACAATGGTCTGGATATCTGCGCCTGCATAGTAAGACCAAAGCATTACTCCAGATGCACCATTAACACAGTATACACGCTGAACATTGTTGTTCCCCCAGGCACCACATAGAGCATCCGCTACACCATCGCCATTAACATCATCTATATATGTTACATCTCCTACTGCATCCTGTATTCCATAAAACCAGATAGAATCTCCTGTGACTCCATCGAAGCAGTACATACACCTTGGTCCTTGTGTACCTGCATCATGTCCACCTATACCCGCGAGGACATCATCCACTCCATCACCATTAACATCAGGTATCCTATTCATAGCATAAACCCATCCACCCTCGCCATTGTAATCGTGTGAGTCATAGCACCATATAATATCACCACTAACAGCGTCTATTGCATAACATGACCTGTCTCCCCATGCAGTACCCAGCAGTATATCATCTATTCCATCAGCGTTCAGGTCCCCTCCGCTTCTAAGACAGTTATCTCCCCATGAGCCAGTAAAGGTTTCATCCCCTATGTTCCATATTTTTGCACCCCTTAGGTCACTATTACCGAAAAAGAGGTGAAGATGGGGGTCTCCATAACTATCAGAATCATAGGATTCTGCTGCAATCTCTACTACTCCATCTCCAGTTACATCATCTACTGCTGTCACACACACCACATTAGATACAAATGTATAGGAGAATATTGCCTGACCTCCTATGTATGTGCGCTCAATGCCATCTCCAGATAGATAAAGCCTGTGCGGTTCCTGAGGGTCATTACTATAGACTATAAGTGTATCGTCGTAAGATATAACACTGTGCGGTGAAAAATAAATTCTACAGTTTAGCGTATCAAGAGAATTTATAATCACGGGAAAATCAAGGTCATATGTGTAAAATATGGTACTTTCGTCTATACTGTCCATGACAAGTGGTGAAGCACCCTGATTTACGACACTTATCTCCCACATCGAAACACCTGAAATTCGTATTTCACCATAATCATGTATACTATCACTCAAGACAAGAACAGCTCCAGGATACAGCCCAAATCCCTGTAAATCAACAATGAGCTCACTCTCATCAGGGTCATTACTGAATATACTCAAGTCCGCCTGTATTTCACCAAATACAGCTGGTGTAAATGTGATAGTAATGATAGTATCAGAAGATGGTACCAGAGTAAACGGAAACGTTAATGCTGGTATTACAAATTGGGAATCAGCTACAGTTATACTGTCAATAATGAGGTCAGCATCTCCATCATTGAATATCGTAAGATTCCAAAACTCATTAGAACCGATAACAACCTCTCCAAAGTCATGCGAGCTTGCAGAAACAGAGATATCAGGTGTCCCACTACCCAGAACATCTATCTGATATAAAAGATATGCCTTTGGACCTTCACCTGTGACCCAGAGATACTGTCCATCCCAGGCTGCACCTCTTGGTTTTGTACCCGGTGCCTCAAAACTATCAAGGACAGTACCAGTAGTTGGGTCAAGTTTAAATATATAACCATCATCAGGAGTATCCTGACCATCATCTGTTACCCATATATACTCCCCATCCCATGCAAGACCCCATGGTTGTGGATGAGGTGTGGGAATTGATGGAGGTACAGTATCTCCTGAAGCAGGGTCTATTTTATAAACTCTTGTACTATCATTTGGATAATATCTGGCTATACAGACGTGATTCCCATCATATGTAAGTCCAGCAAAATATTGATTTGATGTAAAGGGTTCTGGAAACGAATCGAGTATGGTTCCATCTATTGTTATCTTATATATCATTTCTACATTGTATTGTGAATTTAGAACCCAGAGGTTTACACCGTCAAATCCAAGCCCGTAACAATCCGGATTAAGGTATCCAGGGCAGAGGATAGAATCTAATACAGAACCATCACCTGGGTCTATCTTATAAATATATTCAGAATTTACTCCATACACACCACACCACAGATTCACTCCATCCCAGGCAAGTCCTGACGCATGGTTTGGTCCTGGAATCGTGTGAATTACACTCTGAGAATATAAGCCTACAAATATTAATAACCCCAATAATATAAATCCTCGCATACTACCTCCTCATACTAAACGAAGTATTGCCAAAAAACTGGGGTCGTATTCCTACCCGACGTCAGACGAGTATCCGACCCGTTTCTTTTACGGGTTCGATAAATCGAACCCCTACATTTTTGCTTTCATATTATTTTTGATAGTATCTCAAAAATAACTTAGTTTTGCAAGGTAATTATGCAGTAGCAAGTTTACCCCATCTCTGGCGGGGCTACTGCACTCCAAAAGATATCAATAAAAAAGTGGAGTGCCTATCTTCCTATAGACATGTATTAGCTTTCTGATGCCAAATATCACAAATTTAAATACAGATACCCTTAAATTTCCTCTTTTAAAACTATGTCCCTTTCCAGCTCTTTTAACTTTCTCTTTCTTGATTTAAGAGAAATTATTAATACAACCAGGAACACTAATAAAATCAATAATAACACAAATGAACCGGTTAACAAAAAGTATGCCCAGTTATAGGTCTTTTTAGTCCATGCTTCCCACTCTTCTGTAAATTCCTTATAAGTTATCCCAAGAGCTAAATATAAAGCGTTATCAAAGTCCATTATCTTAAGATTTGTAAGGATTTCTTTAAATCCTTCCTCACCAAAATTATCTATTATATATGCCACAGCAGAAAAACTCTCAGTATATGCAATCTCAGCCTTTCGTACATCCCTTGGAAAGGTCAGCTCAAGCTGTGAAAGAGGTATTAGTGAATTTGTCATATTTGCAATTGCAAGTACTCTCTCTCTCCCAAATCTCCACTCTTGTGAACAGAGCATTGCAAAGCCTTCGTTGAACCACCTTGGTAATCTACCACTACCAACCATACCACCGAGAACAATGTGTGCAAGTTCGTGTTTTGTTATACACCTTATGTCTATATCCTTTTTTACAACCCTTGGTGAATATATAATTATAAGGCTGCTTTTTGAATCCGCAAATCCTACGCCCCAATCTGGAAAACCCTTCTGTGTTAGAACATGAAACTGCTCTATATCTGAAATGAGTTTAATAGTAATATCTCGATTATAAACATATCCCAGCATGTTCGAAATTATTGGTAGTGTTTCCTCTGCAGTAATAAGAATTTCAGATGCCAGATTACTATCTATCTTTTCATATTCTATCAAAAACCTACCAGAGGTCTGAATATCAAAAAATATTAGTATTAATAAAAAACATATCATTCTATTGATAAAGCCCTAAAATAAGCCCTTATTAAACTCTCATATTCCCTGGGATACTGTCTCTTAAGTGCCTCCAATATATCCCTTTGACTCACTCCTCTCTTTGTTTCAACCCTTAGTTCATCAGGTGATATAACGTCTGGAAATTCTTTTCCTGGCTTTGATATTCTCCTCACACTTTCCCTCTCTTTATATATCGATTTCTGTGCAGTAAGAAGGTATTTTAATAGTTTCTCCTGTCTCTTAAGGATTTCTTCTGATAGTCCAGATCTTTCAATATCAGATGCAAGAGACTCCATTTCTCCCGCTATTCCTTCAAGGTCTCCAAGCACCCTTCCCTCTGTTCCTTTTGCAAGTTCCCTTAACTTTCTTGCTATCTCTGACTGTAACCTCGCAAGTTCCCTTAATTCAGAACTAAAACCTCCCTCTCCTATTTTCATCGGGAACATACTTTGAGCAAGTTGGTTTAGTCCAATTTGTGACTGGGCAAGATTAGCAAGGTTCTGGAAAAATTGGGCTAAGGAAGGCATGCCCCCAGCCATTCCTTTCATTGCATCTTCAAGTGCAAAAAGCTCGATGGTCACTGAGTTAATAAATTCCATAGTTCTTCTACCTGATTGGATTGCACCTTGCATATCACCCTCTCTCGAATTACTACTTGCTTTTTCTGCCTCCTCCATTGCTGACTCAAGAAGTGAGACTATACCCATATCCTTAAATTTCATTAAGGATAAAATATTCAAAAGATTCTCTCTTAGAATTGAGAAACTCTCATAAAGGGCATCTTCCCTTTTAGCAAATTCAAGGGCTATTCTATCATTCAAAATTTTCTCCTGTTCGTTTGAGAGTAAGATAGATGCAAGTTGATTTCTTCTTATTGCCTTTTTAATTTCGTCTGAAAATCCACCCATCATCATATTCTGAAGACTTTGTAGATTCTTTGAAAGGGATGATATATCTTTGGAAATCTCTTCCATACTGGAAGATGGAGTACCTCCCATTTGCATACTACTCTCAACATTCATCATGGAACTTGCGATTTTATCTGATTGTTCCGCTGCTTTTGATAACTCACTGCCAATCTCACCCATCATATTCGAAAGCTCCTCTAAGGATTGACCAATGTTCTCCATCTCCTCTTTCAATAAAGTTTCATCGGATGCAAGTTCCATGGGATTTGCACCTTCATCAAGGGCTTTTTTTAGTTCATCCTGATTAAGTTTCAACTCATCAAGTTTGTTAACAATTTCCTGTAGTTTCTGACTATTTTTGAGTTTTTCAAGAAAGGCAAGTGTATTTTCCAACCTCTTCTTGAGTTCTTCCTCAGTGATATTGAATTTCTCAAAAGCTTCCTTCAACATTTCAGGATTCTCTTTTAGAGCTTCCATCAATTCTTCTCTTGCCTTTTTTATCTCTTCTGTTTCAAGTTCTTTCATAAGTTCATCTATTTTCCTCATCTTATTAAGCGTTTCCTCGTCAAGGAATATCGTATTCTCCATCATAGACACAAGCTCTTCGGTTTTTCTTGATGCTTCTGCAAGCTCATTCTCAAGTTCCTCATGTTCGAATAGCAAATTTTCAATTGCTTCTTTATCCCTTGATGTAAGTTCCTCACTCTCCATTATCTTCTCAATTTTTTTCTGCAAGCCATCAAGTCTTTCAAGTATCGATTCTACACTATTTGAAACTTTATTACTCTCTGATGTTAGCTTATCGTATAATTCCTCAAGAAGTGGAAAGCGAATACTATATACAGGACTCATTGTTTTTTTGGGTCCTCTGAATGAATCGTTATCATAAACAGTTAGAAAATATAGAATCGTGTCACCTGGCAAAATAATAACATCAGAGAAGTCCCAAAAAAAGCTTGCAATTGAATCAATAGTAGGAGGATTAAAATCCACTATTTCCTTAACCGAGCTATCACCTCTGAAAATATAAGTTAAAAGTACACTATTTACACCAAAGTCATCCGATACTCTATATTCAATATCAATCTCCATATCCCTTGGTATATCAATATACTGGAACGGATATATAATATCAATTTTCGGATATTCATCAGGGTATAGATTGATTACAACCTCTTTTTTCTCTGCTATGAGTCCCGATGTACTTTTCAGTAAAACTTTTAGGGTATCCTGAGTTTTTATTGTTATCGTATATTCGAATTCCCTTCCTATTGGGGAGATATAAGTTGAATCTCCATCTCTATTTATTAATAAGACACTACCCAGGTTAACGTTAGATTCTCCACAAAAGCTTACAGATGTACCTGCTAAACCATATATATCCCCCCTTCTCTGCCTGTATGGTGGAAGTTTAGTGTAAGAAGGATATGTATATTCAAATGTCCAGTCACGGAGTATTGGAGGTATTAAAACCTCTATTCGCTTTTCTTCTGTTTTAACATCCGAAAGAGATGCGAATACCCATATAGATTCTCGTAAGTTCTCAATTCGGTAGTGAAAAATATCAGAACCTTCATTTTCTTTTGTCACTTTTGTCTTTAAATCTCCTGATACCAGCCAAACCCACTTTGGAGATATACCCTCTGGTCTTATATAAATATCTGAATATTCACCTATCTTTGCACTATCTGGTTTTATATCTATAGCAAGAGAAAAATATGGAGTTTTAGGATTTATAAAGCGAAGAAATTTATTCCTATCAGAATAAAATGAGATAAATAAAGCTATTATAAGCAATACAGATATACTTATATATAATCTTTTAATAAAGATTCCCGATAACTTTATATTCCTAAGAATACTTAATGCATCCTGTTCATTCTTCTTTAGAAGTTCCATAGAATATTTTAGATCTGATTTTGAACTATTATGATCTATTACCACAGCAAGTCTCCCCTGTATTTCAGGATGAATTTTCTCTAACCTCCAGGCGAGTTCTGATGTTCTCGGTACCCTAAAAATATCCCAGATTATAAAAGCAATGGAACAAATGGTAACAATTGTCACCCATATAACCCTTATAACTCCAGGTAAAATAAATACGCAGTCAAGGAAGGTAAATATGGTGAATCCAATTAAAGGAACGAGGATAATCTCAAGGAATGATACCAGGTAGAGACCTATCCTGAGTTTTAGTAATATTTTTTCAAGCTTGCTCATTTAGACCACTATAAAATATACAGTTATTAAACAATCAAGTTTTCTTTATTTATTTAGTGCCAATTAACACAAGGTTTGACACATTTTATATGGTAGTCGCCCCGCTTTGGCGGGACGCAGGCATAAAACCTGCGACTACCAAGAGCTTTTCAAGAACCTGACGCACTAGTTTGTTTAGTCCCAGTGAAATATGCTTCCCGATGAAATAGTTACACATTTCAAGAACTTATCGCAACGAGGACGTTGCTCCTACCAAATCTAACATTTCATTAAACATTAAACATCTAACATTCAACATCCAACATTTCACATTTAACATCAAACATTTCACATTAAACATTCAACATCCAACATTCAACATCTAACATTCAACATCCAACATTCAACATCTAACATTCAACATTTAACATTAAACATTTTACTTTATTGAAAACGTGGAATCTAAAGGTCAGATAATATTCTTACGAAGTATTAGTCAAAATGTTCGGTAGGCATGTCACCCCAAAGATCCTCAAGAGCGTAGTATTTTCTCTCTTCAGGAAGAAATATATGAATAATAACATCTATGTAATCCATAAGTACCCAATGTCCATAAGAGTATCCTTCAATATGTGATACTTTAATACTCCTCTGTTTCTTTATCTTCTCTTTTATCTCATCAACAAGCGCTCTTATATGAGTCTCAGATGTTGCATTAGTAATAACGAAATACGATACATATGGTGATAACATACGGCGGACATCTATAAGAAGAATATCTTCAGCCTTCTTATCTGTTAGAATCTTTATTATGTGTTTTGCTAAGTTTTTGGGTTTCACTCTTCTAATTTATAATCCTCTCCTAAGATAACGGTTACTTCCACAATATGTGTCTGATCAGGCTCATATGATATCTCACCTATACGGAGTAAATGACGAATCCGTCGAGCATTTCCCAATTCTCTATCAACCCTGTCGATAATTACAGTTTTTTCATAAGATGTTGAAGCATTTCTAACTTGAAGTACGTCACATTCATTTTTCTTTAAATACTCGCAAGTCCTTGCAGCAAGACCGTCAATAGTTGTACCATTAAGAACTGTAACTCTTATTTTCTTTGGTTCTCTCGCAGCTAATTCAAGCCTTATCTTATCTCCAGAAGATACAAGCAGTACAATTGACAACAATCCAATTATTATAATTATTATAGAAACAATCTTTTTCATATATCACATATTTAAAATAATTTTTTATTTCACTTTTTATTAATTATACTCGTAAATGGTTTAATAACTATTCCTTGAGGTATACTTGATTCAACAATAACAACATTTGGTCCTATTGTACAACCCTCACCAATAATCGTCTTGCCGTAAAGAGCAGTAAAAGGATAAATTACTGTGCCCTTACCAATCTTAACATTGTAATCTATTGCAACAGGTTCATTAATAGTTACGCCTTGAAGCTGGTGTTCCTTTATGATTCTTTTTTCAAGGATACCAGTCACATAAGATAAGGCACTGCGGTCATTTATTCCTGTGACTTCAATATTATTTTCAACAATAAATGTCTCTATTTTACATCCCTTACTTTTCATAATACCTACTACATCTGTAAGATAATATTCTTTTTGAGCATTTTCTAGTGTTAATTCCTTAAGAGATTCAAAAAGTTCCAACCTATTAAACATAAATATAGCAGTATTTACCTCCTTTATTTCCCTCTGCTCTGTAGATGCATCCCTGAATTCTACAATTTTTACTACTCCTTTTTTATTCTTTATTATCCTACCATAATAAGCTGGGTCCTCAAGAACCATCGTCAGAATTGTACACGAATTATCATTATGTTTCTTTATAAGAGAATTAAGCGTGGAAGTTGTTATAAGTGGAACATCTCCGGGTAAAACAAGGATATGTTCTACATCTTCCAGAGCAGGCTTTGCAGAAATTAATGCATCTCCTGTACCTCTCGGTTCTTCCTGTGTAATAAAATCAATCCCTACTATATCTGGTTTCATATTCCTCGGCACAACCATAATAATCCTGTGAGGATTTAATTCCCTGACTGTATCAACTATATAGGACACCATTGTTCTCCCACATATTTTATGAAAAACCTTGGGTATTTTGGAATGGAATCTCTTACCCTTTCCTGCTGCAAGTATAACTACTGAAAAATTATTCATACACTATCAAACTAAGTATACCAGAAAATCAGGATATTAGTTGGAAGAATATCAGCTAATCAGAACATCAGATTAAAGATATTTCTCACCTGGTTTGCTAATAATCTTAAAACTCACTAATTGATCTTCTAATGTACTGATACATTTTTTCCAGATACACTGATAACCTGATATTCTGTCTACTGATCTACTGGTATCCTGATATGC
>JAUWGP010000017.1 GCA_030606335.1 Caldifarciminota bacterium
AAGCATAAGTATTGCAAGGCTTCAGCCTTGCAATAAAGCAAAACTGAAGCCTTCCGGTAGCAGAGTTTGCCCTGCTTGTATCCTCCTATTGTCATATGATACTATCTTAGAATAACTATTTTCTTCGTATTTTGTATTCCATCGGTTGTAAGTCTCAGAAAATAGATACCCTCAGGAAAACCTCCTTTTATGGTGGTGGAATATGAACCCTCATCCTGCCATCCTCTGAAAATCGTTTCAACTCTTCTGCCCGTTATATCATACAGTTCAAGACTTACAAAACACCTCTTAGGAAGATTGTACATAATCTCAATGGGTAATTTCGTAGGATTAGTAACAACTATTTTAGAATGAGATTGAAAAAGAGTATCTTCTACCTCTGTTAGAAGCCCGGACCCTCCCCAGAAGTGGTCAGGAGAAGGAACTGTACAATCCATTGAGGAATCCACAAAGCTCTGAACCCATATTGGAAGAGATGGTGCATCATCCTGAAGCATTGTCTGCCATGCCTCATCTGTCAGTCTGTTACTTATAGGTTGTGTGAACTCAAAGTATGAAAAACTAGCACCTCTTGTGATGTATAATTCTTCCTCTATTGGAACTATTGTATAGATATAAAAAGGATAGCCAACACCCTCTTCAAGGCACTGCATTGTATTCAAATCCGTATGAACATCAGCTACAACAGGCATCTGGTCATCAGAATCAGGTGAGGGGAGATCTGATTCTTCGCCTGAATACTCATCCTCAAAATATACAAGATTCTGAAGTATGCCACCGATTGAGTTTATCAACTCATAGTCCTCGATTGTGAGTGGGATATTCTCGAGCTCCATCTCGCTTAAAATCTTAAGACAAAGGAGAAGATTCTTCAGGGCTGTTAATCTTTCATTATGGTCATAAAAAAGCAGGTTAAGATTTGAGAGACCATCACTTATATATTCTGCAAGAGAGGCAAGCCGTGCATACAGATACGGATTTGGTTCTACATAGCCTGGCGTCTGTGGTGGAGATGGTGGAAAGCCTTCCTCTGTACTACTCTGCTTAGCATATAGTATCGTATCATGCCTGAGTTCTGCCCATGAGCCAAGAGATGCAAATAGTTCCTTATCCTGCCATCCATCATTCTGCATAAAAAGAGGGTATCCTTCACACTTTGGGAAAAGAAGGGGCATAAGAGAATATAACCAGTTCCAATAAAGGTTTTCAGCCCAGGTAGCATCAGGAAGTGCTGCAAACATAACCTTAAGAGAATCCATCTTATCCTCATAACCTATAAAGTCAGTTTCGTGATATATCTCGTCAAGAATCCAGAAGGCACGTTCAGAACCTAATACAGACAACACATCCAACCCCTTCGGAAAGAGTCTACCTAAATCAGGGATATTGTCATATACAAGTTGATCGAGTATATAGGAGTCTGGTATGTATCTCTGCCCCATAAACCTGAATCCCTTTCCAACTGTCCATGTTGTGATCTCTGGACCGGGTAGGTCATCTGCTTCATCCATGAATTCATCAAGGAGAGACTCATCAGAAAAATAATCAGGTGATTGTAATGAGAAATCTTCACCGTAGACCTCCTCCATAATATCTATATACTGATAGATATTTATGTCATCCGTTCTCCCTACGAAAAAGACTGTAGGAACGTAAATCCTTTCCCATACAGATAGAGTAGTTTCTTCCCCAACTGTTGTATTAATAATAGCATACACAAGAAGTATCGCCATGCGTGTGGATTTCCTTACATTATATGACGGAATTTCATAAGGGGGTTCTAACATAAAAGTTATCCTTCCATACCACATCATTGCCCTGAAGAACCTTTCAAGTTCCTCTGAGCTGGTATAATGACCTCTCGGAACATACTGAGAGTAGTCTTCTCTATATTCAAAGATAGGCGAGAAGTTATATCCCCCGTGAGTATATATTAATGATAATTCCTCTGTTACAAGTGAATCTATAATTGGAGATGGTGTAAATTCTGTGTCGATCAGGGAATAACCCACACTCAAATAGGCCATATTAAGGAGTAATGCCTTCCTTACAAGTGTATCAGCAGCCTCATTGTAGTCAGTTTCAAGTCGATTGAGTAGAGCATCGGTGAGGTTAATCAGATCCTGGGTAAATCTTTCCTCTTCAGCAGTCTTCAGTATCTTGTCATAAAGAAGATGGTATGTATGCAACACACAATCTGTGGTTATGAATATCGGTATATTAAGTTCCCTCGCCTCATTGTATATATCATACATCTCCAGATAACTTGATGGTGCAACGCAGAAAGCATTCTGTAAAAGATACGATTCATCATCTGCTGTAAAATCAAAATCGTTATAGTTAATCACATTTGAAAAATCAGCCTCTATCGAATACGGTGGGATACTTGGCTGGACATCTACGAGGTAAGGATGGTATGTACCAAACTCGGTCTCTACATCCTCAGTGATATCTGCTATCATCTGTGAAGATGCCTGTACTGCAAATATCACCAGAAACAACAACAACAAACTTTTCATATACACCCCCTGGTATAATATTCATTATACCTGATTATTCAGATATTAACTACATAACACCTTTATTTTGCTAAGAATTACTCAGATTAATATATAAATATTGGCGATTATAAAACATCTGATACTAAGATGGAGTGCATCACCTTGGTGATGCATGCAGTAGCAAGCTACTGCACTCCAAATATTCATTATATGTACTCTCAACCTATTAAAGAGCAAATTGTGTGTCAGGATTTCCCTGACTGAAATAATAACAAATTCTATAATATTTTAATGTCGGGTAGTGCAATTTTTGCAAAAAGCTTGCAATAATTGCATATTATTCCTTTATAATAACAAACTAATCTCCTTGTCTTATTATTTTCATATAGGTCTTATATAGTATCTTCGCAACTCTATCCCATAAAAAGTTTTTCCTTATATACTCTCTCAATTGATTATCCTTCTCAATTGATAACGACCTTTCGATAGCATTACTTATAGATTTTGTGCTTTTGGGATTTATATATTCGACCATGTTTTTAAAGTATTCTGATGTTCCTCCCCTATTAGTTATAACAATCTTTGCACCAGCAAGAGCAGCCTCAAGTGCTGAAAGTCCCGGTGTCTCATAAAGAGAAGGAAGAACAAATGTATCACAGGCAGCATATGCAGAAGACAAAAGAGATGAATTATGAGGTATAGATGGAATGATTATTATATTCGGGTTTTTACCTATTAATGATAGGCATCTTTTTGTGTATTTACCTTCATCTATTTCCCTGCCTATGAACACAGCCTTTCTATTAATATTTTTCAGTGCCTTTATAAGCTTTAGAGTATTTTTACGTGCTGAGCCAATCCATCCGGTGTAGAGTATAAAATTTTCTAAACTATATCTTGATTTAAATTCACCTGGGTCAGCAAAATAAAACATTTCATCTATCCCATTGGGTATTTTTCTGAATTTTTTACGCGGGACTCCAAAACCAAGTGATAGTATATTAATCTCTTCTTCTGTATTAGGTAATATCAGGTCTACAGTTTCCATAATCCTCTTTAGAAATATATGGAGACTCGATACCTTGAATCTCTTTAGTATTTCATTAGATAAGTTTATCATTCTTATTGTTGGAATATTATGTGTAGATGCAAATATCGGTGAAAGTACAATTTTTTTGGCATTCTTCTTCAATCTATTTACAGTATCGAGTAATGAGACATCTGCCCTGAATATATGAACAAGGTCATAAGTCCTATCCAGGGTATACCAGACATCAAAGAGGTCGACCTCTACCCCAAGTTTCTCTAAGTACTTCCTGGTGTTCATCACCTGTGTATAAAGTCCTCCCTTATCAACCGCTACATCAGGTGTGGCTATAAATAAGATACGCATTTTTTTATTAAGTAATTGAGTTTATCGGGTTCATTGAGTTTATTGTGTTTGTTGAGTTTAAAAACTCGAGTCTTTGGGTCTTAGTGTAATTGAGTTATTGGGTCTTTGAGTCTCGACATTTTTTTATAATTAACTAATAAACTAATCAACTATTCAACTTTTATCATATTCAACATCAAACATTCAACATTTAACATCCAATATTTCACATTTAACATTTCTTCTATTGCGACTGGGAAGTCGCTCCTACAAATTTTCGTCCGTCAAACGACGGACTTCTACCACACTTATCATTTAACCTATTCAACTAATTAACTATTCAACTAATTAACTATTCAACTAATTAACTATTCAACATTCAACATTTAACATTTCACATTTAACATTAAATAACCTTCACTACTTCACGGTAGACATCGTCGACACTTATCCTTTCCATACATTCAAGTGACTTACATTTTATACCTACTCCAAGCCATGAACATGGGCTGCAGGGCAAATCACTCTTTACTATTACACTTTTATCCCCATAGGGTTTTCCTCTCTCCCATGAAGATGGACCAAATATCGTTATTGTAGGAACCGAAAGGGCTGATGCAAGATGCGAAAGTCCTGAATCATTTCCTATTAGAAGTTTACAGCTTCTTATCATTGCAGCAACATGGCTTAATTCATATCCAATAAATGTAAAGATATATCCACTTTCAGGTATAATACTTTTAATATATTCTCTCTCTTCTTCCGAACCAAAAACAACAATCTTCTGACCCTTTTTTGTTAACAGTTTAATTAACTCATCAAACTTACTCCATCTCTTTTTAATATCACCTGCACAAGGATGTATGCCAACTATTTCTTTGGAAACTATTTCCCTTTCTGAACACCATCTATCTACAAACTCAATTGAATGCTCAGGGATAACCACAAACGGCTTTTCACCATCCCTTTCCACATCCATACTTTTGAATATTTTAAAATTTGCATCTATCTCATGCAGTCTGTATTCTGTAAATTTAACTGAATTTAGAAAACCCCTTCCATCAGTACTTTTACCAATTCTTTTCTTAGCGCCAGATAGAAATAATATAAGAGCAGAGCGAAAAGATGGACCAACTGAATTCATAATACCTACATTAAAATTGAATCTCCTTAGTTTCTTCATCAATAATATTTTACCCAAAAGACCACTGTACCCTTTCTCCTTCATTGATAAAATATATATCTCTTTCCAGCTTTTTAGAAGCTCGCATGGAATATTATTTTCGCATAATACAACTATCCTTGCTTCTGGATATGTCTTTCTAAGTGCAAGAAGTGAAGGGCTCAAGCATACTATATCCCCAATCCCACCCCATGCAATTACAAGGACTGATTTGATATTATCCACTTTGTTCGATTGTAAAATAAAAGGTAATCATAAAATACAGCGGGTATATAATATCTGTTTAAAAATATTGTTATCCTTTTTACAATTCTGTAGATACTCGAGCGAAGAGAGAATCTAACCATCAATTTTTGCAAAGAAAGGGTTATTGGTTCTCTAAGGAGATGGATAGGCTCCAGAAGATTAATTCTATAGCTTTTGCGGAAGATAGGAACTTTATGAACAAGTAGAGGAAGCAGTTGTTTACCAAATTTTTCTGCATCAAGGAGTACCTTTTGAAGATTTATAGTATGGGAATGATAGGCTATTGCATTTTTCAGGTATATAAACCTTTTACCAAGTATTGAGAGTTTATATCCAAATTCTATATCCTCGCCCTGGAAAAAATTAGGTATGGACTCATCGAAAAGACCAGCATCTATGGCATCTTTTCTCCTAAGAGATACGTTTTGTGTAATAAAACAGGTGAAATCCCTTTTACCTTTGTGCACACCCCTTGTTGAAAGATAATGTAAAAGAGACCTTTCATCTTTATTTTTTTCATATATAACATTACCTATATATACACCATCATCTCTTTTGTATGCATCAAGGTATGTGGTAAGAAGTTTAGCATCTGCTCTTACATCATCATCCAGAAACACGATAATATCACCCTTTGCTTCCCTTAAACCGTCATTTCTTGTTGCTGCTGTTCCTTTATTTTGTAAGTGTCTTATACAAGTTATATTAAGTCTTCCACTATATTCTGACAGCCACCTGTAAGTTCCATCATTAGAACCATCGTCAACTACTATAACTTCAAACCTATTTGAAGAAAGGGATTGTTTTTCTAAAGACCTTACTAATTCTCTAAGTACTGCGAGTCGGTTGTAAGTGGGTATAACTACACTGATGTAACTCATATTATCAACTAAAAAATATGTATTAACCGCAGATTGTATAAGGAGTTCGATTGTTAGCTGGACTCACTTCCTGAATACGCCCACTTCAATTCCTCTAAATCTTGCAGGTGCAGTTCCATGTCCAACCCTCATAGACTGTCCAGGCTCTCCTTTACCACAGTTCATAACACCATGCATCTTCCAGTAGTCTTTATTTGCAATCCCGTCGCATGAATTCCAGAACTCTGGTGTTATCCCTGTATAAGTCGCATCCTTTACTATCTCACCAAGCTTTCCATTTTTTATTTCATATGCAAGTTCTACTCCAAACTGAAAATTTATACGCTTGTCATCGATACTCCACGACTTATTTGTCAACAAGTATAATCCGTCAGTTACACCATCTATCAGTTCCTCAAGAGTAAATCTACCTGGTTCAATATTGATATTTGTCATTCTAATTAAAGGTATCCTTGACCAGGAACTCGACCTCATAGTCCCTGTACTATTTCTTCCAATAAGCAAAGCAGTATCTCGAGAGGAGAGGTATTCATTAAATATACCATTCTTTATAATATAAACCCTCTGTGCAGGAACAGCCTCATCATCCCATCCAAAACTACCCAGACCACTTTTGATTGTAGCGTCAGCAGTTATATTTATTATATCGCTTCCATATTTAAAACTTCCGAGTTTCTCTGTTGTCACAAAACTCGTTCCTGCATAACTTGCTTCTGTTCCAAACACACGGTCAAGTTCGGTTGGATGACCTATTGATTCATGAACCTGTAAAACCATCTGGTCATCAGATATGACAATATCCTTTTTTCCGGAAGGACATGGTTTTGCACTTAGTAGTTTCTCAGCTTCTTCTCCAACTCTCGGAGCCTCATCAAGAAGGTTTAGTTCCTTTATAAACTCATATCCTGCTTGACTAAAGTCTCCATAGGACCTTCTTTGAACCTCACCATTCTTAACAGAAGTTGCAGATATCTCTGCTCCAGTATGTACTATATCCTGTTCGATTAGACTACCATCAGTAGAAACAAAGACCTTTCTCTCCTTTATGGTGCCCATTCTTATGGTTCGCACATTTATGCTTTTATATTTTGATAGAATCTCATCTAATTTAAGGAGAAGTTTAATCTTATCCTCCATAGGTACCTTAAAGGGATCTTCTATTAGTTCAGTTTTATATCTTCCTTGTTGAGGACTTAATGGTGAAAGTGATACATGATTTCCTTTTGCAATAGCTGAAGCCTTTGTAATCTCAAGACTCTTAGCAATCACTTTGTCTATTTCAGCATTATCTATTCTGTTTGATGAATAGAATCCCCATGCACCATTTTTTAACATTCTTACCCCAAATCCAATATCATTGCTTCTTGAATAAGATTCGAGATTTCCGTTCCTGACCAGAATACTTTCATGTTCCGTATGTACAACCCTTGCATCTCCATAATCGATAGAAGTAGGAATTCGCTCCCTTATTTTTATTGCAAAATCTTTCATTACACCCCCGTGTTGAAGACAATTGACTAAAAAATAGTAAGCAGTATGCACTAAGCAGTAGGAAAAGACTTTAGACATCAGACTTAGATGTTTATCTATTATATACATAAAATAAATAAAAGTCAAGTAAAAAAATTGAACATGCATTAATAATAACAATGTTGATATAACATTTCTTTTAATATGATTATTTTTTTCTTGACTTTTTTCATTTTTTTGATTATTATTAATAAAAGATTTTTGCAGGAAGGAAATCCCTGTTTAATATGTTTAATTTATCATTTTCTAAAAACTTAAGGGGTTAACCATTATGGGTAAAGATAACAGCTGTATTTTCTGGCGCTTACCGTTATGGATTGGTTTTTTCCTGATAATAGTTTTATCCTTATTGTTCTCTCCATATACATCACTCGCTGGTGAATGGACTAATTACACGAATGCAAATGAGGTCTCAGGTTCCTACATAGAAGGGAATTATCTATGGGTAGCTTCAAGGGGTGGTGTAGTAAGATGGAATCTATCAGATAGTACTTACACCAAGTTCAACACAAAAGATGGACTGGCTGACAATCAGATGAAGGATGTTTATGCAGATGATGAGGGTAATAAGTGGTTTGGAACTGTTGAAGGTGTTCAGAAATTTGACAGTGTAACCTGGACAACATATAACACTGATAACTCTCCACTGCCTGATAACACGGTCTTCGCAATTATCCAGGATACACTGAGTAATTTCTGGTTTGGAACGGGATATGGAATAGCATGCTTTGATGGGATGGACTGGCAGGTTTATACTGACCTTGGTGGTGGGGCAACAAATGTGGCAGTAAGAGGTATTGGTGTTGATTCCCAAAATAGAATATGGACAGCAAACAACCCTGATGACTATGGTGAATCAGGTGGTGTCTCTGTCTTTGATGGCTCAACCTGGACCAGACACGATCCAAATACAAGTAGTATTGGTCAGTACTTTCTTTCTCTTACGGTAGATGGAAATGATGATGTATGGGCTGGTAGTTGGACAGCAGGTGTATATAGATATGACGAAAGTGGATGGCAGAATTATACGAGTTCAAATTGTGATTTAATGGGAGACCAGATAGAGTGTTTCGATGTTGAAGAGGATTCAATTATCTGGATAGGTAACCACAGTTGGTCAACAGGTGGGGTATCAAGGTTTGATGGAACAAACTGGACAAATTATAACACAGATAACAGCGAAATAGGTGAGAAGGATATATACAGCATCTCAATTGATGGTGATAATAAGTACTTTGGAACGTCGACAAAAGGTGTTTCAAAATACAACGGTTCTTCCTGGTCCTCTTACAGAACATCAAATGAACCCCACTGCAACTGGATAACATCAATAGACACAGATAATATGGGGAATATCTATTTTGGAACATCATTTTACGGTATTGCTATTTTCGATGGGGATATATGGTCATCTTATTATACAGGAAACAGTGGTCTTGGAGATGATTTTATAAATTGTGTCTATTTAGATGATGGAGATACATTATGGGTTGGTACTCAGTATGATGGATTATATAAGTATGATGGAATTTCCTGGACTAATTTTGACGAGGGTAATTCCGGGTTACTGGGAAATATCATATTATCAATAGCAAAGGACTCCCAGAGCAATCTATGGCTTGGAACTGCAGGATGGGATGGTCCCATGGGACAAGATGGTGCACTTGCAAAGTTTGATGGAACAAACTGGACAAATTACTATTTACAAAATAGTGGAATAATAGACGATGATGGATTAAATGTAGCAGTTGACAACGGAGACACAATATGGATTGGAACAGAAGAAGGGGTGAGTAAGTTTGACCAATTTGGTAACGACTGGACAGATTATACAACCGCAGATGGTCTTGCTGATAACTTTGTTACTCGAATTGCAATTGACACAAACAATACAAAATGGTTTGCAACACGTTGGGGAGGTGTGAGTAAGTTTGATGGTTCAGGATGGATCAATTACGATGAAAGCGATGGCATTGCTGACAACGATGTAAGAGATATTGCAGTTGACGGAGAAAAGATCTGGATAGCCACTGAGAATGGAGTAAGTGTATTCGAGAGCGATAACTGGACAACCTATAGACAGGTAGACGGTCTTGCAGATAATGATGTGACCTCAGTCTGTGTGGATAATACAGGTTATAAGTGGTTTGGAACAGCAAAATGTGGAATATCAATGTATGATGATAATGAGGTATGTGTATCTGAATCAATCAGTCAATTAAGATATAACCTTTTAGTTTATCCAAATCCATTCAGGGAGAAAACGGTTATCAGTTATCAGTTATCGGTTATCAGTAAGAACCAAAAACCGATTACTGGTTACCAATTACCGATTACCCTGTCCATCTACGACCTTTCTGGTCGTCTAATTCGTACTATTACGCCTTATGCTTCTCGCATTACGCCTTACGAAGTGACATGGGACGGTACGGATGAAACTAGAGAGAGAGTAAAAACAGGGGTTTATTTCATAAAACTACAAACGGAATCAGGCAGGACTATTGGAACAGGGAAAATGATATTCATAAAATAATCAGCGCCTGCCTGCCGGTAGGCAGGATAGGCAGGGATTAAACGGATTGATCTGATTATTTAGATTCTCAACATACAAAATGTTCAATCCAGTATGATTCTTAAATTAAGGAGAAAAGAGAAATGAAAAAAATAAAAGTATCTCTCATACCAATATGTTGTTCGATGTTATTATACTCCTTATTATTTGGGCAACTTACCGGAATTAAGTATATTGGAGTAACTTCTCCAGATTACACAACTCTTGAATCTGCAATTAGTGATTTGAATTTACAGGGAGTCGGTGCAGGTGGGGTAACTTTCTTGATTTTTGATGGAACTTATACTGAAAATGACAACCTGATAATCTCCGATGTTACGGGAACCGACGAAAATACCGTAGTCTTCCAGCCAGATGTTGGGGCTACAGTGGAAATTAATGTAACAATAACAACGACTGGAAATGCTGGAATAAGAATCCATAATTCTGACTATATCAGTTTTAATGGGACTCCATATGGTAGTAATAATGAAAGCAGAAATTTGAGAATAAACGGATGGCGCGTAAATGACGATGACGAGATACCTACTATTTGGATTTCTAATGGCTCTGACCACTGCAGTTTGAAAAATATGATTATATTTAATGAAGATAATACTGATAGAACCGGCTACTCTATGCCAGTATACTTTTCTACTTATTTTGCAGGAGAACCTCTTGATGGTATGGAATCTATCACGCTTTACAACTGCGAAGTTATAGGAGGTAGCACTTTTGGAGTTTATATGGATGGAGAACCAGGGCAGAATTTGGTTGACTTTCAAATTATCAAAAATGATATTCACGATTTTAATAAATATGGAATATATATTTATACAAATGTTATCAATTGTAACGTTGAAGGAAATGAAGTCTACCAGACAATTCAGGGTAATACCTCTGTTTATGGTATCAGGGCTGGTTCATCGAGCTGTAGCGGAACTAAAATCCACCATAACTATATACATGACTTGTGGAGTAGTTCTACTGCCAAACCTTATGGTATATTTATAACCCAGAACTCACATCATAATTTGATTTATAATAACATCATATATCTTTATCCCGAACCCACTGTGAATAAGGCTTATGGAATCTACCGTGCAGATACTGATTCTACCTATAACGAATTTTACTACAACACAGTATATATGGGGGGTATTAGCACTATAACCAGGTCGTCCTATTGTTTTATTACTTATGCAGACTATGGTGGTGATATTTTCAAGAACAATATTCTAATAAATGAGAGAACAGGAGGTGGAAATAATCATTACGCCATAAAAATGAAAACAGAGACCTTTGATGAGAGTGATTTCAATTTCTTAACTGTAAATTCTGATGTCCCCACCGACGATCGTTTTGTGGCACAGTTGGGTACTACAAATTACAACACTTTAGAAGACCTGCAGAATGCTCCTGGATATGCTCCAAGAGACCAAAATTCTCTCTCAGGTGATCCGAATTTGACCTTTCCCGATTTGCATTTGGACTCAATCAGTATTTGCATTGGTGTCGGAACTCCAATCCCGGGCATTCTAACAGATTTTGATTATGACCTGCGTGACCCATCAAATCCAGATATTGGAGCGGATGAATTTATGCCTGAAAATCATGCACCGGAAATCACTTATTTTTTCCCAGAAGACACCGCCTTTACAATAGAACAAAATACAGAACAACTATTTAGCATAACAGCCACTGATGCTGACGATGACTCTTTAATTTATTTCTGGTATATCAACGATGAAGAGCAAAGCGAAAACACCAACGAATTTATTTATACCTTCTCAGATACCGGTGAAGTTATTATAAAGGCACTTGTTTCTGATAGTGAGCTGGCGGATAGCACATTATGGTATGTTACGATCATTCTTCTTGGAACTAACGATGATAACACACTTCTGCCAAAAGTTACAAAACTTCATCAAAATACACCAAATCCGTTCAACATATCCACTACTGTAAATTACGAACTCTCTCAGTATGCACTGGTTGAAATAAACATTTACGACGTAAAAGGGGGATTAGTTCAAAATCTCGTTAATAAAATAAAGGCTCCCGGAGTTTACACCGTGGTCTGGAATGGAAGAAATAAAAGAGGTGTTATTCAATCCTGCGGGATTTACTTCTACCAGTTAAAAGCAGGGAAAAGGATTATTGGAACAAAGCGTATGCTCTTATTGAAGTAATAAAGGGGATTAACAGCTATAACACATATAGAAGACAATTCTTCATCGCCTGCCTGCCGGTAGTTGGGGATTTAACGGATTAAGCTGATTTTTTATACTTCTTAAACATTAACCTTTACTTTTTTCTCTCCTGTCAATTCACCGATTAGTGAGTAGTATGTATCTCTATTTTTGATGCATCCAGGGTCAGGTCCCATTAAATCTCCTGTATATTCATATGCCCTTGCCCGACATCCTGTTTCTTACCATCTATTATATTTCTCTACTTGGTTATATTCTTTCATGCAACCAATATCTCTGATATATATATCTTTTCTATATTCATAATTGTGTTCACCTCATAGGGTAACTTATCTTTCCTTACTCTCTTTACTCGAGCAAAACGAAGGGTATAAGCAAAATTTACTCCTCTTGCCGGCTCTATAAGGAGAGTTTAGAACCTTAGTCATTATGCCCTCATGTCCTTGAGATATTGCACTCTGAAAAAAATTATCAGCTTCTCCCCTATTTCCTGTAAATTCTTTTTTATGAGAAATTCTATATCATTTATTACATCATAAATAATCTGTAGATGCAATTTTCTTTGAATATTTTGTAACCTCTGAAAAAAGCATGATTTTTCGGTAATAACAGCGTAAACGCTGTCACTCCATTTCCTTAATATATCACCTGTTTAAGATACAAGCCGCTTGCTGGAGCAAGAGCTGTCCTACCCTCTTCCCCATTCAGCATTCTGATTATAGTATCTCTATTTAACTTCCCCCTTGAAAAAAGCAGAGCAGTACCAATCATCATTCTCACCTGTTTATGTAAAAACCTGTTTCCTTCAACCTCAAAATGCACCTCATCTCCCTCCTCATACACTTCAAATCTTCTTATGTTGCATAAACCACTGTCTCTTTTTGTAAATCTCTCGAAATTATGTTCTCCATAAAAAACTTGTGTAATTTCCTTTAGTAAATCCATGTTAAATTTAAATCGGTATTCACCAACATAATTTCTCCATAAAGGTGATTTCCCTTTTAAAAGTCGGTAAAGATAGATTCTTACCTTTGCAGAGTATCTTGCATGGAACTCATCAGGTACTTTTATTGCATCTTTAATATATATATCCTCTGGTAGATTTGCGTTGGTTGCGCTTCTAAGCTTCTCCGGGGTTAACCTTGAGGATGTATGAAAATTAACAACCTGGGCAAGTGCGTGGACACCCTTATCTGTTCTTCCTGCACAGTTAGTACTTACATTCTCACCTGTAACCCTTTGAATAGCGAATTCAATCTCACCCCTTATGGTTCGTTTTCTGGGTTGTATCTCATATCCAGAAAAATTTGAACCATCATATTCTATAATAAACATTAAGTTCATAAGGAATTATTTGACTATAGGTTAAAGACCTTTATTGCATTTCTTTCAGTAATGTCTTCTAAATCTTTTATCGGTACCTGTTTTATCTCAGATAGTTTTGATAGTGTAAGAACGATGTTCTTGGGTTCATTTCTCTTTCCCCTTTCCGGTCCAAGAACAGGCGCATCAGATTCTAAAAGCATGTTTTTAAGAGGAACTGCTTCAGCAAGTTGTTGCTTTTGTGTGGAGTGTATTGTAGATGGAGGAAAGGAAAAGTAAAATCCATGCTCCACTCCTTTAAGTGCGTCCTTAACCTTACCATCAAATGCGTGCATAACAACAACACCTGCTGTTTCCTCTATTAATATTTGTATAGTATCCCTCCCCGCATTCCTTGAATGTATGACAAGAGGAAGTTTAAGGACTTTTGCAAGTCGGATAAAATTTCTAAAATTCTCAGCCATTCTCTCCCGTTTTTCTTTTACCCTATAATAATCCATCCCTATCTCACCCACTCCTACTATATTCTCTCTATTTTCTTTTATAAGTTCTGAAATCTTTTTATACTCATTTAAACCAGGTTCCATACCAAGTGTTGTATAAACAATGCCCTTATAATTCCTTGAAATTTCTAAGCTTGCAATTCCGGATTCGTAATCTATTGAAGCATCTATTATGACCTTTATACCTGTATCTACAGCCCTTTTTATAACCTTATTTCTATCGGCATCAAAATCATTATCATTTATATGTGCATGTACATCTATCATACTACAAAAAGACTAAAGACTGAAGACAACAGACTAAAAGATAGTAAGCAGTATGCATTAAGCAGTAAGCACCAGAAAAGACTAAAGACAGCAGACCAGGGACTGATGGAAAAAGGATAAATTACTAATTGCTCTAATTTCTAATGTCAAATTATAGACCAAAGGGAAAGGAAAAAGGAAAAATAAATCGAAAAGGAGTGATCTCTTATAATGGAGTACTTTGTATCATCTTTATCGCATCAGGGATTTTGTCCATCACATCCCCGGCAATAACAGAGTATTCAGTTTTTCTTTCTGCAGCAAGGTCACCTGATAATCCATGAATAAACACACCAAGAACTGAAGAGAGGAAGATATCCACACCCTGTGCACAAAAACCTGCAATAATACCAGTCAATACATCTCCTGAACCCGCTGTTGCAAGAGCAGAGCTACCAGTAGTATTAACAAAGCACCTTCCCTCTGGTGAAGCTACCACTGTTGGAGCACCCTTTAAAACCAGAATAACATTCCATTCTTTAGCCAGCTCAATAGCAATGTCTATCCTATTCATATTTATATACCCAACATTTTCTCCAGTTAACCTGGAAAGCTCCCCTGGATGTGGTGTAAGAATAAGGGTTGGATGTTTCTTTTTAAGGTCACTTCTTTTTAAATTATTTAATCCATCAGCATCAATTATAATGGGTTTCTCCGAACTCTCGATAATTTTTATTATAAGCTCTCTTGTCTCTTTATGGATACCAATACCTGGACCCAATGCAAATACATCTATATTCTCGATATACTTATCAAGCACACCTACTGCCGAACTTGCCAATGTTTGTGAATTAGTTTCAGGCAGTGGAATTGTCACTACCTCTGTTACTTTCTCTTCGAGTATATGATTAAGGCTTTCAGGAATACCAAGATAGACGAGACCCGCACCACTTCTCAGGGCAGAGATTGAAGAAAGTTCTGCAGCTCCAGTAAAACCAGGAGAACCAGCAAGTATCAAAATCTTTCCAAAGGTACCCTTATGTCCATATTGCGGTCTCTCTGGCAGGATTGACCGTGCAAGAACTCTATCTATCAATTCAACATCTATCTCATCTAAGATGTATTGGGGAGTTCCAATGTCTATTACACACAGTTTGCCACAATAATCCCTCCCAGGATAAAGATAAAGACCTCTTTTTGGAAGACACATAGTGCAGGTAAGATTTGCCCTTACACACGAACCTTCAATACTTCCATCCATAGAATTAATACCTGACGGAACATCTATAGAAACATTTGAAATCTTCCTATCATTTATTAATTCAATTATATCAACCGCAATACCCTTTATCCTGCCCTTAAATCCTGTTCCAAAAATAGCATCCACAATAATATCCGCAGCATCAAGCGATTCTTTGAATGTCGTAAGTATCTTATTATTAAAGATTTCACATACATCAATGCCCATATTGAGAATAATCTCAAGATTAATTCGGGCATCACCTTTTACATCTTTAATTTTACCAATAAGAAAAACAGATATATCTGCCTTCCTCTTCTTAAGGCATCGTGATATAACAAAACCGTCTCCACCGTTATTACCTTTACCACATACTATAATAATCTTTTTGTACTCAAGAGGACCATATTCCTCCTCCATTTTATCTACTGTTCCTCTCCCTGCATTCTCCATTAAAACAACACCTGGGATACCAACCTCTTCGATAGCCCATTTATCTATTTTTTTCATCTCGTCTGGTTTTACAAGTTTCATAATACTTCCTTCTTATATATTTAGTAGTACAAAAAATTTAACCACAGATTCACCCTGTTAAATACTTACAAAATTAAGTACAGTCATCACTCCTAGTATTATATTTAACAGGGGCACCACAGAGGAATCAATTCAAAATTATAAATTTGCGAACAATCGTTTGTAAACTGCTAATTTTTTATATTGTTTCATTGTCTCTGTAATCTCTGTGACCTCTCTATCATTCTCAAGATTCGTCAGGATACGGATCCGCATGGTTAAAACTAATCTCTTTCTCCCATCTTCTATTTTTCCGACATTAAAATTTATCAATAGTCTAATTTTTTCCTTTGAAGAAATACTTTTTGAGAGCACAGAGAATCAATTCTTTCTCTGTGCCCTCTGTGGTTTATTTCGTATACTTTCATATTATTTTTCGCAGTATCTTATATTTTCTAATTTACGTTCAATAACTCTATTTATATTACATCTCTTACATTCTGCTGCAAGCATTAAGGCATTCTTTATAGCCTTTTTTTCTGACCTACCATGGCATACAATATCTATACCCTTAACTCCAAGTATTATCGCCCCTCCAACTGCCTCATATTTCATCCATTTTACTATTCCACGCAAGGCATCTCTTACAAGTAAACCACCAATTTTAGCTTTAAAAGAACTATTAATAGCATCCTTAAGCAAATCTATAATAAGGTCAACTACTCCTTCGCCAAACTTTAATAATGAATTACCAACAAATCCATCACACACGACAACATCACAAACATCTTTCATCAGCATATGTCCTTCAATGTTTCCAATAAAATTAATATTAGCTGATTTTAGAAGCTCTCTTGCCTCCTTTATTAAAGAACTGCCCTTAATCTCCTCCTCACCAATGGACAGTATACCCACTCTGGGAGATTGTATCTTCATTATCCATTCAGCATATATACTCCCCATTACACCAAACTGAAAAAGATGTTCTGGTTTTGCATCTGCATTTGCACCAACGTCTATTACTAAAAATCTACCATCCTTTGTAGGAAAAAAGGTAGCAAGACCGGGCTTTTTAACATTTTTTAGTCTACCAAGACCAAGGGTGGCAAACGCTACAAAAGCACCTGTATTACCAGCTGAGACAAAGGCATCAATCTTATCCTTTTTTTGCAGTTCTATTCCTTTAGCAATCGATGAATTCTTCTTTCTTCTGAATGCTACAGATGGTGATTCATCAGCATCGATTACCTCTGGTGCATTAACAATTAACACATTTTCTGGTAATTTTCCTTCAAGGACTTCTCTTCTCCCTATGAGAAAAAACTGTACGTCGTCAACAGTATCAACAAGTTCTGATATGGCATTAATTATAACCTCGGGTGCATAGTCTCCACCCATTGCATCTATACCAACTTTAATCATAAGAATAAGTATATCATAATTTTTATTACATGTCAAGTTTTTTATTTTATATAGATAATATCCTGTATCATTTTTTTGCTTGACAAATTATTGTTTTCATATTATAATCTGTTCACTATTAATACCTATTTAAATGACTAAATTGGATAAATACTATGACATAGTTATCGTTGGTGCTGGACCAGCTGGTTCTGCAGCAGCGATAGCTGCTTCCAAAGAAAAGGTAAGAGTACTCCTTATTGAAGAACATAAAGACATAGGTATTCCTGTATGCTGTGCTGAGGCAACATCTTTTGAGGAAATAGAGGATTTTTTAAAACCTAAAGATGACTGGATTGCATCAAGAATTGATGGGGTTATTTTAACTTCACCCTCAAAAAGAAGTCTAATTATTCACCATCCTAATGCAGGATTCATACTAAATCGTGAAATTTTTGATAGGGACCTTGCCATTATGGCTGAAGAGCAGGGAACAGAAGTCATTACAGATTCAAAGGGAATTTCAGTCAACTCAGATGGCATCAAAATAATTTATAAAGACAAAGAGATTTTTGTAAGGGCAAAAATAATTATTGCTGCAGATGGTGTATCTTCTCTAATTGGTAAAAAAGCTGGACTTGATACTGAATTATTTAAAAAGGACTACTGGATAACCTATCAATATAGATTGAGGTCAAAAGATATTAGAAACCACTATGTTGAGATATTTTTGGGAAGAGAATTTTCTCCGGGTGCATACATCTGGATATTTCCAAAGGGTGAGGAGCTTGCAAACGTTGGATTGGCTATATCTCCTTTACTTACAAAGAACTCTCCTAAATTATTTCTTGATAAATTTATTAAATGGAGATTCAATAAGTTTGAGATTGAAGGTAGATCTTCCGGTAGGTTACCTTCGAAGTTTATGACCTCTATAGTGAAGGATAACATTGTTCTTGCCGGAGATGCAGCAAGGCTTGTCGATCCTTTAACAGGTGGTGGTATATACAATGCCATCCTATCAGGTAAACTCGCTGGGGAGGTATCTATCAGGGCTATAAAGGAGAACGATGTTTCCATACTTAAAAATTACGAAAAAAAGTGGTTTAAGAAAAAGGAAAGAGAATTTAGAATTAAGATAAAGTTAAAAGAGTTATGTATGAAACTCACTGATGAGGATATTGAAATTATCTACGACTTTATAAATAAGACTTATAGAGGTAAAACAATTTATAGTTTTGATATTCTTGACATGGCAATAAAAATCATTACTATGTCTCCAAAACTCTGGAGATTTACAAAATACCTTAAACCCACGCTTATGAGATAAAAAATGTTCCTGTAGAGTATTCCTCTACAGGATAAACACATTCATTGCCTGCCTACCGCAGGCAGGTATTCCATAGTAAAATCCAAAAATTTACCTGTTTAGTTAATTGGTTAACAGTTTAAATAAAGCCCACTGGAGGTTTCTATGCATATTTTGCTATTGTTGCTGTTTCTCATTCCCAGAGATGTAATAGCTTTTGACACACCAAATGATGCAGGTAGCTCAATAACAATAGAATGGGAGACTTTAGATGAGGATACTATAATTGCAGGATATGAAATATGGAGAAGTGAGGTTCAGGACACCGGTTTTACCATGATTGGCTACGTTGGTAGTGGCACAAACATATACAAAGACTTGTTGGATATTGAAAATGGTAAAGAATACTATTATAAGATAAGAGGACGTACAAGGGATTTCTCCTATAAAGATTTCTCAAAAACTTCATCTCCTGCTGTTTCGTCATATCAATGGTTTAACATATCCAGGATAAATACCCTAATTGCAGTTATTGTATTTGTTTCACTTTTATTCTATTTTGTAAACAATGCAAAAAGGGGTAAACCATTGTTCATAAGGAAGATTGCAGGGCTCGATGCAGTTGATGAAGCAGTGGGTAGGTCAACTGAGATGGGAAAATCAGTTCTATATGTTCCAGGGCTCTCTACAATGTCAGATGTTGCAACCATTGCATCAATAAATATATTACAAAGGGTTGCTAAAAAGGTCGCTGAATATGATACACCGCTTATTGTTCCTGTTGCAGATGCCATAGTATATATGGTAGCAAGACAGGTGGTTAAAGAGGGATATATGGAGGCAGGAAGACCGGATTCCTTTAATGAGGAAAACGTCTTCTTCGTTACACAGAGCCAGTTTGCATATGCAGCTGCAGTAGATGGTATAATGTTAAGAGAAAAGCCTGCCACCAATCTCTTTCTTGGAATGTTCTGGGCTGAATCACTCCTTTTGGCAGAAACAGGACATATGACAGGTGCTGTCCAGATAGCAGGTACTGATGCAGTACACCAGTTGCCTTTCTTTGTTACTGCTTGTGATTATACAATTATAGGCGAAGAGCTATATGCAGCTTCAGCCTATCTTTCTAAAGAACCTATACTTGCAGGAAGCATAAAGGCACAGGACTGGGGAAAGTTAATCATATTGATCTGGGTGGTAATTGGTATTATTTCAGGTATTTTTGGTTTTACACTTTTATCAAGAATTTTGCATGTTTAATTAAAGAGACAGGATATCAGGGTATCAGTAGATCAGGATATCAGAGTATCAGTAGATCAGGGTATCAGAGTATCAGTAGATCAGGGTATCAGCATAATACAATCGGGTTAAACGAGAAGCTCAAATTTCAAAATAACAATAGTAAACGAGATTATTTTAGTTATTCTTAATATTTAATATAACTACCGATATTTTTAAGAGTATAAATTTGTTTTTTTTTCCTTAATCCTACTCTCAAATGCCAGGATTATATATACACATCCCATTTTGTATTAAAAAGTGCAAATATTGCGCTTTCCATTCCTTGCCATATAACAGTGAACTTGTAAAACAGTATATAGTAAGTCTCGAAAAAGAAGCAGAACTACGTAAAGAAACTTTCTGGAAAACATTTGATACTGTATACATTGGTGGCGGAACACCTTCGGTTCTTAAGATTTCAGAATTGCTTGATATATTAAAAATTATTAATTATAATTTTAACTTATCACCACGAGAATTTACAATAGAAGTTAATCCAGGTACTGTTGATAGAGAGAAATTAAGCTATTATCGAAGTGAGGGAGTAAACAGACTAAGTTTCGGCATACAATCCTTAAATGACAAAGAACTTGAATACCTTGGAAGGATACACACAGGTAAGGAGGCAGTTGAGAGTTTTAAGGATGCAAGATTCATAGGATTTAAAAACATATCAATTGATTTGATATACGGAATACCTATTCAAGACAGAAATTCATGGCATTCAACACTTAATGGAATAACAGCTCTTTATCCAGAACACATTTCAGCCTATTCTCTATCATATGAGCCAGACACTCCTTTATATGGAGAAAAACCCATGAAGGAGGATTTAGAAGAGAAATTATATTACTATATGATAGAATATCTAAAAGACAAAGGATATGAACAGTACGAGATATCTTCTTTTGCAACTTCTGGATATAAGTCGAGACATAATTTAAATTACTGGAATGGGGGAATTTATCTCGGGCTCGGACCCTCTGCACACTCTTTTGATGGAACTTACAGGTATGCCAATCCACAACTTTATGATTACATAAAGGGAAAAAAAGGTAAAAAGGAAAAGATTAACAAAATGATGTCTCTTGAGGAATATATAATGTTAGGATTGAGGAAAAGAGATGGAATTTCGCTGTCAGAATTTTCTCACAGGTTCGCCAAAGGGATACATAGGAAACTAATCAAAGTAATTAAACAAACAGATCTTGAATTTAACGAAGATAGGGTAAGAATTCCAGAGAAAAAACAATTTGTTGCAGATGCTATTATTCTCTCTATTATCTCCCATCTTTGTAATGGTGTTTGATTAATTATTTACCATCTCCTTTAGTTTGCTCAAAGCATCACTGTATTTTTTACTACCTTTAGCCCATTCCTTAAGTCTCTCACACGGGAAATCCTCGCATAGACAACAAAATTCCAATCCCTTCTTATCAATACAACATTCAAGTATCCAGCAGTCTGGAGACCAGTGTTTGGTCCTGTCACCCTTACAACCCATGCAATGAATATCTTTGATTTTTACATCTATATTTTTTTCTTTTTTAAACCAATCTGCAATTTTCTGTGCAATCTCTTTATTATTTGTTGCCTGCAAAATGTCGCATTCGCTGCAGTTTAAACCACAGGCTGCAATCATTTGATTATTTTGACTCATAGATACCTCATGATTGGTCATTTAGTAACTAGTCTATTAATGTCATTATTATCTATAACAGCCTGAAGACTTTCACTCCTTGTGGTCTTCTTTAGAGCCAGGAAATGAGATTGCTTCGCCTGCCTACCGGCAGGCAGGTCGTCTGTCTTGATGTACGACGGACTCCTCGCAATAACTTTGTCAGTGTCTGTCATTGCGAGTGACTAACAGGAGCGTGGCAATCTCATCCTAAAGATAATTATGTTTTACTTTTCAAAGGGTTTATTCAATTCCTCACATCCCTTTAAAAGAAATTTCCCATTCTTTATAATATCAATCTTTTCCCCACTTTTTGTAATCACAGTTATAAATTCTATAGACTCATAAGGTAATGTTATATCGGTGTGTATATAAGTATAAGCCTCTTTCATATTAGTCTTTCTCAATGCAGTCTTTTCATTCTCTCTCGCTATAATCTCTTTTTTATCCAGTGGGTTATAAATGGGTTTATCTTCTTCCATTGTAAAACAGGTATCTCCAATTGCAAAATGTGGTCCCATCTTTTCGATAATTAACACTGGAAGAACATTCATAATATTATGTCTTTTAGCAATGACATAAGCAAGAGTATTTGTACCGATAGCAAATTCCCCAAGTGGTAGTGTTTTATGTGGAAAAAGTAAATTTTCCTCAATATATTTTTTATTATCTTTTTCTTCTTTAAAATTACTACAACTATATTTAACAATATATCCATCTTTAAAAGTTAGCATAAGATTAACAAATTTTAATTCCTTTAGATATGTCTCTTTTAAATGCAAAACCCCATTAGTTCCCTTTAAGTGAGGTGAGGTATATACTTCACCAACAGGTATATTAATATCAGCACCACAGTTTACAAAATTTGTTTCTTTATCGGGGTTTTTTATTTCTTGCATCTTAACTATTATATCAGTTTTATTTTTTCCTCTACCTTTAACATGTACAAAATCTGCTTTATCCAGTATAGCAATGATTCTTTGTTGTATTAGTTCATATTTATCCGTACTTAACATATTAATTTCCAGTATATCCTCAAATATCTTCTCAAAATTTTCACCAATTTCAGGGGATGGAAAGGAAATTGCAGTAAAACTTGTTTCCTGTCTGGGCATATATTTATCTTGAATTTTCATTATATTATTCTGGTGTATTTGGAATAATTTTTGCTGTTCGTCTGAAAGTTTTAGACACTCCTTTTTATTTTCAGGTGTAAAGGGTAGTTTTCCAAAGTTACCAAAATGAATTAGACCAGAAAAAATAGACATAATATCACTACAATTTTTACAGGCTTTACTATAACCTTTTTCAATTAAACCTGTATATTCACTATCCAGGTATAGAGCCAAATCAAACCTATGGTCATAGTTGTATTGTTTACTTGCCTTAGAAGAGTATATACCTAATATTGTAGCATCCAAATTATATCTTTTCAGATCCTTTATTAACTGGCGAATTATAAGTTCCTGTCCTACATTGAAGATTATACCAACAGTTGATTTTTTAGTTATATCCTTGTTATCTCTTATAAACCCTTTAATATAAGCCGTGGTTATTTGATTTGTCAATTGTTTAATCTTTTTTTTAGGATAATTTAAAAGATACTTTGCTGTTTTGATTTCGTTATCTGTAATAAATTTTCCATAACTAAATAGATATCGTAAATCACTTATATCTGCTTTCTCAACTATGTCCTTGAAGTATCTAAAATCTATATCAAACTGTTCTTTCATTCGGAAGATAATTTCATTAGTCTTATCTTTTTTTTGAGGAGCAGTAATTAATCTTTTTAAAGTTTCATACTCGATTTTATTATTTCTTATATAATCGAAAACATCAATAAATAACCTGTTATACTCCTCCATTTTATAGATCTTATGATAGAATGTATGTGTGATAAATTGTCTATACTCGATATAGAAACAAGAAAGAAGTTGACCAAATCTATCACTAAAAATATTCACACAATAGGTTGGTTCAGGGTAATTCTTCTTATAATTCTTTAAAAATAATTCACTATAGAACTCATCATTTTCTCTTTGCAATTCCTCAAAAGTCTTTTTAGAAAAATATTCTTTATTAAGATTCTTTTCAAGGTTTGCAAATTTAAGAATTAAGTTTCCGATTCTATTAAAAAAACGATAATACTCCTTTTTCTTTTCTACTTTCTGGTAATCCATTGTTTCATCACATATTTCTCTTATCCTTACAATAGTATTGTTATAGCTATCCCTCACTTTTGCATTCTCTGCTTCATAGTATTTTCTTATATCAAACATAAAACCTCCTGGTATAATATTCAGTATTTTCAAAAATCTTTTGTGGATTTTCTCTTACTCCACTTTTTTTTATAATTATCAATTTTTTACTTGCCTCCCCCTGATTCTTGTAGGGGTCGGATTCCCGTCTGCCGTCGGGCGGGTATCCAACCCGTTTCTTTTGCGGGTTCTATAAATCAAACCCCTACATTTTTGCTTTCATATCCTTTCATATTATTTTTGACACTATTTATTTATCTAACTATTTATCTAAAAATGATAGACATTTATTAAATATATATCTTTTGAAAAATATATGGGCAGTCATATGCCCGCTCAGTAGAAAGTATCTCTTAGGTTTTCCTATTCTATACCAGAGATCATCCGAAGATATTCGGGGAATAAATGGATCCAATAAGGCTGTAAACATCAGAACCTTTTCCCTGTTTAACAAACTGGCAAATAACGAAGGATCGTATCTGAAACAGCTTGGTAACTTCTTTAATTCTTCTACACCATTAAACCTTTTTGCTGCTTCCTCAAATGTTTTATGAATCTCATGACATCTTTCAGGATTACAGTTTTTGTCTTCCTCATAATTTAGTCTTATTACTCTTGTAGCAATACTATGCCATATTATATATTCAAAGTTACCTCCTGTAACTATTAAAATTCCTTTGTTTAATCTATCATCTAAAGCCATAACAATGGTTGATATCATTCCCCCAAAACTATATCCCATAATATTTATATTGTCAATACCCAGTTTTTCAAGATAATCGATACAAGTTAGAATATCATTTACAGCTTGAAAAAATTTCTTTTCCATTATAGATGAATTACCCTTCAAAAAAGAAGAACTTGAGTTACAACCTTTAGGTATTCTTCCAAAATGATATGGTAGTATCGGCATCATTGTTATATATCCGTTTTTTGAAAAATTTTTAGTATAGTATTTAAGATGAGAGAAATTTCCACTACCTGAACCATGGATAAAAATTAAAGCTCCTTTAGGATTTTTAGTCCCATATAATAAGGCCTTAGCTCTATCTACGTCTGGATATCCAGAAGGATAGGTACTGGTAAAATATATCTCTTTGGGATTCTTGTTTAATACTGTAAATTCTACTTCATCTCTTGATGTAAGGTACATAATGTAAACCCTATGATTTAAACATATTATTTCTAACAGTATTAAAACTCAAGATATTCTTTTGTAGATACCGCAAAAGACTGGACATAGTTTACGGAATTTATATTTATTGACAATTATATATAACAATACATCAATGAGCATTATAATGCGTATGAATATAAAAAGGTTATAGATATAAAGCTCTCTAATCTTTTTAAATCCATTAATCCCTTGTTTAAACTCCTTCAGTGAATTATACCTGTAATAACATGGATGAGTCTCTTTTACTCCTGCCATAATAGCTAAAATTCTCTGTAATAATTTTTGTGGTATCAAATTCTTTATAAAGACAATAGGACTTAATTTGTTCGTTGTGTGTAATATAAACAATCCATCGATTTTAAGTACTCTATTTATCTCACTAAATGCATATAAAGGGTCTCTAAGATGTTCTACAAAAAATCTCGCAGTGACAATATCAAAACTCCTTGATTTAAAAGGTAAATGATAAACACTTGAACAACAAAAATCCTTAGGTAATTTTACACTTTTGGGTGATTTCGTATCTAAACCAAGTTTAAATTCAACATCAAATGAATGGATTATCTCATTTTCACCACAGCCCACGTCTAACCAGCTCTTATTTTTCGATAGGTTTTCCTTTAATATCTGATTATAAATCTCCCAGTCAAATTTATACTCAACTCCTAACCTTGTCAGTATGTCTTTTGCAAGCTTTATATTCCTTTCAATTCTTCTTAGTGAACTCATTTTTTCATTTGAACTAATTTTATATAGGCAATTAGGTCTCTATCTTTTAAAGTTATTTTTCATTTCTTCACCTTATTACTCGCAAGATACTATTAACCTCATTTTCAATTCCTAACAACTCCTCTAAGGTTTCAATCTGATTAGCTCTCATTTCACTGTTCCACTCAGATGGACTCTTTCCTGTATGTGGTGAAGGAACATACTGAAATCCATTCTGTAAAATTTCTACCTCTGATCCATAAAGACCTACTAAATTATCTATCAGTTCAACATCAATTCCAAACTTTTCCTTATTATTTAATAGATACTCTTTGGCATTATTCCTCGCCTCAATAAGACTGTAATATATCCACCAATTTGTGAGAAGTTTCTCTCCCAATTGTTCCTCATCTGCTTCTGTGAAGTGCTCCTCATCTTTTAATGCCTTAATCCATTCCTCTATAGCCTTTATACCAGAAAAATAAGAATTATACTTTTCTGTATTATAAAGTTCTTCAGCAAGCAAAAGTGAATTTCTATATTCAGGCATAATATTTACTTCTTGCTTATCAGTAATCGTATAGATTACCCAGGGCATTTTTTTTGCAATCTCATATCCCTCTGTATTATCAAAATATGTTCTGCAGAAGAATTCTTTCCCCTCTTTTTGATAACCGGTAACAAGTCCCCATTCTGGAACCTCAATAAGATCAAGAGCGATAACAGGCCACCCTTCATCTATGCTCTTCATAATAATTTCTCTAAGCTCATCTTCAGTTTTAACATATTCTTCATTATCCTCTTCCGCGGTCTCAGATTGTAAAGTGTACGCTTCAGATTTATAACCCAATTTTTGTAGTATTTCAATACCAACATCCTTTCCACAGGTAGCATCAGGTGAACTTGGACACCAAGCATCATAAAACAGTATTCTAAAACCATATCCAGAAAGCCCAACAATGTCTTCATATTTTATATTCTGACCGTATTTTTTATCTATCCTATATACTGCTCCCAAAAAGGAATTTTCCATACCAATACCCCAATCGAGTTTTCCTAAACCCTCAATAATTACTGCATCATTGTCTATTTTATGCTCAGGAACCACTTCTTTTAGATATACACCAATCTGTCCCTTAGGAATGGTAAATTCAATCTCTTCTTTACCCCGTTTTATAACAACATCAACCTCAGATGACTCAACAGCTTCCTTAAGTTCTCCTAAATGTTTTATACCCTCAACCTTTTCACCATTATAGGTGATAATTATATCACCAAGTTTAGAACCAACTGCCTTTAGATTAGAATCTTCAGTGAAATTAACGATTTTCAAACCTAAAATATCATTTTGTGTATGTTCTAATTCTTCACCCGCCATAACCTGCCCAATTAATACTGAAGATAATATGACAGCTATTGTAAGAAATAAACATTTTTTCATTTCTTTCTCCTTATTATTTCTTTTAAAATCCTTGCTCTTGATTTTATGTCAAAATTTTCTATATTTTCACTAACATACCTTTTGTTGGCCTCTTTTACTGCTTTATTAATCAACTCGACTGGTAATTTTGTACAGGCTCTACAGTAAAAACTCGTCGATCTACCTTCATTATAATTCTTGAGTAGCTCTTCCAATAATGCCTGTCTTTCTTTTTGCCTCTCTAACCATTTCTCTAAACCATTTTCTTTAATCTTGTTTAAATTATCAACAACTGAAGGCCATTCAACGACCTTCCTTCTCAGGAAAATTTCACAATTAAATATGTCATTACATTCGGTACAAGTTTCTAATCCGTGTTTTTTTACACAGCAATTCCAGATACTGCACCATGAATGCTGTTCGCCCAATTTGCAACCAATACACCTACTTGGAGCCATTGATTGGAATTTGTTACATAACCCACAATATATACCACAGCATCCTACGAGATTTCTTACATCACTTTTTTTCATTAATGGTAGGTTATAAATTTTCTTTCTTCAATATTAAACCCAATCGTGTAAGAATCTCACTTATCAATAAAGGTAATTTTTCTTTTTTTGAAGCAGATGTAATGACATCAATGTCATAATCTTCTGTCTTCCACTTACCTGAACCCGAGGTAGTTAAAAGGATAATCTTATTTAAATCTTCTGCTCTATCAAGATATTCTTTTACATTTCTTTGTAATCTTCTTCCTTCGGTAGTATGTATAAGTACCACAGCATTCCATTCACCTTCATTAACATCATCTAAAGCAGTTACATCTAAAACCTTAATATATACTGGTTTCTTTGCCATGTATACAGCAATACTCTCTACCAGAGCATTCTTAAAATCACTCCCCTGACTGGCTATCAAAACCTTTTGTGCCATTTCAGGACTATTTACCTCAAATGATTCGACTTCTCCCTGTATATTAATAAGGAGATAAACACCAGAAACGATAATGAATAAAAGAACAACTGCACCAATAGTTATCAATGATATTTTTATAACCTTCATATTATATCCCTCATTTATAACATTTATCCTTCATTATAACCAGGAACTGTTTTAATCTCACTAAAAAACAACTCTTTATCCCCTTTTTCTTTAATCTTCTCTCCAAACTCTTTTGCTAACTTGATGTATTTCTCGCAATCTAATCTCTTACCAGCAACAGCATATGCCCTTGCTATTCCTTCGTATGCAAAAGCAATATCCCAATCACCAATATTGTTTTCTTTACAGATTTCTAAACATCTCTCAGCATGGTATATTGCTGTCTGAGGTCTGTTTAGAACAGAATACACACGAGAAATCTGCCATTCACCTCTCTCAATATTTACAGGTGCCCCAATAACACTCCAGTGAAAACAAGACGCATGTGCAGCATGAATCATCTTATCATCCTCTCCCCTGGTTCTATCTTTCTTATCAATAAGGCTCCATACAAAGTTAAACAAATCAACTGCAAACTTCTGGTGGCATTCTTTTTCTATATATTTCTTTTCTTCAGCCATCTTATACCTCCTTCTATTCAACCAACCATAATTATATAATACAATTAAAGATTTGTCAACTAAGTAAATAAAGCTATCGAATCTATAAAAAAAGTATTACTACCTATATTAAAAACTCATCTTACACATATTTCTCCACTGTCCATATTGACTATTTTCATATAGCATTCTATATCTTGATTTCCGGTAAGTATCATTCAACAGGCTCTCTCCTGTTCTTTCTCAATTAATGCGCGTAGAAGCTGAATACGTCCAATATGTAAAGCAGTATGTGCTGATGTAATAAAAAGCCAGTGAGCCACACTCAAACCATCTTCTGCTGTCGGTGGTATTGCATGAAACTCATCATCAGTCAGAGACTCTATGAACTCATGACTTTTTTTTCTCACCTTGTATGCCCAGGATAGAACGCTTTTTACTGAACCTATAGATTGGAGAACCTGCTCAGTAGAGCACCATTTATGCCCAAAAACATCATACTGAGAAGGTATTATTGAAGGTTGAAGACCCTGAAGAAATATACCTATATGTAATAGCTCTCTATGTGTAATGTGACCCACATGCCAGAGTATACAGAGAGTGTTCTGTTCAGGAACCCAAAAAAGTTGTTCCTCTTTTAAGCCTTCTATTTCTCTAAGCGGGTCTGCATACCAGAAACCTCGTCCATAGAGAAAATGAGCGAGGTCTTTCCATTTCGACATCTTACCTCCTGGTATAATATTCATTATACCTAATTACTCAGATATTTAACTACATTATACCTTAGTTTATTAAAGATTAGTCAGATCCTTTACTCAATCAATTCTCAAGACCTTTGCTCCCCGAATTTTCCTCTCTTTAAGCTCGAGTAACGCCTTATCAGCATCTTTTAATGAAAATTCCTGAACTTCGGGTTTAATGGGTATTTCAGCAGCCAGCTTTAAAAATTCACTGACATCTCTTCTTTCTACATTAGCTACACTCTTTATCTCCTTTTCGTGCCAGAGATGAGCTGGATAATCTAATTTTAAAAGATATTCCTTATCTATCACTTCTTTTCGGATTGCATTAATAACAAGCCTCCCCCCTCTTTCCAAATTCTTTAAGGCTTCTACTATTGGCTTCCAAACAGGCGTTGTATCAATTATACAATCCAGTTTTTCAGGTGATGTATCTTCAGTATCGCCTGTCCATACCGCACCAAGTTCTTTAGCAAAATTTCTTTCCTGTTCACTTCTGGCAAATACAAAGACTTTAGAGTTTGGATATTTGAATACTGCCATTTTAATTACAAGGTGTCCTGAGGCACCAAATCCTGTAAGACCCAGATTCTGTCCATCTTTTATGCCTGTTAGTAGCAGTGACCTGTAACCAACAGCTCCTGCACATAAAAGTGGAGCTGCTTCTGAATCTGAGAATACATCTGGAATTTTAAAAGCAAAATCTTCCAAAACAGTAATATACTCTGCATAACCACCGTTTACATCCCTGCCAGTTGCTTTGAAATTTATACATAAATTTTCATTACCATCCAGGCAGAACTTACAGTTTCCACAAGTTGAATAAATCCAGGCTATCCCAACTCTGTCCCCAATTTTCAACTTGCTTGTTTTACTACCACACCCCTCCACCCTTCCAACAACCTCATGACCCAGAACAACTGGTAACCGTGGTGGAGGTGTTCTACCTTCAATCTCATCTAACTCAGTATGACAGACCCCACATACTGATACTTTTACTAATATTTCTTTATCTCCTGGAATAGGAACAGGCAGATTTACCAGTTCCAGTGGTTTCTTATTCTCTATTAGATTACATATGTTATTCAAAATCATTGCCTTCATTGTTTTTTACACCCCATTTTTAAAAATAGTGCCTTTCGTAAAATTTTTAATCCTTTTCATTCCTCGTTTATCGGTATCGAGGCTCATATATGTAATATCAAAAATCAAATATAAAATATAAAATTTACAAATTAAAAATCAAAAATTCTTTATACGATATATGTAGAGTAATATGTTATATATTAGTCTTCAACCTTTGTGTACTTTCTCTATACCTTTTTCGTCTATCGTTGTCGATGCTGGTATCGAAGCTCGATTTTTTGAAACTCGAAGCTCGTTTCTATAGGATATCATAGGAGTTTGTTACATACTAAATGTCTTTTTCAAGTTTCGAGTTTCTAGCTTCGAGTCTCGATACGAGCTTCCATACCGTCAACCTAGTTTCGAACACCTTAGTTTTGTGACGACCTATTTTAATTTTATTTCTAAAAGTTATATACAATGGAATCTGCAATGGGTTTATATCCTATTTTGATATAGATACTGTTTGATGTTGGATTCAATAGGTCTGTATAAAGGGTACAAAATTTATACCCTTTTTGCAGCAATAGCTTACTTAATGATGCAACACAGGATGTAGCATATCCCTTATTTCTAAATTTGGGTGGAGTATATACAAGATTTACGGAAATACCATTTTTGGTAGGTCTTGAATAAGCAGCTATTGAAACAGGTTCTTTTTCCTGCCATAGATATACAGAAGACCTCTTAATTGCTTCTTTTGCAAATTTGCGGGCATTATCTAAGGTTATTTTTTCTAATATATCTTCTGAAAATCTATATACCCAATCTGATACAAATTCAATATCATTTATATCTGCAGTTCTTATTTTACCTGGACTAAGTTTTACACCCTTAACTTTTTCAAGCTTGTATATTCTTTGTTTCATCTTGATAGTTGAAGAACAACCGGTTCTTTGTTCCCAGACTTTAGCAAAGTTTGTAGCAATTTGAAATTGTCCTATTACGCCAGGAATAGCAATGTTGTTTGTCAGTAAATAAGAGACCGATAATTTGATAGCTTCATCTATTTTTTCCCCTTCACCATAAATAACTAAATTATAGGGTGGGGTCATAAGCATAACGATTAAGAGCTGTTCTTCTTCCTCTTCTTCAACTGCTGCAAAGAATAACTCAGAATTATATTGATTCGGTGATGATTTATTTATGAGTGAGAAAAGAATACCTAAGAGAAGGTTATTTACTGCTTCTTTTTTTTCAAGATAAAATTCAGCCTTTAATAGTAGTTCCTCAGCACTATGATATCTAATAACCTGCATTTGCTTCTCCAACTAACAATATATCCTCTGGACCTGAAAAACCTGATTGCTTCCAGGGTTCCTTATGTTGTAAATATGCTTTCTCAAGTTCTTCCTTTAATGAAGCAAACCATTTTCGTTGTTTTTCTATATCTATATTCTTTTACTCTTAAGGAATCTCTTTTATCCCATTTGTTCCAATTATCTTTCCATTGTATTCTGCTAACCAGGCTATGAAATCTTTAGAAGGAATTACCTCATAATATTTTTAAACCCCATATTAATTCCTCATTATAAACGAATACTAAATTTCGAAGTTTTGGCTGAGTATAAATAATGATATGTAAACTTTAACCTTTTATTCCAGAATATAGATGTTATTCTTTTTACACATATCCTTAAGTATTTTTGGCCATACAGTGACACTGACCTCTCCAAGGTGTGCTTTCTTTAGTATAAGCATATAAGTACGGGATTGCCCAATTCCACCACCAATACTGAGTGGAATTTCGTTATTTAATATTGCCCGGTGGTATGGCATAATAAGTAAATCAAGCTGATCAGTAATCTCCAGCTGCTTTTTTAATGTTTTTGAATTAACGCGAATACCCATAGACGTCAGCTCATGTCGACGTTTTGTCACAGGATTCCGAACGAGAATATCACCATTTAGACCATGCATGGATCTTCCATCAACGGACTTTGTCTCCGTTACCCAGTCATCGTAGTCTGCTGCCCTCATCTCATGTGGGTAGCCATCTTTTAGTGTCCAGCCAACCCCATATATGAAAACTGCAGGATATTCCTGCAGAATCGCTGTCTCACGTTGTTTACGCGGTAGGTTTGGGTACTTTTCAAGGATATCTTCAGCATGTATGAATGTTAACTTCTCAGGCAGGTCAGGATACTTGTCAGTCTTCAGTTGTGGAAACTTCTGCTGGACATGGGTTTCGGCTCCCTTGAGAATCTTCCATAACTTCTTTACTACTTCTGTAAGATACTGCAGGTTACGCTGTTCCTCAGTTATTACTATCTCCCAGTCCCATTGGTCAACATATGCGCTGTGGTCATGGTCAAGGAAGTAGTCCTTACGCACAGCACGCATATCAGTAAACAAACCCTCACCTACTTCCATATTAAACTCTTTCAGCGCAAGACGCTTCCACTTTGTAGCTGCCTGTACTATCTGGGCATCGATTGGATTTTTATCATAGTCGTTTGAGATATGGAACTGGATCGGTGTACGTGAGCCATCACGGTCAAGGTAATCGTTTACACCGCTCTCAACGTCTACGATTAGAGGAACCTCAACCCGTATCAGATTGAGTTCCTTACTCATATTTTCCTCTATATATTTTTTCACCTCAAAGAGAGCTATCTGGGTTTCCTTTGGATTTAGAAGAGATTGATAATCGTTCGGCAGGATTTTCTCAAGCTCGTTATAGTCACCTATGCCAGGTCCAGCCAGGTCCGCTTTCTTGTCTTTCATCATATTTTCCTCCTTTTTTTGAATTTTTTATAATAGATGTTCTTGAATATTTTACTTAACTTATAGATATAGCAACATGGGCGAGATGTTTTGAAATTCCTTTACACATCAGTTATCTTATCTATATTTACATATTCCTTTACTAATCCTTCCAACAGTTCTATCTTTTTTGTGTCATATTTTGTTAATAATGGTTCCATATCATCTATTTGCTTTGCTGTTTGGTATGTATCAGAAGAAACAAGTAATATCGGAGTATTACAATCAGATGCTTTTGAAATGATATGTGGTGGAGGCAATATATTATTAGTAAGCACAATACATGCAGTATCATTTGTCAAAGCATTAAGTATCATACCTGTTCTATCACCACTGGTTATGATTAACTTATGTTTCTTCTTAAATAAGGGATTTCGAAGTGCTGCATCAGCAGACATGGCACCAACAAAGATATTCTCTACAACATTATTTAAACCTCTTTCACCTGCAATAACCTTTGCAAACAGGTGCTCAGATAAATAACCAACTGAGAAATATGTAAGTTCTTTCTTATACGGGATTATGCCTATTATATTTATGCCAATTTCCCTTATATCATTTAAGTATGTTAGTTTAAAATCTTCTACATCCTGTACCTTATTAATAATTACTCCTTTAAAGTTTATATTCACTATATCAATATACTTTTTAATAAATGTAATGTCATCAATCCAGGATTCGTTATAACCACTAATAACAAGTATCAACTTACCATCTATATACCTGGCAATAGATAACGGATCAAGGTATACAGATGTTCCGTATTTTAGATTTTTTCCACCCTCAATAAACAGTATATCTCTGTATTTCTTCATAGTATTAACAGTTTCAAGAATTTTCTCTCTCGTTGTTTCCTCGTCATACATATATCTCAGTTTGCTGTGATCAAATCCTATGCTCATATCCTCTGGATTTTCCTCCAGACTGAAAATATCTGTTATTAAGGCATTGTCATAATCCCATAGGCGTTTTTTGCGATAAACTAACCTCTCTCCAAATGGCTTCATGTAACCAATCTTCTTTTTTAGTACATTTGCTATTCCTATAATTAAACATGTCTTACCTGCACTTTTTTGCGTTGAAGCTATTATTAATTTATCCATTTATAACACCTCCATTTCACTTATCTTCTTTAACACTTGAAAGCAGGATTCTAACATCCACAGCTTTCACCCCCTTGCCTTCTTCATATACTACAAAGGGATTTACTTCAATATCTGAAATACTATTATGTCTTTGAATCATGGTGCCCAATATAATTATAACATCAATTATTGCATTAATATCTTTTTTTTCCTCACCTCTTACTCCTAGTAAAATAGGATAAGTTTTAATCTCCTTTATCATAGACATTGCTTCTCTACGACCCAAGGGAAGAGCACGAAACGAAACATCCTTCATAACTTCTACATACACTCCTCCAAGACCAAACATAATAATCGGACCAAACAATTCATCTCTTCTCGCTCCAATTATTACCTCAGTACCTGACTGAACCATTTCTGAAATCTCAATCCCTTCTATCGCAGCACGAGGTTTTCGATCCCTACAGTTGTAAATAATAGCTTGATAGGCATCAATTACTTCCTTCCTATTATCTATATCTAATGCAACACCACCAACATCACTCTTATGAATTATATCTTTAGATACTACCTTCATAACTACAGGATATCCGATTTTCTCAGAATACATTACAGCTTCATTAATATTATGTGCCAGATTACTTTCTGGCATTTTGATACCTGCTGCCCTCATTATTCTCTCTGCCTCATATGATAGTACGAAGTGTCTTTTATCCTTCCTAACATTTTTTATAATATTATTAATTATATTGTTATCCATTTCAACTTTCTCACTCTCATTATCAGAATCTTCCTGATATTTTATATTATGGTAATTAATATACATAGCACCAAAACATGGTACAGCTTCATAAACATCAGAAAGTGCATGTACACCATTAATTTTTAAACGATGAACCAGATTCTCCATTTCAATCCCTCCAAAAAATGAAAATACAATAGGTTTACTTATTCTATTTTCTAAAAACATATTTTCTATTACTGTAGAAAGTTTTCCAGCATCCAAAAGTGCGGTTTCACAACCCAGGCATATGATTGAGTGAATATCCCTATTTTTAATCGCTGCTTCAAGAGCGTACTCATAATTAGTAACTGTTGCTTGACCAGTCAGATCTATAGGGTTTTTTACCGAACCGAATTCAGGAACAACATCTTTGAATATCTTCTCAGTTGTCTGTATGTCATCATAAAGATGGACACCATATTTTTCACATGCATCTGTAGCCATAACACCTATACCTCCTCCATTTGTAATTATAATAGTATTTTCCCCTTTTGGGAAAGGTGAGTTTGCAAGAAATTTGCACCAGTTAAAGGCATCTTGAATGCTTTCTGCTCTGATAACTCCACACTGTCTCATAATATCTGAAAAGATTTCATCAGCTCCAGCTAACGAACCTGTATGCGATGCAGCTGCCAATGCACCTCTTTTTGATTTCCCAGATTTTATAACAATAATTGGTTTCTTTTTTGTAGACTTTTTTAGTATGTTGAAAAGTTTCTCACCGTTTTTTATTCCTTCAATATACATCAAAATAACTTTCGTATTTCCATCTGTCAGAAGATATTCTAAGAGGTCAGCTTCATCAATATCTGATTTATTTCCAACCGAAACAACAGCCGAAACGCCAACATTTTCAGCTTTTGTTTTACCAAGCATGGCAATTCCAATTGCACCACTCTGTGTTATAATAGCAATACTGCCAGGTTTTATATCCTTTGGTCCAAATGTTAAATTGATTGGAGCTCTGGATGAGTACACGCCAAATATATTCGGTCCTAAAACGCGCATCCTATTCTTATTTGCATACTCGACAATTCTTCTTTCCTCTTTAATGTTACCAATCTCAGAAAAGCCCGAAGTTATTAATGTAATAAACCTTACATTATTTGATGCACAATCCTTCACAGCATCAAATGTATATTTTGCAGGAATTGTAATACATACTAAATCTATCTCCTTATCAATCTCATTGAGTGATCTGTATACCTTAAGTCCAAGTATTTCACCTCCTTTAGGATTAACTGGATAAACTTTTCCAGCATATTTACTATCTATAATATTTTCTACAATTTTATATCCTATTTTATCTTTATTATGGGATGCACCTATAACCGCAACCGACTGTGGTTCAAATAAATATTTCATATTAGGAGTTTTATTTTTCATCATTTTTCCTGCCTGAAAACCATTTTCAGTTCATACACTCCTTCAGCAGCTCTTTTTTCAATATCAAAACCCATCTTTTCAAATAAATGTAACATTCGTGTGTTGTCTGTTAAAACCTCTGCTGTGAAGCCTAAAAGCCCCTGCTTTTTTGCCAGGTATGTTAGATAAGAAAGCAATTCGCTGCCAATTCCTTTGTTCTGATAATCATCTCTTACAACAAATGCAACCTCTGCAGTATGTGTATTCTCATCTATACCATACTGACCTACACCCACGATATTTTCTTTTTCTTCCTGTTCTATCACTGCAAGAATCACCTTTCTCTTGGTGTAATCAATTATTACAAATTCTTGCAAGCGTTCATGCGGCATATCCTTCCGTGTTGAAATGAACCTACGATATAGACTTATATCTGAGAGAGAGTAAAAGAAATCTTTTAACAATGGTTCATCACTTATCTTTACAGGTCTTAAGAGAACTTCAAAATCCTTTAAAGTGGTTCTATAGGTTTCAAGTTCTTCAGGATACTCTCCTCTTTTTCCAGGAATAAATGCCTGGTCTTTATAGATAAGATTTAGTTTTTTTGCTTCTTTGATAAGGTAGGGTCTGAATTTTGGATGCGCTATTGATATTAACTCCATTGCTCTCTCTCGAATATTTCGACCATGCAGGTATGCTATCCCATATTCTGTAACAACATAGTGAATATCTCCTCTATTAAGTGTGACACCTGCTCCCTCTTTGAGATATGGCAATATCCTTGAAACACTACCATTTTCTGCAGTAGATTGGAGTGCGAGTATAGTTTTTCCATTTTTTGCTAAAATTGCACCTCTCATAAAATCAGCCTGTCCCCCAATCCCGCTATAAAAGATCTTTCCTATTGATTCTGCTGTTGCCTGACCAGTAAGGTCTATTTCCAGAGCACTATTTATTGCAACCATGTTATCATGTCGTGCAATAACCAATGGATCATTTGTATAGTCAATAGTTCTAAACTCCACACTTGGATTGTCATCTATAAAGTCGTAGGTTGTTTTTGTGCCCATACAGAAGGTAGCTACAGTCTTATCACGATTTAATGTCTTCCTCGTGTTGTCAATTACACCCTCTTTCATCAGTTCTGCAATGCCTTCTGTCAATAACTCGGTATGCACACCCAGATGTTTCTTATTACGGAGATTCGCCAGGATAGCATTTGGTATACTACCATAACCTACTTGTATTGTATCACCATCCTCTACTATGCGTGATATATGCTTACCAATACTCTGTGCAATTTCGTCTGGTATCTTAGCTTCATATTTCAATATAGGCTCATCATATTCTATTATATAATCTACATCCTTTACATGTATAAATCCATCACCATGAACACGAGGCACGTTTTTGTTTACCTGCGCTATTACCAGCTTAGCATTCTCAACTGCGGCTTGTGTTATATCAACACTCACCCCCAAACTCATATATCCATGACTATCCGGTGGTGATACCTGGACGAGTGCTACATCTATAGGTACGAATTTCCGATAAAATATATCAGGCACCTGTGATAGAAATATAGGTGTATAATCTGCAAACCCCTTGTTGATAGCATCTCTTGTGCTATTTCCTACGAAGAAAGAATTAAGGCGGAAATTATATTTAAACTTCTCATCTGTATATGCTGCAACACCCAGAGACCATACATGAAACACCTCAGCATCAAAGAGAGATTTTGGATGAGATTCAACATAATTAATGATTGACTGTACAAGGTACTGTGGTTCACCACAGGCTGTAGCTATAAATATTTTGTCACCACGATGGATATTACTAAACACTTTCTCTTCTGAAGCGAATTTCTCTGGATATCTTTTTTTGATAATATCTAACTTTCTACTTCCCTTCATGAGTATATACACCTCCTTACCTAATAATATAACCAACTATCAAACCAATTAACTATTCAACTATTCAACCAATTAACTATTCAACTAATTCTAATTAAATTATATAATATAATTACAATTTTGTCAAGTTAAAAATTTAAAATCCCCGTTTGTTTTCTATAGCCCATTGCTTTAGGGGTGGGTGGGCTTTTATTTTTAAAAGTCCCAATCTATTTTTGGTTCCGGAAGTCTAAGGATATAATCTAATTCTTCTAACAGTTCTTTGGGACCGGATAACTCATCTGTAACTGAAAGACTTGTTGTTGATCTTACTCCCAACCAGAGCCTCGTAAATGCTCCAACTTCTGAAGTCAGGGTAGGTAGAATGTTATTTATGCCGTTCTCAATATCTGAAACCTCTCCTAAACTCACTATATATTGTCCGCTAATACCTCTCCATTTCGTTTCTTTCTCTAAATATTTATCAATAGGGTCACGAAGCTTTAAATTAAATTTTATTCCTCTTCCCAATAAATGAGTCTTTATAATACAACCCTTTAAATTGAGAATTCGCACTTGCCAGTAGGCTGCAGATGTCATATTGTTTTCAAAATTAGTATGTTTCGTCATTGTTCTATATTTAAAAGGCTGTGTTAAAATATCTTGAATCTGAATACCTGGAGGTTCTCTCATCCTTACACTATGTATTTGATCTCCTAAGCTTTTAAGAATAGACATAAGTTCAAGAAATTGTTTATAATTCTGGTATGTCATCCACCAGACACGGTATGGTCCAGACTCACCCTTTCCAGAAATCCAGAGATGATGAGTTAATTCACCCTCTTTACCATCAAAATAACCTAAACCAAAACTATTTTGTGATTCATTCATTTCTAATCTACTCGCTTCAGGGGGTAATAGATTACATGAACCATGTAGCCTTATACGGGACAGCCGTGAAGCATGAACTGCCCTCCAATCGTCTGGTGATATTCTATATGGTACACGATTTTTACTTTCAAGTTTTAAAATTGCTGGGTCAAAAGATATCCAATGTTCATAAGGACCGGTGCCAAATCCAAGCTTATTATAAAAACCTTGTTCAAACATACCTAATCCCGCAACGAGAGCATCTTCTTCGGCTTCATCTGCAATTATTTGTGCAGTAAGTTGACTTGCCAAACCCATTTTTCGGGCAATTCGACTGGTTAAAACTCCTGTAACAGCACATAATGGAAGGTCTTCTTTTATGTAACGTATTGTTCCAGGCATAGTTAAAGCCAGGCATTCTGGAGTTTCTCGTACTTCAGCAACAAGTGACCGACCAGCTTTAATAAAAGAGTTAAATATCTCTTCCTTCAGTTTGTTCTTTCCCTTTTCTAACCATGCAACTTCTCGGAAAATACGGAGGGCTGCTTGTTTATCTTTCTGAGGATTATATTTACGGTATTTCATAATGTTTCTCCTATTTTTATTCTAATTTTTCAGCGAGATGTTCTTGTCATTGCGAGTGAACGAAGTGAACGTGGCAATCTCATTTTTTTCCAATCTCTTACCTGTCTGCCGATAGGCAGGGTTGGCAGGCACTCCAATAGAATTTGTATTTTGAGTGCCAGACTACCGTCAGGCAGGCATTACCTTGGTAATGCATAGATGACTGAAATGTTAAGTTATAGTATATTATTACCTACCTACTACCTATAGAGGTTGCTTTGGGATAACTTTAAATGGATATGCTATGTTATTTCACATACCAATATTTCTTCCCTTTGAGAAATTCTTCAATTCCCTTTTTCTTAATTTTCCTCAAATTCTTTATATGGGCATCCCCATGATTGGGTTTTAAGAAGTCCAACTTCTTACAAGTCTCAAATTCATCACACTCCCAGCAGCCTTCGATACCCTTTTTCTGGCAGCATTTCCTTATCTTACAGAAAGGCGGACCACCATCACCTTTGCAAGCCTTCTTACATCGCATTTTCACTAATGCACCCAGTACTTCATAACACTGTGGGTAATTCTCATACACCTTAAAGAACGAAAATGCAGATAAGGCTTCTGCGGTCTTGTCGAACATTGTCTGTCTTAACTCTTTCCGGAGGTCTCTTGCAAGGTCAGCTGCCTTCCCCCTATAGCCGATGCAGTCTCCACAGTAAAGCCCACAGTATGCGATTAAATCCCTTTTATCACCCATGTTATTTACCTCCATTATTTAATATTTAAATTCCTTTAAAAATATTCGTAATACTTTTTATTCCTCATAATAATCATCAAATCTTTTTGATTCATTACCTTTCCTACAAGATAGGAGAAAGATACAGAACAGCAATAATTATGACAGTTATTGATGATACTCCAATAGGGACCCACACTGGTGCAATCCAGGGGCGAGGCATAAGAAAAAGAACATCAACTGTAGTAAGATTAGGTGGCCATTTAATCAAAAGAAAAAGCGAAAGATAATAAAATAGGTCCCAAAAAGCAAATGTCCAAAAAAAGACAACTAACTTTTCGAGCCATGTTTCTCCAACCAAAAGAGTTAAAATTATAAGTAACAATATTGTAGCCACTTCTCTTGTTCTCTCAATAAAAATATAGCGTTTAGGAAAATTTTCAAGTGATACTATATTTGATTCTGATTCAATAATACCAAGTGCTTTACGCAGATAAACTACAACTACTGCTTCTAAATAGGCCATGGCAATACCAAAAAAAGCTAATAATAAAAACTTTTCCATTATAAATTATATTTCTTCTCACTTGAATGACCCTTTGAGAAATGCCGCGTCTTCTACTTATTTATTCTATTTAAAACCTTATCATAAAATTATATGAATTATCTTAACTCAATTCTTCTTTAAGGATCTCGTAAAACCTGTCTCTCGCTTGTCGTTCGATCCAGGGGTAATGACCGCAGTTCTTTAATAGGATGAATCGAAAGTCTTTAACAATTTGAGATAGTGGTCTTTTAATTCCTTCAGAAAGATGTGGGTCATAGTCGCCATGGATTGCTACTACAGAGCATTGGATTTGTTTTCCCAGTTTCAGAAGTTTTCCACTATGTCTTAATTCCTTGGCTTCATTCCACACACTTTGATGGATATCGTATTGACACTCTAGTTCCTCATCGTTGAATGGTAAGGGGTTAAATGAATCTGCCTGGGATAATAACTTTCCAAGTTGGAAGAAGGTCGTATTCTTGTCTTTTACACCTGGGTTACTCAAGACCTCCTTCAAGACCTGGACTTTTAACCTTTTTTCTTCATTAAGGCGACTTAACCGAGTTTCCATTAATTTAAAAACATATTTTTCTTCATAGACCCCACTTCCAATGAGTATAAGCTTTTTTACATATAAAGAGTAACGGGCAGCAAAAATAAAGCTTAACCACGCCCCCCACGAATGACCAATTAATGTAATAGGAAGGTCTCCATGCTTTTTCAAGACGGTCTTTAATTCCTGGAGTTGCCCCTCAAGGGATGCAGATGTTTGCAGTGGTTCTAAAATACCCCAAACAAGAGATAGTTCTCTTGCTATGGGCGCCATTCCCCCAGGAGCACCTGGACCTCCGTGAATAACGGCTATAGAAAAAGGGTTAATTCCATATTTCCTTACGTTTTTCATATTTGTTCGAATAATCCTTTAGATAGTGCCAGCCCACCATTTTTATTCATCTCCTTTCTTATATAATAGTCATCCAATGTTTTTTATATTTTGTCCCAAAGTTACGTAATACTGGTCTGTCCCGTCATTGCGAATCCATCGTCTATCAAGAAGTACAACGGATTGACGGATAAAGCAATCGCTTTTTACTGAATTATATCACATATGAGATTGCCACGTTCATTTCATTCACTCGCAATGACACAATACTCTCAGTCATTGCGAGCTGTAGGCGAAGCAATCGCTTTTTACTGAATTATATCAAATATGAGATTGCCACATTCATTTCATTCACTCGCAATGACACACTACTCTCAGTCATTGCGAGCCGTAGGCGAAGCAATCGCTTTTTACGGAATTATATCAAATATGAGATTGCCACATTCATTTCATTCACTCGCAATGACAGATTGAGTAGATAAGATTGCCAAGTCCTTATAGACTCGTAATGACAGTTGCCCTCTTGTTAGTCATCACAATAGTTTGGGACATTCCCTAATATTAAATAATCTATTGTCTGTTTGCCCTCGCCATAGCAGGGCAAGCGATATGTAGATATGTGTTAGTTAAATTTGCACGTATCATCTATCTATGCTCGGAACTCAATTAATTCATGAACATTACCAAATGGATCCCTGAATGCTGCGTACACACCTACAGGACAATCCTGTGGTGTTTCGTGGATCAATTCTACTCCTTTACTCTTTAAATCTTTCAAGCTCGATTCAAGATCGTCGGTTTGAATGTTAATCAGAGTTTGTGCAATGTTCGGGTAGTCTATATGAGTCGGCTTGGCAACTTTATAAAGAATCAGGGGAATCCCTTCGTGAGCTAAATCTACAATGTTTGGATAATATTTTTTCGAATGAACTTCAAACCCTATCTTGTTACAATAAAAGTCAATAGCCTTGTCCATATCACTCACATTGATTTGGATTACACATACCTTTGGCATTTTTCCACCTCCTTTTTTCATAGTCGATTTTGACCAACGTTTCGAGCACTTTTGATGTGGCACAAATTACCATATCTGATGGTTGTTCGCAGCACAAGCAAAAGTGTTCTGTTATTTGATGTAAGTCTTTAATTCATTTTTTTAATAATATCATTCTAACAATTAATATTGGTGGTATCTCATATAAGGTCTGCCACGTTATATCAATATCCTTGTTATCGTTTCTTTTAAAGCAAGGCTCTACAAATCCATTTATTGCAAAATTGTTCTCAAAGCAGATATTAAATATTTCTTCCTGAGTTCTGTGAAAATAATATTGAGGCACTGGTTGACCAACAATCCCTTCCGACTTATAGTATATTGGTGTTTTATAACTATATATTTTTACTCCATTTTTTATCTCTAATCTTCCGGTATTCATATGTTCTTCTGTAAATTTCTGTATGTTTGCTGAGTTAAAGCAAGGATGCAGAATTGAAAAAATAAATTTACCATTCACTTTTAATAACTTATTTAATGATTGTAATAACGGTCTAATCTCAGCCATATCCATTAAGGCCATAGTACAGATAGCCCAGTCATACTTATTTTCTCCTAAATTCAACAATTGTTTTTCATCTGTTGCATCTAATGCATAATAATCAATAGAATCGATTTTTTTTGATTTATTTTTTGCAATTTTTATAAAACTCTTACTAAAGTCAAAAGCAATAACATATGCACCTAATTCTGCTAAACGACGAGAAAATCTTCCAACACCACAAGCAATATCTAATACATTCTCACCTTTTTTTATATCTAACAATTTTTCTGTATAAGGTTCAATTAATAAATTTTGAAAAACATTTCCATCCCCAATCTTACTGTCCCACCACTCGGCATTTGTTTCCCATATATTTCTTACTTTGTTTTTCAATTGTTTAGTTATTTTATCTGTTTTAAATTTTTCAATCATTTGTTCCTTCTTATCAATTTAATCTTTTTCAATAATTTTCTGCACTTGATTTTTTTAATTTATTTCCAAAAAACCGTTCAATATTGTCCTTATACAAATTTGTTTTCGCATTTCATAGTCTGCAGGCATATCTTCTTTTATTTCATTTTCATTTCCTCTTTCTACGTCTTATCAGGCGTATAATCCCCGCTAATAGATTCATTCTTGGCACCTTTTGCATATAGCATATGTAATCGTCGCCAAACTGCTGAATAAGCCGCTGGTCTTCCTCTCTGGAACCCAAGTAGACAACTATTGCACCTGCGAAACCAAGCACCCAGAATAACCAGTGCGGGTACCATAATAATGTAGTCATAAATATTGCGAAAATCCCGCCCAAGTATTGCGGATGTCTAACCACGCTATAAATTCCTGTATCGACCAGAAGGGTGGTGTTCACAAAGGTTTTTCCTTTTTCGATCCCACCCCGGTGAGGGAACATAATTATTGGGGACATTACCAGTACCATACCAAATGCCCAGACTGCCCAGCCTACAATATATGTCACCTGATTATGACTGGTTACGAGTATACCAGATAAGACCAGTGGATTGACAGGAAAACAAACGATACACAGGACAGTCAAGAGCATACTCCAGAAAATGTTCTTTTTCGTCCATTTCTTAGCTGTCAACTTCCTATCCTCCTCTCTCATTTCCAATTATCCTTCAATCTTTAAATACTCCTTTTTCAATTTAAGTATTATTTTAACTTTTAACGAGTGAAGTAAGGCAAGGCACTAAGTGCCGCAGAGTTGCTTGTCCGCCAAGAGTCAAATTGCATGCAATACTATAATAACCAATGTAACAAATATTATTGCTAAACTCCAATATAGAGGCATATCACATTTTGATTTCTTGGCTCTGCCTTTTGTAATAAGATATACAATGAATAAATAGACGGGAGCATTTGATACTATAAAGTCTGCTTGAATATGAATGACATATTTGAATATGATTGCAATGCCAATAATACAAGCTCCAGTTACTAAGGCTACTTTTATTTCATTAGCTAATTTCATAATCATAGTTGAACCTCCAGTCTTTATAAAATTTTTCAGGTGAGCGAACAATGTTGTCTAACGTTTTATACTATAAAAATGAACGGATATATCTTGTATTTTTTGATAGTTTGTGCTATAATAGTTCCACAAAAGTTATTTTTCTAACATACTCAAGGAGATATTATGAATAAAAAATAGGACCTCGAAGTCGGTATTGACCTCCCTACCTACCCTCTGTATGTTCAAAGAATACTGTAGAGAGATAAATCGCCTTTAATCTGTCTGCCCCCGCCAAGACGGGGTGGACTATAGGTAGATATGTGTTAGGCAAAGTGGCGTTACTTCTGCTTCTCCTTGAACCATTTCTCCACACCGATTTCTTTCATCCTAAACAAGTTCTTTCTTGCTTTCTGATAGCCCTTTTTATGAAATTCATCAAGCATCTGACAAGGAAAGTCTGGACATTCGATACATACATGAATATGATGTCCTTCAGTACACTTTCTTATTTTGCAGGTCTTGCCACCTTCCTGCCATTCAATACCCCATATCTTGGAGAAATCTCCCCAACAACCATCACAATGGACATAAGAGGTTTTGAGATTATGAGCTTTGGCAATTTCTTCTTTGAGCTGCTTGTCGTTGTTTTTGAAGGCAAGGTATATATCACATTCACCACAGTATAGTCCACAGGCGCCAATAAATCTGTAATCAATTTCTTTCATCTTGATTCCATCTTTTTATTTCTTACTATTTCGATTAACGAATTGGGCGTATCGGAAGTTCAGCCAAAGGCTGAATTTGGGCGAAGGTGTATAGTAATGCAGCCTTTTATCCACTGTTAGATGAAGTGCCTTATCTTTATGTATTGTTTTCAATTTATCTTTCTCCCAAAACAATTTGGAAATATTCCCAGCTGGTCGTATCAGTTCTAATTATCCTAAATCCAACTCGCTTAATCTCATTTGTTAGTCCGCATTTTAGCAAGTCTTTATAGGTCGGATATTCAGGATTAAACCGTTCCATAAAATCAAACAACAATGCCTTCCACTTTAGATCTGGTTTGTTCTGCTCAATAATAACTATCTTGCCCCCAGGTCTGATGATTCTATAAGCTTCCGATAGAACATTTCGCCGTACTTCTCGAGGTAACTCATGGAGTGCACCACAAATGACACTTTTATCAAAATAACAATCTGAAAAGGGGATATTTTGAGCATCGCCCTCTATAAAAGAAACTCCATCGGGTTTTTCCTTTCCCAAGGCAATTCTTAATTGAGCAGGAGAAAGTTCAATACCCACTACTTCTCCTGTTCCTGCAAGTCTTTTACCAAGTATTATGGTTAAAGTACCTGTGCCACTACAAATGTCCAGTATCTTTTCGCCCGGTTGAGGGTTAATCCATTCAACTATTAACTCCCGCCATCTCCGTTCACCACCAAAACCTCCATTAAGAAATAAAAAGAGTACATCTACAAAGGGATCATAAATATAAGAAAACCAATTATACCATTTTTCATATATCCTACGATAATAATCTGGAATTTCTTTGCTATCCTTCATACCATATCCTACTTTCTCTCCAACTTGAACCCTTTTCCACATAATAATGCGGCATTTCATCTAACGTTTTACGTGTTTGCGAAGTGCGAGCAAATCTCCTTCTGTAAGGATTCTATTACTCATTTTTTGTCCGGATTTTGAGTTGGTAGATATCTCTTGGCCCAAATCTGATAGTACTTCCCAGTGTGAAGCTCAAAGCCTTGCTCGGCTTTTTTAACTTCCTGTCGCAGCCATTCATCTTTACCAAGTTTCTTATATTCCTTTGCTCTCTCAATCATTTTTGTATCCTCTTTGACTTTATCACAGGGGAATTCGATACAGTCAAAGCATACATCAAGTCCATGATTCTTGCAACACTTTCGGATCTCACAATCAGGTCTTCCGTCTCCACCTTTACAACATTTCCAGCATACGAGCCAACTATCCTTCTTACTAAAGAAGTCTAATGCTTTTCTAAACTCAGTATAGTCAAACTCTTTAACCCATCCGGACATCCAGTGTTGGTAACCTTGAGCATCTACCCACTCCGAAAAAATGGTTGCAATATCCCTAAATACGGTATACTTACACCATCTTGCACAAGTCCCACCATAAACCCCACAATAGGTAATCAAATCTTCTGGTTTCATAATTCACCTCTTTATTTTTGTGAGCATTTCGTATAATGGAATCGCTGTTTGTGAAGCCCGAAGGGTTTGGACAAAACGTATTGAGCAACAAATAGCGTGTTAGGCGTAGTTCCAAATACACTTTAACAACATTTGCATCACCGAAATCTAAAATCTCCAACCTATACCAAAGGTAAAGTCTATCCCAGTAAATTCAACTTTAATAGCCCCTTTTTTATCAGTGAATCCCATACCATCGGCATACCGACCTCTCAAACGGGATACTATATACAACTGCTGCATTATCTGAGATTGTAGACCAATGTATGCGTGGAACCCGTATCCTTTTCCATCACGGGTGTCCTCTTGAGTCTGCTTTTCGAACAGCGAGTTATGTATTTCAAAGAACGTAGCTTTTACTTCACTTATGAAATAAGAAATTCCTATCCCCAAAAATGGGGAAATCTTCCTGCACAATCCTGTTGGGTAAAACTCATACGAAATCCCAAGAGGAGTAGCTTTGAAGTTCCAATCTATTACATAAGACGCATATCCAATAGTATCTGCTATGGTGGTGAAAACCTCAACTCCAAAAAGGGATGCTGATGTTTTGATGTCTTCAACGGTCAACGCTATAATATGGTTCTCCGTGATGCGGTAATCTATATCGAGGCCCCAGTATGAGCCGAATCTATCTTTGGTGAAATGGCTCAATTGAAGAACATCCCCAAAGAAGTTTTCCCAATCCTTGAGGGGTAAATATACTGCTCCGGTGCTACCTCTAATGGAAATTCTACTAAATTGTGCAAGGGATTCCTGAGTGATGAACAAAAAAACTCCGAGGCATAACCAAATAAGAATGATCCACCTTTTAAAACGCCTTTCTCCTTTCATGACTTCCTCCATGTTTAAGGAATAAAACTACTCAATTTATCAATGTTGGGTGTTTTTATAGAAGTTTTATCTATAAGTGTTTTGAATTCATTTGCCAGTTCTTTTAGTTCGTCAATTGCCGCTTCAGCGTGCAATGCAAGTCCGATTTCTGCAAATTTGGAGCTAAAAAAGCCTTGAAAAATTTTTATAGTTATCCATTCCGGGAACCAGTAGAATAAGTTGAAACGAAATGGTTGACGTTTAGTATAGTCTAACTCTTTTAACACATTCCCTCCTTCTTTACATGCACGTATAAAAATCCGAAGACTGTTTTTACTTTTAGCTAATTTAGAAAAATTACCGCTACACATAAAAAGAGCACCGCCAATTGGGCTCACAAATGCAACATGATATTTCAGCCAACCATCTATATCTTTAACAACATCAACAGGAACATTGGCACTTTCAAATAATGACTTAATCTGTCTCGTTCTATCTTTAATTTCGCCATCCATTTCTCCAATTGTTATGGGCATTCTTTTTCCATTCGGCTTCTCTCTGTCGATGTAATGAACGACATGTTCCTTCCTTCCACCTCCAGCTCCGGGAAAACCAAATAATATTTTCTCCTTTAGTAAAAACTTTAAGTAATCATCGAAACCCAAAGTATTGTTACCCATAAAGAGTATATTTTTAACATTTTTGTTTTGGCTTAAAATTGGCAATACCGACAGAACTTTATTTTTCCGAATTGCAACTACAACAAGGTCATAAGCATCTTTTTCTTCTAATCTATCTACCACTTTTACTTTAGCAGTAACCTTTTCTCCAGTGAATTCATTGATCAGAACAACACCATTTTCTTTAATAAAATCAAATTGTTTGTTCCTGGCTAAAATAGTTACATCTTTGCCGGCTTCGTGAAGCAGATATGCATATAAACTACCAATCGGACCTGCACCATAAATTAGCGTTTTCATTAAATTAAAACCTCCTTTTTCCTAATTATAAGCTTACTTTTTCATAAATTTAAACTTCTCATTTCAGATTATTAAAGCGTAGCCTTTCGCATAACGTTCTGAGCATAACCGAAGTTGCGAGGCCAACGGCCGAGCAATTTGGGCGAAGCGTAGCCAGAGGTGATGCGACCAAATCCTCCAATCATTACTCCCACTACAGTTTAAAGGTTATAGTAGCTAAACCGTGATAATACTTCCCCCACTGTCCTGTGAAACGTAGAATAGAATAATCCGGGTCGTTCACACCTAAGGGGTAATACTTTTCAAATCCCTTACGCCAAAGTCGTTGTTTTGATTCAGGATCTTGAAGTATATCGACTGTTCCAACTAACATTAATCCCATCCATTTATCGAAATCAACGAAATAGACACACGCCTTTGGAATATTTTTGAGTTGTGTTACCTTTTTTGACGAGGTATTTGTGCTAAACCATATTCTCTTTAAACCTTCGCTCTCCATTTTTATCATTGCTCTAATGTTGGGGTAATCTTCAGCACCACTAGTTCCAAGCATTGCAATTGTAGATCTATTTACTAATGCCAACCCTTGTTCGATGGCTTCTTCTTTTTTCATAATTATTTCCTACTTTTATTTTTATCAATTGGATAAACGATTTTCTTCATATCAATCTCTCCTTGGTCGTTTCGCCTAACGTTTCGCTGTTTGTGAAGCCCGAAGGGTTTGGGCGAAACGTATTGAGCCACAAACAGCGTGTTATCCGAAGTTCTGGATTTCTTTAGTCAGCCATTGGCAACCGAAAGTTCTCCCAGATTATGTCACTCTGGTTCACCCAACCAGATAGGCTGTCCGATCTCACTAATACCGCTCCTGGTTCTTCTGCCCAATAGAATTTCTCAAACGTTACCTTCCACCCCTTACCAAGCATTCCGATCAATGCGATGGACTGTTTTTGGATAGCGGACTGAGGGTCGAAATATACATCAACAGGCTTGTGACAACGTATCTCAAAGCTTCTAAAGTAATCGCCATGAAAGTCGTAACTGGGTTCTACGAAGATAGAAGGAACTTTATAGGTGTCTTTAGTAACTGTGTTGAATATATAGGATTGTCGATAATACATACACCACGATACATTTGCTCTGGATGCCAATATTATCTCCAATTTATTGGGCGCAATAACCTTAGTATCGACATGCAAGCCCATATGAACAAAGAGTTTTCGGAATTTTCCATCTTGGTCAAATCCAAGTATGACCAGTTCTGGGTCATCGCTCGGACCCCAGAGCCTGCATAGCACTTCAGGACCCGTATTGCCTTTACAACCTTTGTCAATGTCTCTAATTTCGATCTGCTGTGGTCGGAGAGCCATATCTACATCCTCTACCCTCACGGAAGCTCTCGCCCTTTGACGAATTGTGTTAGCATCTGAAAGCAATGAATCGACTGCATCGAGCAAGAAAAAAGTTCCGGTGCTTGCTATCACTTCTGGCTGGACTTCATAATGGTATCCAGAACCAACATAGAAGAGAACATTCTTACCAAATCGATACCGTCCAATAATCGTATCGACCCCTTTAGCTGATATCACATTGGCAACTATGAATAGCACTATCAAGACCCGAGTAATTAATCTTATCATAATTTCTACTGTTCTCCTAGAACCCAGAATTTCGGCTAACGTTTTTTGTATTTGCGAAGTGCCGAATGCATTTGGATGAGCAAAGCGAACCGCAAACACGCTTTTAGCTTAAGTACGACAATTTTTTTAAATTTAAGAAATCGGAAACGATAATCCAACCGATAACCCTGCAGGCAAACCTGCCGAAATACTAAACCCATTTGCCCCCATTTTCTTAGCTAAGGAATTTACAGCAGATTTCAACTTCTTAATCCATTTTTCAAGACTACAAATAATAGATGGTAACTTTGCCGCCGCTGCATTGATAAATGAAGTTAACAGTAACATTGCTACAAATGCAAAGTCAGGTTTATCCTCTTCGGTTAATTTTTCAATTCGTCCAAGTTCCTTCTCAATGAGTTGGTCAATATTTTTATTGATTACTTGAGCCATATCAATGGTCATTTCTCCTTTAAATTCTCATTTTTCTAATGCTGAGTAAACCCTATCCATAATACTACTCCTTTTATTTTAATTCAGTCTATTTAAATAAATAAGTAAGTATTTCATATAATGTTTGGGATATACGAAGTTTTTCTGGAACGAAATGGAAGAAAAATTTGGGTAAAGCCCAAGCCGAAGGTTGAACCGTATATCCTGTGTTATACGCCCCGATGATTGAAAGGATGAGAGCGCAACGTGTCTTGAGTTCAAAAAATATTTTTCGTTCATCACTTTGATAGGCTTTTTATATAGTAAATTTAACATTTTAAATCTTATTTTTTGTCTATTTTTTCAATCTCCTCAGCATAAACCAAAGAAATCCGCAACAAATAATGGTAAATATACCAAAACCTATAATCAGACCTGTGTCGCTTGGAACGTTTTTATATTTTGCAACAACCATCAAAGAAATGATATTGACATTAGTGATAATAGCAAAAACAAACATCATTGGCGCCAAAAGATAACCGAGATTTTTCCTCTTGATGAGCATGAAACCGGCAATGAAGATTAGTGGCAGATAAAACGTATAATCCAGAACATGCACTGGATTGGTAATTAAACCAATTTTAGTAATGCTTTCTGGAACATTATTTTTCAAAACTGCCGGTAAATCTTCTGATAACCACAAGAAGACAAACATAATGGCTATAAATATCAAGAAAATACCAATTGTCTTTGTTGGAACCTTTTCGGTAAACCATGACTTAAAATCTACTTTTAGGTAATTGACGAAAAAATAAATAACAGAAAAATTTGATAGACCTAATATTATGCAATAGATTAGAAATAGATAATTAAAATGCAGCGCAAAGCAATATAAAACATAAGAATAGACATTAGTAACCATGGCGCCAACCCAAATAATTTTTGCCGTCCTGCTTCCCTTAGCAGCATATAGAGCAGAGACCAAAAGTATTGGTGCGACAAAAAATAAATTTGAAACATCTTGCCCGACACATTGAGCCAACCAATCTGCAGTTTCCCTGAAATATAAATTTTGCCGCCAGATGCCAATGGCGCTACAAATAGCCATAAGGACGACAATTGGGATAGTGAAGTATAGAAAATTTCTATCTTTTTCTAATTGTAAATTATTTTTTTTCATAGTTTATTATCTCTATTAATAACTTAGCTATATGTAATTATAAGATAAATATTTCTTCTTATTTAAAAGCTTATCATTTCTTCTTCTCTCAGAAAAATATTTTTAGAATTGCGTATAACGTTTCCAGAGTTTATGAAGCCCCGCCTTTGGCGGGGTTTGGGCGAAGCGTACCCAGATATACCATGTTATACAAAGGACTGTACCTTTTAACCGAAATCAAGGATGGTGTAGATTTATTGTATACTCCATTTTGTAATTTCAATTTTCTTTTGTCTTTGTAATTTTCCACAAAAAGCATTTTTCAGTTTCTCTATATTTTGCCATTCCAGCTTTTTCTAATACTCTGTAAGATGGAGTGTTTGTTTTTTCTGTTTCAGCAATTACAGATGAAACCTGTGGTTGCTCGAAAGCCCATTTAATTATTTCTTTTAAAGCTTCTGTTATATAACCTTTTCCTTGATATTCAGGTTGTATTCCAAAGCCAACCTCCACTTCACCATTTTCATTAGGACACCTTTTGAAACCGATACCACCTATACTACGGTTTTCTTCTTTTAATACTATTTGCCAATTGGTATACCACAGATAATTATCTTTATCATCCATAGCATATTTAAGCGAGGTTTCCATAGCCTTTTTGACGTGTTTCTCAAGTACCTCGCCATTAATTTTTAATCCCAGATTTTTCTCCATCTTTTGTCGATCTTCAATAAATAATCTTAAATTCTCCAAATTTAAACGCATTAGTCTCAATCTTTCAGTTTGTAATTCAAACATTACTTACTCCCCCGTAAAAAATCTTTAGCTTGCTAGCCACGGATGACTTGCTTTTTTATGGCATAGTTTTTCGTATAACGTCCCCGGGCTTTGTGAAGTGCGAAGCATTTGGGCGAACTTTAGTTCGCCGCAAAGCCCGTGTTAGCCGAAGTGCACCCTTTCCTTTCGTTTCATTAAATGACCAAACTTTTTGCGCAAGAAATTAAGTTGTTCTTTTTCTGAAAGATGAGATAATGTCTCTTCCGCTTCTTTCTGAAGCCGACGTTTCATCTCTACAGCGTCAAATTTCTTAGCTTTCATAAAGCACCTCCTTCGGGCTCCTAATATCAAGTATTGGGTAGCCCAATTTTAGATTTGCCGAATTCAATAGATGAATACGATTAATATTTACAATATGCTTAAAATTCCAGCTAACCAACACATCAACCCGTTCTACTGTTGCAATCGCTATATGA
>JAUWGP010000052.1 GCA_030606335.1 Caldifarciminota bacterium
TTTATTGTAAATCTCATCGCTATGTCCTTCGGGAATGAAACCAAAATTTTATCCCCGGGCATTGCCAGAACCTATCAATTTGGAGGGGTCATCCTCACCAGTATTCAGATTATAGAATTCTTTACCTTTGTAGGAATTATGCTTGTATATCTTATTCTTCTTAAAAATACAAATCTTGGTAAGTCATTGAGGGCACTGGCAGAGAATCCCACTTTACTTTCTGTATTTGGGATTGAACCCCGTAGGTTGATGATAGTTGTATTTGCTGTTGGCTCACTTTTGGCGGGTGTCTCTTCCTGTCTGGTGGCTCTGGATGTGGGAATAGACCCCAATGTGGGGATGGCAGCACTACTGGTTTCAGCAGTATCGGTTATCATAGGGGGAGTGGGAATTTTTGAATCTGCTGCCATAGGTGGATTCACTATCGGTATTATTCAGAACCTTGCCGTATGGAAAGTCTCTGCACGCTGGCAGGAGGCAATTACCTTTATTTTGCTGATACTGTTCCTCCTGTTTAGACCCCAGGGGATATTGGGGAGAAAGAAAAGAATTGAGGAGGTATGAGGAATGATGCTCTTAGTTCCTGTGATGAAACCAAAGTATGGTTAGATTTTGCCTAAGATTGTAAATATCTTTATAAGAAAAAACACGAAGATCTAATAGAAAGATATACAGAAGTTGGAGCTAAAATATTTAGACTAATGGAGAATTGGAGAACCTATGCATAATTTCAATCATCAATCCTCAGTCTTCAATCTTCAATTATCATGAATTACATACTTCATATTTTCATAATGATTTTTATCTACGGGATTCTTGCACTGTCTATGAATCTCCTGGCGGGTTATACCGGGCTTCTTTCTCTTTGCCAGGCAGCATTTTACGGGATAGGTGCCTATAGCACTACCCTTTTGATGATAAAGGTGGGTATAAACTTCTTTCCGGCTCTGGTCTGTGGTATCTTTATTACCTCCTTTATCTCCCTGTTCATTGCCTACCCATCTTTGAGACTACGAGGGGATTATTTTATCCTTGCTGCCATAGGCTTTCAACTGATAGTTTTCAGTATTCTGTATAACTGTGTGTGGCTAACCAGAGGACCATACGGAATTCCCGGTATCCCCAGGCCATCTGCCTTTGGCTTTCAGTTTGATTCACTCCCTCGTTATTTTCTTTTGGGCGGGTTTATATTCTTTCTTGTGTTACTATTCACAAGGGCTATACTCCGCTCCCCATTTGGAAGGGCACTCAAGGCGATTCGTGAGGACGAATTAACCGCAGGGGTTATGGGTAAGAATGTGCCCGCATTAAAGATATGGGCGTTTGTAATTGGGGCGGGCATTGCGTCCGTATCGGGAGCACTTTATGCAGGTTATGTAACCTATATTGACCCCACAAGTTTCACACTGGATGAGTCTATATTCATCATTGCTATTGTGCTTGTGGGAGGTTCGGGTAATCTTAAGGGCCCAATTGTTGGAACATTCTTTATGCTCATCCTTCCAGAGGCATTAAGATTCTTGGGACTGCCTGTTACCATAGCACCAAATGTGAGACAGATGATATACGGACTTCTTTTGATACTTCTTATGAGATATAGACCACAGGGGATTGCAGGGGAATACAGGTTTGAATAACATATTTCGTTTTTAGTTAATAGTTATCGATTCTTAGTTCATAATTACACTTTATTCGCATTTAATAACGAGAAACTAAAAAATGAGGAATTTAGATGTATATAATGAAACTTCATAATGTAACCAGGGCTTTTGGTGGACTTCGGGCAGTGGATGAGGTATCCATTGAATTTTCAAGTGGAGGGATAACTGGCCTCATTGGACCAAATGGTGCCGGCAAGACCACACTGTTTAATCTTATAAGTGGGCTTCTGAAATTAGATTGTGGTGAAATCTACTTTGACAATATAAGAGTAGATGGGCTTACTCCCTGGGAGATAGCAAAATTAGGTATAGGAAGACTTTTTCAGGATGTAAGGGTGTTTAAGAAATTATCAGTCTTGGACAATGTGCTTTTGGCTAAGCTCCAGCATCCCGGAGAATCACCATTGAGTGTACTATTCTCAACAAGGAGAGTAACAAACGCAGAAAAAGAAAATCTGGGAGAGGCACATAAATGGGTAAAATTTGTTGGTCTCTCTGGTAAGGAAAACTCACCTGCAGAGAGTCTCTCTTTTGGACAGCAAAAACTTCTGGCAATTGCCAGGCTTCTCGCCGGTGGGTACAAACTCCTTCTTCTGGATGAACCTTCAGCAGGAGTAAATCCTGCTATGATAAAATCCCTTCTTGAACTGATGAAGAAAATCGCCGATGCTGGTCGAACGATAATCTTTATAGAACATAATATGACTGTTGTGCTTGAAATAGCAAATTGGGTGTTTTTTTTGAATGAGGGGAGGGTGATTTCCTTTGGAAGACCTGACGATGTGCTAGGAAATGACGAGGTGAGGAAGGCATACCTGGGAGTGTAATGAGTGTAATGGAAGAATGGAATGTTGGAATAATGGCAAATTGTATCAGATATTGGGTGTTCGTTAATTAAGTACTATGGAACACTATGGAACAATCGATATTACAATTGGAAGATATTGATGCGGGGTATTATAGGAGAGAAGTGCTCCACAGTGTGAGTATGAACCTTGTAGAGAATAGAATTCTTCTACTTGTGGGACCCAATGGTGCTGGAAAATCAACACTTCTCAAGGTAATAGCTGGGATATTGAGACAATGGAAAGGAAAGGTTCTGTTTGAGGGTAGAGACCTTGATGGAATGTCCGCTGCTCGAAGAGCGGGGATAGGTATAAGCTACTTCTTTCAAGGAGGAGAAATATTTGGCAATTTAACGGTGAGAGAAAATCTTGAGATTGCAATAACAAGTCTCAATGGAAAGAAATTTGAGAAAAAGATGGGTGAGATATTTAAGATTTTTCCAAAATTAAAATTAATGGAAACAAGGAGAGCAGGTTTTCTCTCCGGGGGAGAGAAACACCAATTGGCACTGGGAATGATATTTATTAGAGAGCCAAAATTGGTACTTCTTGACGAGCCCTCAGCTGGTCTTTCGCCTACTCTGGTAAAAGAGGTTCTGGAGAGTATAAAGAAAATGAAGGAACAGCTTGGAGCATCTGTTCTTTTAGTTGAGCAAAATGTAAAGGAAGGACTGAAAATAGCGGATACCGTCTGTCTTATGAAAACAGGGGAAATTGTGAAGGAAACATCTCCTGAGGCAATCATAAAAGAGGGACTTTTAGAAAAGTTGTTCTTTGAATGAGAAAAGGAACGGAGTAATGGAATGATGGAGAAAATTAGCGTTTCGTAAAAGCTTCTTTTACCATCGGGAATGAATTTATCAGTTCGGGATATTTGTTAAATATTGTCAACACCCTTCTTCGCAGAGCAAAGCGATTTGAGTAGCCAAGCAGTTTATAGGCTTCTGTCTTCTTACCAGTTTTACTCAAAGCCTCACCGATATAATCAAGTTCTAATTCTGCAATTTTTTTTCTAATATCCACTGGAAGGTCTCTGCCTTCGATTTGCGCTCTTCCAATCAGGTCTGGTGGAAGATGTTCTGGCTGAATCTCATCATCTCCAGAAAGCCTTGCTTTCAGGATAGCATATTGTATTGACTGTTTCAATTCTCTCACATTCCCAGGCCAGTCATATTTCATAAGTAACCCCAGAGATTTATCGGATATGCCCTTTGTTCTCACATCCAGCGATTTAATGAAATATTCTCCCAAAAGTGGAATATCATCCTTTCTCTTTCTTAACGGTGGAAGCCGTATTTCAAATGTCTTGAGTCTATAATAGAGATCTTTCCTGAATTTTCCTTGCTCCATCATTTCTTCAAGATTTCTGTGAGTCGCCATCACCCATTGTATGTCCAACCCGAATTTTTTATTTCCCCCCATGCGAGTAAATTCCTTTGCCTCAAGCACCCTTAACAGTTTGGTCTGTATATCAAAAGAGAGGTCGCCTATCTCATCCAGGAATAGTATACCACCGTTCGCCTTTTCAATAATTCCAATTCTTCTTGAGGTAACACCAGTATAAGCTCCTTTTTCGTGACCAAAAAGGTCGTCCAGTATCGTCTCCTCACTTAAGGATGCGAGCGCCACCGCTACAAAGGGATTGTCTTTTCTTACTCCCCGTGAGTGAATTGCTCTTGCCACAAGTTCTTTTCCCGTTCCTGTTTCGCCCCTGATAAGCACATTTGTGTTACCATCAAGGGCAACGAGATTTATCAGTCTTCTCACCTCTTCCATCTTAGGATTCTTTCCAACAATCTCGTAGGGAGCGAGTCTTTCAAGGCGAGACTTAAGATTTGTAAGTTTCCTTCTCAGTTTCCCTGTGCGGAGGAGATTGTTAATGAACATTCTATAATCATCTATACCGACCTTGTTTTTCTGGATGAAGTCCTCCGCTCTCAATTTCAGACTCTCCACAGCAATATCAATGTCTCCATAGGCGGTCATTATCAAAACAGGAAGGTCGGGGTCCTGGGATTTTATATCCTTCAGGATATCGATACCGCTCTTATCCTCGGGTTTTTCAGATAAACGGATATCCAGAAGTACAACATCGAAATTATAAGGATAGAATATCTCTTCATACTCCTCTCTTGAGTATGCCTTCACAATCTGGAAATTGCTCCCCAGTGAACGTGAGAGAGACTCGACAAACTCCCTGTCGTCGTCAATGATTAGAACTCTTGTCATTATTTACAATTAATCTCTGTTTTTATTTCCAGAAATATAAGAAGTACCCTCTCACATTTTAAATATTCCGTGAGTACATATATTATATCACAGAAACATTGCATTGTCAAGTATCTTTTACCAGGTTGCTTAAAAATTTTATTTGACAAAAGTAAAATTTTGAAGTATAATATTTATATATAAAGTCGTTGGAGGTATAATCCTCATATTAGCCCCTGGTGTATTAATCATAAGGATGTATATACGGACCAGGTTCAGATATACCCTCAAAAATGGAAAGATATCCGAACTTGCTTGGATATAAATGAGTCATATGAAATCGCCCTTTACAAGCAAAGGAGAGAATAATGTCTTTTTTATTAACAGCTAAAAGAGTCAAACCGCAGCTAATTTCTGTGGCGCGTGCTATGGTATTAATAAGTATGCACAAAGCATGGGATAATTGTAGAACACGAAATGTTCAACCAGAAGAACCCGACTTTGTTGCTTCATTAGTTATGAACGGTACAAAAATTTTGGAGGCTGGATGGCGTAAAGTCTTAGGACCTTATAAAACCAAAATTGCTGTTACTGGAATTTACTGTCATCAAACACCAAAAGTTAGTTTTAGCGGGATACATGGAACATCTTGTGAACTTGGAGATTTACTATGGTGTCACATACACACTAATAGAAAAAGAAATATTACTCGAAATGCTATTTTATATCAAGCGAAAAAGTCTTCACGGCAGCCTTATAGGATTTCTGGTAAGGAATTCAACCAACTAAAACTTTACTCTAATTGGCCAGAGTTTATCTATGTAAGCTCTGGAGAATTAAACGGTGAAAAACGACATGTAAAGCCTGCAGCACCGCGGAGAGGTGCTCAATATCTACTTATTGATGACCGTCCTCCTGAACATCCGGAGTCGGGTCTTTTAGGTATACCAGGAACTTATCCTATTGGTTCTTGTATTTCGCAAAACCCACTCGTAGATCACTCTGATCTTGGTTTAGAACTTGTACATTCTCTTGAGTTACTTTCCGGTAATCCATTCGATGAAAGAAAAACCGCTTTAAAAGAAATTGGTTGGTCAAGAGTGATTTGGGACCTGTTACTAATTTCGGTAAAAAAGGCATTTAGGAGAAGCCGGTCTGGCTATTTTAACCAACCTAGGTCATCCGGAGCACCTCCGTCAATTATGGATGGCTGTTTTTATACTACATCGACTCAAGCCCCCAAAATAATAGTCTCGTTATTAGGTAGCAAAGATGCAAATTATCTGTTCCTGTCAAATATAGAGGGCCCGCCGAGTAAACAAGAGGATGAATGGTTTGATGAAGGTGGTGGAGGATTATCGGTAATAGTAGTAGAGACATACGAATTAGAAGAATAGAAATAATGTGTCAATATAAAAATTGTCCTATTCAGGAGATCTATTGACAACTCACAATGCAGAATTCCTTTACTCATAACACTCTTTTGTTGTTAAGTTGTCAACATCAAATATATAGCACTAACTAAAAGATAAGTACGTGTAAGGCAAATACTTAAAAATGTATAGATAAAAGTATAAAATACCTCAAAAGATCGAAATAAGATGTTTTATAGACTCTTAAATAACAAGCTATAAAATCCATGGAAATGTCAACACAACTTGTAAACAGGACATCTTAAAGCTTTTGGTCTATATTTAATTTTGAATTTCCATAATACTATCACTTCCTAAAAAATCCGTACCCAATCCTTTCTCTTTGAAATAAACCCTAAATGTATCAGGCATAGGGGCATCTACGATTCACTCTCTCCACTCCAGATTGTGAAAAAGCCCTTCAGGTAACAATCTTATATTGCCCATCAAATAACATACTTCATTAATTTCTTCGAATTTCCTTAAACTACTATAACAAATAAAAATGTGTGCAAATAAGAGACCGTCCTCCAAGTTCTTTTTTGAAACCTTTTTTTTCACCGAAATTTGGTCTTGTGGAGGGCAAATCCCTTCGATTGGAAGAATAGTTATTACTGGTGAATAAGCTCTTTCTTTAGATATCGAAATAGATTGGGTTATATCACTCGCCGCTTGTAAACCATAATTTTTAAAGAAAAACGTTACATCAATTATATCGGGTGTTTTTATTTTATATCCTACATCGGCTAAATACAAAGAAGGGCAAAATTGTGCATCAAGCTGCTTAAGAGTAAGTTTGTTTGCCTCTAACATTCGTTTATTAGTGACACGTAATATCAAAAGATTAACTACAACTGTTGCTATAACTAAAAACCATGTAGCAATAGTCATTGATTTTATCCAATGATAGTTATTTCCTTGTTTACTTTGCATTGGTTTCTTTTAAAAACATCATTTTTCGCTTAAATACTCTATGTGTACTCTATTTTTTATATCAAACCATACGTACTCTCTAAAAAACATAAAATTTAATTACCAATTAAATTCTTTATGATTACGGATCAAAATAATTCTAATTTAAATATAGCCCTTATATGCATTATAACAAAAAAACGATAGTTTGTCAATAAAAAAATATCAAAAATTATTGTAAGCAAAGTAATACAGATTGTTTTACTATCTAAATTACTGTTTTCAAATTTTTATAATATACATATAAGTCGTTAAATAACGTTTAATTCATAAGAAAAAGCTAAGAAAAAGCCTTGAAAGACATATAAAGAAAGTATACTTAATGGACCATAAACGATTTTATAAAGCCAGGGATTAAATATTGAGGACAAGAATATAGCAAGTACTCTCGTCTTTATGTATCTGATTTGTATATCCTATAGTTAAAATTATATTTTTTACATAAATTTTTTCAAAATCAAACTTTTTAATAAGTTATGTATTACAAAGCACTTGAGAGAGAAAAAAAGTTTTTTTTAGGGGAAAACATGTATAAAAAACCTCGAAAAAGGTAAATCTTTTTATTTTAAAAAAAGAAATTTTTAGCATCTTTGGATTAAATCCTGTAACTGCAGTATGGCATTGGGTTTACAGTTAATTGGTATATTTAATAGTATATTAAATTACCCCCAAATAGTCGATATATTTTATCAATAATTTGTAAAACAAGTATAGATATAGGCTTGTTGATTCTTACATTAAAATGTTCAGATACAAGGAAGAAGAGGGTTGTCTTAATGGTTTAGGTTAACCTTGTATCATTCAATAGGGTTTTTGAGGTTATATTATAACATTGTATTTTATGAATTTGTTAATGACAGACCTGGTTCTTCCTTCTAAATTAAAAATTATATTTACCCAAATTTCATATATTTTTCACCTCATTTGAGTTTTCTACTCTTGACTTTTCTTATATCTTATGTTATAATATGATTAAGATATTATACGCTTCTCGTTTCTTAGATTTATGGAGATTAAGGTTGGTTGTTTGTTCTGTATCTTTATCTAGATATAATTAGATATTGATTTTTCATCTTTTTAAGTGACTCTTTAACCAATTCTATATTACATTAAGACATGGCGAGAATTATTAATAAAAAAAATAAATGGTCGATCATAAAAACTATATCAATTTCAGACTTCATACAAATATTTATTTCTCTTGTGCTTCTTGGTACATTAATTTTCACTTTTAGAAGTGTATATCAACAGTACAAATTTAATCGCAATGCACTGAGACCATGGATTTATATTGAACCTGCTATGACACTTGAAATTCTTTATCCTTATGATACCGTAAGGATTATGTACACCCTGAAGAATATTGGGGAAACACCTGGTTATCATCTTGAAGTTGCGACAACATACACACACACTGAAGATTTTCCTATC
>JAUWGP010000030.1 GCA_030606335.1 Caldifarciminota bacterium
CTGATAACCAATTACTTTCGCTCTTCCCTCTTCCCTTATCGCGACTGGGAAGTCACTCCTACCTCCTGATACTCTGATAATCTGATATTCTGCCTACTGATCTGCTGATATACTGATATACTCTGGTACTCGTCAATCGCCTTACGCCATATGCTTTTCACATTCCACACTTATCATTTAACCTAATCAACCAATTAACTTTTCAACTAATCAACTCTTATCCAATCCAACATTTCACATTCAACATTCAACCAATCAACTAATCAACTAATTAACTATTTAACCATTCAACTATCAAAGCTTATCAATATCCTTCCTGAGTTCCTCTATCTTTTTTATCTTCTCCTCTTCTATATATTTCATCCTCGAAATCCGCTCCCAGATAGGGGACTTTATCATTTCATCCATTGTCTTTCCTGTCTTTAACAGAGATTGCGCCTTCTTATAGAGATAAAGTATGGTTGAGAGCATCTCCTTTTGTTTCTTAATCGATGTATATGTATCAACCTCATGGAATGCATTTTGATGAAGAAAATCCTCTCTGATTGAACGTGCAATCTCAAGCAGCAATCTTTCTTCATTAGAAAGCGATTCAATTCCAACCAACCTAACAATCTCCTGTAACTCTGACTCTCTCTCTAAAATTATCATTGCATCCTTAATCTCTGAAGGAAATTCTTCTCCAACGTTTGCATCCAACCATTCCCTTAAAGTGTCTGAATAAAGCGAATAACTTGAAAGCCAATCTATTGCAGGGAAATGTCTTGCATTTGCGAGTCTATCCTGCAAATCCCAGAAGACCTTAACAACCCTGAGCGTTGACTGCACTACAGGGTCAGCAAGGTCTCCACCAGGTGGTGATACCGAACCAATCACAGTAAGAAATCCCTCCCTTTCAGGAGCTCCCTGGCATTTTACCCTTCCTGCCCTTTCGTAAAACTCTGCAATTCGTGTGCCAAGATAAGCAGGATAACCCTCTTCACCTGGCATCTCTTCAAGTCTTCCCGATATCTCCCTCATTGCTTCTGCCCATCTTGATGTTGAATCTGCCTGTAGTGTCACACGGTAGCCCATATCTCTGAAATACTCTGCTATGGTCATTCCTGTATAAACTGATGCCTCCCTTGCAGCCACAGGCATATTGGATGTATTTGCCACAAGGATAGTCCGCTTCATAAGGGGTTCGTCGGACTTTGGGTCCTTTAGTTCAGGGAATTCTAATAATACATCTGTCATCTCATTACCCCTCTCACCGCATCCTACGAACAGGATAATGTCTGCATCTGCCCACTTGGAAATCTGGTGCTGAATTACAGTTTTTCCAGATCCAAAGGGACCCGGTACACATGCAGTACCACCTTCAGCAACAGGAAAGAAGGTATCTATCACCCTTTGACCCGTATACATAGGTATCTCTGGTGGCAACTTCTTTATATAAGGCCTTGCCATTCTCACCGGCCATCTCTGCATAAGTGTTATCTCTCTCTTACCATTTTTAGTATCGACCACACAAACAACATCAGTTACATTGAATTTACCCTTCTTTATATCAATAATCTTTCCTGTGATACCAGGTGGTATCATAATTTTATGCTTGACCAGAATAGTCTCCTCAACCTCACCAATTATATCCCCACCAGCAACCTCATTACCTTTCTCTTTTGTGGGTACAAACTCCCATTTATGTTCCCTGTCAAGCCCGGGAATTGCAATTCCCCTTGTGATATAATTACCTGCCTGTTTCATAATATCATCAAGGGGTCTCTGGACTCCATCATATATTGAACTTATAAGACCAGGTCCAAGTTCAACAGATAGAGGTTCGTGTGTGGGGTATACTGATTCCCCAGGTCCAATTCCCCCAGTTTCCTCATAAACTTGAATTGATGCAAGGTCTCTCTTCAATTCTATTATCTCTCCTATTAGATTTGCTTTACTTACCCTTACTACATCGTACATTTTGGAACCACTCATACCCTTTGCTACAACAAGAGGACCTGAAACCTTTATTATCTCACCAACATTTTTCATAGAGACTCCTTTCTCCCTCCCATCAAATCCACGCCACAAGCCTTTTTAACAAGATTTCTCATACGTTCACGAGTAAATCCACTTGCTCCAAGTGGTCCGGGTATTGATAGTAAACAGGGAAGTGGTTTAAAAGAAACCTCTTTAAAAATTGATTCTGCACCACTCAGAAACTTATCTGATACGAATATAACACCCACATTCTCCTCTATAAGCTCCTGTACCGTTTTGATAAACTCGTGCTCAGAAGTAACCGGGTAAATTTCGACACCTACTGCGCTGAAAGGCATTATAACGTCATATTCTCCAACTGCTGCAAGTTTAGTCGCCATAAATATAAGTTTACCCTGTTTACCCAGTTAACCCAATCAACTAATCAACTATTCAACTAATCAACATTCCTTTCGACTTTTCAACTTTTCGACCTTTTGACTTTTCTCTAAATAAACGTTTCTGGTAATCTTTCTTTCAAAAATTCCTCTTCTATGCCATAAATGCTGGCAGTAAAAAGCATGCGTAAGATTTTAAATTCATTCTCCTTTGCATAGAAATATGTAACTACAGGCTCAACACCAAATGCGAGATATTTTGAATGTCTTGAAAAATCAATAAATACATCATCACAAAACTTCTCAAGTTTGAGAAAAGAACCCTTCTCAAATACTGGTGGTGCACCCTCACTTAAGAGATGAGAATAAGGAGTATATTTGAAATACTCCCAAACACTCTCTCCTGTCTCATCGTAGATTGCCAACAATTCTTTACTGGGTATAAAACCACCATCAATCAAACCAAAAGAAAATCTTCTCTTATCTACTTTTGCCCACTTGGTTCTTATAAGTGTCTTTATATTGACAAGGTCAATTTCAATCTTATGAAGTGCGGAGATAAATAAATTACCTGACTCAAGAACCCTATCACTGCGATACTCGAAAAAACTCTTATCAAGTATAATATCCAACATTCCTGGGTCTTTGTCTATATAGTATGATTCTACTGCCTTTTCAATCCCTTCTTCATATATTGAGGGTAATCTAAAATATAATTCGTTTCTGAATATATCAGTAATCTCTGAAAGTGATATGTTGCCGTATGGTGAGAGAGATTTGGGTTCAGTCTCGGTGATTTTTGCCTTTAGACACATCTTGATGTTGTAACTATCATATTGAGATTTTAAAAACTGTATTATAGGCAGGTCTAAAATCAATTTTTCCATAAGCAAGAATAACACCTCTCTCCCCCTACTTATTATATCTTCATATTCACGAGGTAAATTAGGAAGGAGTTGTGCATAATCCGTATCTCCAAGAGACTTTAACAGTTCTTCTCCGGACATTGCCATGAGACGAGAAATTTTCTGAGAAGTAAGCAGTCTTGTTTCAAGTGACCTTATTGTTGCAACTGCATATGCATATCTATCATCTTCACTCTCTATGTAGGGAAAACTTATAACCATAACAAAAGATAGTCATAGGGTCCTGATGAAATAGTAAACATTCCACAGGATAAATCTTAGAGTCGTAGTGTCGTAGGGTCTATTTTGTTTGTCTAGTTTATCTGGTTTATCTAGTTTATTTAGTTCGTTTGGTTTTATACTAACTACTCACTACTTTCTTATCTGGTTTGGTTGGTTTATTTGGTTTGTTTTTTGAGTCATTGGGGCTGTTTAGTCGATTTAGTTGTTATATCTAATAACAAATAACCATTAACTAATAACATTAAACCTCAACCAATCAACTCTTATCCCATTCAACATTTACCATTTCACATTAAACATTTAACATCTAACATTCAGCACCTAACATTCAACATCTAACATTTAACATTCAACATACTTATCGCCCCGCCTTTGGCGGGGCTCCTACCATATAACACCTGAAACCTGAGGCATTCAACATTAAACATTCAACATTAAACATTCAACATTAAACATTCCACATTAAACATTACTCTTCCTAAACAACATCCCTACTAATTCAGTTTCTAACAATTCCCTTTTCTCCTTAATTATGGTTCCAATTGATGCATCTATATCTTTATTTTTACCCTTTAGTATGAATCCTCCCCTTATTGGTATCTTCTCATTTGATATTTTAAGTTTCCAACCCTTATCCTTGTTTATTTTCTGGATGAATTTCTCATTTATTATCTTCTCACCTTTACATACAAAAACCTCTTCTTCTCCTGATTCAACAGAGTTTTCAAAAAGAGATTCTATAAGCTTCGAGTACTTATCACCCTTACAAATATCATCCACCATCTTGTTAAAAAGACTATTCATTAGTTCGTGCTTATATCCGAGTAAGGTATTTCTCTGCTCAATCTCTTTTAAACCTATTAACCTTTCAAATTCCCTTTCACCTTTTTCTTTTGCCCTTCTTTCTATTTTCTCTGTAATCTTTTTGAGTTCACGCTTTGTTGCACTCTCAATCTCCTTCTTCTTCTTTTCTGCTTCTTTTATAATCTTATTACTTTCCTTTTTCGCATCTTCCAGTATCTTTTGTGATACCTTATCCATTGATTCTCCTGATGTAATATTCATTATACCTGATTACTCAGATATTTAACTACCTTATACCTTTATAGTCCAATCTAAAATCATAAATCTTAGTGCCTTTGTACCTTTCCGTTAGCTAACGGACTTAGTGGCATACAATTCTTATAACTAAATCTTTATCCCAATAAATATAATAAGGAATGAAATTACCAGACCAAGAACTGCGTATGTTTCAACCATAACCCCAAATATCACAGCCCTCATTGCTGCATCAGGCTGCTTTGCAGCCATCTCAACACCAGCAGCACATACCTTTCCCTGATGAATCCCTGATGTGAAACAGGCTATGGCACATGGAAGCGCAGCAAATAGTATTTGTAAACCCTGTATAGTAGTGGGTATAAGAGGTGTTTCACCAAGAAGATTTAATTTGAGAATTACTATAATTGCAATAATAAACCCATAAAAACCCTGTGTGGATGGAAGAACAGCCAATAAGAATATCTTACCAAATTTATCAGGGTCCTCACTTAATACACCACTTGCACTTCTTCCAACTATACCAAGCCCTATTGCAGAGCCAACTCCGCCCATAAAGGATGCAATAGCCCCACCTGCTATTGCAAACATCAACCCAAGCTGTTCAAGTCCCATAATCCCCCCTATAAATAAAAAATTTTTTGGTAAACAATTTATTTTACACACATCAAAAAAACTTATATATCTGATTTTTAAACAGGGATCTGAAGAGATTGAAAGAGATTCTCTTATTCTTTTTATCTCTTACCGGTCTCATCCCTGCCTAACGGCAGGCAGGCAAGTCTCTGTTAACCACCCCCACACCTACCAGATATCCTTCCCGCTAAGAGTTACTGATAACCTGACAAATAGTTCTTCAATCTCCTCCCAGCTTCTCTTACCCGCCTCAACACCAATTGATAACTCACCCAGTCTATCAGGGTAAAGATAACTTGTTCCAAAGCATCCACCTATCTCGTTTATATCTCTATAATACCATGAATGCAAGAATACACCACCTCTCAACGTTTTTGTACCTATCTTTTTACTCAAACTTAAACCTATATTTGTTCCAGTTGAAAAAATATTATCAACACTCTCCCACATTTCCATATCAACATTTGTTGCAATCATCCAGTCCTGACTCATTCTATAGAATAACGACATTGAGTACTTTGGAGGAAGCTCTACATCGCTAAAGAAATGAGAATAACTCAGTGATAAATCCACCTTTTTATAACTTAATTTAAATTGGGGTCTCAATCCATATCCATATGTTGAACTATTAATGATATAAGTTGTTTTATCATAATTGCTCGATGTAAAGTTTGTTTCCCATATTTCCTCTGTCCTTCCAAAAGTTGCAAGTCCACCTATGCCAATACTAAAGTTATGAAATGACTTATATAAAGATATAGAAGTAATATAAATGCCTCCTGTTCCAGTAATTATCCTATCGTATCTAATATCTCCTAACTGATTATCTCTCGATTCGATATAAAAATTTTTTGAAAGTATGTTAGAGAGAGTAATGGCTACGCCAAATCTATTAGGAAGTGGAAAAAAGTAGTTTATATCATATAAAGAGAAAGACTGATCATTTCGTACATTATCCCCATCCCTTATTTGTATGAAATCAGCAAGAAAGGTTACACTAAATGTGTTTACCTCTGGCGTCTCAAATATTCTCGCACCCGCCATTCCCCTTTCAACTGCATTACCAAAGTCTACATATTCACCATAACCCAGGGATGAAAACACGGATGCATATGAAACAATAGGAACAAACAATAAGATTAATAATAAAAATCTTAATAAAGTTTTCATCTCATATCTCCTGTCTTATTCGTATAAACAACTTCAAGCATAATATCTCTACTGAAGGAAGCTCTAAAATGTGTTCCTTCTTTACCTTCAATTATAAGAAACCTATCCTCATCGGTTATCCATTCATCCACAAACCTTGTTATCTCTATTTTTACAATAGAATCTTCCTCTATTTTATACCCTGCAGATTGGCTACCTTTGTATCTTATGGAGATTTTAGGGTTTGGTCCAAACGTGCTATTTACAGTAATATACAAGTCGGCATTATTTACAGTCGCAACATTATCAAAATCAATAATCGAATCCGCTATAAAGATACTATCCTTATATTCATAGAATCCAGAAGCGATAAAAATATCCGTAGTATCTAAATCAAGAATGGTATCTACAAAGACATCCCTAATAGGTTCTTCTATTTCCAGTAATGGACCTCTATATAATTTAATAATAGGTGTGAAATATGAATCCTTTGAATAAAATGCACATCCCTCACCTTCTCCACACAAAGCTACATTAATTAAACTGTCATCGAGAACCTTATTAGCAGAAATACGGAGCAGTGTATCACCTGTCAAAGTATCTTCTATCCAGGAATATGATTCAGAAATAACGTCTGAAAGATGTGAGCTAACATATCCCCAATTAATTATACTATCTTCCTCAAACTCACCATCAAACCTTTTCAGATATAATTCTCCATCCACTCTACTATTCACCACAAACTCCAAAATCACACTGTCATACTGTACCTTGGTTTGCGGTCTTTTAAACGAGAGAAGACTTATTACATTATCACCTGTATAAATATAATCTGATGAGCCTGTTATAGAGTTTTCCTGAAAATAAGTGTGTGTAAAGCTAACAAGACTATCACAAACTACATCTCCGACTATATCATCTATAAAATCACCGCCCACAGGGTCATCCCTGTCACACGATACCAATATGAGAACAAACCCAATAATAAGAACCGAAATTTTAATGTCTAACATCACATTTTTCATTTTTTATTTTAACTCTCCTTTTTTAAATTTACTATTTGCGATTGTCGATTTACGATTGCATTCCAATATCATTTAACCTAATCAACCAATTAACTTTTCAACTAATCAACTCTTATCTCATTTAACATTTCTTCTACTGCCACCAAGTCCGTTAGCTAACGGCAAGACACAAAGTTTTTTTATTTACTGATTACTGATAACCGATGACTTTCGCTCTTCACTCTTCACTTATCGCGACTGGGAAGTCCCTCCTACCATCTACCATCTAACACCTGAAACCTAACACCTTTCACCTTCATCATCTCACATTCAACATTTAACATTCAACATTAAACATGTAACATTTCGTTCACATTCAACATTTCACATCCAACTAAATCAACTTTTCAACTATTCAACTAATCAACTATTCAACTAATTAACATTTAACATTCACTTACGGTACCGGGTCATAACCACCCCTACTAAAAGGATTACATCTAAGAACCCTCCATATCCCAAGTCCCAGCCCCTTGAATACTCCATATCGTATTATTGCCTCCTTGGTATATTCAGAGCAGGTAGGGTAAAACCTACAGCTTGGTGGGAACAAAGGAGAGATTATCTTTTTATATATGTTCAGTACAAGGATTAACACATATTTCATACTACCAACCTTTTTCTTCCTTTTGCTCTTCTTCTCTTTAATATTTCTCTACCATCTTTCGTTGAACTTCTCTTCCTGAACCCATGTTTGTGATGACGCTTAATTCTCGATGGTTGATATGTCCTCTTCGGCATTAAAACCCCCAGTTGTTAGTAATCAGTTATCGGTGATCAGTTGTCCAAAATTGGCAATATTTTACATTTCTCGTTTAACGTTGTCGATACTGGTATCGATGCTCGATGTTTTGATGCTCGAAGCTTGTTATGTCTTTTTCCAGTTTCAAGCTTCCTGCTTCCAGTTTCGTTACGAGTTTCGCTACCGTTTACCCTTTTAAATAACTTAACAATAAACACCAAAACTCTACAGTAAGTGCTTCTATTTAACGGGGTGAACCCAACTTCGAAACCTTTCTCGTTTATCTATAATTAGATATTAGAAATTAGATATTTAATTTTTGATACTTAATCTTTGATTTTTAATCTATCTATCCTACCCCCAGTCCGACTCGAACGGACAACCTACTGGTTCGTAGCCAGTTGCTCTATCCAGTTGAGCTATGGGGGCGAGAATTACTAATAGTCAATAAATTAACAGTTTACTCAGTTCTTTGAGTTTACTCAGTTTGTTGAGTTTTCTTGAATGACTTTATTTTAGATGTTAAGTAGCTTATCAGTCCTGAGTCAATTTTAGAAACTTTCTCCGATTGATTGTATATACTTTCAAAGGTCTCTTTTGGTATATAATTTTGATCTAAAGCCACATAATAAATACTTTGTATTTCAGCAGCAGAAGATTTGGATATAAAAAGAAATTGAATAAATTCTTTATTCGAGTGTCGAGAAAAACCCTCAGCTATGTTTGACATGGTAGAAACAGCTGCTGCGGTTGCTTGGTCTCTAAGTCTGTAATCCCTTTTAAAATTTTCATTCCTGTTTATAGAATTATAAACCATCCGAACGAGAATCCTTGCCTCCTTCTTCACCCTGTGGAATATCCATTCATTTATTCCACAGGGCAAGGCATTCAAGCTCTTCAAATCTTTTAACTGTCATTTATTCCCCAACAAACTCAATAAACCCAACAAACTCAATAAACTCAATCAACTCAAATTATACGCCGCCTGGGAATCGAACCCAGAACCCACGGATTAAGAGTCCGTTGCTCTCCCTAGTTGAGCTAGCGGCGCATTAGAAATATTTATTTAAACAATTTTACTCGATGATTAGTGTATATTTCGACGCTGTTATTATAACACGAACTCCTAAAAATGTCAAGAAAAAAAATCAGCGGATTAAATAGATGTTTTCAGCAGATTAACCAAATTAAACTGATTTCAAAGAAAATATTTAATTTGTCTTATTTAATCCGATGACTTACTGAAAAATTACATACCTACCTATTGTCAGGCAGGGATTTAGCGGATTCAGCAGATTATATAAAAAGGGACAGGTTAGAAAAAAGTAGCCTGTCCCCTTTTTACCAATTCTCTCTTCCCCGTTTCTCCGTCTACCTTTCTCGCACTACGCTTTACGCCCGACGCTTCCCCATTCCCAGATTCTTAGTCAGTAAAGTTCTACCTGAATAGTATTAGTTTTTCCTTCCCTATATGATTGCCATCGAGTTCGACCTTTAGAAAATATATTCCATTTTGCAAGTTTTTCAATTGTAGCACATGACGACCCTCAATCCACTGAACAGGTCCGTTGTGATACACTAACCTTCCACTTATATCATATACATCCAGTTCAATCATCCTCCTCTTTGAGAAATTAAGATGAATCGTTACCTCTCCAAATGATGGGTTGGGGTATAATGAAAAAGAAGGAGAATATGTAATTTGCTGGGAATCTTCAATACCAAGAATCGCACCGAACTGGTGTAGTCCAGGGTCACCATAGAGGTTAAATACATATGCATTAATCCATAAACCTGTCGAATCCATAAAATCATTTCGTGCAAGGTCATACGCATTGCAGACGATACCTTTACTCGAGGTTATATCTTTCATCAATCTATAAAAAAAGTGATATGCTACACCCCCAAGATCTGATAAAGAAACCCATACAACCCTTGAGCCACAAATCACAGCTGAGGAACCATGATGTAAGAGATGAGCACCAAGTCCATACTCTTCAGGTTTACCACACAAGCATGATCTGAGGAATGTTGTGGCTGGAAAGTCATTGTCCAACTGATAGACATCACTTGATTGCAAACAGATAGGCCACTGAAACTCATTATTCTCTCCAATACTATCCCCATCGTCCCATACCCATATTTTTCTTGCATAACCACCAGTCCCTCCGTGATTATACTCATATACAATCCCTTTTCCATTCCAATAAGAAATCATACTGGCATGCGTAAGAGAATCAGTGCATGGGTATGGGCTTGCTCTCAATCCCGCTTTCTCATACAGGAAAACAGCATTTGCTCTTTCTATTACCGAATCTTCCATAAGCCTTTCCATTTCATCTGCACCATCAATCCTCGGATAAGTACTATAATTCTCACTTTCAAAAAATATCATACCACCTGCGAGTAGCGAAGCAGTTTTGTATGATAAATCAGTATTGCAATCAAAGACTATCGTTTTCTCACATATATCTTCTATAGTACCTGAAGTACTGATAGGGATCCTTCCTACATGAATGTCAGCATAGTAATCTGGATTGTCATCTCCGTAAGGCTCAAGGTCTTGATTGAAAACCTCACCATAGTAATTATCCCCATCACTATTCCAGGAAAGGCTGTCAGGGTCAGTTAATTCTGCATAATAGAGGTCGCTCGGTATCGGAGAAATGTCAGGGTCATTATGTGGACTATCAGGGTCATTATTAAATGGAACCATTTGACGCATGGGTACTTGCGATATATCCCCCACAAATAAAACATACTCAATGTCGGTCATATTTTCTCTTAAATAGTTTCTTATCTTTTGCTCAAGATCATCACCTGTTACATTCAATTCAATGTATTCTGTTGTAACAACATTCACATCATATCCCTGACTTTGCTTATATATAACGAGGGCATCAATTGAACTCTCAAGCGAAGATGGAATTATTATTGTGTACCCGTTTGCTCTGCTGGGATTTGTAGTTTTATACCATCGCTGTGCATCTTTCCAGTTGTACATAGTCTCTTTCGCTATTTCATCATAAGTAACATCGTTCATCAGACCCTTCCAGAACTTTTCCCTTTCGGTTTCAGGAGCTGGCATTCTGTATTGTATCTCGACCGTAATAGCCGATGTATAAAAGAGTTTCCTGGAGATTGGTTTGTAAGCAAAGGGATAACAGACAATATTAACCAGAGTGTACTTCCTGAGACCACCTTTTGATAGCAAAGTTCCATAAGTCTCTGGATACAATTTATCAGAGGAATAGTATTTATTCTTTATCTTTTTATAAGACTCCCAGATTCTGGCAACTGCATTCGGTTTGTATGAAATTGGTAACGCTAGTTCCATAGGAGGGATTGTGAACTCCCCCAATTCATTTCTTATTCCATGAAATTTTACAGATTCGAAGAGTGCTCCAGGAGGAAGAGCGACGGTTAACTTCATACAGGGTAACTTTGGAGCACCAGGTGTGTGGATATATACTCCATTTTTCATGATGATAGTTTCATTGGAGATAGAGTATTCTGGTATCGGCACATCTACAATAAGTACATCCGCCCTTCCGGAAACAATAAAAAACAAAATAAAAAATAACATAAGGTAAACCCGCATAATCACCTCCTATTTCTTATTTCTGGATTTGATCCCGATTTCCATTCTCTCTCCTTTCTCTTCCATCTTCGCCCTACGCTTTACGCTCTTCACCGTTACACCTATTTTCCGTCTCCCTTTTTACTTTTTCCTTGTTATTCCTCTCTCTCTTGCATCTTCGTCCTATTTATCCCGCTTGCCCCGTGAAATGAGTATCTATTTCATCGGGTGCCTGCCCTGTAGTAACAATGTACGGGGTGGAATGTGACCTGCCCTGTGGAAGCAGAGCTATTCAATAGGGTAACTATTCCACTGGGACGCTTTACACTCTTCACCGTTTCACCCTTTCTCCATTTCTCCCCATACGCCCTACACACTACGCCTTATTTATCCTGTAGAATTAACTATCTATTCTACTGGGACGCTCTTCCCTCATCCCCGTTTCACCCATTCACCGATTCTTAGATAGTGTCTGTCCCCTTTTTTGTTTCTATTCCTTTATTTCAACAACAACATCCTTCTGGTTTTATTAAACGAGCCTGCCTTCAATCGATACATATAGAAACCACCTGAGACATTTACTCCTTTCTCATCTCTACCATCCCAGACAACAGAATATTCTCCTGGTTGTTTTTCGCCATTTACCAATGTCCGTACTAACCTTCCCAACTCATCATAAATGGTAATCTGCACTACATCTGATGTTCTGATTTCATAGCGTATAGTCGTAGATGAATTAAACGGATTAGGGAAATTTACATATAATATATAATCATCTGGCAGAACCTGACCTTCTTCAACCGATATCCCACCACCTACATCGATCTGAAATATTGTTGCCGCTTGCCAGGATAACACCCAGATATACTGTCCATCCCATGCCAAATCCCTTGGATTGGTATGAGGAGATCTAACCATCCGTATGATTGTTCCGTCTGAAGGGTCAATTTGATACAAACTATCAGTATTAAAATCATCGCTCCATAGGTATTGACTATCCCAGGTTAATCCTATTGAACCATCTCCTGGAGCAGGAATTGAATCTAAAACCTGACCGTCTGAAGGGTCGACCTTATATATCATTTTTGTATAAAAATCGTCAATCCATAAATATTGTCCGTCATAGGTTATTCCATGCGGCCAGGCACCATGAGGAGTAAACGAATGAATTACTGTTCCATCTGAGGGGTTCAATTTATAAATTTTATTTGGTTCTGATGGACCACCTCCATTGTCTGAAGCCCATAAATTAGTTCCATCCCATGCTAGACCTTCAATATAATCTCCAGGTGTAGTAAATGAACTTATTACTGCTCCATCTACAGTACTTACCTCATATATTAAGTCTGTCTGATAATCTGATACCCATAAATTGGTCCCATCATAGGTTAATCCCTGACATCTGGAACCAGGGGCTGGTACTGTATGAAAAATATCACCGGTATCTTTATCAGTTGATATATCGGGAATTACAACTATTTTATCTGTGGTGGCTCTATAATCGATCCTTCCATCAAGATCTATATCCTCTTGATATGAGTCCTGTGCATAGGTAAGGTTGTGACTCAGAGTCAGGGTAACCAAAGCCAATAATACCAGGCACAACCCACTTCTTCTCATAAGACTACCACATTCCATACTTCCCTCCTCTTTGGTTGAAGATTTTTTAAATATTTAAATAAAAAACATACTGGCTGGCTAAGATAACAGGACTTCCTATTATAACACGAACCCATATAAAAGTCAAGAAAATATTAAGAGCAAAACAAAAGGTATGTTATTGGTTTTCTCTAATAGATAGGTTTTTATCAGGAAAGAGATTTATTTTCGAGTAGAGGTCGAAATAATCAATTACTTCATTAAGTTGCTTTTCTGGACTTATAGACCTGATGCAATAACCATGTGTAACTTCTCTATTTTTTAGAATTTCAGGATTTTGAGTTAAAATAATACGTCCTTCCCTCACTGCAATTTTAATAATCTCATTATTTTTGTAACACTCCCGATAAAATGTATCAAGACCAATTTTCTGGAGATAACCAGTTAATTTCTCGAGATGACTATTCAGGATAAATTTCGGCTTACGTATAGGTTTCTTTCTCAGATGTGTAACATTTGAGATATCTAAAGTTTCAAAAACTGGATATATAGAGACTATATCACCATCCTTAAGACTATAAGAAAATTCCACAGATTTACTGTTCACAAGAATAAGGTCGATCTCGGCGTGCGGAATTCCTATAGATTCTATAACATCTTTAACTGAAGGATTTCCCTTAAAATTATAAGCGAAAAAGACCTTCTTTTTTTCTTCAGGAAGATAATCATTAAGTTCTTCATAAAAACGAAAGACCGCCTTGCTTGATTTCTTCATCATGATTTTATTTAATTGCATGGTTTTTTAAGTGAAAAAGTCAAATGGTTGTGCTAATTTCATTATTATACTACATCTCGAACCCTGTTGGTATCAGGATAAGATTTTGCATTTACTAATGGGTAAATATACTTTAACCCTATCGCCAATGTTATGTCGAAAAGTGAGGTCTGTTTGAAGTCTTATCTCCAATCGTGATGTTAAATCTATCAAGTAATCCATCTTACTACCCAAATATGTCGTTCGTGCAACTGTTCCATCAAATATATTATCTTTTCCCCCTTTCTCATCTGTCATAAATTCTACATCATTCGGACGAATAAGAACCTGTACCTTTTCTCCTATTTTTATCTCCTTTCTATAGGATAGGGTAAGTATCAGGTTTGAACCAATATCCAGACAAAGTGGGTGGGTATTCTTAACTGTTCCCTGAATAATATTAGATAAACCAATAAATGTAGCTACAAAGAACGTTTTTGGTCTTTCAAATATCTCCTCAGGTGTCCCGACCTGATGGATTCTTCCATCTTTCATTATTGCTATCTTATCAGACAAAGCAAGAGCCTCTTCCTGATCATGAGTAACGTAAATAGCAGTAATCCCCAGTCTCTTATGCAGTTCCTTGATCTCAAATCTCATCTCTTCCCTGAATTTAGCATCAAGGTTAGATAGAGGCTCATCCAATAGTAATATTTTAGGCTGATAAACCAATGCTCGCGCAAGACCGACACGCTGCTGTTGTCCTCCTGAAAGCTGCCTGGGATAATGATTCTCATAACCGGATAATTGTACCAAATTCAGAGTTTCATAAATCCGTTCACCTGCCTTCTTTTTACCTATTCCTCTTATTCTCAAAGGGAAGTAGATATTTTCAAAGACAGTCATGTGAGGAAATAGAGCAAAGTTCTGGAATACCATTCCCACCTTTCTCCTGTTTGGAGGAAGTATTGTCACATTCTTTCCTTCAATAAATATCTCACCCTGATCAAGGGAACAATGTCCTGTAATACAACGAAGGGTTGTGGTTTTTCCGCATCCACTGGGCCCCAGGAGTGTCATTAGTTCACCCTTATTAACCTTTAAGCAAACCTCATCATTGGCAATAATATTACCGTATCGTTTAGTAACTCTAATGAGCTCTATCATACGCCTTTAAACCCCCCAACTATTTTCTCTGGCTTTAATAACCTCTGGATAATGATAAGTACAATGAGTGATGGAATTAAAAGGATTGTCGAAATGGCACTGGCTACCTCCCAATATCCATCACCAATAGCTAAGTAGGTCTTTACTGGAAGTGTAACTGTGTGCGGACCATAGGTCATAATTGTCAATGTAAATTCATTATAGGAAGTGGTAAATGTAAATATGATAGCAGCCAAAATACCTGGCATAACTAATGGTAATATGACATGGAAAAAGGTTCTCCATCTGCTTGCACCACACACCTGGGCTGCCTCTATAATTCTCTGGTCAAGACCCTCAAAAGTACTGGCTAAAATTAGAATACCAAATGGCAAGCACAATGTAACATGTGCTAAACTCACCCCTAAATATGTATCTATTAAATTTAATTTGTAAAAAATATTCGATATACCCAATGCATATGTAATAGGAGGTATCATTCTGGGTAACAGAATGATACTAAATAAAATTTCTTTTCCTGGTACTGGACGTCGTGCAATAGCCCAGGCTGTTGCCATACCTATAAATAAACTCATCGTAATGGCTAAGACTGCAATAATTATGCTGTTTTTCAAAATTACACCAATATTAGCAACCTGAAATGCCCATTTATACCAATCAAATGTCCATTCCTGAGGCATCCATTGTTTGCCAAACCAACCCCTGGCAAAGGAGGTCACGATTATCATTAAAAAAGGTGATATGATGAATATTGTAATACAGAGTAAAAATGTTATGATTAAAACCTTTTTAGTGTAATGCATCTATCTTGTCCTCTTCATTATCCTGATATAGGAAATTAAAAAAAAGATTTGTATTAGTGCCATAATCACAGCCATAGCACTTCCCTCATCCCAGCGGTTGTAAATAGCAGAAGTCGTATAAATACTAACTGAAAGTGGTCTGTAATCTCCACCACAGATTAATGGAACACTAAAAGCGCCAAAACAGAGCATAAAGGTTATTATGGACCCGGCGAGTAAGCCTGGCTTTGCAAGTGGGAGGAGAATATATCTTAATACCTGCATTCTATTGGCACCTACTACCTCAGCAGCCTCTTCAATACTCTTATCAAGTGATTCAACTTGAGAAAAGGTAATAAGAAAGGTATAGGGGAAAAACAGCCAGGTATAGAATATTAGAAGTCCCGGAATCGTATAATTAACCTGAATTGGACGATTTATTATTCCCTGGATAACGAGATTCATCCAACCATTTTTATCCCAGAATAGAAGTAATCCCAGGGCACAAATAAGACCCGGAATGGTGATGGGAGCAAGAATGAGTGTCTTGAAGAAACTATGTCCAATGGGTTTCCTGCGCAGGATTAAAATTAATAAAATACTTAAGCAGATAGAAAGAAGTGTTGCTCCAAACGCCAATAAACAGGTAAGTCCAATAACATATAGTCCGTTAGAGCTCGATAAAAATTTAATATAATGATAGAATATATGTTCTTCCTCAAAGGCGAGACTATTTTTTATAATTATAAAAAGGGGATAGAAAAAGAGACAGCCAATGGCAAGCAATCCAGGGGACAGTAAGAAAAATGTAACCAAACTTTGTTTGGTAATTTTCTTCATATTTAGGTTTGTTTATTAAATCATATCCATCTCTTTAGATTTTAAAGCAGACTTATTTAATTACCTCCATAGTATGTTCCCTAATAAAGTTGAATGCCTCATTATTTGTAATTCTAATTCGTGTGTTTTTAATATCTTCCCATCTTGGTATATTTTCCCAGACATGTTCTGGTACTTTATCCCAGATCTCAGTTCCAGGATATTGCCACATAGTACTTATTAACTGAAGTTGAATCTCATCGGAAAGGAGAAAATTTACAAAATCATAGGCTGCTTGCCTCTTTTTTTCTAAAATGAAAGATGGAATTACCAGGTAGGCATCAGCACCAGCAGTAACACCATCATTTAGAGTAAACGCTTTTGTTGTCTCAGGGAGCATACCCTTGTCTCTTGACCATAGAGTATAATCAGTAGCATATACACTTATCCAGACATCCTCTTTTTTAAATTGATTGAATAGAATTGGTGGTTCTGATGCAAGAGGTTTGTGCATTGTCTCATAAAGTTCCTTGAATTTATCCCATACATCATCCCATTCAGGTGTGTTTTTTAATTCTTCAAATGGTATAGAAAAATCAATACCAAATGCGTGCAAAAAACAATAGACAAACCTTCTACCTCCACTTGATTTTGCATCAGGACGGACCATACCAATATGCCCGGTCCACTCACCTCTTCTCTCATATAGTTCCTTCCACGATGAAGGAGGGTTTGGAATGAGAGAACCATTACAAATACCATTCATCTGACTTCGCCAGAACAGCGCTGCTCTTCCATTAAGGTTGTTACCCAATACACTTGTTAAATAATCCTCTAAGCATTTTGTGATATTTGGGATTCTATCCACTTTATCTGGATAAAGAGTTTCTAAGGGAATATCAGAACTGAGCATGTCAACGAGGTCCTTCGGTTTTATTAGTAGAATATGAATATCTCCTTTCCCCTTCTTCCATGTTTTAATCCGCTGAATAATTTCAGGTCCAGAAGAGACTACATAATGTATTTTAATGTTTAGTGTCTTTTCTGCTTCAGGAATTACTTTGGTCTTTATAAACCATTGAAAATTTGCACCAGAATTGGTATCTATAAAGGTGAGTTCCAACTCTTTTTCTTTTGAACCACATCCATTAAATGTTGTAAATATTACGAACGTTATAATATATAATAGCAATGTATAAAGTATTTTACCTAACTTCATATCTTTCTCCTTAGCATGCAACTAGTAGTGTGCAAAATCTAACCACAGATAGCACAGAGAATCTTTAGTATTAAGGGATTATAAAAGATTTTTATTCCTCCCCTCTGTGACCTCTTATAAGACTCATCCCTTCACAATGAGATTTATCAATTAAAAACAGTGATCGAAAAAAATCATTTCCCTTTTTCAACAGTGATCTTAAGAGATTAAAAAAGAATTTTTTATCTTTGTTTATTTATCTCTTAATCCGTCAGCTGACGGACTCTTGCAATCCCTGTTAATTGATTTTTTTATTTTTATTTCTTAATTTCTCCCTCAATTCCTGTGAAATTACATCCGTTAGCTAATGGACATTCTTCAGAGGACACAGAGAATTAAATTTACTCTGTGATCCGTCTGAGACGGACTGTGGTTTGTCATATTCTTTCATATTATTTTTCACAGTATCGTTCGACTCTCCTTTGTTATTATAACACGTCCAGCCCTAAATGTCAAGAATAAATTTAAGATTGAAAAAAGGGACGGGCTACTTTTTAAGTAACATGTCCCCTTTCCTGTTTAACGAACCTATAAAGGTTCCCGTATCCATTCGACAAGAAATAGGGGTTCTCCAATCAAATGAAGGTCAAATATTTGATTGGGTCCCATTGGGTCTTGTGGAGCTATTAATCCTTTCATTTGCCTCTTAGGTGGTCTAAAACCATGTGGCGTATTTACGTTTGTAGGTCTTAATTCAGGAAGTTTAATTTCTTCAATCGTTACCAGCTTATCATATTCTGATAATTGCGGTTTATACATGGAGATTTGTTCTTCGCTGGCAATTATATATACCTTATATTTCTCCCCTGCCCATAACCAAACATCAAAAGAAAAGGTTTCAAAACGTTCCTTACCCATAAGCTCTGCGTATTTAATGCGTGCTTCAATGTTTCTTAACTCCCTCTTTTTAGGAATACTATGGTCTTGTATAAACCACTTTCGAGGTTTAGGTTCTGGAGACTCCAAGATTGATGCATCAATAAGTCGCCAACTACCAATGAAGTCGAGATGTTGATTGATTCCTTCGTTTGCTATCAAGATGCTGCCTGGATTAATATTTTCTTCAATTATACCTGTTACATTTGTAAGAACAGCGTTCCGTTCTTTTAGATGCTGCAAAGAGCGAATAGAGGGCAGAAGTCCCCACAAAATAGTAATCAACAAAAGTACAATAGAAAAAGACCAGGATAGATGATAACGATTATTGGTAACCATCTTTAAGAACCAGACTCCGGCAATTGCGTAAATATAAAAGGTCGGTAATAAAAACCTCATTGATTGAGGATCGGGTTTCCAGAAATACGACATGTAAAGTAATGTTACTGGTAGAACAAGCAAAAAAAACAATAAACCCTGTTTCCATGTCTTTCTACGAGTGCATAAAACAATAATACCGATAATTCCAAGAACGAATACTAAGCCACATCCTTCAAGCAAAAGCTTTTGTATGTATATGAGATAGTAACTTATTATATAGTTTAAACCAAATTGTGACGGCTCATTTGATAGAGCATAACCTGTTTTCCAGAAAACACCAAAAGCCATCTGATTTCGAATACACAACGCACCAATGGGAATTGCAGCTCCAACGACAAAAGTTATAAGGGAAGACCAAAACATCCTATTTCTTTTTATATACAATAAAACGAAAATTCCAAATCCTATACAAAACAATATTTCAGGATATCGAATGGTTGGAATGATGCCCATAAAAAGACCTGTAGCAAAAGCCCACCAGGATGAACGGGTTTTTGCCCATAAAGCAAGGAAAAACATCGCCCATATTAGAAAAAAGATTATAGCTGTATGAGAATCACCGAAAAGGGCATGCTCGTTTGCAAAGTGATTAACAGCCATCAGTGCTACAGCCAGTAATGCCCAGCCTTTTCCAACCCACAATCGGCACAGAAGAAATAATCCGAGTAAAGATAACGAAAACATCAGAGGATTAACAAGTAATGCTGCTTTTGGTCCAAAAATTTTATATACAACTGCAAGTATTGCAGGAAAGCCAGGTGGAAAGGTAGTAAAATAATGGTTATCACCTTTATAAAGCCAGTGGGGTCCGATATACTGTAATATAGATTCAGGTTCAAGATATGTTTTACCCTGTCTGGCAATCAACCTTGCCTGGGTAAAATAGCCCTGTGCATCGGGCGTAGAAATAGCCGGTTCAAAAAAAATCAGGAGGAAGACAAAGTGGACTAAAATAAGCAAAAGAGCAAGTAGTGTGAAAGGAATCTTCCGTCTGTATTGAGTTCCACTTTCTATAGTTATTTCAACATTTGAAATATTTAAAGTACTCATGCTATATTATAAGATAATATCATAAGAACAGAATTGGGGGTCAGGCTAAGATTTAAGAGATAATTCAAAAGATAAATTGGGAATGGCTTAAACTATTTACCCAGGTGATTTTATTTTCTTTAGCACTCTCCCCCATTTTCCCAATCATCCCTTTTGTAATTATTATAGCATTAAATACAAGAAAAGTCAAGAGAAAAATATCAGCGCCTGCCTACCCTGCCTGACTGTAAGCAGGCGGTAGGCAGGGATTAATCATATGTTTTCAACGGATTAAGCGGATTATATAAAAAGGGACAGGTTAATTTTCCTGTCCCTTTTTTCTTGTTTTTTTATACTGACACCAAATTCTTCAATCTACTATATCAAATTCATCTACATCTATCTTCTTTCTAAATTTCTTTTTATCAGCTAACTCTTTTTTTTCTTTTAGCTCTTTCTCTCTTACCCCTCTTGATTTCTTTGTCGGTATTCTTGGCTTTTTTGGTCTATTTAGCTCTTCAAGTTTCTCTTGTAATCTCTCAAAAGCCAGCTCTCTATTCTTCGCCTGAGACCTGTGCTCTGTGGCTATAACAGTAATACCAGAGGAAGGATGATAAATTCTTACAGCAGTTTCCCGTTTATTCTTCCGTTGACCACCTGGTCCACTACTTTTAAAGAAGGTAACTTCAATTTCCTTTTCCAATTTACCTTTTTCACACATATTGTTTTTAGAATTCAAAAACTAAAGTGGGGTCAGGCTAAGAGATAAGAGATAACTGCTTGGCATAAAGGGAAAGTTATAGTAGTTTTGTAATATGCTTAGAAAACCGAGGATAGAATATGAATAAGCTTTTTTGTTATGTGATATCTCGTGGTAAAAGGAGTGAGTTTATATTCTATATCTTATCTCTTAGCCTGACCCCCGTTTCCCTTAAATAGTGCCTGTCCCCTTTTTCTCGCATGTCACTTTAGTTCCTCAACTTAAATCTTACAGGATAAACAAGCCAAACTCTCACAGGTTTATCTCTCTGCTTTGCAGGGGTAAACCTCCAGGTGCGGGCAGCCTTTACCGCTGCCTCATCAAATACAAAGTTTAAGGATTTAATCACCTTGATATCTATCACATAACCGGTGGTATCAAGGTGAAGCTTAAGAAGGACAACTCCCTCTATTCCCGCCTGTATCCCCATTTTGGGATATTCGGGTTTGGTCATATACACTAATTCTGGTTCTGTATCATAGGGTACAAAATCGGGTGTCACTGTGGATGGTGTTGTTGGAACCTTCTTAAATCCAGTGATGTCTGTGGGATCTATGGTCGCCTGTTCCACTTCCTCCGGTGTCTCTGCCTCAACAGGCATCCTGGGTTTGGGAGGTGGAGGTAACTCTTCGAGCTGCTTTATCTCTGATGGTAGTTCTGTAACGATAATCCCTTTCTCCACTCTCTGCCTATAAGGATTGGGTGCGCTCTCCGGGATGAAGAGTACAGCAACCATCACAATTACTAACCCGCACACCCATCCAATCTTTAGATACTCTCCTCCCCTTTCCTCTATGTCAAAATTTCTCTTCATTTTTATCCTCTAAATTATAATTGTAAGCAACTAAATTACAAGGCACTATTGATAACTGATACCGATATCTTACTACAATTTATAATTTTATATTGTCAATTTTCGATTGCCTTTTCCCTTTTTCCTTGTCTCTCTTCCCCAATTCTCCTAACTCCCCTTTTCTCCTCCAAAATTATCTTATCAATAAGCATTTCCTTGTGGTAACTGTTTTGCCATCAACTTCTAATTTACAGAGATAGATTCCAGATGGAACAGGTTTGTCGTTTTTATCAGTACCATCCCATTCCACTTTAGTCATTGGACTTTGGTCGCTTATCATTGGGCTGAGAGTTTTTATAAGTTGTCCTCTGACATTGTAGATTTTTATCCCTGTTAATCTGTGTAAATCTGTGGCTGAAAAAGAAATCGTGGTTGAAGCACTGAATGGATTCGGGAAGTTTATCACCTGATACCCATATTTTTTGGCTATCTCTGGCAAATTTTCGATACCTGTCAAATCTATATCCAGAACTGTACATAATTCAATTGGGTCTATTTCTCCAGAGTTTGTAGTTCCGCTGTATGCGAAGCGTCCGTGAGCCATATAATGAAGGCTAATAATTGGAAAGTCAATTGAGGTTACTTGGACAGGGTCGATAATAGTAGCAGAACCCATATTTACAGTTTCCCCACAGATTTCGCATTGTTCAACTCCATAAACTTGGCAGTATTGTATATAAATCTGGTCAGTTGGGGGTGTTCCTCCATAATCTACAACAGGTAAATCGCTAATATGCTCAATGATAGCCTCTGTAATCTCCTGTCCGTCATCTATTCCAATATTATGGGTGTGAGGATTGTCTGGATTCATATCGAAATGTTCTTCGGAAGCATTATTCAGTCCGTCATTATCAATATCAGAAGCAGTTTCAATTACCAGGTGTTGAGTATCGAAAGGTGCCAAAACTTCTTTCAAAAGTTCAATATCTACACGAGAAGAATCTCCTTCAATGATATAAGAAAAACTACCATGCTCCATAAAGTGCATTGCCATATAAGGGACTTGAATTACAAAATTACGAAGCGGGTTATACACATCTACATAGCCCATATTTGCGGTTTCTCCACAGATCGGGCAGGTGTAATGCCCGTATGTATAATTATCACAAGCATAGCAGGTAGTGTCTGATTCTTCCCTTGGAAGATAATCAATGATAGTTTTATATGATTTTGCTATGGAGTCTGCAGAAGTAGGATATAGATGAAAACATTGAGTGCCCAAAAGAACTTCCTCTCTATAACTGAGAAAATCGTTGTCAATATCATCTTGTACTGTCAGCCAATGTTCATCTGCGTGTAGTTGGCTGTTAACTATAAGAGGTGCGCCAAGAGCAATCAAAAAAGAAGTGGCAATAGGTAAGGATTTTCTGCAAAGACCTATAATAGGATTGTTGAGATGTGAAGAACTGGCTTCTGTAAAAATATACTCACATTCATTGTGGATTTTCTGATAGTAGGGGACAAGAGAAGGAGTGTTTCTGCAATCTGGACAAATCCAATGGAAAAGAAGTTTCTGTTCCTTTCCAATATATGGATTTTTAGTGTACCCATTTTCTACGAAATTTTTCACACAGCAATAAGGATAACCGAAAAGGAATCCTTGTTTTACTCTGTCGGATTTTTTTGTAGCAATTGGCTTATTTTCAAAGCTCTTCAGGTAGCTGTCTAAATATCTTGATTTAGTACCAAAGATAGTTTCACATGTATATTTTCCATTCAAGAGTTTTCGCTCTACATTTTCAACCTTTAGACCGTATCTTTTCAAAATATTGGAATCTCTGGAGTTTATCGGGATTCCCTTTTCCCAGCGGCTTAAAGGCTTAATCTGCTGTTTGGTAAGCATAGCCAAATAAGCCAGCTGAAAGTCTAATTTTGACAACGGATTTTTCATCTTAACCTCCCGGTATATTACCTTTTATCTAATCCTTCAAGATAGCTATGAGAAAAAGAGAATGTATATCTGGAAAGTAGTTCCTTACGAAAAATATGAGGCACAACTATGACATAGACTATGGTAGGAATACGAAGTAAAATAAGTGTGGGTTCTTTTGACTTCTCTATACTTGTTTCTGCTCTTTATTTCTTATTATTTCAAATAACTCTCCTCTATAATTATACTACAAAATGAAGTAAAAGTCAAGAAAAAAATCATCGGTTTTCGGGTACATGACCCTATAGTGATGTATAAAGATCAAGAATTAGCTTTGTAAAAATTCAACTAAATATTCTTCCTCACTCAAATTAAAGAGCAAATTCCGTGTCAAAATTTGCTAATCCTGAAATAGCAGTAAATAACTAATTTAGGGGGTAATAATACCGTGCAATTTTTGCAAAATCTGTGCAATAATTGCAGTTAATCATTGTTTTGCTTTTCCTTCGTTCCTCTGTACAATACCGGGAACCAATATGGAGTGAAGGCTCCTTTCAGGTCTTGGTGCTCTTGTTGCGGATTGAAGGGATTAAACAGATGTTTTCAGCGGATTAAGCGGATTATAAAAAGCAGCCTGTTTTTTTAAAAATAAAGTCTCGTCATAACTCTATACATTGGAAGGGATTACTGAAAACTGACACCAATATTACCCGCTAGGACGCTCTTCCCTCATCCCCGTTTCACCTATTCTCCGATTCTTAAATAGTGCCTGACCCCGATTTCCCTATTCCATAAGATGTCAAGTAAACTTAAAACTAAAGACCTGACCCCTTTCTCTCCTTTCCTATTTAATATGTTGTTTTATCCAATCTTCAATAGGTTCGATTGGGGCTTCTCTTTTTTGAAATAGAATTTCCATTTCTTCATTGTAATAAATACGGTACTCTCCTTTTCTCAACTTAATCTGAAGAAGGGCTACATTCAGACCTTTTACACGAGTACGAAGCTTTATCATTCTACGTTTCTGTGTTTCTCCAGGTGTATTAAATCTTTTAAGTGAACCTTTGAATTCAATTATATAAGGTTCTCCATTCTTGAAGCCAAAGAAATCAAATGGAGTACCACGAAAATTAGGTCCTTTCTCAACCTTCTCAAATCCCTCATAGTTCTCAAGAATGTCGTAGGCTAACACCTCTAAAGATTTTTCCAATTCTAATCCCAATATATTTTCTTTCAATTCTTCAATGAGGTCTTTATATTTAGTTTTGTCAAACTGCTTTGGGGTTGGTCGTGAGATATTCATATCACTATTCAAATTATTTGTTTAAGAGCAATGCACAACTTTTTGCACGAATGTCTTTATATTACAATTACTAAGTTAGACCTACAAATTTAATTTTAAAAAAATCTAAATCTTATTTTAGGGCTTGACCCCTGATTCCGATTTTCCTTCTTAATTTAGATCATTAATTTTTTTTGCAAACTCTTTCATTAACTCAGTTTTTCCACTGAACATCTTCATAGAGGTTTTTTCCTCTAAACGATTAAATTTTTCTGTTACTGTAGAGTTGTTGAAGGTGTATTGTTTAGTGGAGTAAATATCTTCTAAAGAGGATATTATCGGTCTAAGAGTTTGTAAAATACCGTTATTAAAAGAGTCGTTCTCTTTTATTCGATCATATATCTTTAAATCAATATATTTTTCTACGAAATATTGATAAACATATCTATCTTTGTTTAGACAATTATCATTTTCTATGTAATTATGAAAACACTTAGTAGCTGTTTCTACACTACTTCTTGAAACAGAAATCATTATTTTTGATAAATGCATAAAAGAACTTGTCACATATACATGATTATGTTCGTGAGCAATAAGAAGAGATTCATAATTACTATCATTTCTCAATTTTCTTGCTTTCTCAAATTTTTCACCAAATTTCCTAAGTTTCTCTCTGACATTTTTTAATTTTAAATTGTCTTCATAGTATTCACACAATTCATCGAAAGATATATTAGTCCTATCATTACTAGAATCGAAATTTTTTAACCAATTACACTTAATATCTTGTTTATCATTAAAAAATTTACAAATATTTGAATGGCTTGTCGGATAATCACCAAAAACTATAAAAATAATTAGTCTGCCAGTATGTAGCATAGAATAATATGAAGATACTGCTGACCAATTTAGTATTCTTTTTTGCTTCAATTCATTTGCTACCGTAAAATCTAAAATCGCAGAAATGTATAAACAAAATGTGAGATAAAACTTTTGAGAGATTTTATTAGGATCTTGGATCCAATAATTGTATGAAGAGCATTCTATTAAAGTATTCATATGAATTCTCCTTAAATAAATAACTAATATAAATAGGAATTAGCACCAATCACATAGTTCTTGTGGTGTTAGATAGAGCTTCTCATTATATCTATTACTTTGAAAATCATACATAATTGGATTTGTCAATGAGCTTAATCCGTGTATTATTTGGTATCAAACTTAAGAAAATTATTTCTACACCTACTCCTCATCTTTCTCTTGGCATTCTTTGGGGGCTTTAGTCTTAAGTTCATTAATATGTCTCTTATATTCATTATATTCATCTCTTTGTTGTTTCCTATCTTCTATGTACTCTTTTATCATTGAACCAATTAAGAAAATTGCAAATACCGAACTACTTATAATCACAAATAAAGTCATTTTCTTCTTTTTATATTCTATACATATTTATCATGCATTATAAGATGGAAATATATTAGTACTTCCTTGAGTTGATTTAACCATTTGTTTATTGATCTGATAACATTATTTATAGTTTGAGAATACCAGTTACAAGTTTTTTCAACTTGACATCCTAAGTGTTTTAGACATAATTCAGCATTGATTAAATTTGTTGAAGAAAAGCGCAATTCGTTCCCTAATAACAAATTAGAGAAAGAGATTGTGGGAAAAAAGTAGCCCGTTTCCTTTTTCTAAACCAAAGTATTGTTATAACTCTGTATATTATAAATGATTACTGAGAACCGACACCATTTTATTTTAGTTTTCTACACACTACTCCTGTGAGAGTGTTCTCTCTCATGCTGCCAACTTCTTCTATAAACTTCTGCAATGCAGAGCTTTCGAGATCGATAATCTGGAGTGTCTGTCTGCGATACTGAAACGGGAGATCACGTTTCAGTTTCCCCGTCTCACAGAGATACTGAAAGGAAACGATATCACCCTTTTCTGTCACCATGCCGACTACAGTGCCGACTGGGTTTTCATCTTGGTAAATTTTGTTCGGATCTCGAGTGGCAACCCAGCTAATAGGTTTGGGCTGCTTGGGGCGGAACAGGCTGGTGACAGTAGCCCTTAGATCGATCTGACTGTGTACAATCCAGTTGACCGCCAAGAGCAGAACAAGGAGCACCACCAAAGTACTAACAATCTGGAGAGAGAAATTCAGCTTGCAGTGTTTCTCCAGAAATCGAAGGCGCATCTCATTAAGATCCAAACGTGGACGCCAGACCTTGACCAGGGAAATAATGAAGACACCTAGGAGAACAAGAATTAAGAGAGTTTTTGCAACAAATTCGATCATGATCTTTCTTGATCACACAACATAGGTTTATCTGTACTAATAGAATTTCAATCACGGCTAATTTAGCTATCTAAACTTTTTATGAACGAATTAATTAACACCATAATAAGCCGAAAGTTAAAGCATAGCAATATTAATACACCAAAGAAAAGGAAGTATTTTTTCTAAGAACAGACGGTAGATTCACAATTCCATTAACCAGCTTGTTTTAACTATAAATTTCAATCTGCTAAGAAATATTCTTTTAGTATGTCAATTTTTTGGGAAATCGATTGCTGTATTTCCTTTGGATGAATTTCGTCATCTTTAAATCCAAATATATCATTCCCACACTTTGAGCAATACTTCTGGGTTTCTCTATTCTTTTGACCACATTCACATATCCACATTTTCTTTATTTTGTGGGAAAATTTTGAAACCTCGGTTATTAGTTTCACTCTCATTTTAAATATATTTTTAATCTTATCCAAGATATTTTCGAAAATTAAAATATCATCAGTACAGTACCATGATTTATTTAACGTAAGTAGGGGTAGAAAGTTTTTTCCACGCAAAAAATAATCAGGATCTAAAAAATCTCCTATCTTCCCAAAATCAACAATATTTGAACCATCTATGATTTCCATTAAAGCTTGTAATATTCCCGGATTCTCTTCCATAGCAGAATATATATGTTTCTTTGCAATCTCTTCTGGTAAGTTTAAGAAGTATTGCCTACATCTTTCTCTAAATTTCTTTTTAGATTCAGTAACATATGAGTTATCTGAATAATTTGTTAATGAGACCAAAATATTTGGTGCAATTTCGTGAACTTTATTTTCAATTATATATTTCCATATTTCATCATCCATATTTAATTCCCCTCGTTTGGCGAGCTCTACGATCCTTTTCCTCTTAAGGAGTATATCTATTTCATTTGAACTCAGAAGCTTTTTAGACTTTGTACTTATGTTTTCGGATTTTTTTAGTGGTTTGGCTATAACAGCTGTTCCAAGAGCAGTAATCATAAACATCTGTACATTCTTACCTGAAATTTGATCGTGGTCGATACGTAACCCTACAATCGAATTTGCACCAAGTGAAATCGCTTTCTGTCTTAAAATATCAATTGCTTCCTCGTTAATAGAACTCAATTGACTTTGATAAGAACTTGAACGACCACCAAAAAAATCTGAAAACGACGCTAAAAAATCGTGAAAAAACCCAGTTCCCGCAACAACATGAGACGAAATAGTTCCAAAATATTCTTGTATTTGAAAACCCTCGATAGTGGGTGTTGTTGTTACTATCATATCTTCTTTTATAACCATAGAGTTCACCTCCTGCACTAAGATTTTTAATACTCGAATGGTTGGATAAATTAGTAAATATTATAGTAAAACTTTCAAATATCTTCTTAAGTTACTCGCTTATTTAATCTTATTATAACACAAACCTAAATAAAATTCAAGTAAAAATTGAAAGTTACGTTACATTTGAATCATCTACGCAATTTAGCATCTATTGAATTTGATGTAAAAAAAGAAATTGTGAGTGGAAAAAGTAGCCTGTCCCCTTTTTCTAAAATAGAGTCTCGTTATAACTCTTTACATTATAAATGATTACTGAGAACTGACAACTGACACCTATTTTCACAAAATCTTATTTCTGTGCCTGACTCCCATTTCCCATATGCGAACACAAAAATCAAGACCCGTTCCTAATCCCTAACCTTTCACATTTTTGCATTTTGACTTTATAGAGAAAAATAGTATTCCTTCATCTTCAATGCCAATAATAGTCTCCTTTGATTTAGAAATTCCTCATACTCATTTATAGCCATTGAAAATATAGTTTTAGGTATACAGTTCATTTTTAAGTTCCGGTAAAGAGTTTTCGGATTATCAATAGCGCCATATATTTTCTCACCACCATTACATTGTTCTTTTAGTTTGCGAAAGTATATATTTGGACTTTTATCCCTTATTTTTATATTTATCTCTGATTGCATATATACATAATTAGCAATCTGATTATATTTTCCTCTTGTTAACCCGTACTTTTTTAGATATTCTCTTGGGAAAACATGGTGTCTATCGCCTCTATGTGTTACTAAATCTTCAACTGTTATGTCTTTTGATAAGAATCCTTTATCATTCGATTTTATCTGAGCAGCGAGATAGACATTGAAATAGGGACTACTTGCTACTGAGGTATTCATGTTTTGTATAAGGGCAACATCCCAAAAAGAGTCAGAAAGTTCAGCTTTTTCAATATCTTCAAGATATTCCGAAAAATTTCCAGTTGATATTCTTCGCACATCTACATCAAACTTTGTTTCAGGTGAACCTGAATATCTTCCTGTAAGAATTGTTAAAACAAACCACCTCCGTACAAATTTTTCAATATCGGCAGCTTTACAGTTCTGAAATTTTAACCTGAGGTATAGTATGTATGCAAAGTTTAGCACATTTTGAGAACGAATGAGTTGAGGAGAAATAAATCCCGCTGATCTGATTATCATTAGGAATCTTTTGAAATTCGTTTCATTAATGAAATTTAGTATACCTTTTTCGAGAGATCGGAAAGATTGCATAGCAATTTTTTCCTCGTACGTTCTTTTTTCAAAATTTCTTCCAGATAGAAGACTCACCAAATCGGATAATTTACCTCTATTGAACTCAGATGTAAATGCAACTCTCAGCAAGTCAGCATAACCAGGATCGTATAAGTCATCTTTCTCATTTTTCAACCAAGACATTTTGCGAAAATAATCAGTTGACGTGAAATCTTTATCTACCTCTTTAAACTGGTTATAGAACTCGGGAGCAACTGCAAGATGACAAAAGTAGTCAATACACTTTCTAAGATTCACTCCTCCATACTTCTCATTTGCAGCAATTTTAGACATCGCGAAGTCCGCTTGGCTTAAAAGTGCTCCTTGTCTGTTGATCCGTATGAAAATTTCTGTAACAACTTCGATATCTAAATCAGAAATTAACTCAATGTATCCAAAGTCTCTTTTGTTAATTTGTTTCAAGTTTTCAAGGGCATCTTCTACTTGCTCAAAATTAGCTGTGGGATTCCTTTTACAGTAGTCTTTTACTACTCTACTTAAACGTTCCTCTCCTGTTATGATTGGTCCTATGTCATGAATCCAAGTTTTATCTTTTGCAATTGCAGGATTAAATACTTCAAATCTTTCATCAATTGGATGGAATGCAATTTGAATTCTAACACGGTTATAATCCTTAGTAATAATCTGCTCACCTAAGATTGCAGTCTTAATTGCAATTAAGCGTTGTTGACCATCAATAAGAATTCTCTTACCAGCTGATTTAGAACCATCTTTCAGTTTTACATCTGGATTTCGCCAAGCAATTAGATATCCTATTGGGTAACCCTGATATAGTGAATCTATCAACTCTCTAACCTTTATGGAATTCCAAACAAAAGGTCTCAAAACAGAATTGGGGGTCAGGCTAAGATTTAAGAAATAATTCAAAAGATAAATTAGGGATGGTCTTAACTATTTACCTGGGTGATTTCATTCGCTACGGAACTCTTCTACTTTCCCAATTATCTCTTCTGTTATAATTATAGCATTAAATGTGGGAAAAGTCAAGAAAAAATATCAGCGGATTGAAGGGATTAATCAGATATTTTCAGCGGATTAAGCGGATTTATCGGATTATAAAAAAGTAGCCTGTCTTCTTTTTCTACAAAATTATCGTTATAACTCTTTATGTTGTCAATGATTATTGAGAATAACACCAATTTTTTTCCATAGGTAATGCTCTGCAAATATGTTGAATGCCTGCCCTGTGAAGCTTGATTACTTCACCGGGGTTGATATTTCCTGACACCATTTCTTCATTTCTTCCTACTCATGTTAATTCCCTGATGTCATGATCTTCTGATGTCCTGATTTCCTGACCCCTTGACCCCATTTCCCGCTGTTTAATCGAAACTATCTCACAAACACCATCTTCTTTGTTATAGAAGAACGCATTGTCTTTAACTGGTAGAAATATACGCCTGTTGGTAATCGCATCCCATTATCATCACAGCCATCCCAGACTACTGTATAGACTCCAGGCTCTTGGCTCTTTACCCTGATAAGGGTCCTCACAATCCTTCCTGATATATCATAGATCAGGAGACTAATCCGCTCCTTTTCTGGGAGACTGTATCTTATAACAGACCTGTTATAAGAGGGATTTGGAAACAACAGAGAGATGGAATAATCCTTCAGGATTTGAGCGATATCCTCCTCTATGCCTGTCTGAGCTGTTGTTATCGCCTTAACCACATCCTTCTTCTCAGGCACAGCATTGAGCGAAGTAGCAGTCACAAGGACCTCATAACTGCCCGAGGCAGAGAGAGCAGGCGTCACTTCCACTCTTATCTCCTTTGAATCATCGGACAAGAGAGTACCAGTAAACCAACCTCCACCTGTGACATCTCCGGTTATCTCTGTTCCTCCTATAAGGTCATCGTAATATCTCACTGTCCAGTCTGAGACATCTCCAGTACCAGTTACTTTGATATTATCTGCATTAGCCCCATCATTTTCGATCTTTATATGATAGACTGCAGGGGTTCCGGGAGCAACCTCTTGCTCCTTTGTCTGCTCAGTTCCATCATCGTTGTAAATATTGTTACCAATATAAGTTGTCTCGCTGCTGTTTTTAATCTGTCCGTCTGGTGAGAACTCTTCTCTACCATGCTTGTAGTATATCTCATAGTTCCCATCACGATAGTCCTCCCATACGACATGGATATAATCTCCAGACACCGCAACTGAGGGATACGAGGAGCCATCATCCTGATTAGTGAGTCTTGTATCAGAACCCCAGGTCCCTCCATTGTCAAGAGAACGTTTGTAGTATATCTCAAAGTTCCCATCACGATAGTCTCGCCATACGACATGGATATAATCTCCAGACACCGCAACTGAGGAATACATGGAGGCATCACCATGATTAGTGAGTCTTGTATCAGAACCCCAGGTCACTCCATTGTCAAGAGAACACTTGTAGTATATCTCATCGTTTCCATCACGATTATCATACCATACGACATGGATATTAGCTCCAGACACTGCAACTGAGGAACAAGAGGAGTAATCATCCTGATTAGTGAGTCTTGTATCAGAACCCCAGGTCCCTCCATTGTCAAGAGAACGTTTGTAGTATATCTCATAGTTTCCATCACGATTATCCTCCCATACAACATGGATACTATCTCCAGACACCGCAACTGAGGGATACAGGGAGTAATCATCCTGATTAGTGAGCCTTGTATCAGATCCCCAGACCTGGGCATATGCACTGGTCCAAAGAAAACAAGCAAACACAATCGTCACCAACTTCATTTTACCTCCTCGTATAATACTTATAGACAGTTTTATTAGATATGAGTATTGGTTAAGTAAGTCAGTCAAATATTATGTAGATGCATCTAATTTTTAGTTTACTTTTTCAAATTTTTGTGTTATAGTTATTAATGTTGTTAAGTTACAACAGAATTGGGGGTCAGGCTAAGATTTAAGAGATAATTCAAAAGGTAAATTGGGGATGGTCTTAACTATTTACCTGAGTGACTTTATTCGCTACGGAACTCTTCTACTTTCCCAATTATCCCTTCTGATATAATTATAGCACTAAATATGAGAAAAGTCAAGAAAAAATATCAGCGGATTAAGAAGATGTTTTCAACGGATTAAGCGGATTTATCGGATTATATAAAAAAGGGGTCGCAGCTGTAAATGCTACGACCCCTGGGTAGACTATGTCAGGACTTTTAAATCTTTTTTACATTGCTTGCTTTTTGTCCCTTATCATCATCCACTATATCAAATTCTACCTCATCACCCTCGAGCAGGTTCTTAAAACCCTCACCCTGGATTTCAGTGTGGTGGACGAAGACATCACCACCACCATCTTCGCGTTCAATGAATCCATAACCCTTGGATTCATTAAACCACTTTACTTTACCTCGTACCATGTGTTACTCCCCTTTTCTAAAAAAACAAAAAAACGTTATGGATTATAACACATTTTTTACACTTTGTCAAGAAAAAAATCAGCGGATTACCGGATTATATAAAAAAAGGGTCGCAGCTGTGAATGCTGCGACCCTTAGGTAGACTGTCAGGACTTTAAGATTTGTTTACATTGGTTGCTTTTGGTCCTTTATTATCATCCACCACCTCAAATGTTACTTCATCACCCTCGAGCAGGGTCTTAAATCCCTCACCCTGGATTTCACTGTAGTGGACGAAAACATCACTACCACCATCTTCGAGTTCAATAAATCCATAACCCTTGGACTCATTAAACCACTTTACTTTACCTCGTACCATGTGTTACTCCCCTTTTTTTAAAAAAACAAAAAAACGTAACAGATTATAACATATTTTTTACACTTTGTCAAGAAAAAAATCAGCGGATTG
>JAUWGP010000037.1 GCA_030606335.1 Caldifarciminota bacterium
AGAAGCCATAACTAATTTATGTGAGGATGATATAGAATCAATACATTTCGTTCCTGAGATGTCACATATCTATCTAAAATGTCCTTCATGTGAGAGTAGGGATTTTGAAATTACTAAAGGTCGAGGAGTATGGGTAGAATCTATAAAGGGAGAAAAATAAGAATGTGGAATGTGGAATGTGAAATGTTGTATGTTAAATGTTTAATGTTAAATGTTGGATGCGAAATGTTAAATGTTGGATGTGAAATGTTGGATGTTTAATATGAAATGTTAAATGTGAAATGAGATAAGAGTTTATTAGTTAAGTTTTTATGTTATCAGTTAATGGTTATTAGTTATTAGATATAACAACTAAACCGACCCAATGACTCTAAAACATAATGACAAATGACTAATGACTTAGTACTTAATGACTCAACAAACCCAATTAACGAATAACAAATAACGATAAATAGTTTTTTCGTGCCTTTCCGTTAGCTAACGGACTTTGTAGCATTGGAAGAAATGTGAAATGTTTAATGTTAGATGTTGAATAAAATGGATCCGAGAATAAATGTAATAGATAAGAGGTTAAAAGACATCAAAAGAATAATTGCAGTTTCAGGGGGAAAGGGTGGCATTGGTAAAAGTTCAACTGCTTCTCTCCTTGCATTGTCATTAGCAGATATTGGAAAGAATGTAGGTCTTATCGATTTAGATTTCTATGGACCTTCCTGTCATGTTATACTTGGGATAAGGGATGTATATCCAGAGGAGGAGAAGGGTGTTATACCACCAGATGTAGATGGAATTAGTTTTATGTCTATTATATATTATGCTAAGGATAATCCACTTACAGTAAGGGGAATTGATATATCTAACGCAATAATAGAACTCTTTGCCATTACACAGTGGGGTAAACTTGACTATCTTATCATTGACATGCCTCCTGGAATTGGGGATTCTACCCTTGATATTATCAGATTGGTGTCAAAGATTGAATTCCTGGTTATCACAAATCAATCGAAAGTGGTTTTAGAAACCGTCAAAAAGACGTTAAAGATGTTGAAAGATTCTAAGGTTCCAATACTTGGTGTAATACAGAATATGAAGACAAAAGAATTTCCTGAGGTGAGAGAGTGGATAGAGAAATTTGATGTAAGATATCTTGGCGAGATAGCTTATGATGATGGATTTGAAGACTGTCTTGGTGTCCCGGAAAGACTATTAAAGAGCGCTTTTGCCAAAAGGATAAAGAAGATTATAAAATCCATGTAGTTTGTATTTTATAAACTTAAATTTTAAATATTAGTTTATCATTTGAAACCTGGGGGTCTTATGGGTGAGAAGAAGAGTATCATGGACAAGATTGCCGAATCCAGTCGCTTCTTTACCACTGGTATCGATGACAAAGACATAGAGCACTGGGTTACGATTCATATAATGGGAAGGGCATACAAAGTGCCAGCTGGCTTGACGCTTATGCAGGCAATGGAATATGCTGGGTACAGATTTATCACATCATGTGGTTGTAGAGGTGGATTCTGTGGTGCATGTGCAACGATTTATAGAAATGTTGGCGATTATAAACTATATGCTGCACTTGCCTGTCAAACAAGGGTTGAAGATGGGATGTATCTTGTACAGATACCATTTGTACCTGCTGAAAAGGCTAATTATGATATCGGTGAAGAGGATTACGATTATACTACTATAGTTAAATATTATCCTGAGATTGCACGATGTGTTGCATGTAACACCTGTACAAAGGCATGTCCTCAGGACCTTGAGGTTATGGATTACATACAGGCAATACTCAGGGGTGATTTTGAAAAGGCGGCTGAAGGTTCTTTTGAGTGTATTCACTGTGGTATGTGTGCAATGAGATGTCCTGCTGGAATTGTACAATATCACATTGGACAGCTTGTAAGAAGGCTGTACGGAAGAAATGCCTTCAAATCGCCTGAGAGTTTAAAAAAAAGGGTGGAAGAAATAAAAAACGAAATATATGAGAAGGACTTTGAAAAACTCTTATGTGCTTCAACAGAAGAACTTAAAAAACTTTATACTGAGAGAAAGAGAGAATCAGATTGAGGAGGAAATATGGCAGATTTAAGGTACATTGAAGGTTATCCAGAGTATATGTATGAACTGATAAAAGTAATAGAGAAGACACGTTCTAAAAGAAAGGATTATGTACCAAAGCAAATGACAATGGAAGAAAGGGAAGAGGTCCTGAAGGTGCATCCTGATTTTGCATCCGGGGGAAAGCGTAAAATTAAAATTGGAGTAAACAAAGGAGATACTGCACCCTTCGAGGTTGCAGACCTCTTAGAAGCATATCCACTTATTGATGAAGGCGATGTTGACATTAAAAAACCAGATTACGATGTAGATATAATGATTATTGGTGGAGGTCTCGCAGGTACAACAGCCGGAATCTGGGCTAACATAAAAGGGATTCCTCGTGAAAGGATACTCCTTGTAAATAAGCTAAGACATGGTGACTGTAATTCGATCATGGCAGAAGGGGGTACCCAGGCAGCAGATAGGGAAAATGATTCTCCTGTGATACATTTTATCGACGCTATAGGAGGTGGACACTTTACCAATAAACCAGATGTACTTAAGTCGCTTGTAACTGATGGACCACTTGTTATGGAATGGCTGGAAGAACTGGGAGCATTGTTTGATAGAAACAAAGATGGTACATTTGTGGAAAGGTGGGGTGGAGGAACGTGTAGGAAGAGGATGCATGCATGCAAGGATTATACAGGACTCGAGGAATTCAGGGTTATCAAGGATGAGTTTCAAAGCAGAAAAATTCCTACTATCGAGCACAAGCCAGTTATAGAGCTTCTTACCGAAGATGGAAGAGTTACTGGTGCCATTCTCGCAAACATTGAAACCTCTGAATACCAGATTGTAAAGGCAAAGACGACAATCATTGCAACTGGTGGTTTTGGGAGATTACATATTAGAGGATTCCCTACTACGAATCATTACGGAGCAACCTTTGATGGAGCGGTTATCGCCTATCGTGCAGGTGCAAAACTCAGGGATACAGATACTGTACAGTATCATCCCACAGGTGCTGTCTTTCCACCTCAAATAGTTGGTCACCTGCTTACAGAGAAACTTAGGAGTATGGGTGCACAACCTGTGAATATCAAGGGCGAGGCATTTGTATTTCCTCTTGAACCCAGAGATGTCGAAGCCTCAGCGATAATTAGAGAATGTTATGTTAAGAATAATGGTATTTCTACGCCTGCAGGATTGAAGGGTGTCTGGCTTGATATTCCTCTAATAGATGTAAAGAACGGAAAAGGGACTATAGATAATGCATTTCCTGGTATGAAACGTATGTTTGGTAGATTTGATATAGACATAGCAAAAAATCCAGTTCTTATCTTCCCTACTCTTCATTACCAGAATGGAGGTATTGAAACTGACCCATGGGGTAAAACAACCTTAGAAGGACTCTGGGTAGCTGGTGAGGCATCTGGTGGGGTGCATGGAAAGAACAGGTTAATGGGTAATTCTACCCTTGATTGTATTGTATTTGGAAGAAAGGCTGGTATATCGACTGCTGAGTATATTAAGTCCAGTAAGGGTGGTGGAAAATTAACCCTGAAACACTTAGAGAGATATATTAAATCACTCAAAGAGGCTGAAATACCACCTGAAAGGAAGACTCCAATACTCCTTCCAGATTACAGGGGTAAGAAGGCTTTGGCAAGAAGTATAAAAATATTCTAAATGAAAATTGTTCAACTCAACCATTATTTTTCTTGACTTCTTACACTTTTTGTGATATAATTTCACCTTTCGTTAAACACAATTTTTACCTGCTGTAGATTGATTTTATATTTATTGGTTACATGTCTGAAATGGGTTTTTGTAATTAATTTATGAAAATGAGTTTGTCTAAGGCAAGGGAAATAATAAAAAAATACCAGGGAAAAGAGGGTGTTCTCATTACAATACTTCAGGGGATTCAAGATGTATATGGGTATCTGCCTAAAGATACTCTTAAGATTGTTGCACAAGAACGCAGTATACCTCCTGCAACTTTGTTTGGTATAGTTACATTTTATTCGCAGTTTAAATTATCTCCCTGTGGAGAGCATATTATAAAGGTTTGTCATGGTACAGCCTGTCATGTAACTGGTGCTGAACGGATAACAGAGGCTATAGTCGGTATGCTTAATGTCAAAGAGGGGGAGACTACATCTGATGGTAAATTTACACTCGAAAAGGTTGCCTGCCTTGGATGCTGTAGCCTTGCTCCTTGTATTATGATAGATGACAAGGTGTATGGTAAATTAACAGCGGATAAGGCAAAAAGGGTGATAAGACGAATATCACCTGATACAGGGAAGGGATGAAGGATGAGAGAAGAAAGAAGGTAGGAGCAACGTCCTCGTTGCGATAAGAGAGGAGCGTAGGGCGTAGGGCGTAAGGCGCAGGGCGAGAAACGGGGAATCGGGGAAGAGAGAAGAGTGAGTAAGGCACAGGGGAAACGACTAATTTCTAATGTCGAATTTCTAATTAAAGACATCAAACAGAAGGGCGTAGAGAGAGAAACGGGGAATCGGGGAAGAGAGAAGAGTGAGTAGGGCACAGGGGAAACGACTAATTTCTAATGTAGAATTTCTAATTACAAATGACGATTGAAGAATGGAATGTTTAATGTTAAATGTGTAATGTTAAATGTTTAATAGGATAAGAGTTAATTAGTTGAATAGTTGATTATGAAAAGACGTAATGCACTACGACTCTACGACGCTAAGACTCAATGACCCTAAGAATCTATTTATAAACCAGACAGACCAAAACAACTTAATTACTCAAAAATGTCTAAAATAGAAGAAATAAGGGTTGGACTTAACTCCTGTGGTATTGCAGCTGGCGGGAATGAGGTCTATAATGCCCTTAAAGAAGAGATAAAGAAGAGAAAACTCTCCATTAGATTAAAGTCTGTGGGATGTATAGGTATGTGCTATAGCGAACCACTTGTTGATGTGATTCAAGATGGAACAGCCGTTACGTATGGTATGGTCAAACCAAAACTTGTGGCTGATATAATCGAAGCACATTTCGGAAAGAGAGAAAAAAAGGAGGCTGTTGAAAAATTTATTGTCAAGGGTGATGACATAAGGACAAAGGAGGATTCATTCTTCGACAAACAGGTTAAAATAGTCTTGAGAAATTGCGGTATAATAGACCCTGATGATATAGACGAATATATTTCAAGGGATGGTTATAAAGCTATAGAAAAGGTTGTAGGAGAACTTACGCAAGAAAAGGTAATTGAGATGATACAGGAATCAGGTCTGCGTGGAAGAGGTGGGGCAGGATTTCCAACAGGTATTAAATGGGATCTTGCCAGGGCATCGAGACATGGAAAGAAATTTATCGTTTGTAATGGTGATGAGGGTGATCCTGGAGCCTTTATGGACAGAAGTACTTTAGAAGGTGACCCACATTCCGTTATTGAGGGTATGCTCATAGGTGCCTTTGCAATAGGTGCATGTGAGGGTTATATTTATGTAAGGGCGGAATATCCACTTGCTGTTAAAAGGCTCAGAAGCGCTATAAAAAAGTCAAAAAAGTATGGTTTTTTGGGAAAGAACATTCTCGGGACAAAATTTTCATTCGATATAAATATCATAGAAGGAGCTGGTGCATTTGTATGTGGTGAAGAAACAGCTCTTATGGCATCTATAGAAGGTAAAAGGGGTATGCCAAGAACAAGACCTCCTTATCCTGCTGTTAGTGGTCTCTGGGGTTATCCAACAAATATAAATAATGTTGAAACATGGGCTAACGTTCCATTCATAATACTTCATGGGCCTTCGTCATTTAATCAATATGGCAAAGATAGAAGTAAGGGTACAAAGGTCTTTTCTCTCGCTGGTAAGATTGTAAGGGGAGGACTGGTAGAGGTTCCAATGGGGATAACCTTAAGAGAGGTCATATTCGATGTGGGTGGTGGAATACTTGGAGATAAAAAGTTTAAGGCAGCTCAGCTCGGTGGACCATCAGGTGGGTGTATACCTGAATCCCTGATTGATACTCCTGTTGATTATGAATCAATAACGAAAACAGGTGCTATAATGGGTTCAGGCGGTATGGTGGTTATGGATGAGGAAACATGTATGGTCGATGTTGCAAGATTCTTTCTTTCTTTCACCCAGGATGAGTCCTGTGGAAAATGTACTTTCTGCAGGGTTGGGTCAAAGAGAATGCTCGAGATATTGACACGTATTACTGAAGGTAAAGGGAAAGAGGGAGATATAGAAACCCTTGAGAAACTCAGTCAAGAGATCAAGAGTGGATCTCTGTGTGGTCTGGGTCAGACTGCCCCCAATCCTGTTCTCACAACAATCAGATATTTCAGGGATGAGTATGAAGAGCATATAAAGAACAAAAAATGTCCAGCGCATAAGTGCAGAAGTCTAATAACTTATTCTATAGATGCAGATAAATGTACCGGATGCGGTAGATGTAAGGTTGTGTGTCCTGTGGGAGCAGTAACTGGCGAACCTAAAAAAATGCACACAATAGATTCTGAAAAATGTTCGAGGTGTGGTTTCTGCAGGGATGCATGTAATTTTGATGCAATAAAGGTAGAGTAAGAATAAATATAAAAAAGTAAATATTAAAAATCAAATATATTGTATAGAAATATATAAATTTTGGGAATGTCCCAAAGTTACGTGATATTATTAATACAACTTTATTGAATATCGACAATTTTTAATTTAATTAAAGGGTTTATCACCCTGAATTCATTACAATGACAGACTACTTTTGGTCATTGCGAGGAGTCTGTCGTACTTCTTTATGGACGACGAAGCAATCTCATATCAGGGATTAGTATAAAGGAAGGGTATTTCTTTGTCCGCTAATTATGGAAGGCTAGTAATGACAGGTATCATATTGTCTGTAATCAAGTGAGTTCGGGATACTCTATAAAATTTAATATTTGATATAATTATCTTAGGTAATATGAAAGTAAAGGTAAATGGTAAAAAAGTAGATGCTAACTCTGGTGAAAAGATTCTTGATGTCTTAAAAAGAGAGGGCATTGATGTACCCACTCTCTGTCAGGGTGAGGAACTTGAACCCTTTGGTTCATGCAGGCTATGTCTTGTTATGGCTGGGGGTAAACCAGTTGTAGCCTGTTCTACACCTGTGGCGAAGGATATGGAGATTGAGACTGAGCTACCTATTATAAAGGAACTGAGAAAAACTGCTCTTGAACTCCTTATTTCTGACCACTATGCGGACTGCATAGCACCATGCAGTCTTGCCTGCCCTGCAAAGGTTGATGTACAGGCTTATGTGGGGTTTACAGCAAGGGGTGAGTTTGATTCTGCATTAAAGGTAATAAGGGGTGGTCTTGCGCTTCCATCCTGTCTTGGCAGGGTGTGTCCCGCCTTCTGTGAGGAGGAAAACTGTAGAAGAGGGCTTGTGGAAGAACCTATATCCATAAGGAATATAAAAAAGTTTATTGCAGATAGAGACCTTTTCTCCCAGAATCCTTATGTTCCACCCAAAAAACCACCAACTGGAAAGTCTATAGCAGTAGTCGGCTCAGGTCCTGCAGGCCTTTCTGCTGCCTATTTCCTGGCACAAATGGGTCATAAGGTTGTTATATTTGAGGCGCTTCCTGAAACAGGAGGAATGCTTAGATATGGCATACCTTCTTATAGACTTCCGAAGGATGTACTGGATAAAGAGATAAATCTAATAAAATCATTGGGTATTGAGATAAGAACTGGTGTGTTAGTAGGAGATACAATTACATTATCTGATTTAAGAAGTGAATATGATGCGGTATTTGTGGGTGCAGGTGCTGGTTTAGGAAAATCTATGCGTATACCGGGAGAAGAATTGAATGGAGTTTTTCAGGGTGTAGATTTTCTCAAGAGATTTACATTAGGTGAATCACTTGATTTGGGCAAGAATGTGGTTGTAGTTGGTGGAGGTAATACTGCAGTTGATTCTGCAAGAACTGCAATAAGAATGGGTGTTAAGGTAACAATTGTTTATCGGCGCTCAAGAAAAGAGATGCCTGCTCATAGTGTAGAGGTAGAGGATGCTGAGTTAGAGGGAGTGAATATTCAGCTCCTTACAAATCCAACAAGAATTATTGGTGACGATAGAGTTAAAGAGATTGAGTGTATAAGGATGAGGTTAGGTGAGCCCGATTCTTCTGGTAGGAGAAGACCTGTACCAATAGAGGGGTCAGAATTCAAGATTAAGACAGAATCGATAATTATGGCGATTGGTCAATCAGTAGATCTATCATTCAACAAGGAAAATGAAGTTTCAACAACAAAATGGAATAGTGTAGAAGTTGATGATAAATTTCTTACTAACCTTCCTGGTGTGTTCGCTGGAGGTGATGCAGTCCGAGGTCCTGCTACAGTTGTAGAGGCGAGTTATGATGGGAGAGAGGCAGCAAAGAGTATAGATGTCTATCTTATGGGTGGGGAATTGAAGAACAACTATGAATTTATATCTAAGAAGGGTGAGTTCTCTGAAATTCCTGAAGAGGAGTACGACGAATATGAGAAGAAACCAAGACTTGAACCAGAAAAGAAGAGTCCAAAAGAAAGGGTAAAGGATTTTAAAGAGATTGAAACCGGCTTTAAAGAAAAAGAGGCAATAAATGAGGCACAAAGATGCATAGATTGTGGGTGTATGGAAAGGTATGAGTGTGACCTGAAGTCTTACTCTACACAGTTTAAGGCAAAACAGGAGACCTATTATGGTGAATCACACCAAAAACGTAAGGACAGACGTCACCCATTGATAATAAGGGATACCGAGAAATGTATACTCTGTGGTAGCTGTGTAAGGATTTGCGACGAGGTTAGGCATATTGGTGTATTTGGTTTTGCCAAGAGAGGATTTGATACAACCATAGATACTTTCTTTGGTAAATCACTACTTGAGACAAATTGTGAATCTTGTGGGAATTGCGTTGATATATGTCCTACAGGTGCTTTATGGGAGAAGAACATACTTATGGATAAACCCATACCACTTGATTATGAAAAGATTACGACGGTTTGTCCATTCTGTGGTTTTGGATGTAAGATAAACCTTTGTGTACGAAACGGAAGACTTGAAAAAGCAGAGGGTATTGATGAGGTGAGTATGTGTGTGAGAGGTAAATTTGGACCAGTTATGGCACAGGATAGTGATAGACTCATAGCTGCAATGATTAAGGAGAACAAGAAATTCACTTTCGTTGAAATAACTGAAACAGTTGAGAAAACAAGAAAAAGATTGATTGAAATAAGTGAGAAATATGGTTCCGATTCGATTGGTTTCTTCATTTCACCGAGGTCTCTAACAGAAGAGATTAATGAGATAAAAAAGATTGCAAAGAATTTTGGCACAGAAAACGTTTATACATTTTCACCTGATACATCAGTGATTCTTAACAGTGAGATTAAGGACATTGATTGGAATAATCTTTCAACCTATGATACAATAATACTCTTCGGCTTAAATTCCTGGATACTACGGTCGATGCCAGGATTAAAGATAAGAGATGCAAAGAAAAAAGGAGCGAGGATTGTAATTATAGGACAGGATGATATGCTATCTGTGTACAAACCCGATACTTTTATTTCCCTGAAAAATCTAAAATCTAAAATCTCCAATCTGAAATCTGAATTGAAAAGTGCGCGAAGTCCCATTATAATATTCAATCCCGGTGTATATGGGGAAGTTTTAGCAATTTTGAAGGAAAATCTCAAGGATATTCCAATGGCTCCGGTGTACACAAAGTCAAATATGCGGACATTGGTCAAAATGGGAATAAATTTACCACCTATAGACAAGAGGTTTAAGGGAGTCTTTGTCTTTGGAGAAGATCCAGTTGGGCTTTCAAATAAACCTGACAAGATAGAAGAGTTCTTTAAAGATGCAGAGTTTATTGCAGTCTGCGACCTTTTCCTAACGAAAACAGCAGAGCATGCTGATGTGGTAATACCAGCAGCCTCGTTTGCAGAGGTAAATGGTACTTTTTTAAATATGATGGGAAAATCTCAAAATGTTAAAAAGGCAATAGAATCCCTTACTGGATATACTAATATTGAATTGTTAAAGATTCTAAGTAAGGACATAAAGAAGGGTAAAGAAAGTAACATTTCAAAAAATCCAACGAATCATATAACCCTCAAGGTAAAATCCAATGCCGATTGCTTTGAGAACAGGGTAAGAGAGAGACTAATCAAACTCGGCATAGTAAAGGAAATTAATTAGGTTGTAGGGTTATATGGTTTATTGAGTTTATTGGGTTTATTGAGTTCATTGGGTTTGTTGAGTTTATTGTGTCTTAGTGTCATTGAGTCGTAGCGTCTGTTCAAAAGGAAAAAATAAAAAGGTTAAAGGACAAAGTCAATCGTCATCCAACATTCAACATGTAACATCTAATATTCAACTAATCAACTATTCAACTAATTAACTATTCAACTAATTAACTAATTAACTTATAAAAACGAGGGTATCAGTATAAAGAATGAAAGGAAACACGCGTGAGATGAATTTTGATGACCTTGAGTCTATCTTAGAGATAGAGAATGAGTGTTTTAAAATGCCCTGGACAAAAGATATGTTCCTGAGCATCTTGTCGACTCCCAATTCCCACTCAGTTGTTTATGAGAAATATGAAATAATTGGTTATGGCATGACGTTATTACAGATGGATGTTATCCACATAGCCAATATAGCGGTGAGGAAAGGGTATAGGCGACGGGGAATTGGCGGTGAAATTCTTTTATATCTTTTACAATTCTGGATGGGCTTAAAAAAGAAAAAGGCACTACTTGAGGTGAGACCATCCAATTTACCTGCAATATCCTTTTATAAAAAATTTGGCTTTTGTAAAGTGGAAATAAAAGAATGGTACTACCCAAATGGTGAAGATGCCATAATAATGCAAAGAGATCTATAATTTTTTTAATAATCACATCTGCACACTTTAAGTTACACAGTATACTACTAACTTTCCTTTGAACTATTTCACCATTTCTTCCTTACGCTCTACACTATATGCCCTACGCTCTATGCCCTACGCTTTTCGCTCTTCATTCTTCGCGACTGGGAAGTCGCTCCTACATTAAACATTTCACATTTAACATTTAACATTTCACGTTCAACATTAAACGTTTAACATTCCAATCCGATGATTTTACTTGACTTTTCTCCTATACAGTGTTATAATTCTTGACATAGAAATACTCCATGGAAGGTACAAATATATTAAGGCGATATAATGTAAACCCACTTGAGCAGCAAATCTTTAAGAGGTAAATTAAAAATTCATTCATAAATTATAATAATAAGGTGGTTTATATGAAGGTATTAATTACTGGTGGCAGCGGTTTCCTGGGAATAAATTTGATACGATATCTATTAGATAAAGGGATAAGTAATATCATTTCTCTTGATCTTGTTGAATTTGATTACCCTGAAAAGAATAAAATCAGGACTGTAGTTGGAGATATTCGGAACAAGGAAACTGTCAGGGAGATAATGAAGGATGTCGTTTTAGTAGTTCATTGCGCAGCCGCATTACCACTTTATTCAAAAGAGGAGATATTCTCAACCGATGTAGAGGGAACAAAAATTGTCCTAAAAGAGGCATTTAAAAACAATGTAGAAAGGTTTATTCATATATCCACGACTGCAGTTTATGGCATACCTGATCATCATCCATTATATGAGGATGATAGATTAGAAGGCGTTGGTCCATATGGGGAGGCAAAAATATTAGCTGAAGAAGCCTGTCTTGAATATAGAGATAAAGGGATGTGTATACCTATTTTACGACCAAAATCATTTGTTGGTCCTGAGAGATTAGGGGTTTTCGCTATTTTTTATGAGTGGGCAAAGGACGGCAGAAACTTTCCAATGATTGGAGATGGAAATAATCGATACCAATTACTTGATGTTGAAGACCTTTGTGAGGTCATTTATTTATGTTTAACTTTAGATAAAAGTATTGTTAACAATACATATAATATTGGGGCTAAAGAATTTACAACAATGAGGGAAGATTATCAGGCAGTATTGGATTATGCGGGATTCGGAAAGAGAATGAAGACTTTTCCTGCTTTACCTGTAATCCTCACACTACGTTTTCTTGAGTTTTTGCGTCTATCTCCATTATACAAATGGATTTATGATACAGCATCAAAGGATTCTTTTGTATCTGTAATAAAGGCAGAAGAGAGATTAGGCTTTAAGCCAAAGTATTCTAATAAAAATGCATTAGTACGGAATTTTAAATGGTATTTAGAAAATTACCGTACATTTAAGGATAGAACTGGAATATCCCACAGAATGCCATGGAAACAAAACGTGCTAAAGCCACTTAAGATATTTTTCTAATTGGTATTTTATAAAATAGATGGGTTTTATGGTAAAATCCAAGACAAGTTTGTATAATTTATATTATGGATAGTACAATCCCACATCTTGGTGAAATTTTTTCTCTATTAGCTGCAGTATCCTGGGGTATTGCAGTTATACTTTTTAAAAAGAGTGGTGAAACGGTTCACCCTGTTGCACTAAATCTATACAAGAATGTATTAGCCGTACTACTATTTATTCCTACGATGTGGTTATTTAAGGAAATGTTTATACCACAACTTAATTCAAGAGATTACTTGCTGCTATTGTTTAGCGGAGCGATTGGTATAGGAGTTGGTGATACCTTACTATTTAAAAGTTTGAACCTGATTGGTGCAGGTTTACATTCAATAGTAGATTGTCTGTATAGTCCTTCTATTATTGGGTTATCCATGATCTTCCTTGGTGAGCGCCTGTCCGTTTTACAGATATTTGGTGCGGTAATAATTATTTCATCTGTATTACTCATAACTCGTGAGAAGAGACATACTGAGGTCAGTCGTCGTAACCTTATACGGGGAATAGTCTTAGGAGTACTTGCTGTGTTATGCATAGCAGTTGGAATTGTTATGATAAAACCAATAATAGGACGTTCTCCACTGTTGTGGGCTATAGAAGTTAGGTTGTTAGGAGGTGTGCTATTTTTATGTCTGATTCTCGTTTTTAATTCATCACGCCGAAAAATTGTTTCTACTCTAATTTCAGCGAGAGGATGGGGTTATACACTTGCCAGCTCATTTTTTGGAGCCTATCTTGCTATGTTTTTCTGGTTGGCTGGAATGAAATTAACCCAGGTTTCTATTGCATCAGCACTAAACCAGACCAGTAACGTTTTTGTGTTTATCTTTGCAGCCATTTTTCTCAAGGAACCAATGAATTTACTGCGAATTATGGCGATTATCATCGCTTTTGCAGGCATTTATATGGTGTTCTTTGGATAGTGGATTATAGAAGACAGTGATATGAAAGAGATTGTTATTTAACAGGGAATTGCCTGCCCCGCTAAAGGCGGGGTAAGAGACTTATTTTTTATTTCAAAAGAACTTATTTAACAGGGATTGAAAGAGATTGTATGAGAATTAAAGACAGGGACTTATTCAACAGGGACTTGCCTGCCTGCCGGTAGGTAGGTAAGAGACTTTTAAGAGACTTATTTATAGAAAGGTGATTTTTAAAATTATTGTTCAAGTCAATAAATTAAACAATAGGGGTTTTAATGATATACAGGAAATTTGGTGATAAATTTATTGTAAGGATTGATAGGGGAGAGGAGATAGTAGAGACACTAAAGCAATTTTGTATAGACCAGAGGATAAAACTGGGTTCTATATATGGAATCGGGGCAACAAATAAGGTTACAATAGGACTTTTTGAAGTAGAGACAAAAAAATATCACTCAAATGAGCTGAAGGGAAATTACGAGATAGCACCTCTGGTCGGTAATATAACAACAATGGATGGTGAAGTATATCTGCATATACATGTGAATTTATGTGACTCTGAACACAGATCTTTTGGTGGACATCTTAATTCTGCAGTCGTAAGCGCAACCTTTGAATGTATTATTGATACAATAGACGGTGAGGTTGATAGAGAATTTGATGAGGAGATAGGGCTGAATATTTTGCGGTTATAGTATATCTAATCCTGTCATTACGAGTCCGTAGGCGAAGCAATCGCTTTTTAGTGTTATTAGTAATAAATAATGAGATTGCCACGACTTCACTTTGTTCAGTCTCGCAATGACAGAGAGCATTTATGTCATTATTGCGAGCCGTAGGCGAAGCAATCGCTTTTTAGTGTTATTAGTAATAAATAATGAGATTGCCACGTCCGTCAAGAAGTGCGACGGACTCGCAATGACAGAGAGCATTTATGTCATTGCGAGCCGTAGGCGAAGCAATCGCTTTTTAGTGTTATTAGTAATAAATAATGAGATTGCCACGTCCGTCAAGAAGTGCGACGGACTTGCAATGACAGACGTTTTATAATTGTTATGAATAAAACAATGATGATGAAAAATCCTGAAAAAGATATAGAAAATATTGTAATAAAGAAACTGACAACAGATGAGTATGATTCCCTTATATCATTATGGGAAAAGGTAGGACTTCCATATAAACCGCATGGTCGTGACAGTCGAGAGAGTATTAAACACCAGTTACAGCAACCTACCTCTATCTATCTCGCAGCTTATATAAGGAATAAAATGATCGGGGTTATCCTTGCAACCCATGATGGACGAAAGGGTTGGATAAATCGTGTCGCTGTATCATCCAATTATCAGAGACGAGGTATAGCAAAAAGACTTGTATCAGAGGTGGAAAACCGTTTTTTTAAACTTGGTATCCGTATATACGCCTGTTTAATTGAGGATCGGAACACAGTTTCAATAGAATTTTTTAAACATTTGGGATATAAAAATCATAAGGATATATTTTACCTGACAAAAAGGATAGATATAGAGATATAATATTTAAAACAGATGAAATAAATGTCATGATTGTTGACAGGTTATAAATATGCTGACTGTAAAATGTGCCAGATGCAAGAAGAGAGTATTCAAATATTTAAAATTTGGTAAAGGTAAATTACTGCACTGCTGGAAGGGAAGGATTATCAGGGATTATAGTGTTCGTGATGGTAGAGAAGTAAAGTGTCAGTGTGGCAATATAATTGGCTTAGATGAGGGTAAGTGGATAAAGATGAAACCGCACTCATTTATATGTTCGGGTGCAAAATTTAGATAGATGTCTTCTACTGTGTAAACGTTTTTGAATTTTCTTGACTTTCTTTACATTTAATGTTATAATAAAACAGAGGACTAAATTTTTCACAAATAAATATGGAAAATATTACCTTTCTAAATTCTACAATGTACACGTGGATTATACTTCCCTTGCTTATTTTGATTGCAAGAATCCTGGATGTAAGCATGGGAACAATACGTGTTATACTCATGGCAAAAGGGGTTAAATTTCTTTCTGCCTTAATAGGTTTCTTTGAGGTTTTAATATGGCTTCTTGCAATCGGACAGATAATGAAAAATTTGGACAATGTAGTATGTTATTTAGCATATGGTGGTGGTTTTGCACTGGGAACTTATCTTGGTATATTAATAGAAGAAAAATTGTCGATTGGAATGGTAATTGTTCGAATTATTACCCAGAAGGATGCAACAGAATTGATAAATTATCTTCAATTAAAAGGCTTTGGAGTTACTCGTGTAGATGCTGAGGGTGCCTATGGTGATGTAAAGATTCTATTTACAATAGTAAGACGTCATGATATTCGTAACATTGCAGAAGTTATCCAGAAGTTTAACCCAAAGGCGTTTTATTCAGTAGAGGATATAAGATTTGTAAGTGAGGGTATATTTCGTCCTAAAGAACGACAATATAGTAAAATTTGTTGGAGAGTATTTAGAAGACATAGAAAGGGGAAATAATGTGTAGTTAATTTTATTATACTGTGAAAAATAATATAAAAGAATAGGACAAACCACAGAGGTCATTCACCCCGTTAGATAGTAAACATCTAACAGGGCAGGGAGTAAATTTAATTCTCTGTGTTCTCCAGATAGTGACTTATATATATAATCTTGTAGGAATCGTCCATACGGAACTCATCAGAGCCTGCGACATGTAGAGATGAGAATTAAAGAGAAAAATAATTTATTAATAAAATAGAGATCTCTTCGAATTTTCTGACTGCCAGCCAATATTCATGCAGATCCCATGGATGAGTCCGTAAGGAACAACAGGCAGGAGATATAAGGATCTTGAGATGGGTAAGAGGTCACAGAGGTAAGGAATAAAAAATCTTTTATAATCCCTTAATACTAAAGATTCTCTGTGGTTCCCCTGTTAAATAAAGTACCAGAGATGATTACTTGTACTTAATTTTGTAAATATTTAACAGGGTGAATCTGTGGTTAGATTTTGCACACTGCCAATTTTATAACAAGGAGAGAATATGTGTAGATATGTAAAAGTATCCATTCTTATTATAGTTCTATTTCTAATAAGTGGATGCGGACCCAGAGTGATGGTTCCACCAGAAATAGATTTAACAGAATATGAGGTATTAGGGTTGATTGGTTTTAGCTCTAACATGGAGGGAAATCATGATGAATACGCAACACAAAAGTTTATAGAGGCGATTACCGAAAACCAGAAAGGAATCCGTATCATAGAGCTTGGTTCCGAAGATGAAATTCTTGAATCCTTAAATCAGGAAAAAATCAATTCAAAGGCTGTTAAGGTAATAGGAGAACAATATAGTGTAAAAACCCTGATTATTGGCGATCTGGATATATCAAATGTTAGACCAAAGATCGATATTTTAAGTTTAACCAAATATATGAGTTTTAGTGCTGAGGTGAAGGCTTCATTATCAGTAAGGTTATTGGAAACTAATAGTGGTGCAACAATCTGGACAAGTTCTTCACAGGATGAGGCTGATGTTGCTCATGTCAGTATAATTTCTGGTAATTTATTTAGTTTCAATGCAACTGATCCTGATGAAGCATACGGAGATTTAATTGATAAGTTAGTAAGAGATGTAACAAAAGATTTTAGAGTTACATACAAAAGGATGTAAATAAGCATGTTAAAATATTATGTTTACAAGGATTTTTTTCTTATCAGGATTAATTTTTTTAGGTCTTGCGGGCTATACTAAAGGAAATGAGGCTATCTTCCCTGACCTGGATGGACAGGAGCTTCTTGATAGCCTGATATACTATTATAAAACAGATACAGTATTACCTTACAGCATAGCAAGAGATACGTTATTTGCAAATATTTACCAGCATAACGACAGCTTAACGTGTGTATACTCCGGATATACAATCTATTTAGACCCACAAGAAGATCCGACACAAGATGCCTATAGTAAGGGCATTGATACTGAACACACATGGCCTCAGAGCAAAGGTTCAGTTGGTCAGGCTAAGAGCGATATGTTTCACCTATATCCAACCAGAGTAGTGGTTAATTCTTCCAGAGGAAATGACCCATTTGCAGAAATCCCGGATCCAGATACGGATAAATGGTTTCGTCTGGATTATTATTTAACTACCATTCCTACAGAGTTTATCGACGAGTACAGTGAAAAGGATGAAGATGCGTATCTATTTGAACCGCGTGAGGACCATAAAGGTAATGTAGCCCGTGCTATGTTTTATTTCTATACTATGTATAAGCGGCAGGCTGACAGCCTTGATCCAGAATATTTCGGGTTACAAAAGGATGTATTATTCCAATGGCATCTTACTGATACAGTTGATTCAATGGAACGGATTAGAAATGATTTGATTGCATCTTATCAGGGAGATAAAAAAAATCCCTATATTTTAGATTCTTCACTTGTTAGACGGGCATATTTTTATGAATCTACAGTGGTAACAGGTGATTATGAATTGCTTACAAATGACATAATATTAGAACAGAACTATCCAAATCCATTCAGTACAGAGACAGTTATCAGTTATCGGTTATCAGTTATCAGTAAAAACCACAAACCGATTACTGGTTACCGATTACCGATTACCCTGTTCATCTATGACCTTACCGGTCGCATCATCCGCAACATCCCTCTTAATCTGTGTAATCCCAATAAATCCGTGCAATCTGTGATTTGGGATGGGAGAGATAACTCTGGAGAGAATGTTCCTGGTGGAGTATATTTTTATAGACTTAACATTGATAGAGATAACAATAGATTTACCCAGACAAAGACGATGATACTATTAAGATAATGTTATTCAAATATATGATAGTTTTTTATCTTTTTTCTTGACTTTTAGCACATTTTGAATTATAATAAATATATATACATCTGAATTGTAGTGATAGAATAATACCTCAAGATTGCTTCGATATTTGTAGTACTCCACATCGCATTCCAACCAGAAATAAGAGTGGTTTTAATAAGATAAAATTAATAAACCGCATATAGATAATCAGATTATAGTTCTCCAACTCTTATTCCTTCAGTGTTGCTTGTCCAAAGATAACAAACTTCTAAATAGATAAGTCTATTGTTTATTTATAAAATATGACAAAGCTATTAAAAATATTTATTGTAATTTTGCTTGTTAGTAGCAATTTAGCAAGCAATATTTACGCAAAATCACAAGAGGTATATCTATTACCATCTCAACAGGGTGAACCGAGTAAACTTATGTCTGTAGATGGGCTTTCGGTATATTCGCTAATACAGTATGATTGTGGAGAAAGTAGTAATTACCTAACTGATATCCTTCCGGGTGATACTATTGGGGTATTGTTTGTTCCACCTTTCCCCTGCTCTCTTATTGAAATTCATTTCTGTAGATATAAAAGGTGTGGGAATACCCCCAACATATATTATGGTTTCGTTGCCGATGTTCCTGATAGTGTTACACTTGAATCTTATGGGGAGTATCGTGATTCTACATCTATGCCTGGTCCAAGTCCGATAGGTGATTTTTACTTTAGACCTGCTGCTATGGAGTTACCCTCCGCAGTAGGTTTACACTGGGATACTCTCATTGTTCCAGGACAACCAAATATAGATCAAAAGGTATTCTGGGCTGGGTATACAATTGAAGACACCTGCCACTCAATGAGAGTAGATTTAAATGTTTTTCCTCCTTATCATGCAATATGCTGGCGGCAGAGTGGTGCAGGACCCGAAACTAATGGTCCAGGATGGTATTCTTCATCTGATCTCTTCTGGATTCGAGCACTTGTTAAATTCTATGGTCAGAACTATACTGGTGTCTCTGTTGAGAAATTAAAGAGTACATACGATACTCACGATAGAATTGTTCATATCTATTCCTGGGATTACAATGAAGATTCGGTTGGTGTAGGATTTTATCCAGATTCAGCATTTTTATATTATTCTATAAATGAATGTAATACTTTTAGAGTATCTCTTATACAGGATTCTGTTTATAACCCTGATCCATATTCCGAAAATGCCTGGTGGCATGCTATTATTCCTGGTCAAAGACCAGAGGTAAAAGTAACTTATTGGATAAAACTTAAGTATAGAAGTGCACTAAGACCCACTTATAAAACACATTACTACTGCTATATGGTAAAGAGGGTTACCCTGCTTCGTTCTCTTCTATATATTGAGGAGGACGAATTTTTTGGGTTTGGAACAAGTGTACACAATGCTTTTCCCACTTATTTTTACAATGTATGGAATGAGAACCTTGATGGCTCTGCTGATAATTTTGTCATAGAATATTACATAAGTGGACCAGGTCTTAGAGAAATCTGTTGGCTTTCACCTGGAGGTGAAGGTCTGGCTGATTTCACTAATACACAGTTGTTTGAATGTCTAGTGAATTCAGGTGGGAATTTATTAATATCATCTCAAGATTTTATAGGTTCGGGTTTTAATCTCGGATATGGAGAATGGGAAGCACCTGAATCGCCACACCCACTCAGAGATTATTTTAAAGCATACGGTGGCATAGATGATTATATTACTGAATCGCCGTTTGATGTGTTTATTGATAACACAGATGTAATAACTTGCTGCATGCCAGATGAGATTACTGTAGACTGCACACCATTATACCCGACATGGGTTGGTACATTCACAGAACTTGATTCAGAGTGTATGCCACTATTCTATTCAACCGATTGCACAATCTTAGGATATAGGTACGAATCACCAGGTGGCTACAAGTTACTATTTCTTTACTTCCCTTTACATGCTATAACAGATACAATCGCACAGGAGATATTAATAGAAAATTTCCACAATTGGGCGGGTGTTGGCGTTGATAGAACTTCGGAAATAAAAATATATAACTTCCCTAAGGTTAGACCTAACCCATTATTAAGTGATACAAGATACAAATTTTCAATCGAAAAGCCTGAGCATGTAAAAATATATATCTACGATATTAAAGGTTCGCTATTAAGTAATTTGGTTGATAAAAAAATAAAAGCTGGTGAGCACAGCGTAGAAATAAACACACAAAATCTCGCATCGGGAGTTTATTTCTTGAGGATGGATGTAGGTGAGTTTTCAGAGACTAAAAAGTTTTTGGTGATAAAATAGAACTCCTTGTTGGGGTCAGACCCAGAAATACAGGGTGGACTGGATTAAGGCTTTTTCTTTTATTCTTTTTATTTATAACTATCCTGTATATCCAGTCAATCCTGTCAAATTTGTCTTTTTTTAGACAGGATATACAGGATGA